>NZ_JACJHR010000075.1 GCF_014174495.1 Amycolatopsis echigonensis
CCGCGCGCCCGGCGACGGCTGGGCGGTCACCAGCCGCCGCATGCTCATGCTGCTGCTCGGAGCCGCCCTCACCGCGAGCGTCATCACCGGTTACCCCGCGCTGGTCGGCCTGCTCGCCCCCGGCGGCGACCGGGACCGGCTCGGCGCGGTGTTCGCCGCGCTGGTCATCGCACGGCTGCCGCTGACGCTGGTCGCGCCGGTGCAGTCGCTTGCCGTGCCCTTCGTGGTGCGGCTTTCCGCCACCGCGGACGGCAGGCTCCGGTTGCGCCGGGTGTTGCTGCTGGGCACCTTCGCCGCGCTCGCCCTGGCCGCGCTCGGCGCGCTGGTCGGCATGCTGATCGGCCCGTGGGCGGTGCAGTTCGTCAACGGCCCCAAGTACCACGTGGACGGCTGGGCGGTCGCCGGACTCGTGTGGTCCTCGGTGCTGCTGGTGCCGATGCAGTTGCTCACCGCCGTGCTGGTGGCGCGCGCCCAGGCCAACCGGGTGTTGATCACCTGGGCGGTGGTCGCGGTCACCGCTTCGGCGCTGCTGCTCGCCGTTCCGGGCGACACCGTGGTGCGCGCCGTCGTTTCGCTCGCCGTCGCGCCGATGGCCGGGCTCGCCGTCGTGCTGGGATTCGTACTCGCCAATTCTCCCGCGGAAGCAACCTCCGACACGGGTGAAGCGTGTTCTTAGCGTCGCAGTAGTGTGAGTTCCGAGCCGCCGGTTCCCGGCGTGCGTCGGATGGCGAAAGCCAATCAGGGTTGGATTCGAATTCGATGAACGTTCTTCTGGTGCTGCTCGCATTCTGGGTGCCTGGGCTCGTCTTCGGAGCAGCTATCCGGTTGCGCGGGTGGACGCTCGCCGCGGCGGCGCCGTTGCTGACGTTCGGGGTCGTCGCGCTCGGCGTCCCGGTGCTGGGCGGCCTCGGCATCCGCTGGTCGCTGCTCAACGTCGCGCTGTGGACGCTGGTGCTCGCCGTCGTCGGCTTCGGGCTGGCGTTCGCGGTGCTGCGGCTGCGTGCTCGCAGGCACCCGGACTGGGCGGGCGAGGACCTGGAGAAGCTGCCGCTGCGCGACCACCTCGTGATGGCGGCGGGTGTCGTCGCCGCAGTGGGCGTGGGCGCGGTCACTTTCCTGCGCGGCACCAACGGGATCAACACCGTGCACCAGGGCTGGGACGCGCCGTTCCACGGCAATCTGGTCCGCTGGATCGCCGAACACGGCGACGCCCGGCCGTCCACTGTGGGCACCATCGCCAACCTGCCCAACCAGACGAACTATTTCTACCCGGACACGTATCACGCCCTGCTCGCGCTGGTTTTCGGCAAGGGCGGGCTGACCATGATGCCCACGCTGAACCTGGCCGCGCTGGCGGTGATTTTCACCGTGCCGTTCGGAATCGCCGCGCTGTGCCGGGTTTGGGGCATGCCCGCGCTCGGCACCGCCGCGGCGGCCGCGGTCAGCACGTGGTTCAGCGCCTTCCCGTACGACTCGTTGTGGCGCGGACCGTTGTGGCCCTACGTCGCCGGCGTCGCGTTGATTCCGGCGATGCTCGCGCTGAGCCGTTATTTGCTGAAGCCGAACGGCATTGCCGGCCCGGTCGCGATCGGCGTCGGCGTGGCCGGGTTGTGCGGTCTGCACACCAGCGTCGTGTTCGTGGTCGTTGTTTATTTCCTGCTCATTCTGGTCGCCGTTCTCTGCCGTTTCGAGAAGATCGAATGGCGGCGCAGCCTGCCCTCGCTGATCGCGACCGGCGGACTGGCGATCGCGCTCGGCGTGCCGCTGGTGCTGCCCTCGCTGTACAACGCCGGCGGGGTGACGAGCGCGTACTGGGCGCCGGAGACCACGCTCGCCGGCGGCTTCGGCCAGACGATCATGTTCTCTCCGATGTCGGACTTTCCGCAGTGGTGGATCGGCGTGCCCGCGTTCGCCGGGCTCGTCCTGCTGGTGCGGCACCGGCGGATGCTGTGGCTGGTCGCCGCGTATGTGCTGTTCGGCGGCCTCTTCATGCTGACGGTGTCCATCAACTCGCCGCTCATGCAGACCCTGACCAGCCTCTTCTACAACGACCACTGGCGGATCGCGGCGCTGGTGCCGCTGGCGGGCGCGGTCGCGTTCGGAGAGTTCGCGCATACCGCGGCCGCGTGGTTCGTGCGGAAGGCGCAGCCGAGGGTCAAGCTCAAGCCGGCCACGCTCGGCGTGGTCGCGGTCGTCCTGCTCGGGCTGGTGTGCGGTGGTCTGAGCAAGGGCGGCTACATCGGCCGCAACGCGACTCGGATGGCCGTCACCTACCGGGACGGGCCGACGGTGTCCACCGCCGAGGAAGCCGCCTTCGCCTGGCTCGGCCAGCACACCGCGCCCGGCGAGCGGGTGATGAACAACCGGGCCGACGGTTCGGCGTGGATGTACGCGCTGGCCGGGGTTCAGCCGGTCGAGTGGACTTTCTACGGCGCCGGGGCGAACACCAAGGCCGCCTACCTGAGCGCGTGGGTCGACGACATCGACAAGTACCAGCAGGTCCGGGCGGATCTCACCGACCTGCGGGTGCGCTATCTCATCCAGGGCAACGGAAAGGCCGCGGAGAACGCGGTCGAGTCCGCCGGCGTGGCGCGGGTCCGGCCCGGACCGGAGTTCCGCGTGGTGTTCCACAACGAGGGCGCGACGATCTACGAGATCGCCGGACAGTCCGGCGTGGCCAGCCCTACCACAGCGAACGGTCAGTGAGCGGTTAAGGTGACTGCCGTGTCCAGCACATCCGTGAGCACTCGCCAAGTGCTCATCGTGATGCCCGCGCTCAATGAGCAAGACAGCATTTCCGCGGTGCTCGCCCAGGTCAAGCAGTCGCTGCCGAGCGCGGACGTGCTGGTGGTCGACGACGGTTCGACCGACCGCACCGCCGAACTCGCCCGCGCCGCCGGCGTCCGGGTGGCCCGGCTGTCGGTGAACCTGGGCGTGGGCGGCGCGATGCGCACCGGTTTCCGGTACGCCGCCGCGCGCGGCTACGACGCCGTCGTCCAGGTCGACGCCGACGGCCAGCACGACCCGGACGAGGTCGGCGCCCTGTTGCAGCTGCTCGACGAAGGCGCCGACATCGCGATCGGCTCCCGGTTCGCCGGCAAGGGCGCCTACCGCGCGGTCGGGCCGCGCAAGTACGCGATGGTCGTGCTGGCACTGGTGTTCAGCCGGCTGTCCGGCAGCAAGCTCACCGACGTCACCTCCGGGTTCAAGGCGATGGGCCCGCGTGCGATCCGCCTGTTCGCCGGCTACTACCCGGCCGAGTACCTCGGCGACACGATCGAGGCGCTGGTGATGGCGATCCGGGCGAATCTGTCCATTCGGGAGACCCCCGTGGTCATGCGCGAACGGGCGGGCGGCACGCCGAGCCATTCTCCGGTGAAGTCCGCGGTGTACCTGGGCCGGGCGGGGCTCGCGCTGCTGCTCGCGCTCGTGCGCCGCCGTCCGTCCGTTGACTCGTCCGACGCGGCGTAGGGAGGCTCCATGGCAGGCTGGCAGGTACTGAGCATCGTCATCGCGGCGCTGGTGCTGCTCGTCGTCGTCGAGATGATGCGGCGGCGCAAGCTGCGCGAGAAGTACGCCGGCATCTGGCTCCTGGTGGCCATCGGCGTGGTGGTGCTCGCGGTGGTCCCGCCGGTCGCGGAGTTCCTGGCGCATCTCACCGGGGTCGCGACCCCGTCGAACTTCGTCTTCTTCCTGTCCGGAGTGGTCCTCGCGCTGGTCGCGCTGCAGCTCTCGACCGAGGTCGGGCACCTCGAGGAAGAGGTGCGGACCTCGGTCGAGGAGACCGCGTTGCTGCGCTGCGAACTGGAAGACACCCAGCGCGCCCTCGAAGCGCGCATCGCCGAACTGGAGAAGCGCACGTCCCCACCGGACAATGTGGACGGCCTGCCCGAAGCGAGCCCGGCACGCGTTCCCTGATCTCCGCACTGCTCGCCGCTCCGCCCCGGCTCGGCGGCGTCCGCGTGCTCGCCGTCGACGGTCCGTCCGGGGCCGGGAAATCCACCCTCGCCGCCGAGACGGTCGAAGCTCTCGGCTCGCGCGCCGCGTTGGTCAGCACAGACGCCTTCGCCACCTGGGACGATCCCGTCGCGTGGTGGCCGCGGCTGGAGGAGGGCGTGCTGAAGCCGCTGGCCCAGGGCCGGCCCGGCGAGTATCGCCGGATGGACTGGACCTCCGGGACACCGCGTCCCGGAGAACTGGTGCGCGTCGAGGTTCCCGAGGTTCTGGTGCTGGAAGGCGTGTCGAGCGGACGCCGGGCGCTGCGGCCCCGGCTGTCGCTGCTGTGCTGGATCGAGGGCGGCACCGAAGCCGAACGGTTGTCCAGGGCGGTCGCCCGGGACGGCGAGGCGGCGCGCGGCGAACTGCGCCGCTGGCAGTTGTTCGAGCGCGGCTGGTTCGCGGTCGACGGCACGCGCGAAGCCGCCGACCAGCTGGTCTGAACAACCGGAATCCTGGCTCGACCTCGGTTTGCGGCGGGCGAAAGCGGCTATTGCACGGAATGCGCGAGCGCTGGAAACTCGAGTGCATTCGGGCCGTTTAGGCAGTCTTCGCGGGCAACTCCGGCGGCCCCGCGGCGGGATTCCGGAACATCCACGGCACCCGGAACGGCCAACCGGCCGGTTAGGCCAACCGGGTGAGCAAACCACCACTCTTCGTACCAAACCGGCAGATTTCGCTACGCAGAGCGCACAATTGCCGACACGTTGCGGTCAATTTGGGGCTTACGTAGCGCGATCGTAACCTCACGTGCTTAAGCGGAGGCCGAGTTCCCGCTAGTGTCACCGAACACACCGATCGCACTGGTCTTCCCGAACTGACCGCCGACGGTGAATTTCGATACACCGAACATTCCCAAGGGGTGCCAGATGCAGCAATTGCGGCTGACCCGAACACGCCGGGCAGCTCTGATCGGGCTCGCGGGCGCGCTCGCGGTCTCGCTGTCCGCGTGTGCGGAATCGAAGCGCGACGAGGCCGGAGGAGGTGGATCCGGAGGCACCATGGTCTTCGGCAACACCGGCAACCCGAAGATGTTCGACCCGATCTTCAACGACGAGGGCGAAACGTTCCGGATCACCCGGCAGATGCTGGACACGCTGATCCAGAACAAGCCGGGCACCGCCGAGCTGGCCCCGTCGCTCGCCACGAAGTGGACGCCGAGCAACGACGGCAAGACCTGGACCTTCGACCTCAAGCAGGGCGTGAAGTTCAGCGACGGCACCGCGTTCGACGCGAAGGCCGTCTGTTTCAACTTCGATCGCTGGTACAACATGAAGGGCGCCACCGCCCAGAGCCAGATGATCTACTACGGCGACGTCTTCGAGGGCTTCGCGCACAACGAGGGCACCACCAAGGGCGAGCCGGTCTACAAGAGCTGCGAGGCGAAGGACGACCACACCGCCGTCTTGAACCTGAACCGCGCGAAGGGCGCCTTCCCGGCCGCGTTCACGCTGCCGTCGTTCGCCATTCAGAGCCCGACCGCGCTGCAGAAGTACAACGCGGACAAGGTCACCGGCTCCGGCACGTCGATCACGTATCCGGAGTACGGCTACAAGCACCCGACCGGAACCGGCCCGTTCAAGTTCGAGAGCTGGGACCAGGGCAACGGCCAGATCACCTTGGTGCGCAACGACACCAGCACGATGCCGCAGCCGGCGAAGCTGGACAAGCTCGTGTTCAAGGTGATCCCGGACGAGAACGCCCGCAAGCAGGCGCTCAAGGCCGGTGACATCAACGGATACGACTTCCCGGCCCCCTCGGACTACGGGCTGCTGCGCAACGACGGCGAGCAGGTCCTGATCCGCCCGTCGTTCAACGTGCTCTACCTGGGCATCAACCAGGCCGGCCCCAACGGCGCGAAGCTGCAGGACCCCAGGGTCCGCCAGGCGCTGGCGTACGGCATCAACCGCGAGCAGTTCGTGCGCTCGAAGCTGGCCGAGGGTTCCGAGGTCGCGACCGAGTTCGTGCCGAAGGCGATCTCCGGCTACACCGACGACGTCACCAAGTACCCGTACGACCCGACCAAGGCCAAGCAGTTGCTGAAGGACGCCGGCGCCGAGGGCATGACGCTGAAGTTCTACTACCCGACCGAGGTCACCCGGCCCTACATGCCGAACCCGGCCGACACCTACACCGCGATCTCCGAGGACCTGAAGGCCATCGGCATCAACGTGCAGCCGGTCGCCGAGTCGTGGAACGGCGGGTACAAGGACGACGTGCAGCAGAACGGCAAGCAGGACATCCACCTGCTCGGCTGGACCGGTGACTACAACGACGCGGGCAACTTCGTCGGCACCTTCTTCGGCCGCCCGAAGCCGGAGTTCGGCCTCACCGACCAGAACAACCAGGGCATCTTCAAGGCGCTCGCCGACGCGGACGCCGCGCCGGCCGGCGACGCCCACACCAAGGCGTACCAGGAAGCCAACAAGAAGATCATGGACTACCTGCCCGCCATCCCGATCGCCTACCCGACGCCGGCGATCGTGGTCGGCCCGAAGATCAAGGGCGTGGTGGCCAGCCCGCTCACCGACGAACGCTTCGACAACGTCACGATCGGCTGACGTGCTCCACTGAGCAGCCAGGCCAAGGGCAGGTGCTACCGCGCCTGCCCTTGGCCTCGTTCCCGGGCTGTACACAAAGGACTACTCGTGCTCCGTTTTCTCGTGCGTCGGCTGCTACAAGCGATCCCGACGCTGCTCATCCTGTCCATCCTGGTGTTCGCCTGGTTGCGTTCCCTCCCCGGCGGGCCCGCGTCCGCTCTGCTCGGGGACAAGGCGACCCCGGAAAAACTGGCGAACCTGAACCACGTGCTGGGTCTCGACCAGCCGATTTTCGTGCAGTACTTCAAATTCCTCGGCCGCGCGGTCACCGGTGACTTCGGTACTTCGCTCGTCTCGTCCCGTCCGGTGATGTCGGAGATCAGCACGTTCCTTCCGGCCACGATCGAACTGGGCGTCTCGGCGATGATCGTCGCCGTGGTGTTCGGGATTTCGTTCGGCTACCTCGCCGCCCGGTTCCGCGGCCAGATCGTCGACAACGTCATCATCGTGCTGACCCTGGTCGGCGTCGCGGTGCCGATCTTCTTCCTCGGCTACATGATGCAGGACCTGCTGTCCACGCCGCTGGGGTTGCCGTCGCAAGGCAGGCAGGCCCCCGGCATCGACGCCACGGTCGTCACGCATTTCGCCGTTCTCGACGGAATGATGACCGGGGAATGGGACGCGGTCTGGGACGCGATCAAGCACCTCATTCTTCCCGCGCTCGCGCTCGCCACCATTCCGCTCGCGGTGATCACCCGGATCACCCGCGCGTCGGTGCTCGACGTGTTCAACGAGGACTTCATCCGCACCGCGAACTCGAAGGGCCTCACCCAGCCCGTGGTCCGCCAGCGGCACGTGCTGCGCAACGCGCTGCTGCCGGTGATCACCACGATCGGCCTGCAGACCGGCGCGCTGCTCGGCGGCGCCGTGCTGACCGAGCGAGTGTTCAACTTCCGCGGCCTTGGATTCCTTCTCGCCGAAGGGATCGACAAGCGGGACTACCCGCGGCTGCAGGCGCTGCTGCTTCTCGGGGCACTGGTCTACGTGCTCGTGAACATGCTCGTGGATATTTCCTACGGGCTCATCGACCCGAGGGTGCGTGTGCGGTGAACACTCTGCTGAACAAGAAGAAAGAGCCGATCGACAAGCTCGCCGCGGCGTCGGCGGGCGGGCGGAGCCTCGGCGCCGAGGCGCTGCGCCGGATGGTGCGCAGCCCGGTGGCGATCGTCGGCGGCGTGATCACCCTGCTGTTCCTGCTGCTGGCGATTTTCGCGCCGTTCCTCGCGCCGAAGGACCCCCAGGTCCGGTATCTGCAGGACAAGGTCATCCTCGGCCGCGGCATCATCCCGGGCGCCCAGCCCGGTTTCCCGCTCGGCGTCGACGATTTCGGCCGCGACTTCCTGTCCCGGCTGCTCATCGGCGCACAGCAGACCCTGTTGGTCGGCGTGCTCGCCACGGTGATCGGCGTGCTGCTCGGCGCGCTCATCGGCGGGCTCGCGGGTGCCTTCGGCGGCTGGGTCGACACCGTCCTCATGCGACTGGTCGACGTGCTGCTGGCGTTTCCCTCGCTGCTGCTGGCGATTTCGATCGCGGCGCTGTTCGCGAAGCCGAGCCAGTGGACGGTGATCATCGCGGTGTCGATCATCGGCGTGCCGATTTTCGCCCGGCTGCTGCGCGGTTCGATGCTCGCCCAGCGCGAGGCGGACCACGTGCTGGCGGCGACGTCGCTCGGCGTGAAGCGGACGACGATCGTGTTCCGGCACATGCTGCCGAACTCGCTCGGCCCGGTGATCGTGCAGGCGACGCTGACCCTCGCGACCGCGATCCTGGAGGCCGCGGCGCTGTCGTTCCTCGGCCTCGGCGACCCGGACCCGACCCGTGCGGAGTGGGGACTGATGCTGGGCAACGCTTCCCAGCACTTCCTCGACATCCGGCCCGAGCTGGCGTACTACCCGGCGATCGCGATCATCATCGTGGCGCTCGGGTTCACGCTGCTCGGCGAGTCCCTCCGCGAAGCCCTCGACCCGAAGAACCGGCGGTGACCCCGTGGCACTTCTCGAAGTCCGCGACCTGAAGGTCGTGTTCCAGCGCCGCGGCGAGCGTCCGTTCACCGCGGTCGACGGCGTGAGTTTCGACGTCGAACCCGGCCAGACGGTCGGTCTGGTCGGCGAATCCGGCTGCGGCAAGTCGGTGACCTCGCTCGCGATCATGCGGCTGCTCGCCAAGCGCGGCAACACCGTCAGCGGTTCGGTGCGGTTCGAGGGCACCGATCTGCTGACCCTGTCCGACCGCGAAATGCGCGACCGGCGCGGCCGCGATCTCGGCATGGTGTTCCAGGATCCGCTGTCCTCACTGAACCCGGTCATCCCGATCGGGCTGCAGATCACCGAGGTGCTGGAGCGCCACCGCGACATGCCGCGCAAGAAGGCGCGGGTCGAAGCGGCGGAACTGCTCGACAAGGTCGGCATTCCCGACCCGGCGCGGCGGCTTTCCGAGTACCCGCACCAGCTTTCCGGCGGGATGCGCCAGCGCGCGCTGATCGCGATCGCGCTGGCGTGCCGTCCCCGGCTGCTCATCGCGGACGAGCCGACCACCGCGCTCGACGTGACGATCCAGGCGCAGATCCTCGCGCTGCTGCGGGAACTGGTGCAGGACACCGGAACCGCGCTGGTGATGATCACGCACGACCTCGGCGTCGTCGCCGGGCTCTGCGACGAGGTCAACGTGCTTTACGGCGGCCGGATCGTGGAGCGCCAGGAGCGGCATTCGCTGTTCGCGCAGCCGCGGCATCCGTACACGCACGGCCTGCTGGCCTCGATCCCGCGGCTCGACGAGGGCCGCGGCGAGAAGCTGGTGCCGATCCGCGGTTCGGTGGCCGACAACATCCCGTGGGCCGGCGGGTGCGCGTTCGCGCCGCGCTGCCCGAACGCGATCCAGGCCTGCCTGGAGGATTCGCCGGAGCTCGTTCCCGACCGGAACGGCTTGCTGCGCTGCCACAACCCGGTGGAACCCGCCGTGGCGGCAGGAGGAGGAACCCGATGACGGTGGCGAACACCGACGAGGTGCTGCTCGAGGTCACCGGCCTCAAGGTGCACTTCCCGATCAAACGCGGCATCGTCGTGGACCGCACGGTGGGCCACGTGTACGCGGTGGACGGGGTCGACCTGTCGATCCGCCGCGGCGAAACCTACGGCCTGGTCGGCGAATCCGGCTGCGGCAAGTCGACGCTCGGCCGCGCGATCCTGCGGCTCAACGAGCCGACCGACGGCAAGGTCGTGTTCGACGGCACCGACGTCGCCCAGCTCAAGGGCGAGCAGCTGCGCAAGGCGCGGCGGCGGATGCAGATGGTGTTCCAGGACCCGATGTCGAGCCTGGACCCGCGCCAGTCGGTCGAGTCGATCCTCGTCGAGGGCATGCGCGCGCACGGGCTGGACAAGGACAAGGAATCGACCGCGACCCGGCTGCGCGAGCTGCTGAGCGCGGTCGGCCTTCCGGAGACCTCGCTGCGGAAGTACCCGCACGAGTTCTCCGGCGGCCAGCGCCAGCGCATCGGCATCGCGCGGGCGCTGTCGGTGGAGCCGGACCTGATCGTCGCGGACGAACCCGTGTCGGCGTTGGACGTTTCGGTGCAGGCGCAGGTCGTGAACCTGCTGGAGGATCTGCAGGAAGAGCTCGGTCTCACCTACGTGGTGATCGCGCACGACCTCGCGGTGGTCCGGCACATCTCCGACCGGATCGGCGTGATGTACCTCGGCGCGCTGGTCGAGGAGACGACGTCGGAGGAGCTGTACCAGAACCCGCTGCACCCGTACACGAAGGCGCTGCTGTCGGCGATCCCGGTGCCGGACCCGGTCGTGGAGGACAGCCGCGAGCAGATCCTGCTCGCCGGCGACCTTCCGTCGCCGGCCAATCCGCCGTCGGGCTGCCGGTTCCACACGCGGTGCCCGTGGAAGCAGGAAAGCCTGTGCACCACGGATCGTCCGCAGCTGCGCGAGATCGGCGACGGGCACCGGGTGGCCTGCCACTACGCGGAGGACATCCGCGACGGGCGGATCCAGCCGCACCAGGTCGAGGTGGAACTGGTCGACGCCGGGGCGCTGAACCCGGACCTCGGCCCGCCGGACGTCGGTTCGGCCGCTGAGATCCTCTGACCGCCGGTGAAGGGCTCCTCGAAGGAATTCGAGGAGCCCTTCACCGTTTTTCAGGGCTGGAGGTCGACGGCGGCGCGGAACGAACCGTCCATGTGAAACGGCGTCGAGTTGTGCTCGTGCGCGATCAGCCAGCCGTTTCCGCTGCGCCGCAAGGCAAATGTGCTGCGGAACCAGAGGGCGAACGATTCGCTTTCGCCCCGCGGCGTCGCGGTCAGCTTCGCCAGCGCCGCGACCACCGCCAGATCGCCGGACACGGTGATCTCCTCGTCGTGGTACGTGTAGGAGATCGGTCCGTCGAAGGTGCTGAACCACTGCGCGACGTAGTCCTCGGACGCGCCGGTCGTGCGCAGCGGCGGCGCGAGATCGAACTTGACCGCCTTCTCCGCGTAGCTCGCGACGACCCGCCGGGCGTCCTTCGCGTGCATCGCCGCGGTGCGCTCGGCCAGCAGATCGCGGATCTCGTTCTCGGACATTTTGTGTTCTCCTTTTTCCGGAAGCGGTGTTCGTCCGGGACGTCGAAGCCGTCCGCTCGGTTTCGACATCAGGAGTGGAAGAAACTTTTCGAGGAGGCTCCCGATGAAGTATCTGGTCCTGATCTACGGCAACCCCGCGTCGCGCGCGGCCTGGGCGGGGATGAACGACGAGCAGAAGGCCGCGGGCCTGCGCGCCTACCAGCGGTTGCACGAGGAGCTGGACGGTACCGGCGAGCGGATCGTGTCCGAACGGCTGGCCGCGCCGGAGCTGACGAAGCAGGTCAACGTGACCGCGGACGGCGTGAGCACCACCGACGGCCCGTTCGCCGAGATCAAGGAACAGCTCGCCGGGTTCTACCTGCTGGAATGCGATTCGGAGGCCCGTGCGCTGGAGATCGCCGCGCGGATCCCGGAGGCCCCGTTCGCGACGATCGAGGTGCGGCCCGTGATGGGGCTGACCGGCGACGTGGACTTCGAGCTGTGATCGACAGCCTCCTGCGCGACCTCATCCCGCAGGTGCTGACCGCGCTCGTCCGCCGCTACGGCGATTTCGGCAAATGCGAGGACGCCGTGCAGGAGGCCCTGCTCGCCGCCGCCGTGCAGTGGCCGAAGGACGGGGTCCCGGACAATCCGAAGGCCTGGCTCATCACGACCGCCTCGCGCCGGCGGATCGAGATGTGGCGCAACGAAGCCGCGCGGATCCGTCGTGAGGAGACGGTGGCCGCGCTGGAACCGCCGTCGTTCGAACTCGTGCCGCAGCAGGACGACACCCTCACGCTGCTGTTGCTCTGCTGCCATCCCGCGTTGACCCGTCAGTCGCAAGTGGCTCTCACCTTGCGCGCCGTCGGCGGCCTGACCACCGCGGAGATCGCGCGGGCTTACCTGGTCCCGGAGCCGACGATCGGCCAGCGGATCAGCCGCGCGAAACAGAAACTGCGCGGCGCGGAATTCGCCCTCCCACCGCGGGAAGAGCTCCCGGAACGCGTCGCCGCGGTATTGCAGGTCCTGTATCTGGTGTTCACCGAAGGCCACACCGCCAGCTCCGGCAACGCGGTGAACCGCGTCGAACTGACCGCCGAGGCCATCCGGCTCGCCCGGCAACTGCACGCTCTGCTGCCCGGTGACGGCGAGGTCGCCGGACTGCTCGCCCTCATGCTGCTCACCGACGCCCGCCGCCCGGCCCGCACCGGCCGCGACGGTGTTCCGGTGCCGCTGGCCGAACAAGACCGCTCGCTCTGGGACGCGTCCGCGATCGCCGAAGGCAGCGCGCTCATCGAACACGCGCTGGCGACCACGCCGGTGGGTCCGTACCAACTGCAGGCCGCGATCGCCGCCGTGCACGACGAGGCCCCGACCGCCGACGCCACCGACTGGCCGCAGATCCTGATGCTGTACGACCTCCTGCGGCAGATCGCCCCCGGCCCGATGGTCAGCCTCAACCGCCTGGTCGCGCTCGCCCGTGTCGAGGGCCCGGCGGTCGCTCTCGCCGAATTGGACGCGATCGAGCATCTGGACCACTACCGGGCCGACGTCGTCCGTGCCCATCTCCTCGAGCTGTCCGGCGACCCGAGAGGTGCCCGCGACAGCTACGTCCGCGCCGCCCAGCGCACCTTGAGCCTGCCGGAACGGGCGTACTTCGAATCGCGTGCTTTGCGTGTTATGTCGGAAAAACCCTGAAAAACCCGGCCGGAAGACGGACCCCACCCCCGACTCCAGGCTGACGCGAGAGACCTCGCCAGCTGGGTACCCTGCGGAGACCAGGCACGAATCACAAGGGGGTTGGCAGTGAACATCGACCACGTGCTGGAGGCGATCCCTCCGCTGTCGGTCTACCTGTTGGTGGGCTTGGTGGTGATGGTCGAAAGCCTGGGCATTCCGTTGCCGGGGGAGATCGTGCTGGTGAGCGCGGCGCTGCTGGCGTCGTCGCACAGCGGGCTGAACCCGGTGTGGATCGGCGTGCTGGCGTCGGCGGGCGCGATCGTCGGCGACAGCATCGGGTACCTGATCGGCCGGAAGGGCGGCAAACGGCTGTTCGCCTGGGCCGGCCGGAAGTTCCCCAAACATTTCGGCCCCGACCACGTCGCGAGCGCCGAACGGATGTTCCACAAACGCGGCATGTGGGCCGTGTTCTTCGGCCGGTTCGTCGCGGTGCTGCGCATCCTGGCCGGCCCGCTCGCCGGATCGCTGAACATGCACTACCCGCGCTTCCTGATCGCGAACGCACTGGGCGGCATCATCTGGGCGGGCGGAACGACGGCGCTCATCTACTACCTGGGCGTGGTCGCCGACAAATGGCTCAAGGGCTTCCAGTGGGCCGGCCTCGGAGCGGCGCTGGTGATCGGCGTGGTGGTGACGCTGGTGCTGAAGAAGCGCATGGCCCGCAACGCGACGTCGTCCTCGCAGTCGGAAGAGAAGAACGACGCGGTCGCCTGAGTTCGGCTGACGGGATTCCCCCGGCGGGTCTTCGGACTTGCCGGGGGTTTTCTGTACGCGGGCGGCATGCGGACTCTCACACCGGCAGCAGTTCCTCCGGCGTAACCGCGGGCTTCCGCCGCAGCGACCCCAGCAGCACCCCGCCGATCACGACCGCCGCCGCGACCAGGGTGAGCACCGTCGGCACCTCGCCGAGGATGAAGAACGACGCGGTCAACCCCACCACCGGCACCAGCAGCGAGAACGGCGCGACCACGCCCGCCGGGTTGCGGCGCATCAGCGTGGTCCAGATGCCGGAGCCCACGACCGTCCCGAAGATGACCACGTACGCCAGCCCCGCGATGCCGATCAGGCCGGTTTTGGTGCCGAGCGTCGCCAGCGAATGCCAGGCAGCACCGGGCCCCTCGAAGATGCTCGACAACGCCAGCATCGGCAGCGGCGGCACCACGGACATCCACAGCGTCAGGTGCAGCGGGTTGTCCGGCTCCGCGCGGCGCATGCTCAGGTTGCCGATCGCCCAGCTCAGCGCCGCCAGCAAGGTCAGCAGCACCGGTACGAGCGCGGCGTGCGCGGACTGCTGCCAGGCGATCGCCGTCATGCCCGCGACCGCGAGCAGGATCCCGGCCAGTTGCCGTCCGGAGACGCGTTCCCGCAGCAGCACCGCGCCCAGCAGCACGGTGAACGGTGCGGACGCCTGCAGCACCAGCGACGCCAGCCCGGTCGGCATGCCCAGATGCATCGCGACGAACAGGAACGCGAACTGCCCGGTGCCGAACCCGAGTCCGTAGCCCAGGAGGTAACGCAGCTTCACGCGCGGCCGCGGCACGAGGAAGACCGTCGGGACGGCGATCAGCAGGAACCGCAGCGCGCCCGCGAACATCGGCGGGAACTGGCCGAGTGTGGCGTGGATCGCAATGAAATTCAGGCCCCACAAGACGGCGACGAACACGGCGAGCAGACGGTCCCGGATGGCCATGCCTCAACTCTGCCTAGTCAAACCTTGAAGCACTAGCGAGAAAATCTGCACTGACTGTGTAGCGGCGCTTCACATACACTGCCCGGATGGACTTGGGCAGGCTCCGGACGCTGCGCGAATTCGCCGACCGGGGCAGCGTCACCGCCGCCGCTCGGGCGTTGCACTGCACTCCGTCGGCGATCTCGCAGCAGCTGCGCGCGTTGCAGGCGGAGGTCGGCATCGCGCTCACCGAACCGGCTGGCCGCGGCCTGCGGCTCACCGACGCGGGACGCGCGCTCGTTGCCCGCGCAGACGACGTACTGGCCGCGCTTGACCGGGCCGAGGCGGAGCTGGACACCTACCGCAGCGCCCCGCGCGGACGCGTGCGGATCGCGATCTTCCAATCCGCCGGCCTGATGCTCCTGCCCGGCCTGCTGCGCCGCATCGACCAGCACGAAAACCTCGAGGTCGACGTCCGCGACGTCGACATGGTCCCGCCGCAGGTGCCCGGCCTCGTGGCCGACTACGACGTTGTCGTCGCGCACCGCGACGAGCACGCGCCCGAGTTCGACACCGAACGCCTCGACGTCGTCCCGCTGCTGCGCGAACCGCTGGACGTCGCCCTCCCCGTCGGCCACCGCCTCGCGCGCAACCGCCGCGTCGGCCTGGCCGATCTCGCCGACGAACGCTGGATCTCGGTGGACCACGGCTTCCCGGTGGACGACGTCCTGCGCTCGCTGACCGTGCGCACCGGCGTGCGGCCGCAGATCGTCCAGCGCATCAACGACTTCCGGATCACCGAACGGCTCGTCGCGGCCGGGCACGGGATCGCGTTGATGCCTCGGTACACAATGGACACTCGACGCGGCAGCGGCTTGGTCGGCCGCCCGCTGGCCGGAATCCGCGCGGCGCGGCTGGTGGAAGCGGTGTGCCGCACCGGTGCCGCGAACCGTCCGGCCGTCGCGACCGTGATCGACGAGATGCGCGCCGAGGTGGCCGCTCTCACGACCTAGCCGGGTTCCCGAGCGGGCAGACCGCGCAGCAACGTGTCGAGAAACAGCTCGAAGCGCGGCGCGTCCGGCCCGAGGTCGAGCGGATTTTCCCGCACCGCGAGCCAGCTGACCGTGCATGTGATGAAGATGTACCAGCTCTGCTCGGCCAGCTCCGGCCGCACACCGGCGTTCGTGAACGCGGTGACCACCTGAGTGCGCAGTCGCCCAAAGGAATCCGGGTTGTGCCGATGCGGCCGGGACAACCGAGTCGCGTAACCGGGTACCGCGAGGAACTGGTCGTGCATCGCCCACGCGACCTTCGCGAGCCATGGCCGCCAAGACCGTCGCGGCGGCCCGTCCTCCGGAAGCACCCGTTCCAGCATTACCTCGCTGATCAGATCGAACAGCGCGTCCCGATTGGCGACCCAGCGATAGAGCGCGCCGTGCGTCACTCCCAGTCGAGCCGCCAGCTCGCGCATGGTCAACGTGTCGAGGTTCCCGGCGGACAACGCGGCGTCGACGATCCGCTCGCGATCGAGCTGCGCGGGGCGGCCGGGCCGGGGTCGGGTCATGCCCCGGACTCTACGTTAGTGACCAATGGTTACAAATTGCGGTAGCGTGGTGGCATGACGACCGTCCACGGCACAGTGAAGCCGGGTTTCGAACGAGTGCGAGACGAGTTCGCCGCGGTAGCCGACGGATCCGCCCAGCTGGCGGCGTACCACCGCGGCGAGCAAGTGGTCGACCTCTGGACCGGCCAGGACATCGACGGAGACTCCCTGCTGGGTGCGTACTCCGCGTCGAAGGGGGCAGCACACCTGACCGTCGCGCTGCTGGTCCAGGACGGCGTGCTGGACCTGGATCAGCGCGTGAGCCACTACTGGCCGGAATTCGCCGCCGAAGGCAAACAAGACGTCACCCTCCGAGATCTCCTGGCGCATCGAGCCGGACTGGTCGGCTCCGACGAGGGCTTCTCGCGCGCGGACCTCGCCGACGACCGCGTCGTCGCCGAACGACTGGCCCGGCAACGCCCGTTCTGGCGGCCGGGCAGCGCGTTCGGCTACCACGCACTGGTGGTCGGCGCGCTCAGCGGCGAGGTCGTCCGTCGCGCAACCGGCCGCACTCTCCAGGAACACTTCGCCGACCGGATCCGCGATCCGTACACAGTGGACTTCTACCTCGGCCTGCCCGGCGAGCTGGAGCCGAGATTCGTGAGCACGCAACCGATGGTGGTCACTCCCGAACGACAGCTCCCGCTGCCCGCCGCGAACAGCCTGCCGGGCATCGCGTTCAACCGGCATCATCCAGAGGGCCCGGAAGTGTGGGAACTGCCGAACTTTCCGGAGGTCCGGCGGCTCGGCGCCGCGTCGTTCGGCGGCGTCGCTTCCGCCCGCGGCCTGGCCCGGATGTACGCGGCGGCGATCAGCCCGCTCGACGGCGAACCGCCGCTGCTGAAGCCGGAAATCGCCGCCGAGTTCGGGCAAATCCAGTCCATCGGGTACGACGTGGTGCTGCGCGAGCACAAAGCGTTCGGCGTCGGCTTCCATGTCGCCAGCGAGCGCTACCCGGAGCTCGGCCAAGGCAGTATCGGGCACAGCGGCGCGGGCGGTCAGCAGGCATTCGCCGACCCTCGCAACGGCATCGCGTACGGCTATACCCGCCGCCGCATCCCGTTCCCGGCCGCGGCGGCTCCGGAAAACGAACCGCTGATCAAGGCGCTGTACTCGGCGCTGCGTGCCGTCGAATCCCCACGGTGATCGCCGAGCCCAGCAGTACCGCGATGGTCAGCGACAGCGCGAGGCTCAGCCCGGGCTCGGTCACCAGCTGGCCGCCGGCGAAGCCGAGAAATGCGACGTACGACGTCCACAGCAGCACACCGACCGCGGACGCGGTCAGAAACTCGGTAAACCGCCACCGCAACGAGCCGGCCAGCAGCGCGCCGACCGTCCCGCCGGAAGGCAGCCACCGCGCGACGACCAGGACCGGTCGGGGATGCCGCTGCAAGCGTCCGTCGAGCCAGGTCAGCCCGGCGGCCAGCTTGCGCCGACGGCCCAGCCGGGTCAGCACGCGGGCCCCGCCGAACCGCCCGAGCGCGTACAACGCCTGGTCGGACAGCAGGCAGCCGAGGCTGGCGACCGCGATCACGACGGCCAGCGACGTCCCGTGCTGCGCGGCGGCCACGCCCATGCCGAGCAGTGTCACCTCGGTGGGCAACAGCGGCACCAGCGAGACGACGAACAACACCATCAGTCCAGCCGTCGTAGCGTTCATCCCGACCTTCCTCCCCTCCACTGCCCGCACCGGAGTGGCTTCGCCACCGGCACTTATATGAAACCGCCGCGCCAGCCCGGATGAGTCCCAATCATCGGCACTTCACAGCAAGGCACAGCCTGGTCATAGATTTCCCGGTACCCGGACAGAGGATGTCAGGGTTCGCACGCACGCTGGTGGTCCACCGACAGAAAAGGGGACGAACCGAATGAGCGGGGAACTGGCCGGCAAGGTCGCGCTCGTGGCGGGCGGCACGCGCGGGGCGAGCCGGGCGATCGCGGTCGAGCTGGGCCGGGCCGGGGCGTACGTGTACGTCACCGGTCGCACAACGCGAGCCGGACGGTCCGAAGTGGATCGTCCGGAGACCATTGAGGACACTCTGGAGCGGATCGAAGCCGCGGGAGGCAAGGGAATCGCGCTGCGGGTCGACCACCTGGTGAGCGACGAGGTCGCCGCGCTCGCCCAGCGGATCGACACCGAGCACGGCGGGCTCGACATCCTGGTCGACGGCATCTGGGGCGGCGACCGCTACCTGGAGTGGGGCAAACCGGTCTGGGAGCACTCGCTGGACGCCAGCCTGCGGATGATGCGGCTGTCCCTCGACGCCCACCTGATCACCAGCCACCACCTGTTTCCGCTGGTGATCCGCCGTCCGGGCGGGCTGGTGATCGAGCTGACCGACGGCACCGCCGAGTACAACCGGAAGTACCGCGAGGGCACGTCGCTGCCGTACTACCTGGCCAAGGCGGCGATCAACGTCCTGGCCGTCGGCGAAGCAGCCGAGCTGAAAGCGCACGACTGCACCGCGATCGCGTTCACGCCGGGGTGGCTGCGGTCGGAAGCGATGCTGGAGATCTTCGAGGTCACCGAGGAAAACTGGCGGGACGCGACCGTCCGCGAGCCGCACTTCGTGATCTCGGAATCCCCGACGTTCTCCGGCCGCACGGTCGTCGCGCTCGCCGCCGACCCGGACCGGCACCGCTGGACCGGCCAGACCGTTTCCAGCGGACAGCTGGCGAAGGTCTACGAGATCGACGACGTGGACGGCAGCCGTCCGGACGCGTGGCGATACATCGAAGAGGTCCAGGAACCCGGAAAGCCCGCCGACGCCACCGGCTACCGCTGATGCCTACGTTCCGTGAAGGACTCCTTGAGGGAATCAGACTCCTTCAAGGAGCCCTTCACGGACGGTTGCGATCGGCGAGGGTTTTGCCGAATTCCGCGACCGCGGCGCGGATCTCCGGCGGGGTCAGCACCTCGACGCCGGGGCCGAGGGAAACCAGCTGTCCGACGGCGACTTCCTTGCCCTCCATGGCGAACTCGGCCTCGGCCCACCCGTCGTCGTCCTTCGGGCCGAGCGACACGAGCACCTCGTTCACGTGCTCCGGCCCGAAAACCCGCCGCAACGCACCCGCCGCGGACCGGTCGAGACGGGCCGTCACCTTCAACGGCAGCGGCATCTTCTCGAACTCCGCCGACGACGTGCGCCACCAATCCGCGAGCGAGAATTCTTCCGGCCGGGCGAAGGTTTCACCGGTTTCGGCGACCGCCTCCAACCGGGAAACGCGATACGTCCGCAGGTCGGCGTCGACCCGCGCCACCAGGTACCAAACCCCGGCTTTCAGCACGAGACCCAGCGGATCGAGCGTCCGCCGGGTCACCTTGTCGCGCCGCCGATAGCGCACGTCCAGCCGCCGCTGGGTCCACACCGCCTTCGCGACCGCGGGCAGCGCGGCCGCGTCATCCGGCGAGGTGAACCAGGCTGAGGCGTCGAGATGGAACCGGCCGGCGACCGTCCGGGCCTGTTCCTGCAGCTCAGCGGGCATGCTCGCGGACACTTTCGCGTGCGCCGCGGCCACCGCGGTGCCGAGGCCGAGCCCGGCTAGCGCGTCCGGCACGTCGAGGGCCAGCAGCGCGACGGCCTCACGCGAGGTGAGGCCGTCGAGCCGCGAACGCCAGCCGTCGACCAGCCGGATGCCGCCGTACCGCCCTGGTTCGCTCCAGAGCGGCACGCCGGCTTCGCGCAACGCGGCGAGATCCCGCCGCAGCGTCCGCTCGGTCACGCCCAGTTCGTCCGCCAGCTCCCCGACGGTGCCCGCGCGTTTGCGGTGCAGGGTGAAGAGCAGCGCGACCAGGCGCTCGGCTCGCATCCGGCTGGGTCAGGCCACGTCAGCGGTTGGCCCGGTTGACCGCGCTTACTACCGCACGCAGCGAGGCGGTGACGATCGACGGGTCGACGCCGATGCCCCAGAACACGCGGTCGGAGATCGCGCATTCGATGTAGGACGCGGCGCGCGAGTCGTCGCCCGGGCTCAGCGTGTGCTCGCTGTAGTCCAGGAGCCGCAGGTCATAGCCCACAGTGGACAGTGCGTCGAAGAACGCGGCGATCGGCCCGTTGCCGCGGCCGGTGATCTCGTGCTCGTCGCCCTCGACCTTCACCGTGGCCTCGAGGTCGTACTCGCCGCCGCCGTTGTCGGTGACCCGCTGCTTGATCAGCTCCAGCGGGGTCTTCGACTCCAGGTACTCGGCCGAGAACGCGCGCCACATGGTGGCCGGGTCGACCTCGCCGCCCTCAGTGTCGGTGTAGGCCTGGATGACCTTCGAGAACTCGATCTGCAGCCGGCGCGGCAGGTCCAGCTGGTGCTCGGCCTTCATGATGTAGGCGACGCCGCCCTTGCCGGACTGCGAGTTCACCCGGATCACGGCCTCGTAGGTGCGGCCGACGTCCTTCGGGTCGATCGGCAGGTACGGGACCTCCCACGGGTGCTCGTCGACCGGGACGCCCTTCTTGTCCGCGGCGTCCTTCATCGCGTCGAGGCCCTTGTTGATCGCGTCCTGGTGACTGCCGGAGAAGGCGGTGAACACCAGGTCGCCGCCCCACGGCGAGCGTTCCGGGACCGGCAGCTGGTTGCAGTACTCGACGGTCCGCTTGATCTCGTCCATGTCCGAGAAGTCGATCTGCGGGTCGATGCCCTGGCTGTAGAGGTTCATGCCCAGCGCGACCAGGTCGACGTTGCCGGTGCGCTCGCCGTTGCCGAACAGGCAGCCCTCGATCCGGTCCGCGCCGGCCTGGTAGCCCAGTTCGGCGGCGGCGATGCCGGTGCCGCGGTCGTTGTGCGGGTGCAGCGACAGGATCACCGAATCGCGGCGCTCCAGGTTGCGGCTCATCCACTCGATCGAGTCGGCGTAGACGTTCGGCGTCGCCATCTCGACGGTCGCCGGCAGGTTCAGGATGACCGGCTTCTGCGGGGTCGGCTGCCAGATCTCGGTGACCGCGTTGCACACCTCGAGCGCGTACGACAGCTCGGTGCCGGTGTAGGACTCGGGCGAGTACTGGAAGCGGAACTCGGTGTCGGGCTGCTTCGCCGCCAGCTCGACGACCATTTCCGCGGCCGAGGTGGCGATCTTCTTGATGCCCTCGCGCTCCTCGCGGAACACGACGCGGCGCTGCAGGATCGACGTCGAGTTGTAAATGTGGACGATCGCCCGCGGCGCGCCCTCGAGCGCCTGGAAGGTGCGCTCGATCAGCTCGGGACGGCACTGGGTCAGCACCTGGATGTGCACGTCGTCGGGGATCGCGCCCTCTTCGATGATCTCGCGGACGAAGTCGAAGTCGGTCTGCGAAGCGGCCGGGAAGCCGACCTCGATCTCCTTGTAGCCCATGCGGACCAGCAGGTCGAAGAACTTGCGCTTGCGCGCGGGCGACATCGGGTCGATCAGCGCCTGGTTGCCGTCGCGCAGGTCGACCGCACACCACAGCGGCGCGCGCTCGATGCGCTTGTCCGGCCAGGTGCGGTCGGGTACCTCGATGTTCTCGACGACGTCGTACCAGGGACGGTACCGGTGAACCGGCATGGACGTGCCGCGCTGCGGGTTCCACGAGGGCTGTCCGGCGGGCGCGGGACGAGAGGGCGTGCGCAGACGGGAGTTAGAGGTGCGGGGGTCGGTGCTCATCGCGGGAAAATCTCCTGAAGGGATCGGTGCGGACGACCGGCACCACAAAGCCCCGCGACGAGGAGCCGGTCAGATCAGGCCCCGTCGCGGCAGCGAAGCAGGAGTTCACGCGCCACGGGGTCACTGTAACCACCCGCCGCGCCGCTTGGGAAGCCGCCCGTCGCGATCGAACTGTTACGTCTGGTGGCTGATACCTGTTACTAGCGGGTAGCGGGCCGCGAGACGACGTGCCAGACTGCCCGGCATGGGCGAGCACGCGGAACAAGCACAGGAAACCGAGGCGAAGGCGCGTCCCCAGCGCACCCCGGTGGACTGGCGGCGCACCCGGGAACGCGCGGTGTCCTTTCTCGCGTCACTCGTGCGCTGGGCCGGACTGCTGTTCGCCGCGGTTCTGGTGCTGCACGTGATTTTCGTCATTGGCGAGGCCAACCAGGGCAACGGCATCGTCTCGTTCGTCCGCAACTGGGCCGACGGCCTGTCGCTCGGCTTCAAGGACCTGTTCACCCCGAGCGACGCGAAACTGCGAGTGCTGGTGAACTACGGCATCGCGGCGGTGTTCTGGCTGATCGTGTCCGGGATCTTGGCGAAGATCATCCGCCGCGTCGGGGGAGCCGGCTGACCGATCAGTTTTCGGCCAGTTCGTCGAACACCCGGTCGCAGATGTACTGGCGTCCGTAGTTCCCACCGGTGATCTCACGCAGGAAGCCAGCTTCCTCGAGCTTCTTGATCGCGCTGCTCGCGGTGGGGTAGGACACGCCGAGATTGTTCTGCACCTCCGGAATCGTCATCATCGGGTAGCCGATGATGGTCACCGCGAGGTCTTGGACCGCACCTCGTGCGCCGAGGCCGCGCATCGTGTCGATTACTTCCTGGGAGAAGGCGGTCAGCCTGCCGATGGTGTTGCCCGCAGCGAGCGCACGGGCTTTGACAGCTTCGGCGAAAAACCGCACCCAGGGATCGAAGTCGCCTGTCTTACTGGTGTTCAGCAGGTGGTCGATGTAGTCCTCCCTGCGCGGTTCAAGCCAGGACGACAGGTTCAGCACCGGGTACTTGAGGATCTTCTCCTCGATCAACTGCAACGTGATGATCAGCCGTCCGATCCGGCCGTTTCCGTCGCTGAACGGATGCAGGGTTTCGAACTGGTAGTGGCCGAGCGCCAGTTTCACCAGTACCGGCAGTTCCTGCTCGGCGTTGATCCACTTTTCCCATGCGCTCACTCCGTCTCGGAGCGTGTCGCCGTTCGGGGGCGGGACGAAACGCGACTGTTCGATCCCGCGTCCGCGATCGCCGATGCAGACCAGGCGTTCGCGGAGCCGACCCGCGTCGTAGGTGTCGCCACGCGTTCCGGCGACGAGGATCTGCTGGAGCTTCGAGACCACCTTCAGGCAGATGGGCAGCTTGCTGATGAGATCCAGGCCCTCGAACGCGGCCTTGACGTAGTTCTGGATCTCCCGGATCTCCGCGGTGGCTGGCTCCCCGCTGGCCTGCTGTGCCTGGAGCACGTCGGCGTAGGGGGCGAAGGTGCCTTCCAGCGCGGAAGTGCTGATCGCTTCCCGAGTCAGAGAGGGGCGGACCAACAGTCCGGGGTTGGGCAGCTGATCGGTCAGCGCGTCCAGTGCGCCGAGCGCCCGATCGGCTTCGCTGAGCAGTTTGTACGTTCCGGCGGTGAGAGCGACCTCGCTGGGAAGCGGGTCAGGTACGAACGCGAAGTGACTGTACGGTTGTTTGGTGCGGCCGTCAGTGCCGGTTACGGGTACGAGGTGTCCGATCGACGACCGACGGAAGGTCTCTATCTCCACTTTTAAAGGTTATCAGCTAAACCTTTAATTCTAGTGGCGGCATCCCAAGTTCCTTGAATTCTGTCAAGGAAAATGCAAGGAACCCGCCGATGCCTTGAATTCACTGGGTCCCGGGGCCCTGGTGCCTGACCAGAGCTCCGGGCCTGAGATCTCAGGACTGCCAGGTCACCGCGTCCTTGCCGTAGTCAGTCTCCGGAGCCAGGTCCCGGTACGTGCTCGCGCTGTAGCTGGCTCCCTTGACCTCCGCGCCCGCCGGGGCAAGTGCCAGCACACAGCTGTCGTACGAAGCGCCCTTCGTCGTGAACGCCTTGCCCGAGTTGCCGCTGTCGCACTTCTCGAACTTGCCGATCACCGTCACGTGCGGACCGCTGGTGCCGTCCGCGAGCAGGCCGTTCATCAGGCCCAGCGAGCTGTACGAGAAGTCCGAGCCGGTCTCGTTCGTCACCTTGACCTGGATGTAGTACGGCGTCATCCCCTTGGCCCGGTCGCCGAGCTTCAGCGGGGCCAGGTCGGCCTCGGCGCCCTTGTCGATGCCGGTCACCGTGACGCCGATCGCGCCGGTGTTCTTCTGCGACTTGAACGGCACCACGGCCTTCTCGCCGATCTTCAGCTTCGTGCCCTGCTTGGTGTACTCCGCGGCGGAGGAGGCAGCGGCGGACGAGGAGGACGGCGCGGCCGACGACGCAGCGGCCGACGAGGCGGGCGGAGTGGCGATCGCTGGAGTGGACCCCTCGGAGGAGCTCGAGCACCCGGACAGCGCGAACGCCATCGCCGTTGCGGAAACCACCAGTACAACCGGCATCGCAGTACGCATTTCGTCACTCCTTGAGAGTTATCCCACCGATTCAGTGATCCGACCGGTTTGGTGCCTCTCTGACCTCGGCGGTGCCGCGACGGTTCCCTCGAATGCTCACGAAACGGTCACAGCGCCGGAGAACCCCATCGGTCGCCGAAGGCGAACTCCGCGAGCGGCAGCCGTCGCCGAGGGGCCAGTTCCCGTTCGATCCGGCGCGGGTCGTCCAGCACGGCCGGGTCGGCGGGAGAGCCGACCGCGATCGCGACCCGGGCCACCGCCTCGTCCGGCAGGCCGAACTCCGCGCGGACCGCGTCCGGCGAGAAGCCCGCCATCTGGTGCGCGATCAGGCCGAGTTCGACCGCCTGAAGGACGAGGTTCTCGGTCGCCAAGCCCAGTCCGTAGTCGGTGTAGGGCACCTCGCCCTTCTCGTTCGTGGTGACCATCACGCCGATCAGCAGCGCGCTCGCCCGGAACGCCCAGGCTTGGTTCCCGGAGTTCAGCGTCGCGAGGATGCGCGGGAACACCGGATCGCCCCGGCGGCCGACGAGGTAGCGCGCCGGCTGGGTGTTGCCGAAAGACGGCGCCCACCTGGCGGCTTCGAGCAATGCGGTCAGCTGGGCACCGGTGATCTCGGCGGTCTCGTCGTAGGCTCGCGGGCTCCAGCGCTCGGCGATGGCCGGCGCGACGGGAACGCTCGTCTCGGCTGGTTTGCGCATGCGGCGAACCGTAGTACGACCGGGAGTGCTCTCCGTCACTCCGGAGGAAGGGCTTCGAGCTTTCCCCTGGCGTTAAGGAAAATTTACTTCCCCACCCTCCGGAAGGGCGGTGGCGGACCACTCGATGGGGTGGCGAGCGCCGTTCGCGCCGGTAGGCTCTTCCCCAAATGAAGGGCCGTGGGCGCTCCTCGGTGCCCTCCAAGGAGTGCGCCCCGGCCCGTCAAGGAGGTTCGGGCGTGGCCCTCGTGGTCCAGAAGTACGGCGGATCGTCGCTGGAAAGTGCCGACCGGATCAAGCGCGTGGCAGAACGGATCGTCGCGACCAAAAAGGCGGGCAACGACGTGGTCGTCGTGTGCTCGGCGATGGGCGACACCACTGATGAGCTGCTCGATCTGGCACAGCAAGTGAACCCGGCGCCGCCGGAGAGGGAAATGGACATGCTGCTCACCGCCGGTGAGCGCATCTCGAACTCGCTGGTCGCCATGGCCATTTCCGCGCAAGGCGCGCAAGCCTGGTCGTTCACCGGTTCCCAAGCGGGCGTGGTCACCACGTCGGTGCACGGCAACGCGCGCATCATCGACGTCACTCCGAGCCGCGTCACCGAGGCGCTGGAGCAGGGTTACGTCGCGCTGGTGGCCGGTTTCCAAGGCGTGGCACAGGACACCAAGGACATCACGACGCTCGGCCGCGGCGGTTCCGACACCACCGCGGTGGCGCTCGCCGCCGCGCTGAACGCGGACGTCTGCGAGATCTATTCCGATGTGGACGGTGTGTATTCGGCCGACCCGCGGATCGTGCCGGACGCCAAAAAGCTCGACACCATCCCGTATGAGGAGATGCTGGAGCTCGCGGCGAGCGGGTCGAAGATCCTGCACCTGCGTTCGGTCGAGTACGCGCGCCGCTACGGCGTGCCGATCCGAGTCCGTTCTTCGTACAGCGACAAGCCGGGCACCACGGTGGCCGGATCGATCGAGGAGATCCCCGTGGAACAAGCGCTGATCACCGGTGTGGCACACGACCGCTCGGAAGCGAAGATCACCGTGACCGGCGTGCCGGACCACGCCGGCGCCGCGGGCAGGATCTTCCGGGTCGTGGCCGACGCCGAGATCGACATCGACATGGTGCTGCAGAACGTGTCCAGCACCTCCTCCGGCCGCACCGACATCACCTTCACGCTCTCGAAGGCCAACGGGGCCAAGGCGGTCAAGGAACTCGAGAAGATCAAGGCGGAGATCGGCTTCGAGTCGGTCCTGTACGACGACCACGTCGGCAAGGTGTCGCTCGTGGGCGCCGGGATGCGTTCGCACCCGGGCGTCACCGCGACGTTCTGCGAGGCGCTGGCCAACGCGGGCGTGAACATCGAAATCATCAACACCTCGGAGATCCGCATTTCGGTGCTGATCCGCGACGCACAGCTGGACGAGGCCGTGCGCGCGATTCACGAGGCGTTCGAACTCGGCGGCGACGAGGAAGCCGTCGTCTACGCGGGGAGTGGTCGCTGATGGCGCAGGGACTTCGGGTCGGAGTGGTCGGGGCTACCGGCCAGGTCGGCGCCGTAATGCGCAAGCTGCTCGACGAGCGGGACTTCCCGGTCGAGCAGATCCGGTACTTCGCCTCGGCCCGTTCCGCGGGACGCACGTTGCCGTGGCGAGACCAGGAAATCACCGTCGAGGACACGGCGACCGCTGATCTGTCCGGTTTGGACATCGCGCTGTTTTCCGCCGGTGGCGCGACTTCGCGCGAGCACGCGCCGCGCTTCGCCGAGGCGGGCGCGATCGTGGTCGACAACTCGTCGGCCTTCCGGCGCGACCCGGACGTGCCGCTGATCGTCAGCGAGGTCAACCCGGAGGCGATCAAGGACGTGCGGAAGGGGATCATCGCGAACCCCAACTGCACCACGATGGCCGCGATGCCGGTCCTCAAGCCGCTGCACGACGAAGCCGGTCTGGTGCGAATGATCGCGAGCACCTACCAGGCGGTGTCGGGCAGCGGTCTGGCCGGCGTCGACGAACTGGCCGCACAGGTGAACGCCGTCGCCACGCGCGCGGCCTCGCTCACGCACGACGGTTCGGCGGTGGAATTCCCGGCCCCGGCCAAGTACGTCGCGCCGATCGCGTTCAACGTCCTGCCGATGGCCGGGTCCATTGTGGACGACGGCACGTTCGAGACGGACGAGGAACAGAAGCTGCGCAACGAAAGCCGGAAGATCCTGGGCATCCCGGACCTCCTGGTATCCGGCACGTGCGTCCGGGTGCCGGTGTTCACCGGGCACTCGCTGTCGGTGAACGTCGAATTCGAACGGCCGCTGTCGGTCGAGCGGGCGACGGAACTGCTGTCGAACGCGCCGGGCGTACGGCTGACGGACGTGCCGACGCCGCTGCAGGCCGCCGGCATCGATCCGAGCCTGGTCGGCCGCATCCGCACCGACCCGGGTGTCCCGGACGGGCGCGGCCTGGCGCTGTTCGTCTCCGCCGACAACCTCCGCAAGGGGGCGGCGCTGAACACCGTGCAGATCGCCGAACTGGTGGCCCAGAACCGCTGAGCAAGTCCGAGAAACTGCCCGGTCCCTGGTCAGGGGCCGGGCAGTTTTCAGTTCTTCTTCTGCCGCGGCTTCATCGGTTTCAGCCCGAACGCGGCCCGGATCTCCGGCTTCTGCAGCGGACGTAGCACGGCCTGCATCAGGAAACCCCACAGGATCAGCCCGACCGGTGCGCCCGCGGCCCCCGAATTCGTGGCGAACGTCAGGATCGCGCCGAGCAGCAGCATCGCCATGAACCCGCACTCCAGCCCGATGAGCGTGAGCATGACCTTGCGCTGCCGCCTGCCCAGCAGGGCAGCGCACACGACCAGCGCGATGGTCAGCGCCGAGTTGATCGCCATGACGGCCACCGGCAACGCCACCGCGCCCGAGGTGCCGCCGAGCCCGAGCAGGTATCCGACGAACGCGGCGAGCGCCAGGTAGAGCACGGCCTGGCCGCCGACCGCACAGCGCATCGACCGGATTCCTCGCCGCACTTCCTGCTCCGCGTTTTCGCCGGACGCGGGCATCGGCTGGTAAGGGCTGGACGGGAACACCGCGGACACCACCTCTGCTTCGGGAACCGGGCCAGGAGACCACTGGTTCTCCGGGACCGGTCCCCGCTGCGGCTTCCGGCAGCGCGATCCGGATGCCGGATGTCCGAAAACCCGTTGTCGCGAGCGCCGGAGTGCCGGATGCTGAACGGGCAAACTTCGTTCTGGGAAAGGAAAGTCATGTACACGGCGGTGGACGGCGAGCGCGTTCCGATCCGGATGTGGGCAGATCCCGCGTCGGTCGAGGACCAAGCGATGCGTCAGTTGCGCAACGTCGCCAACCTGCCTTGGGTGCACGGCGTCGCGGTCATGCCGGACGTCCACTACGGCAAGGGTGCCACGGTGGGCAGCGTCATCGCGATGCGCGACGCGGTCTCCCCTGCCGCGGTCGGCGTTGACATCGGCTGCGGGATGAGCGCGGTGCGGACCTCGCTCACCGCGAGCGATCTGCCGGACGACCTCGGCAAGCTGCGCAAGCGGATAGAGGCGGCGGTACCGGTCGGCTTCGGGCTGCACAAGACGCCGGTCAACACCGCGAAGGTGCACGGTGTCGGCGGCTGGGACACGTTCTGGAAGTCGTTCGGCGACCTGCACGAGGGTGTTCAAGGCCTGCACGACCGGGCGGCGCGGCAGATCGGCAGCCTCGGCGGCGGCAACCACTTCATCGAGGTCTGCCTCGAACAGGGCGGAGCCGACGAGGGCCGCGTGTGGCTGATGCTGCATTCGGGTTCGCGCAACATCGGCAAGGAACTCGCCGAGCGCCACATGGCGATCGCGCGGAAGCTGCCGCACAACCAGGATCTGCCGGACCCCGACCTGTCGGTGTTCGTCGCGGACACGCCGGAAATGCAGGCGTACCGGCGTGACCTTTTCTGGGCACAGGACTACGCGGCGCGGAACCGGGCGACGATGATCGCGCTGGTGAAGCTCGCGGTCGCGGAAGTCATTCCCGGGACGACTTTCGACGACGCAATATCGTGTCACCACAACTATGTCGCCGAGGAAACCTACGACGGCGTCGACCTGCTCGTCACCCGCAAGGGCGCGATCCGGGCCGGCTCCGGAGATCTCGGGATCATCCCAGGCAGCATGGGCACCGGCTCGTACATCGTGCGCGGGCTCGGCAACGCCGCGTCGTTCGAGTCCGCGTCGCATGGGGCCGGACGGCGGATGTCGCGGACGAAGGCGCGCAAGACCTTCACCGCGGCCGACCTCGCCGCGCAGACCGCGGGCGTGGAATGCCGGAAGGACACCGGGGTCGTCGACGAGATCCCGGCCGCGTACAAGGACATCGAGACGGTGATCCAGGCGCAGACTGACCTGGTCGAGGTGGTCGCTCACCTCAAGCAGGTCGTGTGCGTGAAGGGATGAGGAGTCCCGCGGGCGAATCGCGCTGGTGCGCCCGCGGGACCCGCTACGCTGAAGTGCATGAAAAGCTGGGGGGTGGCGGTCGTCCTGGTGGCGGCCGGAACACTGCTGGCCGGATGCGACCAGGTCGATTCGGCGGTCAAGCAGACCAATTCCGCGGTCGACAAGGTCTCCGCGTGCACCGAAGCGCTGGGACTGGCGGACTTGAACCCGTTGGTGGACGGCGAAAAGCTCAAGGCCCGCGCACAGGACAAGCAACGGCGGCTGCGCGAGCTGGCGGCGAATGTCCAGGAGGAGAACGTCAAGAACGCTCTGCTCGGCATGGCTGACTCGTACGTCCAGGTGCAGAAGGAACACCTCGAGGACGCCGGCGTGATCGCCCGGTGGACCAAGCGGAACCTGGAAAAGCTCGACGGGCTGCGCAAAGCCTGCAGCTGACCGCTACCCGGCTCCGGCGCAGCTCTCTGCTCCCGCAAAAGTCCGTGAAGGGCTCCTTGCGGGAATCGGATTCCGTCAAGGAGCCCTTCACGGACGCGCCCAATGCCACATTGGGGCTGCTCAGCTCAGCGGCGAGCCCGGACCGCGGCCGCCAGCGAAGGGGTCCGCACCGAGCTCCGGCGCAGGCGCAGCGACCACACCAGCCCCAGCGCCGCAAGCGCCAGCCCGCCGCATCCGGCCGCTGCGAAGCCCCACGCCGGGCTCGAATGGTCGATCGCGAAGCCGACCACCGGGCTCCCCGCGGCCAGCCCGAGCCGCGTCGAGGCGTCTTGCAGGCCCATCGCCTCGCCGCGCACCGCGGGCGGCGCGAGTTCGCTGACCGATTCCGTCGTGGCGGCGAGCGTCGGGGCGCACAGCAGGTTGGTCGGGATCAGCAGGAGCATCAGCAGCCACCACGGCTGCGTCGCGAGCCCGACCGGGATCACCAGCAGCGCCAGCAGCAGCATCAGCAACCCCTGCGGCAGCGACTTCCGCACCGCGCCGTGCACGATGCCGCCGAGCATCGACGCCGCGCACATCACCGCGATGACCAGGCCGGTCCACCCGACGTCGCCGTGCGAGCGCAGCGCGGCCAGCGTCGCGACCTCCGTGCCGACCAGGCAGAACAGCGTCCCGGCGGCGATCAGCAGGGTCGCCAGCAGCCGTCCGGTCAGCCAGGACCGCAGCGGCGGCCGTACGGTGCCGGTCGGGGCGAGTTCGTCCTCGTTCCGGATCGGCGGGTTGAGCAGGAAGATCAGCAGCGCGGTGACGCCGAAGACGGTGCCGATGCCGCTGAGCGTCAGGGTCGCCGACAGTGACGAGATCGCCGCGATCCCGGCCGCCGGGCCGATCATGAACGACGCCTCGACCAGGATCGTGTCCAGCGAGTACGCCGCGCGCCGCTGCTCGGCGGGCACGAGCGCGGCCAGGATCTGGCGCGCGAGCGAGCCCGCGGGCACCGACAGCACGCCGGCGGGCAGCGCGCACGCCACCAGTGCCCCGTAAGAAAGATGCGGTGCCGCGAACCAGAACGCGGTGGACGACAGCCCGCACACCGCGACCACCGGGCGCAGGCCGTACCGGTCGATGGTCCGCCCGATCGCCGGCGCGCCGAGTGCCATGCCCAGCGTGACGGCCGCGCCGACGACGCCGGCCGCACCGTAGCCCCGGCCGAGACCGCTGACGACGTACAGCGTCAGCGTCACGCCAGTCATCGTCATGGGCACGCGGGCGAAGAACATCAGCGCCATCGACGGGCGGAGTCCGGGGACGCTCAGGACGCGGCGATACGGCTGAAATGGCACGTACCCCATGAGAGCAAGAGTTGGTACGAGCGTGCAACTTCTTTTCGTCACACCGGCCGGGGGCCTCCCGCACACCCGGCCGGGTGTCGCGCAAGCGTTCGGCGGACCCGGAAAATGCGCCCGCGACCTGGCTGCTAACTTCATCGGCAACGCGAAAAAGCATTCTCGCCGCCCATTCGCGAACAGTTTTTCATATTTCTGCGCCGACCTTGGAGTTCTCCGGTCGAAGCGGCAGCGATTCCCCGGAGAAACGGGAGCGGACCCGAAAGCGGGCGGCGGTGCGTGCGTGGGGGAACGCCACGGTCGGACGAGCGAGAGGTCGCGTCCCGACGGGGTGATGAAGGTAATCGATCACGAACTACGCCTGTGTGAGTGAGCGATACCGCCATTCGGGCAATCTGACTACCATGAGTCAGATTCAGGTCCGCGGTCCGTGATTGTCGGGGGACGCGCAAGCTGTCCACGTTAATCAATTGCGGGCCGGTTCCCGGTTCTTGGATTCGGCACGTAAGGGTTAGAAAACCTCCCTATCCGGTGATCGGCTGGTGTTGGGCCGACACGGCGGGTATCGATTTACCCGGCAGGTCCCAGAGGCCAGGGAGGTAAAGAATGAAAGGCAAGATCGGGAGGATCATCGCGGTAGTAGCCGCGGCCAGTCTGCTGGCCGTCGGCACTTCGGGGATGGCCTCCGCGAGCCCGGCGGGCGGCAAAGGCTCCTCGGCCACGCAAGCCGTCGCCGCGCAGGTGCTGCAGATGCGTGACGACCTGACCAAGGTGGCGTACGCCGGGGATGTCGCGAAGACGAGGGCGGACCTCACGCGGCTCAGTCCGGTGCTCGCGGACATCGCGGCGGGCAAGCGCTACCAGGTCCAATCCGAAACCCAGCAACTCTCGTCGGCGGCGAAGGTCCGCGCGGACGAGTCCAACCGGCTCCTCAGCGACCCGACGGCGACGCCGCGGCAAATCCCGCCGTTGCCGATCCCGCCGCTGCCGGACCTGCCCGGACCGCTCAAGGCGGTGAGCGACCTGATCAAGGGTTTGCTCGCCACGGTCACCAGCCTGCTCGGCGGTCTGCTCGGCGGGGTGCCGGTGCCGCCGCTTCCGGTTCCGACGCCGCCGCTGCCGACGCCGCCGGTGCCCGCGCCGGTTCCCGTTCCGGGGGCCTGAGCGGCCTGACCAAGAGGGGAAAGGCTCGGAGCCTGGTGCGGTTCGCCCGCGCCAGGCTCCGTTCCATGTCCGGGCTGGGGCGCCGGTGCGGACCGGCGACGCCGCTCAGGACCGCTTGGCGAGTCCCACCCGCAGTGCGCCGGCCATCTCGGCGATCGCCTCCCGGAACCGCGACCCGACCCCGGCGAAGTTGAGGAATCCATGGATCAGGTCGGCCTGCCGGCTAAGCGCCACCGGTACGCCCGCCGAGCGCAGTTTTTCCGCGTACGCCTCGCCTTCATCGCGCAGCGGGTCGAAGCCCGCGGTCACGATGTAGGCGGGCGGGAGTCCACTGTGGTCAGACGCGAGCAACGGCGACATCCGCGGGTCGGCCTTGTCGACACCCTCGGGCGCGTAATGCCCCTCGAACCACACCATCGCCTCGTCGGTGAGGAAGAGGTCTTCGCCGAAGATCTCGCGGGACCGGCGTCGCGTGGTGAAATCGACCGCCGGGTAGATCAACAGCTGGAACGCCGGCGCCGGGCCGCCGCGCCGCGTCGCCTCCAGCGCGACGACGGCGGACAGGTTGCCGCCCGCGCTGTCGCCGCCCACCGCGATCCGGTCCGGGTCCGCGCCGAGGTCGGCCGCCTTGGCGTGTGCGTAGTCGAACGCGGCCAGCGCGTCCTCCACCGGCCCGGGGAACGGGCTTTCCGGAGCGAGCCGGTACTCCACTGACAGCACCCGGACCCCGGCATGCTTCGCGAGGTAGCGCGCGGCGTTGTCGTGGGTGGCCCGGCTGCCGATGACCCATCCGCCGCCGTGGAAGAACACCAGCAGCGGCGACGGTTCCGGCAGACCGGCCGGGGTGTAGAGGGTGGCGTCGAGGGACGCCTCGCCGGACGGAATGGCGACGTCACGCGTCGCCACCGGCTCGATCCGCTTGCCGTTCACCAGGTGCTGGCTCGCTTCCAGCAGCGCGCGGGACTGCTCGACCGACCCGTTGACCAGCGAAGCACCGCCCAGCTTCTGCAACTTCAGCAGCAACTGGGCGTCGAGAGCGAGTTCCTGGCCGTCCAGTCGCAGCGGCGCACCGGCGATCAGTCTGCGCACCGGCCGGGGCAGCCAGAACAAGAACTGCGCGGCGGCAGCCTGGGCGCGGATCTGCGGCGGAATGGCCATCGTTCCTCCTCGAACGCCGGATGGGCTGAGGTTACTTGCCAGTAGGGACGTTGGTCCAGTCGGCATGTGACCCAAGCCTCCGTCTCAGATCCTGGTCCTCTACTTAGGTAGAGGGGTTAGCCTCGACCTGTGACTTCCGCCAAAAGCGTCAAGGTGCTGGGTATCGGCGGCTCGCTGCGAGAGGGCTCGCAATCCGAGCGCGCGTTGCGCATCGCGCTCGCCGCTGCCGAGGAACGCGGCGTCGTGACCGAGCTGATCCCGGGCCCCGAGCTGGTCCTGCCGTTCTACGACACCGCCGTCCCGGAGCGGGACGAACGCGCGCGGAAGCTCATCGAGGGCGTGCGCCAGGCGGATGGGCTAATCGTCGTCTCTCCCGGCTACCACGGCGGGCTGTCCGGGCTGGTCAAGAACGCCCTCGACTACATCGAGGACCTCCGCGAGGACACCCGTCCCTATCTTGACGGCCGCGCGGTGGGCCTCGCCGCCGTCGCGTACGGCTGGCAGGCCGCGGTCACCACGCTCGAGCAGCTCCGCACGATCACGCACGCTCTGCGCGGCTGGTCCACGCCGTTGGGCGGTTCGATCAACTCCGCCGAGACGAAGTTCGACGAGGGCGGCGGCGCGTCGGACGAGAAGAGCGTCCGCACGCTGCGGCTCATCGGGGAGCAGGTCGCGGAACACGCGCTGCTTCGCGCACGCTGAGGTTTCGCCTCCTCACCGCCCGGTTATTCCGGGGGTGATGACTGCCATGCCGGGGCACTGTTCCGCGGATGCGGGGCGTTGAACTCACTGAGACGCTGACTCCGGAGGCGTCCCAATGAGGAGGTAACACGCATGGCCGAGCCGATTTACACCGCTGTCGCGACCGCGCGAGGAGAAGGGCGCAACGGCGACGTGACGTCCTCGGACGGCGTGCTGGACGAGTCGCTGGCGATACCCAAGGAGATGGGCGGTCCCGGCGGCGACAAAACCAACCCGGAGCAGCTGTTCGCCGCGGGGTACTCCGCGTGCTTCCTGAGCGCGCTGCAGGCCGTGGCCCGGCAGGCGAAGGTGGCGCTGCCGGCCGCGACGGTGACCGGTTCGGTCAGCGTCTTCAAGAAGGACGCCGGGTTCCAGCTGGGCGTGCGGCTCGACGTGTCGCTGCCCGGCCTGGCGAAGGCCGACGCCGACCAGCTGGTCGAGCAGGCGCACCAGGTCTGCCCGTACTCCAACGCGACCCGCGGCAACATCGAGGTGGAGCTGACCACCACCGTCTGAACCAAGACAGAGGAGGGACACCCGAGATGACCACTTCCCCGATCAAGAGCCCGCTTTCCGATTCGGACAAGGAGATCACCGGCAACGCGCTGCAGGCGACGCTGACCGACCTGATCGACCTGTCGCTGATCGCGAAGCAAGCGCACTGGAACGTCGTGGGCCAGAACTTCCGCAGCGCGCACCTGCAGCTCGACGAGCTGGTGTCGACCGCGCGGCAGTACGTCGACGAGGTGGCCGAGCGGGCCGCCGCGATCGGGGTTTCGCCCAACGGCAAGGCGAAGACCGTCGTGGCGAGCTCCGGTGCGCCGGAGTACCCGGACAACTGGCAGTCCGTCCAGTCCACCATCGCCGCGATCGTCGACACTCTCGCGGCGCTGATCGAACGGCTCCGCAAGCGCATCGACGAAACCGACAAGAGCGACCTCGTGACGCAGGATCTGTTCATCGAGATCGCCCGCGCGCTGGAAGAGGCGCACTGGATGTGGCAGGCGCAGCAAGCCTGACCACACCTCTCCTGGAGAAAAGCCGTCCGCCTTCGCCGCGGGCGGCTTTTCTTTCGTCCGGTGGTCGTCGCGGACGCCCGGCAGTAGGTTCGCTGACATGGTGCTGCATCAGGGGAAACAAGATCGGGCAGACCGGAAGACCGGCACGAATCCGTTGTACGCCGGGAGCAATCTGGCGCTCGCCGCGGATTTCACGATGCCGCGCGACCGGCTGCGGGACGATTCGCTGCCGCCGGACACGGCGCTGCAGCTGGTGCGCGACGAGCTGATGCTCGACGGCAACGCACGGCTCAACCTCGCCACGTTCGTCACGACGTGGATGGAGCCGCAGGCTCGCGAGCTGATGGCCGAATGCGTCGACAAGAACATGATCGACAAGGACGAGTACCCGCAGACCGCGGAACTCGAGCGGCGCTGCGTCAACATCCTCGCCGACCTGTGGCACGCGCCTGATCCCGCCGACATCATGGGCTGCTCGACCACCGGGTCGTCCGAGGCCTGCATGCTCGCCGGAATGGCGCTGAAGCGGCGCTGGTCGAAGCTGGGCCGCACCGGGAAGCCGAACCTGGTGATGGGCATCAACGTCCAGGTGTGCTGGGAAAAGTTCTGCGAATACTGGGAAGTCGAGCCGCGGTTCGTGCCGATGGAGGGCGACCGGTACCACCTGTCCGCGGAAGAAGCGGTCAAGCTCTGCGACGAGAACACCATCGGCGTCGTCGCCATCCTCGGGTCGACCTTCGACGGCAGCTACGAGCCGGTCGCGGAGGTCGCGGCCGCCCTCGACGCGCTGCAGGAGCGGACCGGCTGGGACATCCCGGTGCACGTCGACGGCGCGTCCGGCGCGATGATCGCCCCGTTCCTCGACGAGGACCTGGAATGGGACTTCCGGCTGCCGCGCGTCGCGTCGATCAACACCTCCGGGCACAAATACGGCCTCGTCTACCCCGGCGTCGGCTGGGTCGTGTGGCGCGACAAGGCGGCGCTGCCCGAGGAACTGGTCTTCAACGTCAACTACCTCGGCGGCGACATGCCGACCTTCGCGCTCAACTTCTCTCGTCCTGGCTCGGAAGTCGCCGCGCAGTACTACACGTTCGTCCGGCTGGGTCGCGAAGGTTTCCGTGCGGTGCAACAAGCTTCGCGCGACGTGGCGACGTATCTGGCCGACGAGATCTCCAAGCTCGATCCGTTCGAACTCCTCACCCGCGGTGACCAGTTGCCGGTTTTCGCGTTCACGACGCGTTCGGATGTCACCTCGTTCGACGTCTTCGACGTTTCCCGTCGGCTCCGCGAACGGGGCTGGCTCGTGCCCGCGTACACGTTCCCGGACAACCGCACCGACCTGGCGGTGCTGCGGGTCGTCGTCCGCAACGGCTTCACGCACGACCTGGCCGACCTGTTGCTAGGCGACTTGAAGCGCATCCTTCCGGAGCTGAACCGGCAGCCGTCCCCGCAGCACGACCCAGCCACGTCGACGGGATTCCACCACTGATCGCTACCAGCGAGTACTCCGCCTCGCTGCCCTCCACCGCCCTCAACGGAGTGGCTTCGCCACGCAGTACTGTTCCTAGACATGGGCCTTGCCAAGGATGAACGCCAAGCGCTGAGCGACCTCTTCGAGCAGCTCGGCCCGGACGCCCCGACCCTGTGCGAGGGCTGGCAGACGCGGGATCTGGCCGCGCACCTGGTCGTACGCGAACACCGGCCGGACGCGATGCCCGGGATCCTGGTGCCCGCGCTCGCCGGTCACACGCAGCGAGTGCAGGACGGGGTCGCGGCGCGCCCGTGGGACGACCTGGTCGCCCAGGTGCGTCGAGGCCCGTCGCGCTTCTGGCCGACGTCGATCGGGCCGGTGGACGAGGTGGCGAACAGTGCCGAGTTCCTGGTGCACCACGAGGATGTCCGCCGGGCGCAACCGGATTGGACCCCGCGCCCGGCCGACCCTTCGCGAGACGGTGCGGCCTGGCGGCTGGCGACGCGGATGGCGAAGCTGAACCTGCGCAAATCGCCGGTCGGGGTGGTGCTGCGGACTCCGGACGGCCAGTCGGCCTCGGTGAAGTCGGGGGCTCCGGTGGTGACCGTGGTGGGAGAGCCGGTGGAGCTGCTGTTGTTCGTCTTCGGCCGGGATGCGGTGCGGGTGGAGTTCGAAGGGGACGAGGCCGCGGTGGCGCAGTTGAAGGGCGCTAAGCGCGGGCTGTGAGACCGGGCCGTCCAGGAAACCCTGGACGGCCCGCACCCTCAGCGCATTCCCAACGCCCGCAAGGCGAAGTACACCTCAATGGACGTCTGCTTGATCGTCTCGGCGATCACCAGCGAGCCGTGTCCCGCGTCGTAGCGGTAGAACTCGTGGGGTGCGTTGCGTTTCGCGAGGCGGTCCAGGTAGTTCTCGATCTGCCGGATCGGGCACCGCGGGTCGTTGTCGCCGGCCAGGATGAGCACCGGGGCGGCGACCGCGTCCACGTACGTCAGCGGCGAGCATTCACGGTACACCGCGGGCACGTCCTCCGGGGAGCCGCCGAACAGGGCGCGGTCGAACGAGCGCAGCTGTTCCATCTCGTCCTCGTACGCGGCCACGTAGTCGGCCACCGGAACGCCCGCGACACCAGCGGCCCACCGCGTCGGCTGGGTGCCCAGCGCCAGCAGGGTCAAATATCCGCCCCACGAAGCGCCGTTCACGACGCACTTGTCCTTATCGGACAGTCCACTTTCGACCGCCCAGTCATGGACCGCCGCGACGTCTTCCAGTTCGGTCAGGCCCGGGCGGCCTTCGATGGCGTCCCGCCACGCCGAGCCGTAGCCGGTCGAGCCGCGGTAGTTCACCTCGACCACGGCGAATCCGGCGTCCAGCCACGTCGCGCGGTAGGCGGAGAACCGGTCCTCGTCCGCCGCGTGCGGGCCGCCGTGCAGCGAAAACACCGTCGGCAGCGGGCCTTCCGGGGCGTCTGCGGGCCGGGAAACCAGCGCGTGGATCCGGCCGCCGACGCCCTCCACGAACGCGTCGGTGACCGGCGACGAACCCGGGGCGCGCTCGCCCGGCGGCGTCAGCAACACGGAGTCGGTGCCGTCGGCCGCGCGGGCACGGACGGCGGCGGGCTCGGCGGCGCTGGACCACGAGTACTCGATAGTGCCGTCGGGCCGCACGCCCGCGCCGCCGATTCGTCCGGCCGGAGTGTCCACAGCGGACAGTTCGCCGGTGTCGAGGTCGTAGCGGTACAACGAACTGCGTGCCTGGTGGAAATGCACGACGAGCAGGGCGCGCGCGTCCGGATACCAGTCCGCGACGACCTCGCCGGGCAGGTCGATCAGCAGTTCGGTTTCGGTGTCCGCCCGCACGTCCCAGATCAGCAGTTCTTCGCGACCGCGGCGTTCGTGCAGGACCAGCAGGCGCTGGTCCCCCGGCAGCGGCGAGAACTCCAGCGCCTGCAAGCCTTTTCCTTCGCCGTCCCACTTCTCCGCGACGGTCGTGAACCCGTCGGTGGACAGCACTCGCAAGGCCGGGTGCCGGGAATCGCCGTGCTCGGAATGGGAAATAGCGAGCAGGCTTTCGTCGCGGGACATGGACGCGATTCCCGCGTCGTCCGCGTGCTGGTAAAACCGCTCGGTGACGCCGTCGATTTTCGCGAACAGTTCGCTGCCGTCGTCGGTCGAGACACCGGCGGCGATGACTCGGCGGCCGATTTCGAGTCCGGCCGGATATCCGTCATGAATGTCGGGCAGTGCTTTGACGGCCGCGGAGCTGTCGCCGTCGAATGGCTGGCTGCGCCAGGACCCGAACTCGTCGCCGTCGGTGTCGTCGAACCACCAGATGGCCGTTCCGTCGGGCGAGGGGGTCGCGTGCAAGGTGCCGTTGGGCCGGTTGGTGACGCGCCGGTGACTGTCGGTGGCCCGGTCCCACGCGTACACCTCCCATACGCCACTGGCGTTGGAGACGTACACGTTGGCGTCGGGCGCGTCGCGGGCCCATTCGGGCACCGAGATGCGCGGCGCGTGGAACCGCGCCAGCCAGCGCTTTTCGGCTTCGGGGTCGTCGAACAGGCGGTCCGGGACCACCGCGGGCGGATTTTGGTTGCCTGACTGCGTGCTCACCCCTCGATCCTGCCACCTCTCACCCGTACTCTGTGCGGGGTGCTGGAGGGTTACGCGCCGGGCTACGCCCAAGACGCGCTGTCGATGATGAACACACGCACAGCGAGTGACCGCGCCGCGTTCGCCCAACCGCTCTTCACGCCAGGTTCGAGAGTCCTGGATCTAGGCTGCGGCCAAGGCTGCATCACCGCCACCTTGGCTCCCGCCTGTCACGTAATAGGCGTAGACGTCCACCGCCCGCTGCTCCCGGCCCCTACGTCCACAGTGGACTACATCAACGCCACCGCATACGCCTTGCCTTTCGCGACAGCATCAATAGACGCGGTCTTCTCCCATGCCCTCTTCGAACACCTGACAAACCCCGCCGCGGCGCTAGCGGAAATCCGCCGAGTCCTTCGCCCCGGCGGCCACCTGGCAATCTCCACTTCAGACTGGAGCCGCGCGAAAATCCGCCCGAGAACCGCAAACGTAGACGCCGCCCTGCGCGGCCACTACCTCTTACGCCGCCACAACGGCGGCGACCCCTTCAGCGGCCGCACCATAGCCGCCAAAATCGCCGCCGCAGGCTTCACCAACATCACCGAACGCACGCGCTACCGAGAAGACCTGCCCTACCGAGCCCTGGCCACCTACGTAGAGTCCCGCCTAGCCGCAGCCCTCTCGAAACCCCTCACGAAAGACCACGACCAACTAACCTCAGCCGCCCGCTCCGCCTGGTCCTGGACAAAGTCCCCCGCCGTAGGGGACTTCCACCAATGCTGGCAAGAACTAACCGCCACCCGCTAACTAAGAAGGCCCCGAGCGGCCGCCCACTCGCCAACGGCCACCGATGCACCTTCGGGGGTCCAGGGGGCTCGCCCCCTGGCGGGGGTCTGGGGGTCCGACCCCCAGAAGACACAACGAAGTGAGGCCTGTCATCCGCGCTTTCTGCGGATGACAGGCCTCACTCACCAGTCGGGGTGGCGGGATTTGAACCCACGACCTCCTCGACCCGAACGAGGCACGCTACCAAGCTGCGCCACACCCCGAGGTACTGCTTAGCGGGTCGAGGGTAAGTCTAGCGGACGGGTTTCGCGGCTTTACGCGGGGCTGGTTTGCGGGGGCCGGGGGTGCCGGATCCGCGCGGGACCAGCGTCAACAGGCTCGCTTCGGGCGGGCAGGCGAAGCGGGCGGGGGCGTAGGGGGAGGTGCCGAGTCCGGCGGAGACGTGGAGCCACATGCGGGCTCCCCAGCGGGAGGCTCCGCGGGCGCGGCTGCGGTCGAGTTCGCAGTTGGTGATGATGGCGCCGTAGCCGGGGATGCGGAGTTGTCCGCCGTGGGTGTGGCCGGCGAGGACGAGGTCGTAGCCGTCGGTGGCGAAGGTGTCGAGGACGCGCGGTTCCGGGGAGTGGGTGACGCCGAGGCGGACGGCCGCGGTGGTGTCGGCGGGTCCGGCGATGTCGGAGTAGCGGTCGCGGTGGAGGTGCGGGTCGTCGACGCCGGCGGCGAAGACGGCGCGGCCGCCGACGTCGATGGTGCGGCGGACGTGCGTGAGGTCGACCCAGCCGTGTTCGACGAAGGCGGCGCGGAGGTCGCGCCAGGGCAGCTGGGTGCCGTGGATGCGCTTCTTTTTGCCGCGGGGCATGAGGTAGCGCGCGGGGTTTTTGGGCTTCGGCGCGTAGTAGTCGTTGCTGCCGAAGACGAACAGTCCCGGCCGGTCCAGCAGCGGGCCGAGCGCGCGGAGCACGGAGGGGACCGCGGTGCGGTGGGAGAGGTTGTCGCCGGTGTTGACGACGAGGTCGGGTTCGAGTTCGTCGAGCGCGGCGACCCAGCGCTGTTTGGCGTGGTGTCCGGGGAGCATGTGCAGGTCGGAGACGTGCAGGATGGTGAACGGCGCGGTGCCGGGCGCGAGTACGGGCAGCTCGGCGGTCCGCAGTGTCCAGCGGCGGCGTTCGATGCCGACGGCGTAACCGAGGGTGGCGGCCCCGAGGGCGATGGTCCCCGCGGCCCACCGCTTCGCGGTGCCCCCGGGCGGACTGGTGTTACCGAGCGTGCTCACATGGTCGAGGATACGTGTTCGACCGGGTCGCCCGCTGTGGCCGGTGCCGGATGGCGTAGGGCGAAGCTCTCAGTGGTGTTCTCTCGACATCCGGCGGCGGCCGTCGTTGGATCGTATTGGATTGGACCAGTCCGACAGGGATGCGGAGCCTGGCTATGGGAATAGCGATTCTCTTCTTGCTGGCAGTGCTCATCCTGCTGGTGGTGTTGGCGGTGTTCCCGTGGCGCCGGAGGGCAGAACCCTGGGCGCTGAGCGCGGTTGTGCTGTTTTCGCTGGGGTGGCCGGCGTATGAGTACTGGGACCGCGGCATGCCTAGCACCTGGGCGCCGCAGGTGTGGCTGATCGTGCTGGGACCCGGCTTTCTGATCGCGATCGTGCGGCTCTTCCGGATAGCGCTCAAGGGATGACGCTGAGGTCCGGACAAGCGAAACGGGGCGGGAGATCGCGTCCCCCGCCCCGTTTTCACCGGATTCAGTTGGTGTACGCCGGATCCTCCGGCGGCAGCGGCACAACCGGCTGGTCCTTCATGATGTTCGTCATCGCGCCGAACCAGGTCTGCGCGGGCGTCTTGCCGCCGAACATGTTGCCGTCGCCGCAGGTGTACACGTTGCCTGGGCTGTCGTAACAGAGACCGCCGCTGCCGCCTTCCGGACGGAACACCATGGCCGCACCGGCCATTTGCGGCGTGCCGGCCACGAAGGTCGCCGAGCCGTTGTTCTGGGTCGTACCCGTCTTGCCGACGAGCGGGCGGTTCCAGCCGGCGGCTTCAGCGGCCTTTGCGGAGGTGCCGCCCGCCTGGTCGTCCTTGCTCATGCCGACCGCCATGGTGTTCGCGAGGCCTTCCGGCACGACCTGTTCGCAAGCCGCTTCCTTGATCGGCACGGGTTTGCCGTCGCGGTCGGTCACCGACGCCAGCGGGGTCGGCGGGCACCATTTGCCGCCGCTCAGGATGGTCGCGGCGACATTCGCCAGTTCCAGCCCGCTCGTCGGGCTGAAACCGAGCGTGAACGCACCCGTGCCCGGGTAGCTGCCCTTGGGGCCGTAGGCCTGCGCCTGGGTCTGGTTCCGGCCCGGGTCGTCCGACTTCGGGTCGACCTTTCCGCCGCCGGGGTTGCTCGCCATGGTTTCGCGCATGCCCAGCTTCGTCGCCATGTCGATGGCGGGACCGGTGCTGCCGAGTTTGTCTTCCAGCGCCACGAAAGCGGTGTTCGGCGAGGTCGCCAGTGCCGTCTGCAACGAAGCCGAATCGGGGTAGCCGTTGCCGGCGTTGCCCACGCAATACCAGCGAGTGTTCGGCGCGCCGGTCGGCGGACAATGCGGCTGGCTGCCGGTGAACACGTGCGAGACGTAGCTGTTCCCGACCGGGATGGTGCTGTAGATCCCGGCGATGTGCTGGTTCAGCACCGCCGCGGTGGTGAAGATCTTGTAGCTCGACCCCGCGCCGCCGGTGTTGAACACGCCGGACGGGAGCGCGTACGTCGTTTGCCCTTGGTCCGCGTCGATGCCGTAATCCCGGTTCGCCGCGAGCGCCACCACTTCATGCCGGTCCTTGCCGGGCCGGATCAGCGAGAGCGTGTTCGCGACGTTCTTCTGGGTTTTGCTCACCTGTTGCTCGGCCGAGACCTTCGCCTCGTGGTTGGCCTTCTCGTCCAGCGTGGTCTTGATCGTGTAGCCGCCGGTGTACAGCTGGTCCTTCGACATCCCGGACTTGATCAGATAGTCCTCGACGTACTGGCAGAAGAAGCCGTTCTCGGGACCGGCCCCGGTGCAGTTGGACGGGGGCTTCGAGGGGGTGTCGGGCACCACGCCGAGCGGTTCCGCCTTGAACTTGTCCGCGTCGGCCTTCGCCAGCTTCTGGTTGCTGACCATCCGGTCGAGCACCAGGTTGCGCCGCTTCGTCGCCTTGTCCGGGTGGTTCCACGGGTCGTCGACGATCGGGTTGTTCACGATGCCGGCAAGCAGCGCGGCCTGCGGCACCGTCAGGTTCTCCGGCGTGGTGTTGAAGTAGGCGTGCGCGGCCGCTCCGACCCCGTAGATCTGCCGGGAGAACTCGACGATGTTGAGATACCCGGCGAGGATCTGGTCCTTCGAGAGCTTGGTCTCGAGGTTGATCGCGATCCGGGCTTCCTTTAGCTTGCGCGAGAGCGACTGCTCCTGCGCCTTCGCCTGCCCGACCTTGTCGTTCCGGTAGACGACGTTGATCAGGTAGTTCTTCACGTACTGCTGCGTGATCGTCGAGGCGCCCTGCGTGTCCCCGCCCGCGGAGTTGGAGACGGCGGCGCGCAGCGTCCGGCCCCAGTTCACCCCGTGGTGCTCGTAGAAGGCCTTGTCCTCGGCCGACAGCAGCGCCCACTTCAGCGCCGGGTTGATCTGGTCCGGGCGCACCGGGATGCGGTACTGGTCGTACAGCGTCGCGATCGGCTTGCCGCCGGAGTCGGTGACAGTCGTCACCAACGGCGGCGGGATGTCGGCGAGGTCGGACGACGTCTTGTCGACCGTTTCGCTCGCCTGGTTGGACACGACCCCCGCGGCGCCCACCACCGGGAACATGATCCCGGCGACCAGCACCCCTGCCAGCAGGCACAGGCCGAGGAGCTTGAAAAGACCATCCGTTTTGCGCACGAAAGCCAGGGTACTGAAGGCCCGTGTCGCCTTCGTGACCTCACGCCCGCGCGCCCCGTCCGGAGATCATTAACGGGCCCCCGTGTCGTGACCTCAGGTAACGGAATGCATGCTAGGTCTCGACGGAGGGAACCGAGGGACCCTACAGTCCGTCAACGTCTCACGTAGATGCCGACAGACGGAGCAGACCGGGTGGGAGCCTGGCTGGTCCGGACGGAGGCAGCGGCACCGGGGAGGTGCCGTCACCGACGTGCGACGCAGTGGGAAACGCTCGCGGGGGTGGGAGCGGGAGCTTCGCCTTCGCTGGTGCCATACACCAGATGAGGGAGCTGGGGGTATGCAAACCAATCAGGTTGGCTGGCGGGTCGATGCCTCGTGCCGGGACGCTGATCCCGACGGGTTGTTCGTGCGAGGCGCCGAACAGAACAGGGCGAAAGC
>NZ_JACJHR010000076.1 GCF_014174495.1 Amycolatopsis echigonensis
GACCTGAACGCGGCGGAGTTGTAGTTTGTCATATGACTCGGTCAAATGACCAGCCCCGCGTAGACCTTCGGTCGGGCCGCTCGGAGGCGCAACGCCCACGCGAGCCCGGCGACGTACGCGAGGACAAGGAAAGCGAGGAACGCCCAGGCGATGCCGGAGGAGCCGATCAGCAGTTCGAAGTTGCCGACCACCAGGAAAAGGGTGCCGAGCAGGCTCGCCGAGGCGATCCCCGGCGCGATGGCGCCCTTCCATTTCGACACGCCGCGGGGGTTTCGGCGAAAGTGCGCGACGATTGCGATGGAGGTCAAGGCAAGCAGGAAGATCAGCCCGAGCGTGCCCGCGCCGCCGAACCAGGCGTAGATCTGCACGACGGGATCGAGCCGGCACACGGCCATGACTGCCAGCGCGATCGAGACGATGCCCGACGTGACCAGGGAGGCGACGTGGGGCGAGCGGTGCTTCGGATGGACCGCTTCGAAACTGGCCGGCAGCACGCCCTTGCGGCCCAACGTGAACGTGTAGCGGGACACGACGTTGTGCACCGTCAGCACGCAAGCGAAAAAGCTGGTCGCGAGCAGGCATTGCATCACGTCGTGCGCGAAGGTCGACACGTAGCGCGTGGCCAGGTCGGGAGTGAGGGCCTCCGGGCGGCTGGCCGCCAGGGCCACGACCTTGCCGGTTCCCGCGCCGACGATGACGGCCCACGCGGAGACCGCGTAAACCACGGCGATGACGAGCACCGCGGTGTAAGTCGCGCGCGGAACGGTGGTGTCCGGATCCTTTGCCTCCGAACGGAACACCGCGGTCGCTTCAAAGCCGACGAATCCGAAGATCGCGTACATGATCCCGGTTCCCACGGCTCCCTGGCTGAACGCGCCCCACGTGAACGGCTCGCCGGACAGCCCGCGGTCGCCTCCGTGCACGACGATCGCCAGGTCCAGCACAGCGACGATCAGGATCTCGGCGACGAGCAGAGCACTGAGGACGCGCGCGCTCATTTCGATGTTGCGGTAGCCGAGAAAGGCGATGGCGAGCAGGCACACCCCCGAGAGCGACCACCAGGGGACGGAAACCGCGGCGAGGGTCACGAGCACGTTGTGCACGGCGGCGCCGAGGTAGGCCGCGACTGACACGAGCAGCACCGCGTACGTCGCGATCGCCAGGGTCGCGGCGCCGAGGCCGATCACCCGGCCCAAGCCTTTTTGCACGTAGGAGTAGAACGCTCCGGCGTCGGCGACCTCGGGCGTCATCGCCGAGAACCCGACGGTGAAGAGGACGAGCACGAGGCCCATGACCACGAAGTTCAGCGGTGCTCCGGTCCCGTTGCCCGTAGCGATCATGAGCGGGATGAGGCCGGCGACGACGGTCAGCGGTGCGGCCATGGCCACGACCATGAAGACGATCTGCGGCACGCCGAGCGTGCGCGCCAGCCCTGGGGTCTGCCGGTCCGGCGGGAGGTCACGGGTCATGGGTTCCTCGCATCGCAGTCGAATGGGGGAAAGGCCGCGGGCACCGGAGTTCTCGCGACTCGGCCAGGGCGCGCCGGGACGGGCGGCGCCCGGTCCGGACGGCGTCGCCCCGTTCGAGCCAGGCAGCGTTCTGCGCGTGAGCCGGGAGCCGGGCCTGGCGTCGATCCGTCTTGACCGGAGCGGTCCGATGTGGACTGTGCGGCTGGCTCGGCGCGAGCCGGGCAGCTCAGGCAGCAGTCGGATCGCCCTTCCGAGCGTTCCGTCTGCTGCCGTTGATCCGGTCGGTGAAGCGGTCGACCGCCCAGATCGTGCGCAGCCCGAGCGGGCTCATCATGAGCGGGCGGGGGAAACGGGCTTTCTCGGCCCACAGGACGTCCAGGTCTTCGGGTCGTTCGCCGTCGACGACGAGATCCGCGAGGAGGGCGCCGACGTACGGTGCTTGCGCCAGGCCGTGGCCGTTGCAGGCGATCGAGTAGAAGACGGTGCCGCCGATCCGTCCGGCGACCGGAAGCCACGACGAGGTGATGGCGATCCAGCCTCCCCAAGCGCGGTCCACCGCTACGTCGGCCAGGCTCGGGAACCGCGTCGCGAACGCGTCGGCGAGTTCCCGGACCAGTCGCGGGTCGGGGCGCTTTTCCGTTGCCGGAAGCGGAAAGCGCGTGCCCCGCTCGACCCGGCGCACGCCGAAGACGATCGTGTCGCGCGGGGTCAGCCGGTAGTTCTCCATGATGTTGTGCTGGGTGATCAGCCCGGAACGGCTGGTCCAGCCCAGCGCCTTCAAGCGGACGGGGTCGATCGGCTCGGTCTCCGCCTCGATCACCCACAGCGGCACCGAAAGGTGCTTGGGCGTGATCGTCCATTCGCCCGAGAAGGCGTTCGTCGCGAGCACGGCCTTGTCCGCGCGCACCTTGCCTCGAGGGGTCGAAAGCACGACCTGACCGCCGTCGCGGGCGACGTCCGTGACCTTGGTCTGTTCGAAGACTCGAGCGGACGACGTCAGGAGTCCCCGGCGCACGCCGCGGGTGAACTTGCCGGGGTTCATGATCCCGCCGGCCACTTCGCGCATGCCGCCGAGGAAACCGCGCGGGATTCCGAGTTCCTCGCTCGTGCCGAGCTCGACCTTGGTCCCCGCCCGGTGCAGGATCTTGGCCACGCGCCGCACTCGTCCCAGTTGTCCTCGGGACACCGCGGCGAAGGTGTTGCCCGCGGCTTCGTAGTCGCAGTCGATGCCCAGACGCTTGATCAGGTCTTCGACGTGCAGCGCGGCGTGCTCGGCCAACCGGGCCATGGCGGGCATTTTCTTGCGGAAGAAGAGATTCAGCAGCTGGATGTCGCCGCCGGGCGCGCTCGCGAGCTGGCCGGCGTTGCGGGAACTGGAACCGTGGCCGCAGAACTGGGCCTCCAGCACCACGACGTCCTGCCCGCGTTCGGCGAGGCGCAGCGCGGCCGACATGCCGCCCAGCCCGCCGCCGACGACCGCGACGGCGCAGCCGAGGTCGCCGTCCAGCGGCGGCCGGACGTCGGACGGCGGGCCGATCCAACCGGTGAAGCCGAGGTAGTCGACGTTGGCTGTGTCCACGGGATCTCCTAGGCGCTCGCGAGCTTGGTGCGTCCGGACCGGGAAGCCGGCTCGAGCCCGGTCGCGACGTTGTGGTCGTGCAGGGCGCGGTAGGCCCGGAAAATCACGTACATCTGGGTGCCCCAGGTGGCGAGGGCGAGCGTGTAGAACGTCGTGCGGTACTGGTCGTCCGGAATCGGCAGGAAGTCGTACATCACCGCGATCGCCAGACCCGCCGCGGTGGCGAGAGCGGAAGCGACGGCCGAACCCTTGGCGCGGGCCCGCCAGAGCCGCACCGTGAAATAGGCGAGGTAGATCGCCGTGACCGCGTTGACCGCGACGTAGAAGATCGCCGAGCCAGCGTGGAATCCCCAATGGAACTGCTGCAAGTACAGTCCCGCCACGGCCGCCAGCGCGAACGCGCTGACATCGGTTGCCGCCGAAGGCTTGTAGAGGTGCGTCACGCGCATGAGGCCCAGGACGAGGATCAGCGTGATGCCTACTGAGCGCGAGAAAGCGTCGAGGAAATACGCCGCGAAGTACATCGGGCTGTGTTCGTCGCCGCCGAGCAGGGACCAGAGCAGGAAGTTCGTCCCGGACGTGGCGACGACGATCCATTCCAGGCCCAGCAAATAGTTTCCGTAACGCCGGATGAACTTCACGCCGTAAGTGAACCCGGCGAAAATCATCCAGACGTCGGCGAGGGAGAAAAGTATTTCTTTCATTTCGGTATTCCTCGAGTTTCGGGCCTTCGCTTTCGTCGAAGGCGGCGATGGTTCAGGCGAGGCGGCGCCGGGCGCGCGCCCGGGAGACGACCAAGGTCGCCAGCACGAGCAGGGCCACGACGGCGGCGATCCAGTAGCCGGAGCCGTAGAGATCCGCGGTAGCGACTTCCTCGCCGGTGCCGCGCACCGGGGTCACCGAGACGCTGAGGTCGGCGCTGATCAACGCGGTGCCGACGGCGAATCCCACGGCCATGAAAGTCCCCGCGACGCCGGCGGCCATCCCGGCCTTTTCTTCGGGCACGGCTCGTTGCGCGATCGCGAAACCGGCCGCGTAGCCGATGCTGCAGCCGAGGCCCATGACCGCTGCGCCGACGAGGTACTGCCACTGCTGGTCGTGCGCCAGCGCGAGCCAGGCAAGGCCCGCGGCACTGACCAGCGCCCCGGCCACGAACATCGAGGCGCCGCGTCCGTTGGCCGCCGGACGGTCCGCGATGGCGCCGCCGAGCAGGAAGGTCACCGCGAACGGCACCATCAGCCAGCCCGTCTGCAGTGCGCTGAGCCCCAATCCGTAGGCGTCGGCCGGACGGAGCGTCGCCGGAACGACCTGGGCGTAATCGCTGACCAAGAGCAGATAGGCCGAGTTCACCGCCGCGAACAAGGCGATGCACACGCACGCCGCCGTCACGAGCGGGGTTTTCATCAAGGACACGTCGAAGACCGCGGACGCCGATTTCCGTTCGACGCGCAGCCAGAGAATCCCGCCTGCGACGCCGAGAGCCAACGGGATCAACGCCCCGGCGCCCCACACCAGACCCTGCGTCAGCGTCAGCAGGATCGCCGCCACCCAGCCGATCATCCAGACGGTGCCGACCACGCCGACCCGGCCGGAGGGTTCGGCGGGCGGAGTGTGCGGAATGGTCGCGTACGAGGCGACGGTGGTCACGGCGAATGCCGCGGTCAGGATGAAGAAAAAGCTTCGCAGCGACAGATTCTGCACGATCAGGCCGCCGCCGATCATTCCGACGACAATTCCGACACCGGTGGCGATCACGAGAACCGCTACGCCCGCGGTGATTCCGCGCTCGCCGAGGTTTCTGCGAAGGAACCCCAGGGGCAGCAACTGCGCGGCCCCGCCGAAGCCCATTACGAGACAGCCCGCCAGCAGCGACGGATACGAGTTGCCCACCGCGGGAATGAGCGCGCCCAAGGTGAGAAAAGCGGACGCGAGCACTGACGCGTTGCGATCCCCGTAGAGGTCGGCGAGCCGGGGAAGCAGGATGAATCCGGCTCCGCCGCCCAGCGTGAGCGCGGTGTAGACCCAGGTGGTCTGGGCGAGCGTGACGAGGTGGTAGTGCGTCGCGATGACCGGCAGAAGCGGCGGCACCACGAAGATGACCGCGTTGGTCAAGACGACCAGCACCGCGCCGATGCTGAGGAGAGGGACTCTTCGGGCCGCCGGAAGGGGCGGCGCGGTGCGGACGAGGTCAGGCCGGTGCAGTTCTGCCATGGTCGACTCCGATGTCGTGGGCGGGCCTGCGGAAGGTGAGCGATCCCCGGTGCTCAGGGCCCATAAGCTAACCCTTCTTGGTCGTCCGATCAAGTTGTTTGACCAAGAGTTTTCCGGCCGTCGGCGCGACCGCCCGCCCGGCCGCACTGGTAGTCTGGGGTCGACTGGGTCAAATGTCCTAGTCGTACCGGGCAGCACTGCGGGAGGGCTCCATGCCACGCGTCTCGGCCGTCGAACGCCGGCAGGACTTCGTCAACGCGGCGATGGAGGTCATCGCCTCCCGCGGCATCGACGGCGCCACGACGCGACGGATCGCCGAACAGGCGCAGGCGCCGCTGGCGACGCTGCACTATTGCTACAACTCCAAGGAAGACCTGTTCGCGGACGTCTACGAATTCGTCGGGTCCCGGTTCCAGGCGGTCCTGGACGGCAGCGATCCGCACAGCGGCCTCGCGGAAACCGCCCGGCAACTCCTTCGCGGGGTGCTCAGCTGCTACTTCGAGTCGCACACCTTCGCGGCGGCGACGCTGGAGCTGTTCAGCTGGGCGCAACGGCAGTCCGAGAACCGCGGGCTGGGCGTCTACGAGCGTGCGTTCGAGACGATGCGCGGCATTCTGCGGAAAGCGGCGCCGGGCGATCAGCTCAGCTCCGAAGCGATCGAAGACATCGTCAACGTCATCACTTCCCTTGCTGACGGCTTCGCCTTGAATTGGCTTACGCGCGGCGACGATTCTCTCGCCGACGACAAGATCAATCTCGTCACGGCGGTGCTGGACAGCTGGCTCGCGGACCGGATCGCCCAAGAGGCGACGGCGCGCTGAACCGGTCCCGCTCCTGCGGACGGCCTGGCCGCCGCGGGAGAACGGGCTCACCCGGCCGGGCCGGGCCCGCTGATTCCGGTTGGCCCTAGCACTTTTCGCCGAGGTCGGCGAGCTTCGTGCCGTCGCCCGGCGCTCTCCGTCTCGGTCTCGCTGCGTACCTGATCGCCGCTCCGGCCAGGAATCGCGCTGCCTCGCGGCCAGTGTTCCTGAGCCGGAAAATGCTGTGCTCCCCACCGTTCCCCGGGTCCGCCCGGCTGGGTGATCGGGTCGCGGCGGCGAAGTCGGGCCTTGACGTCCGACGGCTCGTGCCACACACTCTGTCAAACGACTTTATCAAATGACCAACTTCGGTCCCGGTCGTTGACGCCGGTCAGCGGTGTCCCGGCGTCGTCAGCACGCATCGGAAGGACGCAGAACATGAAGGAACGGAGCGCGACGGAGCGCGCCGACATTGTCGTGATCGGCGCGGGGGTGTCCGGCATCGGCGCGAGCCGGCAGCTGGCGGCCGAGTTCCCGGACAAGAAGATCCTCGTCCTCGAATCCCGCGCGGCGATCGGCGGGACGTGGGATCTGTTCCGCTATCCGGGCGTCCGCTCCGACTCCGACCTGCACACCTATGCCTACGATTTCAAGCCGTGGCGGCACCGGAGCGCGATCGCCGAAGCCCCGTTGATCCGCGAGTACCTCGACGAGACGGTGGCCGAATTCGGCCTGGACAAGATCCTCCGCCTCGGCCACCGCGTGACGGCGGCGGACTGGTCGAGCGCCGAAGCGCAGTGGACGCTTCAGGTCCGGGTGACCGGCGCGGACGGGGCCGAGAGCGAGAAGACCGTCAAGGCCGGCTTCGTCTTCAGCGCGACCGGTTATTACCGCTACGACAAGGGATACACGCCGCACTTCGAGGGCCGTGAGGTTTTCCGGGGCGACATCCTGCACCCTCAGGAATGGCCGGAGGATTACGACTACCGCGGCAAACGCGTCGTGATCATCGGAAGCGGCGCGACGGCGGTGACCATGCTGCCGGCCATGCTGATGGGCGAGGGCGCCGCGGCGCACGTGACGATGCTGCAGCGCACGCCGAGTTACGTCGCCTCGGCTCCTCGGGTCGACAAGATCGCGCTCGCGCTCAGCAAGGTGCTCGGGGCGAAGGCCGGTTACGCGGCCACGCGGCGGAAGAACATCTGGCAGGACTTCCTCCTCGTCTCGGTCCTCACCAAGTTCCCGAATTTCGGGCGGAAGCTGCTCCGCAAGCTGGCGCTCAAGGACCTCCCGCCCGGGTTCGACGTGGACACCCATTTCAACCCGCCGTACGACCCGTGGGACCAGCGGCTCTGCGTCACCCCGGACGGCGAGTTCTTCCACGCCCTGCGCGACGGGAAGGCCGACGTGGTCACTGACCGGATCGACCGCTTCACCGAGAAGGGCATCCTGCTGGAATCGGGCAAGACCTTGGAGGCCGACCTCGTCGTGACGGCGACCGGCCTGGCCCTGCAGCTCCTGGGCGGCATCCAGCCGACAGTGGACGGCGTTCCGGCGAAGCTGCCGGACACCGTGCTGTACCGCGGCTGCCTGATCTCCGGGGTGCCGAACTGGGCCATGATGTTCGGGTACACGAAGGCGTCCTGGACCCTGCGCCTGAGCAACGTGTGCCGCTTGGTCGCCGACGTGCTCCGCCGCATGGACGCGACCGGGCAGGAGATCGTGGTGCCGGTCGCGCCGGAAAACCTGGCCAAGGAAGACGTCGTCGACCTCAGCGCGGGGTACCTGCGGCGGTCGCTGCACGAGCTTCCGAAGCAGGGCACCGAACTGCCGTGGCGGATGCGCACCACCTTCGTTCCGGACAACCGGCTGTTCAAGGGACAGCTGATCGACGAGAGTCTCCGGTTCTCGACCCGGACTTCCACCCTCGCCGGCGTCGGAGCCGGGTCGTGACCGCGCCGCGCCGGACGCTGAGCCAGCGTCTCCAACGAGCGTTTGTCGTTGCCCTGTGCGGGGTTCCGGCACCGGTCGCCCGGCTGCTCGCGCGCCCGCCGGTCAACCGCGCGGGGGAGCGGATGGCCCCGGACGTCGCCATGCTGATGAAACTCACCGCCGCCGGGAACGACTACAGCGACCTGCCCGCCGCCGAGGCGCGGAAGGTCATCGAGACCGACGCGGCCGTGTTCGCCGACCGGGTCGCTCCCTGTGCCGTCGAACAGGAAGTCGAGATCCACAGTGGACTCCTGGCGACCCGGTACAGTTCGGCAAAGCCCGGCCGCGGCTTGATCCTCTTCTTCCACGGCGGCGGTTTCGTTCTCGGGAGCCGGGCCAGTTACGCCTCCCCGGCCCGGATGTTCGCCCACGGAACGGGCGCCGACGTCCTGTCGGTCGCATACCGCCTTGCGCCGGAAGATCCGTTCCCCGCGGCGCACGAGGACGCGCTGGCGGCCTGGCAGTACGCCGTCGAGCACGCGGAGAGCTGGGGTCTGGACCCGAACCGGATCGTCGTGGCCGGCGAAAGCGCCGGGGGCAACATCGCCGCCGTGCTGTGCCAGCAGGTGCGCGGCCAGTCGGAGCAGCCGCTGCTTCAGGTGCTCGTCCAGCCGGTCACCGACATCTCGGTGCGGCGGCCCTCCCAGGACGAGTTCGCCGGCTCTCCCGCCTTGTCGGCCAAGCAGATCGACTGGTTCATGGGCCATTACCTGCCCGCCGGAACGGATCAGCACGATCCGCTGCTCTGCCCCTTGCTGGCCGACGACCTGAGCGGTCTTCCGGACGCCGTCGTGGCGGTCGCCGGGTTCGACCCGCTGCGCGACGACGCGCTCGCCTACGCGGCCGCGTTGCTGGAAAGCGGGGTGCGCGTCGACCTGATCCGTGAAGAAGGCCTTGTGCACGGCTATCTCTCTTTCACCGCGGTCAGCCGGAGCTGCAAGGAAGCCACGGCACGGCTGGTAGCGGCTGTCGCCGCGGCACTGCGGGATCGCGAGGCGCGGCCGCTGCGCCTCGTCGACCGGACGGCACAAGCGAAGTCCCAGCGGCCCAACCCAGAGCGGAGCGCCCGGTGACCACAACCATGCCAGCACAACTCACCGCGGACGTCGTAGTGGTCGGCGCGGGACTTTCCGGTCTCGTCGCCGCCCGCCGGCTCGTGCAGCAGGGACATTCGGTCGTCGTGCTGGAGGCCGACGACCGCGCGGGCGGTCGTTTGTACAACCTCGACGCCGGCGACGGCGTGATCAGCGAGGGCGGCGGCCAGTGGGTCGGCAAGCTGCACACCCGCATGTTCGAGTTGCTCGAGGAACTGGGGCTGAAGACCTTCCCCACGCACATCGAGGGCAAGACGATCTACCTCCGGCGCGGCAAACGGCGGACGTTCGGCGGCACCATCCCGCCCCTGGGGCCGGTGGCCCTGCTGGACTTCGCCCAGGCGCAGTTCCGTCTCGAACGGATGGCGGCGACCATCCCGGCCGAGGCCCCTTGGCGGGCACGGAAAGCAGCCGAATGGGACAGCACGACGCTCGGCCACTGGCTCGACAAGCACTGCCGGAGCGCCGAGGCTCGGCACCTGTTCGAACTCGGGCTCTCGCTGGTCTTCGCCGAGAGTTCGAGCCAGGTCTCGCTGCTCAAGGCCCTGCACCAGATCGGCACCTCGGGCGGCGTCGAGTTCATGATGAACACCGCGGACGGCGCCCAGGAGACGCGCGTGGCGGGCGGCACCCAGGCCGTCGCCGACGCGATCGCGGCCGAACTCGGGGACCGGGTCCGGCTGGGCTCGCCGGTGACCTCGATCGAACAGGACGGCCGCGGCGTGCTCGTGCGGTCAGCCGGCGCGGAGGTCCGGTGCGGCCGGGTCATCGTCGCGATGACCCCGGGCGACGCGGACCGGATCGATTTCCTGCCGCCGCTGCCGACCCGCCGCGCGAAGCTGCAGCGCGTCTGGCGCAACGGCGGCGAACGCAAGGTCTGCCTGGTCTACCGGCGGCCGTTCTGGCGCGAGCGGGGCCTGAACGGCTCCGCGGTCACCGATCTTCCGATCGCGCACTACGTCGTCGACAACTCGCCGCCCGACGGCAGCAAGGGCATCCTCCTGGCGTTCATCGGCACCGCCGCCTCGGGCGGTTTCCATTGGGACGACACGATTCTCGACGACGAGGAAGCACGCCGCGACGCCTTCGTGAAGGACCTCGTCGAGCTTTTCGGCCCCCAGGCGCGGGATTTCGAGCAGTACCTGGAAAAGTCCTGGATCGCCGAACCGTGGATCAGCGGCGTGGCGGGGCTGCGGACCCCGGGCGTCCTCACGAACTACACCGACGCGACGACCGCGGCGGTCGGCCGGGTCCACTGGGCCGGAGCGGAGACGTCCGCCGAGTTCGAGTCCTATATGGAGGGTGCGGTCCGCGCTGCCGAACGGGCGGTGGCCGAAGTCGTCGCCCAAGGTGTCGACGTTCCGCGGTAGCGCGTGGCTCCGGCGGCATTGCCCGCTTGGCCGCCCGCACCGAGGCGCCGCGCCGCTGGTCAGAGGAGGATCACGGTGCGCTCCCCGGGGTCGTCCTGGTGGGCCCAAGCCTCTTCGACCTTCTCGAGCGGGAACGGGTGCGGGCGCACGGCCATGCCGCCCGCGGCGATCGCGGCGACGAGTTCGGTGAACTCCCGGTGCATGACGTCCATCTCCACCGCGCCGAAGCCGCTGCCCAGGATGCGGAAAGCGTTGGAGCGCAAGGCGTGCCCGGAGAGGGTGATCGCGTCTCCGCCCATGCCGCCGATCTGCACCCAGTCGAGCAGGCGGGTGTGTTCGGTCCGCGCCCCGAGGACGGCGCGCATGGCGAGTTCGGTGGGCGGACCCCACACGTAGTCCAGGACCACGTCGACGTTCGCGGCGGCCTCGGCGAGCGCGGCCGCGGTGGCGTCCTCGTCGGGGGTGAGCTGGACGACCGCGTCCGCGCCCTCGGCCGCGAGTTCGTCGAGTCGGGAACGATTGCGTCCGGCGGCGATCACGCGCTCGGCACCGAGGTGCTTGGCGACCTTGACGGCTGTCGATCCGGCATTGCCGGTCGCGCCGTGCACCAGGACCGACTGCCCGGCTTGGAATGGCACCCGGGTGCGCAGCGCGGTCCACGAGGACAAGGCCGGATTCATGGTGGCGGCCAGGACCGCGGGATCGGCTCCGTCCGGGACCGGGATCGCGCTGGCCGGATCGATGACGATGCGCTCAGCGAGGGAGCCACTGCCCATCGGCATGACGAAGGCGAGGCTGCCATCCTCTCGGCGAACTACGGCGTCGGCGCCGGCCAGGGCGGGCAGCGTCTTGGGGCTCGTGTAGTGCTTGCCCGCGGCGATGCCCCGGGTGGCGGGGTGCACGCCGACGGCGAGAACCTCCACCTCCTCCTGGCCGGGGGCGGCCTCGGGCGCGGGAACGGACCGGAAGTGCGGCGGCTCGTCGAAGGACTCCACCACCGCGGCGTTGATCGTGGACATGCGGGCATCCCCTTGCGTGTGCGTGGCTCGGCGGCGGGTGTCCGTCCGCCAGTAAGATACGGTTTCGTTTCTTACTGCTCCGAATGTACGACGGCGGGTTAAGATACGCAACCGGATCCAACCGTCCGGGGGAAACGTCAGGGAGCCAAGGTGAGCCAGCGACGCACGGAGCCCGCGGCGCCCACCCGGCGCAGGGGCGCCGCACTGGAGAGTGCGATCCTGGACGCCGCCTGGGAAGTACTGGTCGAGCAGGGCTACCACGGCTTGACCTTCGAGACCGTCGCGGCGCGCGCCGGGACCAGCAAACCGGTGCTCTACCGGCGCTGGCCGCAGCGCGACGACCTGCTGCTCGCCACGCTCGCCCGGCACTGGCGCCCGCTCGACCTCCCCGACACCGGCAGCCTGCGCCAGGACGCGCTCGCTCTCCTGCGCACGGTCAACGCCGAGCGAGCCCGCACGCTGATCCTCATGCGCATCCAGCTCGCGGACTACCTCCGCGAGACCGGCACCACCTTCAATCACCTGCGCAGCCGCGTCCTGCCCGTCGATCAGCCGCCCCCGTTCGCGACGCTTGTCGACCGCGCGGTCGAGCGCGGCGAATTGGCGGACGTGCCCCGTTCCGACCGGGTCGTGAACCTTCCGTTCGACCTCGTGCGCCATGACATGCTGATGCGCATGGACGGGGTGCCGGACGAGACGATCGTCGAGATCGTGGACGCGGTGTGGCTGCCTCTGCTCGGCCTCTCGCAGGCCGAACGCTGAGTCCTTTCGCGACGACTCGCCGCCCCCTCTTGGGGCAGCAAGTCCGGCGGGTCTTCGCTTGCCGCCGCAGCACTTCCTGCCGCGAGCGCGGAAGGGCCGAGCGTCGAGAACAGCTCGCCTCGCCGAGATCTTTCCTTCTCACTCGGCCGTTTCGGAGTGGCCGCACGGCCGGAGTCCGTCCATCAGGAGGTCCAGCAGGCGACCCGCCATCGCTTTGTGCTCGGCGGAACCGGCCACGGTGAAGATCCCGATGAGAGCGGCGGCGATGTCCTCGGCGGGGACGTCGGCGCGGAGTTCCCCGCTCGCGCGCCCGGCTTCGAGGATGTCGCCGATCGCGGCGAGCAGTTCGGTTCTGGTGCGGGCGTGGGCGATCTCGCCCGATTCGACCATCGCGAGCAGGGTGTCGAGCATCCCGTTCTTGGTCGCGATCCAGTCCCCGAACAGGTCCATCCAGCGGCGCAGCGCCGCGCGCGGGCCGAGCTGGGCGAGCAGTTGCCTGGCGCCGGCGGTGAGCCGCGAGACCTGATCCTGGTAGACCGCGTCGACCAGGGACTCCCGGGTGGGGAAGTGCCGGTACAGGGTGGCGATGCCGACCCCGGCTTCGTGGGCGATCGCGCGCATCGACGGCTCGGTCTCGGCCGAAGCGAACAGGCGGGTCGCCACCGCCAGCAGCTGTTCGCGGTTGCGGGTCGCGTCCGCCCTCGGCCGGCGGACCTTTGCGGAAGCCAAAACGGATCACGCTCCACTTGTGCTAGCTTGGGTCAGATAAACGGAGCGTAGTCCGTTTGCATTGCGTCACGAGCCGCTACAGAAACAGGTGAGCATGAAAGAACCGAACGCCACCGCGTCGGCGACTACCGGCCGGGCGGTCCAGTTCGAGTCGTTCGGCGGGCCGGAGACCCTGCGCGTGCGTGAGGTGCCGGTGCCGCAGGCCGGTCCGGGGCAGATCCGCGTGCGGGTCGCCGCGGCCGGGCTGAACCCGATGGACTGGTTCATGACCTCGGACGCGGAGACCGCCGCGCGGTTTGGCTTGAGCCTGCCGTGCGGGTTCGGCACCGACTACGCCGGGATCGTGGACCAGGTCGGCGAAGGCGTGCGCGAGTTCGCCGCCGGCGACCGCGTGTTCGGCGGGGCGATGTCCCGCGCGGTGGCCGACTACGTCCTGATCGAGGACGCGGGGACGATCGCGGCCGGCGGCGAGGCGCACCGCACCCCGGACGGCGTCGACGACCGCACCGCCGCCGCTCTCGCAATCGCGGGCTGCACGGCGGCCGCGGCGCTGGCCGTGATCAACCCGGGCCCGGGCGACACGGTGCTCGTCGGCGGCGCGGGAGGCGGGGTCGGCGTATTCGCCGTCCAACTCGCGCGGCTCGCGGGCGCGCGAGTGATCGGGACCGGATCAGCGTCGTCGGCCGACGCCCTGCGCGCACTGGGGGCCGAGCCGGTCACCTATGGCGACGGCCTGGTCGATCGCGTCCGCGCGCTGGCTCCCGAGGGCGTCACCGCCGCCATGGACCTGCACGGGGAGGACACCGCACTGGCAGCACGCGAACTCGGCGTGCCGGACGAGCGGATCACCACCATCGCCGCCCAGATCGACGGGATCACGCCAGCGAACGGCGCCAACGCGGCCCCGGGCGCCATCGAGGAAATCGCCGGCCTGGTCGCGGCGGGAAAGCTCCGGGTGCCGATCGCGGCGACCTTCCCGGTCGAGAAAATCCGGGACGCGGTCGAGCTCCAGGCGGGACGGCACGTGCACGGGAAGGTCGTCATCGAGCTGTAGACGAGGGAACTCCCCGCACGCGGCGGCCGGGGGAAGGTGGTTTGCCACTGCGTGAATTTCGGGGTGTGCGGGCTGGCGGCCGAGGGGTTCCTCGGTTGTCTCGCGCGGCTGTTGGTCAGTGGTGCTGGGGGCGAATCGGCTCGGCTGTCGCGGCAGGTGGCCGAGGGAAGGTGGTTGTGCCGCTGCGTGAACGTCGGCGGTGTGCGAGCTGGCTGCTGGAGGGTTCCTCGGTTGTCTCACGGGCTGTTGATCGGTGGTGCTGGGGGCGAATCGGCTCGGCTGCGGCGGGAGGTGGGCCAGGGAAGGTGGTTGTGCCGCTGCATGAACGTCGGGGTGTGCGGGCTGGGGGCCGCGGGGTCCTCGGTACCTCGCGCGGTTGCTGGTCAGTTGTGCCGATGACGAACCGACCCGGCCGTCGCGGCGGGCGGCCGAATCGGTTGTCCGCGCAGGGATTCCGGCCGGAGTCGCGAACCTCGGCCGCGGCTCGCGCCAGCCCGCGAGCCTCGGCCCGACCGGCGGCAGTCAGGTCGCGGCCGGGGTGAAGTTCTCCCGGTGGATCACGCGCGGCGCCATCCGGCGGCGTTTGAACGCTTTCACCCCGGCGTCGACCATCGGCGGCGGTCCGCAGAGCCAGCCCGACCAGCCGCGTGCGCTGGGAATGTCCTCGAGGAACCGGTCGGTCGGGAAACCGGTGCGGTGCGTGCTGTTTCCGGGTTCGTGGGACAGCACCGGAAGGAACGCGAAATTCGGGCAGCTGTCGGCGAGTTCGGCCATCAGGTCGAGGTCGTAGAGGTCGGCCTCGCCGCGAACCCCGTGGTACAGCACGATTTTCCGGTTCGGGTCGCGGGCGAGCGCCGTGCGGGCGAGGCCGATCAGCGGGGCGAGGCCGGTGCCGCCGCCGATGAGTGCCATCGGGCCGCCGTCGTCCTCGTCGGCCGGGGGCAGGACGAAGTCGCCGAGAGGTCCGGTGACCTGAACCTGTTCTCCGACGGTGAGATCGGCGAAGATCCACTTTTCGGTCGCCGCTCCGCCGGGCACCGAACGGACGTGCAGCTCCAGGACTTTGTCCTCGTCGGCGGTGTTGGCCAGCGAGTACTGGCGGCGGACGGCGGTGCCCGGCACGGTCAGCTCGACGTACTGCCCGGCGTGGAAGGCCAGCGGCTCGGGCAGGCCCAGCCGCAGCCGCCGGGTGTCGCGGGCGATGTCTTCGATTTCCCGGACTGTCGCGGTGAGATCGCGCAAGGGGTGCGTGGCACGACCGGCGCCGCCCCCGGTTTCGACGACGACGTTCGAGCGGAGCCGGGCCTGGCAGGCCAGCGCCAGACCCGCGGCCCGCTCGTCCTCGGTCAAGGTGTCGGCGGGGGAGTCGCGGTGGTCGACGTCGCCGTCGACCACCCGGAGTTTGCAGGTTCCGCAGGTGCCCTGGTTGCAGGAATTCGGCATCCAGACGCCGGCGCGGAGGAAGGCGTCGAGCATCGGCTGGTCGGGCTCGCACGGCACTTCCCGGTCGCCGACGGTCGCGGTGAAGGGCATGTCAGACCTCCCAGGCGACGTGCAGCGACGTCGGGCCGCGGAAGCCCCAGCCCCAGAACTCGACGTCGGAGGAGGTGTCGCGTTCGAGGTTGGGGATCGACTCGAACAGCTCCTCCAGCGCGATGCGCATGACGTGGTTGGCGAAGTAAATGCCCGCGCAGGCGTGGTTCCCGGCGCCGAAGGCCAGGTGCGGCAGCGGCGGACGGTGCAGGTCGTAGCGGGTCGGGGCCTCGTAGACGCCGGTGTCGTGGTTGGCCGAGCCGTAGGACAGGATCACCGGCGTGCCGGCGGGAAGGTCGACCCCGGCGACGGTGACCGGTTTGGTGGAGATCCTCGCGGTGGCCGACCAGATCGGCGACGTCCAGCGCATGCCTTCGGAGATCGCGCGGGGGATGAGCGCCGGGTCGTCGACGACCTGTTCCAGCTGGTCGGGTTCGCTGAACAGCCCCGCCAGCGTCGAGGCCATGCCGTGGCCCGGTTCCTGCATCGCGCCGAGCAGGTACACGTAGATGGTGGGGTAGATGTATTCGCGGTCGCGGGTTTTCCCCGGCGGCATGCCGTCGTGCAGCCAGTGCGAGATCGCGGTGTCGGCGGGTTCGGCGATCCACTTGTCGATCAGCGGGTCGACCGTCGCCTGGATCTCGGCCTTCGCTTCGTCGCCCTGGACGAAACCTTCCGGGTTGGCGAATTCGCCGTCCTCGGTCATGGCCGCGTTGGTGAACGACCGGCTCAGTTTCGCGAACCATTCGCGCAGCTTGTCCGATTCGACGCTCTGCAGCCCCAGCAGGTCGCCGAGGGAGCGGACGCTGACCGGCTCGCAGTACTGGGAGACGAGTTCCGCCCGGCCGTCGTTCTCGAACTTCGCGAGGTAGCCGCGGGCGATGGGCCGGACGAGGTCGTCGATCCACCGGTCGACCTCGACGGGCTGGAGGGCGGGTTCGACCATCGAGCGCAGGTCGGCGTGGATGTCGCCGTTGACGCCGATGATCGCCGGATGGCCGAAGGTGCGGCCGCCGGCCGGCGTGATGACGGCTTCGAAGTCGGGGCTGGTGGCGATCTCGCGGCAGATCTCCGCGGTCGTCGCGACGTGCGAGCCGAGGACCGGCACGTACGCCAGGGGAGCCTCGCGGCGCAGCCGTTCGTAGGGCTCGTACGGGTTTCGCTCCAGCTGGGCCATGGTGATGTCGCCGATCCAGGAAAGGTCCGGGGCGGTGGTGCTGTTCGTCGTCATTGACGCGGCCTCCTTCGGGACTTCGTCCGGGTCGGAGGAAAGGTAGGTCCGGGCGAGCCGGGCCGACGACACGCCAAGCGCGGATCCGGTACGGATCGCGCGACGAATCCGGCGCGTCGCCGCTGATCAGCTAGCATGCGTCCATGTCCGCACGCCGGGGTGCGGCGCCGCGGGACTGGGAGCGAGTCTCGAAGTCGGTGGCCGCCGCCTACTTTCCGCATCAGCTGACGCCGCTGCGCGGCGGCCGCGAGCCGCGGCTGACCCTCCGGACGCTGGACCTCGGCCCGGTGCTGATCGGGTACGTCGGCTGGGGAGCCGACGTCGAGATCGCCTGCGACTACCCGTCCGCCTACGAGGTCAACCTGCCCTTGACCGGCCACCTCGCCAGCCGCGGCAGGCACGGCACGGTCACGTCGGTGCCCGGGCAGGCGACGGTCTTCCGGGCCGACACGCCGTCGCTGATCACCCACTGGGACGCGACCTGCACCGTGCTGGGCGTCAAATTCGACCGGGACTGGCTGGACCGCGAGGCCGAGCGGGTCCTCGGCGCCGGGACCGTCCGCGTGGCCGGCGCGCTCCCGGACCAGCTTCGCCTCGAACACGGCCCGGCGCGCGATTGGCGGCATCTCGTTTCCGGCTTGTCGTCGCACATGGGCGACCGCGCGTTGTTCAGCGACCAGCCGATCGTCCGGGAACAGCTGGCCGGAGCGGTCGCGGCCGGATTCCTGCTGGCCGGCTGCCCCGACTCCGGCTGCGTCCCGGCGCCGCGGCCGCGCGCGATCATGCGGGTGGTCGACGCCGTCCGCGCCGACCCGGCCCGGGCGTGGACCGCCGCGGACATGGCGGCCGTCGCCGGGACCACGGTCCGCAGGCTGCAGGAAAGCTTCCGGGAGTGGGTCGGATGCACGCCGACGGAACACCTGGTCGGCGTCCGGCTGCAGCGCGCCCGCGCGGACCTCGAAGCGCACCCGGAATCCTCGGTCAGCGAAATCGCCGCGCGGTGGGGCTTTTCGAGCGCGAGCCGGTTCGCGGCGGCGTTCCGCAGGCGTTATGGACGTCCGCCGTCGCAAGCTCGATGAGGGCGGCGGGTTCGCGCCAGGCCGCGACCGCCCGGGTGGGGCGAGCAGCCGGGGTCGGCGGGCCAGGCGTCGAGCAGGCGCGGGAGGTCCGGGTGGTCCTGGCGGCAAGCGCAGTCACTCCGGTGGCTGGCTGAGGATCTCCGAGGCGGTCTTCGCGGGTGCGGGCAGTGCGGACCACCCTGCGAGACGGGCGTGGCGGAGACCTGTCCGGCCGCGACGCCGGTCGCCTCGCGGGGTAGTTTGGCGAGGAGAGCGGGCCGGTTTCCCGTTATCCGCGAGAGAAGCCGTCCAGGCTGCCGCCGGCCCGGTGCTGTCGTCGGCCAGGCCTGCGGAGGTGTTCGTCGACGCGCCGGGTGAGCCGGTCCAATTCCGCCAGCAGCTGCGGCAGTGGTCGCTCCGCCGTGCCCGCACCGCCGTGGGTGTCCGGATTTTCTCGTTGCGCGCCAGAATGTATCGCCGTCATCGTCGTCACCGCCTCGCGCGTCGCCGAACGGAATGCCAGATCCGAACTTCCCGGTACCCGGGTGCGGGTAAACGTGGCGCTGGTCACGGCTGGCTTTTGCCGACCTGGCGGAAGGGCGAGCGCCTGCGGGACGTCCCGCCCGATCCGCTTCCCGCCGAGTCGAGGAGTCCTTTGTGGACGGCGCGGTTCCTGCCGGGCGAGTCGGTCGTGGTGCCGGGAGCCGTCATGCTTCCTCCTCTTCGCCCGGCAGGCACCAGTGCCTGCCGGTGGTCCAGCCGAGGAAGCGCCGTCCCGTTCCGTCGGGCGTCCGGCCGTCCGGGGTGAACCGGCCGCCGTCGACCACGTGGGCCAGGCCGGTCACTGCCGGGGTGAAGCGCTCGGCCAGGCCCGCCCGGGCCACCTGCGCGGCGAGCTGGCGCACGGTCGTGCGCTGAGTGTCCGTGTTGCAGAAGCTCAAGAAGAACAGTGCCTGCCGCCAGGCGTACGCCGCGTTCTTGACCGCTTGCAGGGCCGCGTGGCGATGGTCGGTGCGGATCGCCAGCCGGTCCACCGTCCACGCCAACGACTCCGCGGCCAGCTCGGGCGCGGAGGCCCGGAGCCGGTCCCGCAGACCCAGCGTGTCCACCAGAACTGCCAGGTTCTGCGTCGTGAGGATCTGGCTCTGCTCCAGCACCGTGCCGTTCGCGGCCACCGAGCCGGGCGTCCGCGTCGGCCGGGCTTCGGCGGCTCGGGCGACGCACAGGTCGGCGAAGTCGTCGGCGGTGCGTTTGGCCAGCACGCGGAACGGGCGCGGGCGTGGCGCCGACGTCCAGGACTGCGGCAGGTCGTAGTAGCGGGCGTAGAGCGTGCCCGCCATCGCGCGACTCGTGAGCTCCGCCGCCGTGCGCCATTTCGCGGTGAACGTGCCCATGAAGATGTCGGCGGCGACTTCCTCCACCAGCGGCATCGGCAGCCCGGCCTGTTTCGCGAGTGCGCCCAGCTCGCGCACCAGCGTGTTCGGCAGGATGGCCTGCGGGAACGCGCTGAGCGCCAGCAGCACCGTCTGGGCCAGCGTCTGGCGCGCCGCCCGGGCGGTGTCCGGCCGCCGCGCTCGCAGCGGATCGATCGCGCGGACCCAGGGCAGTTCCTCGAGCCGGACCTGGTCTTCCAGGTCGAGCAGCAGCAGGCTCCGCCGGCGGCGGAAGGCCGCGTAGATCTTCGCGTACAGCGTCGAAAGCTGCTCGTTGTCGAAGTTCGCGGCCAGCAGTTGCGCGGTGATCTGCGGCAGGACCGTCGCGAGCACGTCGGCTGAGGTGATCACGTCGCGCGCGACCAGTTCTTCGATCGGCGCCTCCAGCGCGCGGGCGACCTTGGTGACCAGGTGCGCTGGCGCGTCTCCGGCGACCGGCTCGAGCGACGGCAGCCCGCCGTCGGCCGGGAAGCGGTCCAGCCGTTCGGCCAGCGCGGCCGCGAGTTCGGCGTGGGTGGGCTGCGCGGCGACCGAGGCCTGCAAAGCCCGCAGCGCCGCCCGCGGTTCCGAGTCCGGTTCGCCGTGCTTGGCGATCGTGTTCGCCAGGGCACGGCGGATCCAGCCCACGTCCCGGCCGGTCAGTTCCGTGCTGTCGTGCTCGCACGCCAGCAGCGCGCGATGCAGCCGGGCGAAGTTGCTCTTCGGGTGGGTGTGGGCTTTCGACGCGGTGTACCGGACGCTCGCGGTCGCGTAGTCGGCGAGCCACTCGGCGCGTCGCTGGCTCCAGTCCCGCGGCCAGGTACGGCACGGCCAGCCGCCGGTGACGTCGTTTCCGTCCAGCCGCGGCAGCTCGCCCTCGACGGTGTCGCACCACAGCGCGACCAGCCGGTCGAACAGCGGGTGCCACACCTTCAGCGTTTCCAGCATCGCCGCGATCGCGGGCCGGGTGCGCGCCGACCGCAGCGATTCCCGGACTTCGCCGACGGTGCTCAGCCGTACCAGTGCGCCCGTCGGTCGCGGCGCCGCGCCCGGCAGCGGAGCCAGGCGCAGGCGAGGCAGGTGCGGACGAAGCTCCGCGATCAGGTCGAGCGCGGCTTCGGCGTGCCCGTGGTCCAGCAGCCAGGCCACGACCGGCAGCGCGGCGTCCTCGGGAAGCTCGATCCGGTACGACTCGGAGGCCAGCATGGCGCGCAGCGCGGCGAGCCCGGCGTCGGTGAGGTACCAGAGGTTGAGCCGTTCGCGGTCGGTGGCGCCCGGCCCGTCGGCGCACAGAGCGGCCTCGGCGGGCGAAAGCGGGACCTCAGCGAGGAAGCGGCCGGGGGCGAACCCGCCGTGCGCGACCTCGAGGGTCATCCACGCCGGAGTTTCCGCGACCGGAACCCGCGAGCCGATTCGCAGGGAGCCGTCGGCCATGCCCGCCAGGATTTCCTGCCACCGGCTCGCTTTCGCCCGCGCACGCTGGCGCGTCGCGCCGTCCTTCGCGGACGCGGCGGTGCGCACAGCCCGTTCGAGCTGCCCGTAGGCGTACCCCGGCGAAGCGGTGTGTCCCATGTGGATTCCCCCTGCTGTCGAGACTTGGAGGCAGGATTCGAACCTGCGCCCTCCCGGAATACAGCCGGGTGTTCTGCCTGCTGAACTACTCCAAGAGGCGGGGGAAGCGACATGGAGGCGGGATTCGAACCCGCGCCCTCCCGGTTACGAGCCGGGTGATCTGCCGCTGATCTACTCCATGGTGTTCCCCGCGCCGGAAAGCCTAGGTCGGCGGGGGACCGCACCGCCACCGATATACGACGGGGCCGGCGGGCGGCGCCGAAGCGTCGCCCACCGGCAACCCAGGACCCGATGCCGAGCGCGGGACGGTCAGCGAGCTGCGGCGCCCGCGCGGCGTTTGGTCCAGATGTCGTACGCGACCGCGGCGAGCAGCACCGCGCCCTTGACGAGCATGACCCGTTCGCTGGGAGCGCCGATCAGCGACATGCCGTTGTTGATGACCGCCATGATCAGGCCGCCGGTGATGGCTCCGACGACCTTGCCGACCCCGCCCTGGACCGCGGCGCCGCCGATGAACGCGGCGGCGATGGCGTCGAGTTCGAAGTTGACGCCCGCCGTCGGCCCGGCCTGGTTGAGGCGGCCGGCGAAGATGATGCCGGCCAGCGCGGCGAGGACGCCCATGTTGACGAAGACCCAGAACGTCACCGATTTGACCTTGACCCCGGACAGGGTCGCGGCCTGCAGGTTCCCGCCGATGGCGTAGATGTGCCTGCCGAACACGGATTTCCCGGCGACGAGCGAGTAGCCGAGCACGAGGACGGCGAGCAGGACGAGGACCCAGGGGAGATTGCGGAACCGGGCGAGCTGCACGACGACGGCGAGCACGAGCGCGGCGGCGACGGCGATTTTGAGCACGAACAGCGGGAACGGGTCGACTTCCTGGCCGTAGCCGAGCCGGGCGGTGCGCTTGCGCCATTGGGTGAGCACGATCCCGGCGACCACCACGACCCCGGCGAGGAGGCTGAAGAGGTCGGCTCCGCCGAGCGGGCCGAGGCCGATGTTGCCGAGGTAGCCGCCGGTGAAGCCGTTGGACAGGGTGCGGATGGCGTCCGGGAACGGGCCGATGCCCTGGTTGCCGAGCACGGTCAGGGTGAGCGCGCGGAAGGCGAGCATCCCGGCCAGTGTCACGATGAAGGCGGGGATGCCGAAGTAGGCCACCCAGTATCCCTGCCAGGCGCCGATCACCGCGCCGACCACAAGGGTGAGCACGACCGCGAGCGGCCAGGGCAGCCCGAGGTTGACCGTGAGGACCGCGGCGACCGCGCCGGTCATCGCCACGACCGAGCCCGCGGAGAGGTCGATGTGCCCGGAGATGATCACCAGGATCATCCCGATGGCGAGGATCAGCACGTAGGAGTTCTGCACGATGATGTTCGAGATGTTCTGCGGTTCGAGCAGCGCGCCGCCGGTGATCGCCTCGAACAGCACCACGATCAGCGCGAAGGCGACGTAGATGCCGCTCTGCCGGAGGTTGATCGAAATCCGCCGGGGGCTGCGCCCCGCGGGCGGGGCGGCCGGATCGGCTGGCCGCACGGGGTTCGTGGTGGTCATGTCCGTTCCTTCGTCATGTGTCGCATGAGCAGTTCCTGGGTGGCCTCGGCGCGGGCGACCTCGCCGGTGATCCGGCCCGCGGACAGGGTGTAGATGCGGTCGCAGAGCCCGAGCAGCTCGGGGAGCTCGGAGGAGATGACGAGGACCGCCTTCCCCTGCGCGGCCATCTCGTTGACGATCGTGTAGATCTCGTACTTCGCGCCGACGTCGATGCCGCGGGTGGGCTCGTCGAGGATGAGCACGTCCGGGTCGGTGAAAATCCACTTGGCCAGCACGACTTTCTGCTGGTTCCCGCCGGACAGCTTGCCGGTGACGCTGCGCACCGACGGGGCCTTGATCCGGAGGTCGCGGTGGAACCGGATCGCGACGTCGTGTTCGCTGTGCTCGTTCACCCAGCCGCGGCGCGAGAGCGCCGGCAGCCCGGCCGCGGAGGTGTTGCGCTGGATGTCGTCGATCAGGTTGAGCCCGTACAGTTTCCGGTCTTCGGTGGCGTAGGCGATGCCGTTGCGGATGGCGTCGCGGACGGACTTGAGGGTGATCTCCTTGCCGTCCTTGACCAGCCGGCCCGAGATGTTCGTGCCGTACGAGCGGCCGAACACGCTCATCGCGAGTTCGGTGCGGCCCGCGCCCATCAGCCCGGCGAGCCCGACGATCTCGCCCCGGCGCAAGGTCAGGTTCGCCCCGTCCACCACGACCCGGCCGGGCTGGCTCGGGCTGTGCACGGTCCAGTCCTCGATCCGCAGCACCTCGTCGCCGATGTCCGGTTCCCGCGGCGGGAACCGGTGTTCGAGGTCGCGCCCGACCATGCCGGTGATGATGCGTTCCTCGCTCAGCCCGGCCGCGTCGAGCGTTTCGATCGTCTTGCCGTCGCGCAGGATCGTGACGGTGTCGGCGATCGCGATGACCTCGCCGAGCTTGTGCGAGATGATCACGCACGTGACGCCGTCGTCGCGCAGTTCGCGCAGCAGCGCGAGCAGATGGGCCGAATCGTCGTCGTTGAGCGCGGCGGTCGGCTCGTCGAGGATGAGCAGTTTGACGCGCTTGGACAGGGCTTTGGCGATTTCGACCAGCTGCTGTTTGCCCACGCCGAGTTCGCTGACCGGCGTGACCGGGTTCTCGCGCAGCCCGACCCGGCGCAGCAGGTCGGCGGCCTCGTGGTTGGTCCGGTTCCAGTCGAGCCAGCCGCGCTTGGCCCGCTCGTTGCCGAGAAAGATGTTCTCGGCGATCGAAAGCTGCGAGCACAGCGCGAGTTCCTGGTGGATGATCACGATGCCGCGGCGTTCGCTGTCCCGGATGGACCCGAACGCGCAGTCCTGGCCGTCGAAGGCGATTTCGCCGTCGTAGCTGCCGTGCGGGTAGACGCCGGACAGGATTTTCATCAGGGTGGATTTCCCGGCGCCGTTCTCGCCGCAGACGGCGTGGATCTCCCCGCGCCGCACCGAGAGCGTGACGTCGGACAGCGCGGTGACGCCGGGAAAGGTCTTGGTGATCCCGCGCATGCCGAGCAGTTCGGTCATTTCAGCTGGCCCGCCGTGTAGTAGCCGGAGTCGAGCAGTTCCTTCTGGTAGTTGGACTTGTCCACCACGACCGGCTGCAGCAGCTGGGCCGGGACGATCTTGGTGCCGTTGTTGTAGTCGGTCGTGTTGTTGACCGCCGGCTTCTGTCCCTTGAGGACGGAGTCGGCCATTTTCACCGTGACGTCGGCGAGCTTGCGGGTGTCCTTGAAGACGGTGGAATACTGCTCGCCGGCGATGATCGACTTGACCGAGGCGACTTCGGCGTCCTGTCCGGTGACCACCGGATAGGGCTGTCCGGCGGTGCCGTAGCCGTTGCTCTTGAGCGCGGACAGGATGCCGATCGACAGGCCGTCATACGGGGAGAGCACGCCCTGGACCTTCGCGCCGCCGGTGTAGGTCTTGGTCAGCAGGTCTTCCATGCGGCGCTGCGCGGTCGCCGGGTCCCAGCGCAGGATCGCGGTCGGCGCGAAGTCGACCTGGCCGCTCTTCACGATCAGCTTCTTGCTGGCGATCAGCGGCTTGAGCACCGACATGGCGCCGTTGTAGAAGAAGGTCGCGTTGTTGTCGTCGGGCGATCCGCCGAACAGTTCGATGTTGAACGGACCGGGTCCGTCGCCGAGGCCCTTGAGCAGCGAGTTGGCCTGTTCGACGCCGACCTTGAAGTTGTCGAAGGTGGCGTAGTAGTCGACGGCGGGGGAGTTGCGGATCAGCCGGTCGTAGGCGATGACCGGGACCTTGCGGTCGGCGGCCTCCTGCAGCTGGGTGGTGAGCGCGGTGCCGTCGATCGAGGCGACGATCAGCAGTTTCGCGCCCTTGGTCAGCTGGTTCTCGATCTGGTTGACCTGGGTGGGGATGTCGTTCTCGGCGTACTGCAGGTCGACCTTGTAGCCGAGCTTTTCCAGCGCGGCCTTGATGTTGTCGCCGTCGTGGATCCAGCGTTCGGACGATTTGGTCGGCATCGTGACACCGACGAGCGCGCCGGCGGACCCGCCCGCCTGCTGGTCGACGGTTTTCGCGCTCGACCCGCACGCGGCGAGGCCGAACCCGAGCACGGCGACTCCGGCCGCCGCGGCGGCGGTGCGGATTCCTCGAATGAACCTCATTGTTCGTTCTCCTTCTCTCAGAAACCCTGGGCGAGCCGGTGGTAGGCCTGGTTCCAGCGGATGCGGTCGGCGAAGTCCGCCGTGGTGGTGTTCTCGTCGATGAGGAGCAGTTCGACGTCGAGCATGCGGGCGAAGTCCCGCACGGTCTCGGTGCCGACCGCCTGGGTGAGCACGGTGTGGTGCGGTCCGCCCGCGGTGATCCACGCTTCGGCGGACGTGGTGAGCGACGGCGTGGGCTTCCACACGGCGCGCGCCACCGGCAGGTTCGGCAGCGGTTCGTCGGGCGGGACGACGTCGATTTCGTTGGCCACCAAGCGGAACCGGTCGCCGAGGTCGGTCAGGCCCAGCACCGCGCCCCGGCCGGGCGCGGCGTCGAAGACCAGCCGGACCGGGTCCTCGCGGCCGCCGATGCCGAGCGGGTGGATCTCGCACGACGGCGTGGCCGCGGCGATGCTGGGGCACACCTCGAGCATGTGCGCACCGAGGATTTTCGGTTCGCCGGGTCCGAAATGGTAGGTGTAATCTTCCATGAACGACGTTCCGCGGTCCGAGCCGCGGCCCATCGCCTTCACCGCGGCCAGCAGCGCGGAGGTTTTCCAGTCGCCCTCGCCGCCGAAGCCGTAGCCTTCGGACATCAGCCGCTGCACGGCCAGTCCCGGCAGCTGGCGCAGTCCGCCGAGATCCTCGAAGTTCGTGGTGAACGCGCCGAATCCGCCTTCGGTGAGGAAGGACCGCAGGCCGAGTTCGATCCGCGCGGCATACCGCAGCGATTCGTGCCGTTCCCCGTCGTGCGCCAGCTCCGGAGCGAGCGCGTACTCGTCCGCGTACTGCGCGACCAGGCCGTCGACGTCCGCTTCGGAGGCCGCGTCGACCCGCTCGGCGAGTTCGGTGACGCCGTAAGTGTTGACCGAGACGCCGAACCGCAGCTCGGCCTCGACCTTGTCGCCTTCGGTGACCGCGACGTCGCGCATGTTGTCGCCGAACCGGGCCAGTTTCAAGGTCCGCAGATGCGCCGCGCCGATCGCCGCCCGCGCCCACGCGTCGATGCGGGCGACCACCGCCGGATCGGCCGCGTGGCCGGCGACGGTCTTGCGCGGGATCCCGAGCCGGGTCTGGACGAACCCGAACTCGCGGTCGCCGTGCGCGGCCTGGTTGAGGTTCATGTAGTCCATGTCGAGACTGGCCCACGGCAGCGTCGCGTCGAGCTGGGTGTGCAAGTGCAGCAACGGTTTGCGCAGCGCGTCGAGACCGCCGATCCACATCTTCGCCGGGCTGAAGGTGTGCATCCACGCGATCACGCCGACGCAGGCGGGGTCGGCGTTGGCCTCCTGCAGCACCTGCCGGATGCCGGCGGACTCGGTCAGCACCGGCTTGCCGGCCAGCTCGCACGGCAGCCCGCCGGAATCGGCCAGCAGCTGCCGGATACGCAGCGACTGCCCGGCGACCTGCTCGAGGGTCTCCTCGCCGTAGAGCGCCTGGCTGCCGGTGAGGAACCACACCTGCGGCTTGGTCGCGGAGGTCATCTTTTCTCCTTGCTGGCTCATGGTTTCAGCGCTGCCCGTAGACGTTCTGGTAGCGCGCGTGCAGCCGGTCGACGTCGGAGCCCGACAGCGGGACGGGCGTGCCGAGCTGGTGTGCGATGTGGACGGTGCGGGCGACGTCCTCGACCATCACCGCGGCCTTCACCGCGTCCCGCGCGGTGGCACCGACGGTGAACGGGCCGTGGTTGCGCATCAGGACCGCGGGGGAGCGGGTCGCGCGGAGGGTTTCCACGATGCCGCGGCCGATCGAGTCGTCGCCGATCAGCGCGAACGGGCCGACCGGGATCTCGCCGCCGAACTCGTCGGCGATCATCGTGAGCACGCAGGGGATCGGCTCGCCGCGCGCGGCCCAGGCCGTGGCGTAGGTCGAATGCGTGTGCACGACGCCGCCGACCTCGGGCAGATGCCGGTAGACGTAGGCGTGCGCGGCGGTGTCGGAGGACGGCGCGAGTTCGCCGTGCACGAGCTTGCCGTGCAGGTCGGTGACGACCATCGTGTCGGGAGTCAGGTCGTCATAGGACACGCCGGACGGCTTGATCACCATCAGGTCCTCGCCGGGCACCCGCGCCGACACATTGCCCGAGGTCCAGACGACCAGTTCGTTGCGCGTCAGCTCGCTGTGCAGCCGCGCGACGGATTCCTTCAGCTCCGCGATAGTCCCGCGCGCCTGTGCGGTCAGCGTCATCAGTTCTGTCCTTTCGCGACAGTGGCCAGTTCGCGGCGGCGCGCGGCGAGACGGTGCAGCACGTCGTTGCCGCCGCGGCCGAAGTAGTCGTGCAGCGCGGTGTATTCCGCGTACAGCTCGTCGTAGGCCGATACGTTCGACAGCACCGGCTGGTACGCCATCCGCTGGACCGAGCCCATCGCCGCGGCGGCCGCGCGCACGTCGGGGTAGGCGCCCGCGGCGATCGCGGCGTGGATGGCCGAGCCCAGCGCGGGCCCTTGCGCCGAGCCGATCACCGAGAGCGGGAGGCCGGTGACGTCGGCGTAGATCTGCATCAGCAACTGGTTCTTCGTGAGCCCGCCCGCGACGATCAGCTCGGTGACCGGCACTCCGGCGGCTTCGAAGGTCTCGATGATTTTCCGGGTGCCGAACGCGGTGGCCTCCAGCAAGGCCCGGTAGACGTGCTCGGGCCGGGTGCTCAGGGTCTGCCCGGCGATCACCCCGGACAGCTCGTGGTCGACCAGGACCGACCGGTTGCCGCTGTGCCAGTCGAGCGCGACCAGGCCGTGCTCGCCGATCTCCTGCTGTTCCGCGAGCCGGGTCAGGACCTCGTGCAGGGACAGCCCTTCCGCCCGCGCAGTGTCCGAATAGGACGCTGGGACGCAGTGCTCGACGAACCAGCCGAAGATGTCGCCGACACCGCTCTGGCCCGCTTCGTAGCCCCAGAGCCCGGGGACGATGCCGCCGTCGACGACTCCGCACATGCCCGGCACCTCGCGCAGGTCGGCGCCGTTCATGACGTGACAGGTCGACGTGCCCATGATCGCGACCATCTGGCCCGGCTCGACCGCCTGCGCGGCCGGCGCGGTGACGTGCGCGTCGACGTTCCCGACCGCGACCGCGATCCCGGCGGGCAGCCCGGTCCAGGCCGCGGCCTGCGTGCTCAGCTTCCCGGCGAGCGAGCCGAGCTGCCCGATCGGATGGTCGAGTTTCTCGTCCACAAAGGACTCGAATCCGGGATTGAGCGCGCGGAGGAACTCCCGGCCGGGGTAGCGGCCGTCCTGGTGGATCCCCTTGTACCCGGCCGTGCAGGCGTTGCGGACGTAGGTCCCGGTGAGCTGCCAGACGATCCAGTCCGCCGCCTCGACCCAGTGCCGCATGGCCCGGTAGACCTCGGGGGCTTCCTCGAACAGCTGCAGGGCTTTGGCGAACTCCCATTCGGACGAGATCAGCCCGCCGTACCGCGGCAGCCACGGCTCCCCGAGTTCGCGGGCCGCGGCGTTGATGCGATCGGCCTGCGGTTGCGCGGCGTGATGCCGCCACAGCTTCACATACGCGTGCGGATTGCCCGCGAATTCCGGGAGTTCGGACAGGGGAGTGCCGTCCGCGGTGGCCGGGATCATCGTGCAGGCGGTGAAATCCGTGCCGATCCCGATCACGTCCCGCGGATCGGCTCCCGCGTCGGCCAGCGCGGCGGGCACGGCGGTGCGCAGGACGTCCACGTAGTCCGACGGAACCTGCAACGCCCAGCCCGGCGGCAGCTCCTCGGCCGTGGCGGGAAGCCGGTCGTCGACGACCCCGTGCCGGTACTCGGTCACGGCGGTCCCCAGTTCGGCGCCGTCGCGCACCCGGACCACGACCGCGCGCCCGGACAGCGTGCCGAAGTCGAGGCCTACGACGAGGGGATCTGCTGGCACTGGAGGGATTTCCTTCCGGATTCCGCGCCGCGCGACGGGATGCCGCTCGGCTGTTAGCGCTAACATTTCGAAGTGTTCGCGTGCTCGGGAGCGGCGTCGCGGCGCCGCTATCGGGGTCCGGTGCTGTCCCGGACGATCAGATCGGGTGCGACGAGATGGCGGACGCCGGGGTCGCCGCCTTCCATGCGTTCGACGAGCAACCGGAAGGTCCGCCGCCCGACCTCGATGAAATCCTGCCGGACGGTGGTGAGCGGCGGGCTGAAGTAGGCGGCCTCGGGAACGTCGTCGAAACCGGCCACGCGGACCTGCCCCGGCACCGAGAGACCCGCCTCGGCGAACGCGCGCAGCACGCCCAGCGCCATCTGGTCGTTCGCGACGAACACCGCGTCCGGCTGGGTTTCGGCGACCAGGCGACGCCCCGCGTCGTAGCCGGAACGAGGACTCCAGTCCCCGCGCAGCGGCGGCGGCACCCTGGCGCCGCGCCGTTCGAGCGCTTCCCGCCAGCCGCGTTCCCGCTCCAGCGATTCCAGCCAGTCCTCCGGCCCGGCGACGTGCCACACGGTTTCGTGCCCGAGCGACAGCAGATGCTCGGTCACCCGCCGGGCCCCGTCGTACTGGTCGACCGAAATCACCGGCACCGGAGCCGATTCGCCGCCGCCGACCGCGACCATCGGGATGTCTTCGGGCACCTGCCGCAACGCCTCGCCGGCCGCGACGTGCGGCGCGATGACCACTATCCCGCCGACCGCCTGCCGCCGCAGATTGTCCACTGCCTCGGCGAACGTCGACCTCCGCGGGCGGCTGACGCTGGAGATCGTGACGCCGTAGCCCTCTTCGCGGGCGGCGTGCTCGATGCCGTACAGCGTGCTCGCCGGACCGTACAAATTGGACTCCAGCGCGACGACGCCGAGAATGCTCGACCTCCCGGTCGCCAACGTCCTGGCCGCCGAATTGGGCCGGTACCCCAGTTGTTCCACCGCGGCCAGCACCCGCGCCCGCGTTTCCGCGCGAACGGGCCCGGTGTCGTTCACGACGCGGGAGACGGTCATGTGCGAAACGCCTGCCATCGCCGCCACTTCGGCAAGCCCCGGCTGGCGTTTGGCTGAAGACCCGTCGGCGGGCATTCCCGCACCTCCTCGCTGAAGTCCGCGGGTATGAGCATCGCAATGTTAGCGATAACAGACGGCGGGTCAACCCTTTCTTCGGAATAGGTTGCCGGACTGATGCGAGAGCGGCGGCAGCCAGAGACGAGCAGGCAAAGCCGTGTCACCGGCGCGGAACCGGCCGCGAAAGCCGCAGTTCGATCAAGTCCGCGCCCCGGCGCAACAGGTCCACCCATTGCTCCGGGTCGTGGTCGAAGCGGGCCGCGGACCAGCCGACCGACAGGCTTCCGTACGGTTCGCCGCGCAAGAAGACCGGCACCGCGAGAGTTGCCACACCGGTGTCGTACTCGCCGGTGGTGAACGCCCAGCCGCGCACGGCGACCTCGGCCAGTTGCTCGCGCAGGACGGCGAGGTCGGTGACCGTGTCCGGCGTGAACCGGGCCATCGGGCGGTCGGCGAACAGCCGGTCTCGCTCCTCTTCGGACAGGAACGCGAAGTACGCCTTGCTGGTCGCGCCCGCGTGCGCCGGGTACAGCTCGCCGACCAGCGAGTAGCCGCGCAGCCGTCCGTCCGCGCCTTCCGCGGCCAGCACGCACCGGGTGTGCGCGCCGTCGGGCAGGGACAGCAGGGCGGCGTGCCCGGTCTGGGCGGCCAGGTCGGTCAGGACCGGGGCCACCAGCAGGTCCAGCGCGCCGGCCCGGTCCCACATCCGGCCCAGGTGCAGCGCGGCCGGGCCGATCCGGTACTTGCGGGTGCTGTCGTCGCGGACCAGGAAACCGCGGTGGGCCAGCACGGCCAGGAGCCGCTGGGCGATCGACGTGTGCAGCCCGAACTCGCGGGCCACCGCGGTGACTCCCCATTCCGGGCGGGCGCGGTCGAACGCGAGCAGCACCTGCAGCGCGCGGTCCGCGGTCTGCGGCAGGCCGGGCGGGGTGGTGCGGTCGTCGGGGTCCGGCATCCCGCCATTGTGCGAATAACGGGAAATGTTTGTAAAGCGGGCGGGCTCGGACGGAATCTGGTCGGACCAATCCCCGCCTGCTTTGACTTCTCCAGAGGAACCACATGCTCAAACACGTCCTGGAACTGCTCGAAATCCTCGACGACCCGGCGGTGACCGGGAAGGAGGTCGTCGGCTACCTCGACGCCGTCGCCGGCGCGGACGGCAGCGGCGCGGAGATCACGACGGTGCCCGGCCCGGCCGGGAAGACCGACTTCGTCCGGGTGCGAGTGCCCGGCAGCCGCGGCCGCACCGCGGGCGGCGACGCGCCCACGCTCGGCGTGGTGGGCCGGCTCGGCGGGGTCGGCGCCCGGCCGGAGGTGACCGGGTTCGTGTCCGACGGGGACGGCGCCGCCGCGGCGCTCGCCGCTGCCGCCAAGCTGCTGTCCATGCGCGCTCGCGGGGACGTGCTGGCCGGCGACGTGCTGATCGGGACGCACATCTGCCCGGACGCGCCGACCCTGCCGCACGATCCGGTGCCGTTCATGAACTCGCCGGTCGACATCGCCACGATGAACAGGTACGAGCTGTCCGGCGAGATGGCCGCCGTGCTGTCGATCGACACCACCAAGGGCAACCGGGTGATCAACCACCGCGGGCTCGCGCTGTCCCCGACCGTGCGCAGCGGCTACATCCTGCGGGTCTCCGAGGGGCTGGGCGAACTGCTGGAGGCGGTGACCGGCGCGCCGCTGGTGACCTACCCGATCACCACGCAGGACATCACGCCCTACGGCAACGGCGTCTACCACCTGAACTCGATCCTGCAGCCGTCGACCGCGACGGACGCGCCGGTCGTGGGACTGGCGATCACCTCGGCGGCGACCGTCGCGGGCTGCGCGACCGGCGCCAGTCACGAGACGGACATCGCGGCCGCCGCGCGCTACGCGGTCGAGGTCGCCAAGCAGTTCGGCGCGGGCGCGCTGCACTTCCACGACGAGGCGGAGTTCGCCAACCTGCGAGCCCGCTACGGCTCGATGGCGCACCTGCAGACGCTGGGCACGGAGGTGGCCGGATGAACACCGCGACGAAAACCGCGAAGCAGACCAAGAAGCGGATCGGCAACGACGACTACTCGCTGCGCCGCGTCCCCCAGGAGGCCCGCTACGGGTTCGGGTCGATGCTGCTGCAGTGGCTCGCGCAGTCCGGGTCGCTGTCGCAGTTCGTGCTCGGCGCGACGCTCGGCGTCGGGATGCGGTTCTCCGACGCGTTCTGGGCGTTCACCCTCGGCGCGGTGATCCTGGAGGCGGTGATCTTCCTGATCGGCCTTGCCGGCCAGCGGGAGGGCCTCACCATGACGATGCTGACCCGGTTCACCGGCTTCGGCCGCAACGGCTCCGCGCTGGTGAGCCTGGTGATCGCGATCAGCCTGGTGGGCTGGTTCGGCGTGCAGAACGGCATCTTCGGCAAGAGCATGCACGCCCTCGTCGGCGGGCCGCCGTGGCTGTGGTGCGCGGTGTCCGGCGTCGTCTTGACGCTGCTGGTGATCTACGGCTTCAAGTACATGATGTGGCTGGCGAAGATCGCCGTGCCGCTGTTCTTCGGACTCGTGGCCTGGAGCGTCATCTCGACCCTGTCCGACCACTCGGTGGGCGCGCTGATGTCGGCGGCGCCGACCGCGACGGCGATCACCATCCCCGCCGCGGCGACGATCATCGCCGGCGGCTACATGACCGGGGCCGTGGTCGCCCCGGACATGACCCGGTTCAACCGCAAGGGCTGGCACGTCCTGCTGCAGAGTTCGGCGTCGATCGTCCTGTCGGAATACATCGTCGGCATGACCGGCGTGCTGCTCGGGCACCTGGTCGGCAGTTCCGACGTCACGCACATCGTGCTGTCCACTTCGGGCTTCGTCGGGTTGATCGTGGTGGTGCTGGCGACCGCGAAGATCAACGACTGGAACCTTTACGGCTCTTCGCTGGGCGTGGTGAACTTCGTGCGGACCGTGTTCGGCCGCCCGTTGCACCGCGGTGTCGTCACCCTGGTGATCGGGTTCGCCGGGACGGTGCTGTCCGCGATCGGCTTCCTTCAGCATTTCACTGCGTTCCTGTCGGTGCTCGGGGTCGCGATCCCGCCGGTGGGCGGCATCATCGTGGCCGAATACTTCCTGGTGCGCCGCCTTTCCACGCCGCTGCGGGAAACCCGGGCGGACGGCCGGGTCCCGGCCACCATGCCGGTGTGGGTGCCCGCCACGCTCGCGGTGTGGGCGGCGGCGTTCTGCGTCGGCAAGTTCGTGCACTGGGGCATCCCGGCGCTGAACTCGCTGTTGACCGCCGCGATCCTGTACACGGTCCTGGGCCTGGCCGGGCTGATCCGGCCGGTGGGCTCGGTGGATCTGGAGGAGGTGGGCCGGTGACCAGCGCACAGGACGAGGTGGTCGACCTCTGCCGGGACCTGATCCGGATCGACACGTCCAACCCGGGCGCCGCTGAGCGGCCGGCCGCCGAGTACGTCGCGGAGAAACTCTCCGACGCCGGGCTGGAGCCGACGCTGGTGGAAAGCGCGCCCGGCCGGGCCAGCGTGTTCGCCCGTGTGTCCGGAGTGGACTCTTCGCGGCCCGCGCTGCTGCTGCACGGGCATCTGGACGTGGTGCCCGCGGACGCGGACGAGTGGAGCGTCCCGCCGTTCTCCGGGGAGATCGCCGACGGCATGCTGTGGGGCCGCGGCGCGATCGACATGAAGGACTTCGACGCGGCGATCCTCGCGCTGGCGCGGCAGTTCGGCCGCGCCGGCGAAAAACCGCCGCGGGACATAGTGTTCGGCTTCCTCGCCGACGAGGAGGGCGGCGGGAAGTTCGGTTCGCACTGGCTGGCCGAGAACCGCCGCGATCTGTTCGACGGCGTGGGCGAGGCGATCACCGAGGGCGGCGGGGTGTCGTTCGACCTCGGCAACGGCAGCAGGCTGTATCCGATCGAGTGCGCGCAGCGCGGGCAGGCGTGGCTGCGGCTGGTCGCCACCGGCCGCGCCGGGCACGGGTCCTCGCCGAACGACGAGAACGCGGTCACCGATCTGGCCGAATCGCTCGCCCGGATCGGGCGGCACCGGTTCCCGGTCCGGCTGATCGCCCCGGTGCGCGCACTGCTGGAACGCGCGGCGGACCTGCTCGGCGTCCCGTTCGATCCGTCCGACGTGGACGGAAGCCTGGCGCGGATGGGCCGGGTGCGGGAGCTGGTGGAGGTGATCCTGCGCAATTCGGCGAACCCCACCATGATCTCCGGCGGGTACCAGGTCAACGTCATTCCCGGCCGGGCCACCGCCGCGGTCGACGGCCGGTTCCTGCCGGGGTACGAACAGGAACTGCTGGACACGATCGACAAGCTGCTGCTGCCGTCGGTGCGCCGCGAATTCATCCACCGGGACATCGCGATGGAAAGCGGTTTCGACGGCCCGCTGGTGGACGCGATGTGCGCGGCCATCGCCGCCGAGGATCCGGACGGGCACCCCGCCCCGTACTGCAACGCCGGCGGCACCGACAACAAGGCGCTGTCCGCGCTCGGCATCCGCGGCTTCGGGTTCAAAGCGCTGCGCGTTCCGCCGGAACTGCCCTACCACCGGCTGTTCCACGGCGTGGACGAACGGGTGCCGCTGGAGTCCTTGCGGTTCTCCGTCCGGGTCCTGGACCGGCTGCTGCGGACGTGCTGAACAATGGCGGGCGGACCAAGGAGAATCGTGTGACTGACTTGCTGTTGCTGTCCAATTCGACCAACCACGGCCGCGGCGCGCTCGAACACGCGCTGGACGCGGTGGCCGAGGTGCTGGACGGGCGCACCGAGCTGGTGTTCGTGCCGTTCGCGCTGGCCGACCACGACGGCTACACCGAGCGCATCGCGGCCGCGCTGGCACCGCTCGGGGTGCGGGTGCGCGGGCTGCACACCGCCGACGACCCGGTCGCCGCGGTGCGCTCGGCCCCGGCGGTCTACACCGGCGGCGGCAACACCTTCCGCCTGCTGGCCGAACTGTACCGCCAGCGGCTGCTGGAACCGTTGCGGGACAGGGTTTCCGAGGGGATGCCTTACCTCGGGGCCAGCGCGGGCACCAATATCGCCGGCCCGACGGTGCGCACCACCAACGACATGCCGATCGTGGAGCCGCCGAGCCTGACCTCGCTGGGCCTGGTGCCGTTCCAGCTCAACCCGCACTACGTCGACCCCGACCCGGGCAGCACGCACATGGGCGAGACTCGGGAGAAGCGGCTAGCGGAATTCCACGAGTGCAACGACATTCCGGTGCTCGGCCTGCGCGAGGGCACGTGGCTGCGCGTGCGCGGAGACTGGGCGGAACTGGCAGGCGTCTCCACGAGCGGCGGCGCACCCGGCCGGTTGTTCCGGCGCGGCATGCCGGGAGAGGACCTGTCCGGCGACGTCAGCGACCTGCTCGCCCCGGCGAGCGAACCGGTGTGGGGCTGACTGTTCGGCGGCTAAGGGCACCGGTCTGCCGGTGATCGGAGGGGAAGGGCTGGGCCTGCGGGCTCGGCCCTTCCCCGTTTTCGGCCTCGGGGGAGTGCGTCGAGCAGCAGCCTTCGGGCTCGTCGACGTGCCGGAGGACTCTCGGAATCCCGCCTAGAGCCAGGCGGGGAAGGCGGCGGCGAGCGAATGCGGGACCAGCTGCCGTGCGGGCTGGGGCCAGCTGCGGTCTTGCGGGCCGGGGAGCAGCTGCCGTGTTGCGGGCCGGGGAGCAGCTACCGTCGTGCGAGCGGGGCCAGTTGCCGCCCGCGATCCCGAGACCGGCCGCCGCTGCGAATCCGTGACCAGTTGCCGCCTTGTGAACCAGGGGTGGCTGTCGTCCTGCGGGCGGGGGCCAGCTGCCATCCTGCGATCCCGAGGCAGGCCGCCCCTGCGAACCCGGGACCACGTGCTGCCTCTGCGGCCCGCGCCTTGCCCTCACCTTCCGCCAGAACCCGCCGCCGAAAGAACTCTGCCGAGATAGCTTGACACAAGCATCTTAGGACAAAGATACTTCCGGCGACCCCGCCGGCCGAGGCGGCTGGTCTGGCGGCGCGGCGGGACCGCGCGGTCCGGGCCCGCCTCGCGAATGGTCCGGCCCGGAAAGGAACCGCTGTGACCGTGCCGAGAGAAGAGCGTGCGCCGTTGACCGCGTGGCTGGGCGTGCTGGCGCTGCTGGCGGTCGTGGCGATTTCCTACATCGACCGGGTCAACGTGTCCGTGCTGATCACCGATCCCGCGTTCGCGCATCACTTCGGGATCGCGGGCAACCGGGCCGCGCAGGGTGCGTTGATGACGTTGTTCCTGGCTGGTTACGGAATCGCGGCCATGCTGATCACGCCGTGGTACGAGGCGGTTTTCGGGGTCCGGCGCGGATTGATCGTCAGCCTGGCGTGCTGGGCGCTGTTCACCCTCGTGTCCCCGTACGCCGGGAGCGCGCTGGTGCTGCTGACGCTGCGGTTCCTGCTCGGGGCCAGCGAGGGACCGCTGTTCTCGCTGAAGACCATGTACGTCAAGGACAATTTCGCCGAAGGCGCATGGGGCAAGCCCAACGCGGTCAGTTCGATGGGCGTTTCGCTGGGCACGGCGCTGGGCATCCCGGTGATCACCTTCGCCCTCGTGCACTTCGGCTGGCACGGCTCGTTCCTCCTGCTCGCGGCGCTCAACCTCGTCGTCGGCCTGCCGCTGGTCGCCCTGTTCGTCCGAGCCTCGCGGCGCCGGACAGCGGTCCGGGAACCGGCGCTGCGGCGGTTCGCCGGAGCGTTGCGCACGCCCAAGCTCGGCTGGATCCTGCTGATCGAGGTGGCCACGCTCGGCTATCTGTGGGGCAGCACCTCCTGGCTCCCGTCGTATTTGCTGCAGGCACGGCATTTCTCGCTGGCGCAGATGAGCGCGCTGTCGGCGCTGCCGTTCGTGGTCAGCCTCGGTTCGGGTTTCCTCGGCGGATACCTCATCGACCGGATGCCCGGCCGCCGGGTGCCGCTCGTGCTGGTGATCGGCAGCATCGGCACCGCGCTGTGCGCGACGACCGTGACGTTCGCCGATTCGCGCTGGCTCGCGGCGGCGACCCTGATCCTCGCCAACGCGTTCTGGGGCCTGCAGGGCCCGGCGATTCCGACACTGGTGCAGCAATACGCGCCGGCGGGCTCCGTGGGCAGCGCCTACGGCGTGATCAACGGGGTCGGCAATCTGGTGTCCGCGCTGCTTCCCACGCTGATGGGCGTGGCGATCGCGGCGGGCGGAGACCACGGGTTCGCCGCCGGGTACGCGCTTCTGGCCGCTACGCAGCTGCTCACGCTGCTCGGTGCCGTCGTGCTGCTCCGCGGTCGCGCCCCGGCGGGGAAACCCGCTGCGGCCGATCAGCCCGCGGCGCAGTCTCGTTAGGACGTAGGCCACCGGCTAGGCTCCGTCCGCATGCCGCGGGACAAGGAGCCGATGACGATGGACCCGGTCGACCAGGTGGTGGCGGACTGGGCGCGCCAGCGCCCGGACCTGGACGCCTCGCCGATCGCGGTCTTCGGCCGGGTCCGCCGGATCGCCGACCTCGCCGCGGGCGGCCTCCGCGGGTACCTCGCCCCGTACGGCCTGACCCCGGGCGAGTTCGACATCCTGTGCAACCTGCGCCGCGCCGGACGCCCCTACCGGAAGACGCCGTCGGAGCTGGCGGCCTCCGCGCTCGTCACCTCCGGCGCTCTCACCGGGCGGCTGGACGCGCTGGAACGCGACGGGCTGATCCGCCGCCGCGACCACCGGGCCGACCGCCGGGTCAGCTACGCCGAACTGACCGCCGCTGGCCGCAAGCTCATCGACCGGGTTCTCGAAGGACACCTCGCCCGGGAAGAAGCGCTCCTCGCCAGCCTGGGCGAAGCCGACCGCAAGGACATCGAACGGGCGCTCGCCCTGCTGGAACACGCCGTCCGGGAAGCGGGTCCGGAACGGTAGCCGACCAGTCTCCGCCGACCACGTCCGACTTGCCGCGACGCCTGGTCGCGGACTTCTCCGAGCTGGTGCCGCGGGCGTCAGGCCAGCGAGCCCGCGCGGCGGCCGAAGACGACCCCGGCCGCCAGGCCTGAGCCGCCGGGGTAGTTGCCGGAGAAGAGGCCGCCGAGCATCTCGCCGCAGGCGTAGAGCCCGGGCAGGGCGCGGCCGCGGTCGTCGAGGACCCGGCCGTGCGGGTCGCAGCTCAGGCCGCCGAAGGTGAAAGTGATGCCGCAGGTCACCGCGTACGCGTAGAAGGGACCGGTGGTGAGCGGCGTCGCCCAGTTGCTTTTCGGCGGCCTCGTGTCGGCTCGGCGGCCGTCTTTGACGTTGGGGTCGAACGGGATCGAGACGTCGATCGAGCGGTTGTAGTCGTTGACGGTCTTGGCGAGTCGTTCGGGATTGACGCCGATCCGTTCGGCCAGTTCTTCGACGCTGCCGGCGCTCGCGACGGAGACGCCCGGCATGTCGTATTCCTCGGAGCGCAGCATCGGGCGGAGGCAGGCGTCGAAGATCTGATACGCGACGGAGCCGGGTTGTTCGAGGATTTCCTTGCCGTACTTGGCATAGGTGTAGTTCCGGAAGTCCGCGCCTTCGTCCAGGAACCGTTCTCCGTCGCGGTTGACGATGATGCCGAGCGGATAGCTCTGCCGCGTGAGCCGGTTGGTCAGCTCGCGATTCGATTCGTTGCCGGGTGTGAAGGCGTCCCACTGGGTCGAGTGACACGACTGCCAGTCCCCGCCCTTGGCCGCTCCGAGCGAGAGCGCGGCGGTGATCATCTGGCCGGTATTGAAGGGCGTTCCCCGGACCTTGGCGTTTTCCCAGCCCGGGCCGAGATGTGCCCGCCGCAGCTCCCGGTTCGCCTCGAAGCCGCCCGCGGCGAGGACGACCGAATCCGAGCGCAGTTCGTGGACAACACCGTCGCCCTGCCGGACTTTCACTCCGGTGACGGCACCGTTTTCGGTCAGCAGGTCGAAGACGTCCTGTCCGTAGCGGACTTCCGTGCCGAGCCGGTCCGCGACCCGGACATGGTCGTGCATGAGTCCTGCCCCGCCGCCGACGTTTCCGACGTGCAGACCGCCCCAGAACAAGTAGGTGCCATCGGCACGCTCGTAGGCTTGCCGCTCGTACATCAGCCGGTACTTCAAGCCGAGCGAGTGCAGCCAGCGCAGCCCGGACGCGGCCTCGTTGACCAGCGCCTCGGTGAGTCCGGGGTCGTTGCGGCCGTTCGTGACCTTCGCGAGGTCCCGGGCGTAGTCGTCCGGCGAATACGGGGGCACGCGGGTGGTGGAATGCCGCTCGTCCGGCTCGATGAAGTCGAGGAGATCCTCGAGGCCGCGGTGGGCGATCCGGGTGGCTCCCGCCGTGTAGTAGCTGTTTCCGCCGAACTGCTCGCGCGGAGCTTTCTCGAGAACCAGCACCCGGCGGCCTCGCACCGCGGCGGCGTGCGCGGCGGTGAAAGCCGCGTTGCCGCCGCCGACGACGATGACGTCAGCGGCTTTTCCCGGGTTCGCGGTTTCGGCAGACGGGTTCAACGAAGGGTCCCTTCGGCGTTATCGGTGGCGCGCACCGGGTTTTCCGGCACTGCCGAGGCGGGTTCGCTGGGGGCTCCGGTCCGCGCGGACAGTGTTTCCAATGGGCGTTTTCCGGTGTGCGGCCCGAAGATCGCGATCGCCAGCGCGACGATCAGCCAGCAGGCCGCGATGTACACGAACACCGCCTGGTACCCGAGCCCGGCGAAGATGGACGCGACGAGCATCGGGCCGAAGATGTTCGCCAGGCGCCCGGTTCCGTACACCAGCCCGTGGCCGGCGTTGCGCAGTCCGGTGGGGAAAAGCTCGGGGCTGTAGGCGTAGAGAAGCGTGGCGAAGGTCTGGATCAGGAGATTGACGCAGAATCCGAAGACAACGATCGCCACCGGGTTGAAGGTCAGGCCGTAGGCCAGCCCGCTCGCCGCGGTGGCCAGGGCCGCGATCACGAGCGGAAGCTTGCGTCCGAGCCGGTCGGTCACCGGCCAGGCGAGCAGTGCGCCGGGGACCGCGCCGATCGTGGTGAGGGCGGAGAACCCGAGCGATTTGGCCACGCTGAAGCCGTGCTGCGTCAGGAGAGTGGGCACCCAGGCGACGAAACCGTAGAAGCCGAGGGTCTGGAAAATCCAGACGACCGCGAGGAACAAGGTGGTGCGGCCGTACGGGCTCTTGAACAGCTGCCGGTAGCCGCCGGGGCTCGCCGGAGTACTCGGCCCGGCCGGGACTTCGGCGAGCGGGGGCAGCGGCCCGGCCCGCTGCTCCAGCTTCTCGAGGACGGCCTCGGCCGCGGGCTGCCGGCCCTTGTGGACGAGCCAGCGCGGGCTTTCGGGCAGCGCCGCGAGCGCGGGAATGGCCAGCAACGCGGCCGAGCCGAGAACGAAGACCAGCCGCCAGGCACCGGATCCCAGCGGGACGATGCCGCGCGCCGAGAACGACATGAACGGGATGCCGGCGAGACCGACGGCCATCACGGCCGACTGCATCCGGCCGCGTCGCGCGGCGGGCATGACCTCGGAGATGTAGGTGGTCGCGGCAACGACCATCGCCGACAGGCCGACTCCGGTCAGAAAGCGGAAGACGACGAAGGTCGGCACGTTGACCCCGGCCGCGTTGACCAAGGAGAACAGCGAGAACAACGAGGTCGAACAGAGCAGGGCCCGTTTGCGGCCGATGAGGTCCGAGACCCGCCCGCCGAACGCCGCGCCGACCGCCATGCCCAGGAACGCCGCCGAGGTGACGACCGCGATGTCCCCGACGGAGAAGCCGAGGTGCTTGACCAGCGCCGGCGCGACGTAGGCGAAGGTGTTGAGGTCGCCGAACTCGAACAGGAACACGAAGGCCAGCGTGGCCAGGGCGAATTTGTGGGCTCTGGTGATCGGGAGACGGTCCAGGCGGGCGGCCGTCGTGAAGGGCGTGAGCACTTCTATCCTCCTTGATAGACGTGGCGTCCCGGTGGCGGGATCGAACGGGCAGGCGGCCGCGGGCGCGCCTTTCAGAGTGACACCGCGAGTTCGGCAGTGGCAGGGGGATGAACGTCGGGTTGGCGCCGCGCCGGGCGCGGACGGTCCGAGATCGGGATGTGCACGACGGCCGTCGCGAGCCTTCGGGCCGCTCGGCGCAACGAAACCGCTTCGACCTCCCGAGGGGAGGAGCGGTTCCACGCGACCTCGACCACGCCGGCGAGGGTCCCGATCCGCAACGACTGGCGGTCGTCCCCGACGCGTGCGTGCACGACGCTCCCGCGCCTCGCGGCCGCGACCGCCACCGCCACGGCCGAGGTCAGCCCGATCGCGGGGTGCGCGGCGTGCATGGAGAGCATGCGCACCGCGATGTCGTAATCCTGCGCCCGGACCAGCTTCCCGCTGGCAGTCCGGTAGTCCGCCGCGGGGCCGACCACGCCGGTCTTCGGCACCGCATGAGGCACCGGTCCGCCGGGCGGCACCAACCCGTGCCGGACCGCGCCTTCCGCACGGAAGGCGGTCAGCATGGGCAGCCGCTCGGCGATCTCGTCGGCGTTCTCGGTGGCGGTCATCGCCACGCTGGGTGCGTCGATCAGGATCGCGGGCGCTCCGGCGGCGACAAGGCTCGCCTCGGCGGTCGTTCCGCCCGCGCTGACGATCTGACTGGGGCGGCGAGTCGGGAACGAACGGTCGAGATCGAACGGCCCGCGGAACGCGAGTTCCACGTCCACGCCGCCCGATTCGACGCCCGGCACGAGGGCCTCGCCGGTCCGCGGCGCACGGCCGCCCGGGGTGGCGACCGCGGTCTGCAGGATGGCGCCGGTGTTGAGATTGCGCAGCCGCACGGTCGTCACGTCGCCCTCGACCGCGACAAGTCCTTCCTGCACCGCGTAAAGGCCGACGGCGGTGGCGCAGTTCCCGCAGTTGCTGCCCCATTCGACGCCCCGTTCGGCGATCCCCACCTGGCCGAAGAGGTAGTCGACGTCGGCGCCCGGACTCGTCGAACGGGAGACGACCGCGGCCTTCGACGTGGTCGACGTCGCTCCGCCGACCCCGTCGATCTGCCGGAGATCGCCCGAGCCGAAAGCGTTCGCCAGCACGACGTCGAGATCGAGCGGCAAGGCCGCCACCGCGTCCGCGGCGAAGATCCAGCATTTGCTGGTGCCGCCCCGCATCCACGCGCCCGGCAAGTCGACTGTGCCCGCTGTGGGATCCACCTCGAACTCCTTTGGTTGCTGGCTTCCCGAGCAAGCGTGCGACACCGCGTCGGTTCAAACCAGCTAAAGTTGCTCAAGGTGGCTTAAGCTGAGCTGTAGGCTGTCGGGATGAGGATGGACATCCGGCGGATGCTCGTGCTGGTCGAGGTTTCCCGCGCGGGCTCGCTGACCGCGGCGGCGGAGAGCCTCAGCTACACGGTTTCCGCGGTTTCCCAGCAGATCGGGCAGCTGGAGGACGAGGCGGGGCAACCGCTGATCGAGCGCCGGCCGCGGGGCGTGACGCTCACCGAGGCCGGCCGCGCCGTGGTGCGCCACGCGGAGAAGATCGAGCGGATCGTGTCAGCGGCCCACGAGGAACTGCGCGACCTCGCCGGGCTCAACACCGGGACGCTGCGGCTCGGCACGGTCCCGACGGTGACCGAATCGTTCCTGCCGACGGCGATCTCCGCGTTCCGCGAGCATCATCCCGGCGTGGACCTGCGCGTCCACAGCGCCCAGCTCTCCGGCCTCGAACATCTCCTCGAATCGCGCGAGATCGAACTGGCCATCACCTGGGACCGCGAGCGGCCCGCCGACGAGCCCGGGAAAAGCCTGACGAGCGAACTGATCTTCCGCGATCCGAACGTGCTGCTAGTGCCGTCCAGCCACCCTCTGGCCGAGCGGTCGTCGGTCCGGATGGAAGAGCTCCGGCACGAGCCGTGGATCATCCGCACCTCGCCCAACGTCCTGGCGCTGCTCAACGCGGCCTGCGAGGCGGCGGGCTTCGACCCGATCGTCAGCTTCGAAGCGCGCAGCTACCAGGAAGCACAGGCGATGGTCGCGGTCGGCATGGGCATCGCGCTGGTGCCCCGGCTGTCGCTTTACAGCCTGCGCAACGACATCCGGGTCCTCGCCGCCATCTCGCCGCGCCCGCCGAGCCGCCGGATCGTGCTCGCCCACCGGCGCGGGGAACGGCTTTCCCCCGCCGGATCGGCGATGCGGAAACTGCTGATCGAGACCGGCCGGAACTGGACGCCCGCGTAGCTTCGGCCTCGGCGGAAACGGAGTGTCCGCGGGCCCTGCTGGGGTTTCCCCGGCGCGGTGGAGGTCCGTGAGGGGAACCCCGAGGGA
>NZ_JACJHR010000077.1 GCF_014174495.1 Amycolatopsis echigonensis
ACGGCCGGGTCGCCGGCGTGGTCGCCGACGGCATCGAGGTGCGGGCGAACTCGGTGATCGTGACCAGCGGCGGATTCGCTTAGGATCCCGCTCTGCGCTCGCGGTACTACCCGGACGCGGACGCGGCCGGCGAGGACCTGTTCGTCGTCGCCGCGCCCGGTTCCCGAGGCGACCACTTCGCGTTCGGCGAGCAAGTGTCCGCGTCGATCACCGGCGAAGGCTGGGGACTGCTGCTGCCGACCGCGTATTTCCAGCGCCTGCACCACTGGCAGTCCGGTTTCCCGCCTCGCTCGCGTGTGCTGGTCAACGCGCACGGCCGCCGGTTCATGGACGAGGACGCGTCGTACGCGGTGTCCAGCGGCATCATTTCCGCACAGGACGGTCCAGTGTGGATGGTCTTCGACGACCGAGCGCGCCGCGACCTCCCGCCGGGCTACGCGCACTGGAACGCCGACCACGTCCTGTCCGAAGCGGACGCCGGCCGCACCCTGCGCGCCGGCACCCTGGAAGAACTCGCGGGCAAGATGAACGTGTCCGCCGACACTCTCCAGGCCACTGTGGACAGATGGAACGCCCAGCTCCCCACCGGCGAGGACCCGGAGTTCCTGCGACACGAAACACTGTCCGCGAAGGGTGCCGCCGAACCGCCCGCGAAAATCGCCACCGGACCGTTTTTCGCCGCGCGCACGCTGCCCGCCGAGCTGGTCTGCACGCACGCCGGGCTGGAGATCGACTCCAGCGCCGCGGTGCTCGATGTCCGCGGCGATCGCGTGCCCGGCCTGTTCGCCGCGGGCGAGGCCGGAGCCGGAGTGCTCGGCTTCCGCTACGTCGGCGGCGGCAACGCGGTCGCCAACGCCGTCACCATGGGCCGCATCGCCGGCCGCTCCGCCGCCTGACCCCCTCAGAGTTACTGCTCACCGTCGAGGAGAACCTCATGTCCGTCCCCGCCGCAGCCGCCACCACGGCGGATTCCCCGCTGGCCAGACGAACCGTCCGCAAGGTCGGCGTCCGCGTCATGCCGATCGTCCTGCTGCTCTACATCTTCAACTACATGGACCGGGCGAACATCGGCTACGCCCAGCTCGGCATGGCCAAGGAGCTCACCATCACGGCCGCGACCTTCGGCGTCGCGTCGGCGATCTTCTTCCTCGCCTACGTGGTGTTCGAGGTCCCCAGCAACATGATCATGAAGAAGGTCGGGGCCCGGCTGTGGCTCAGCCGGATCGCGGTCAGCTGGGGCATCGTGACCGTACTGACCGGGTTCGTCGCGAGCGTCACGCACCTGATGATCGCGCGGATCCTGCTCGGCATCGCCGAAGCAGGCCTGTTCCCCGGGCTGCTGCTGTACTTGACCTTCTGGTTCCGCGGCAAGGAACGCGGCCGGGCCATCGCGACGCTCGCGCTCGCGCAGCCGATCGCGCTGATCCTCGGCAGCCTGTTCGGCGGCTGGATCCTCGACCACGTGCACTGGTTCGGCATGAGCAGCTGGCAGTGGGTGTTCATCCTGCAGGGCGCGCCCGCCGTGCTGATCGGCCTGCTGACCTTCTTCTGCCTGCCGAACAAGCCCGCCGACGCGAAGTTCCTGACCGCCGAGGAAAGCTCCTGGCTTCAGGCCGAGATCGACCGCGAGTACGTGCCGGAGGAGAAGGAGTCGTTCCTCGGCCAGCTGCGCGCGATGCGCGACGGCAAGGTCCTGCTGCTGGCGATTTCCAACCTCTTCATCGCCTGCGGGCTGTACGGGCTGACGTTCTTCCTGCCGCTGATCGTCAAGCAGCTCGACCCGAAGTACTCCTCGACCAACATCGGCCTGCTCGGCGCGATCCCGTACGTGGTCGGCGCGATAGGCATGCTGCTGCTCGCCCGTAACTCCGACCGCACCGGAGAGCGCAAGGGGCACGTGATCGGCACCGTGCTGGTGGCGGCGATCGGGTTCTTCGGCGCGATGCTGTTCAAGACCGTACCGGCGTTGTCGCTGATCAGCCTCTCGCTGGCGGCGATCGGCGTGCTCGGCTACCTCGCGCCGTACTGGGCGATGGCCGCGCGCGTGCTGTCGAAGGAGCACACGGCGGTCGGCCTGGCCGCGATCAACTCGATCGCCGCGCTCGGCGGGTTCTTCGGGCCGTACGCGATCGGGCTCGCGGCCACCGAGACCGACGTGACGGTCGGGCTGTACTTCCCGATCGGCTGTCTCGTCGTCGCGGCGGTGATGCTGGCGTTCCTGAAGGTCCCGCGCGACGCGGGCGCCCGCACCAAGAAGTAGTTTCAAGTTTGACTATCCCGGCGGCGCGGCTACAGTGCTGGTCATGCAGGACCCCGCCGCGCCGCCGGACCCGGACTCGCTCGACTTCTGGTCGTTCATCGCGCTGGCCAACCGCAGGCTGTCGGAAGAATTCGGATTCCGCCACCAGCTCGCGACCGAGGTGCTGCTGACGCTGAACCGCGCGTCGAACCTGGTCACCTACGACCTCGAATCCGCCGTGCACCGGCCGCGCGGGCGGTCGTGGTCGGCGTTCCGGGTGCTGTTCGTCGTGTGGCTGGCCGGACCGCTCGAACCGTCCGCCGCCGCGCGACTGACCGGGATGAGCCGGGCAGCCGTGTCAAATCTGGCGAAAACCCTGGTCAGCGAGGGTTTGCTGACGCGGACGCCGGGCGAGACGGACGGCCGTTCGGTGCGGCTGTCGCTCACCGAGGCCGGGCACGCCGAGATGCTCGAGGTCTTCGAGGCGCAGAACGAGCGCGAGGCCGGGTGGGTCGAGGTGCTCACCGAAGCCGAACAGCGCGTGCTGGTGATGCTGCTGGACAAGCTCATCTCCGGCCGGGCCGGGTTCGCGACCCGGCGCTGACCCGCCGCCACTGTCCGTGAAGGGCTCCTTGAGGGAATCAGATTCCTTCAAGGAGCCCTTCACGGACAACCCGTCAGCCCTTCCCACGGCTTGGCTGGGGGACTAGGCTGACCGGAAAGTAGTACATACTTTGATTACTTCGCGCCGAGGAGGCGACCCATGGCCTACTACCGCAGCGCGGGCAGCATCCCGCCTAAGCGGCACACCCAGCACCGCACACCCGAAGGCGGGCTCTACTCCGAGGAACTGATGGGCGAGGAGGGCTTCTCCTCCGACTCGTCGCTGCTCTACCACCGCGGCATCCCGTCCGCGATCGTCGACGCGACGCCGTGGGAGCTGCCGGACCAGACGCTCACCGAGAACCGGCCGCTCAAGCCGCTGCACCTCAAGCTGCACACGCTGTTCCCGGGCCAGGAATGGAAGAGCGCGGATGTCGTGAACAACCGCCGGCTCGTGCTCGGCAACGGCGACGTGCGGATTTCCTACGTCGCCGCCGGCGAGGCTTCTCCGTTGTACCGCAACGCGATCGGCGACGAATGCGTGTACGTCGAGTCCGGCGAAGCGGTCGTAGAGACGGTGTTCGGCGCGCTGCCCGCCCGCACCGGCGACTACGTGATCCTCCCCCGTTCCACCACGCACCGCTGGGTGCCGAAGGGCCCGGAACCGTTGCGCGCGTATGTGATCGAGGCGAACTCGCACATCGCGCCGCCGAAGCGCTACCTCTCGCGTTACGGCCAGTTGCTGGAGCACGCGCCGTACTGCGAGCGCGATCTGCACGGTCCAGCCGAACCGCTGCTCGCGGAGGGCACCGATGTCGAGGTGCTGGTGAAGCACCGCGGCTCGCGCGGCGTCGTCGGCACGCGCTACGTCTACCCGACGCACCCGTTCGACGTGGTCGGCTGGGACGGCTGCCTCTACCCGTACACGTTCAACATCTCCGACTTCGAGCCCATCACCGGCCGCGTGCACCAGCCGCCGCCCGTGCACCAGGTGTTCGAGGGCAACAACTTCGTCATCTGCAACTTCGTCCCGCGCAAGGTCGATTACCACCCGCTGGCGATCCCGGTGCCGTACTACCACTCCAATGTGGACTCCGACGAGGTGATGTTCTACTGCGGCGGGAACTACGAGGCGCGCAAGGGCTCCGGCATCGGCCAGGGTTCGATCAGCCTGCACCCCGGCGGGCACAGCCACGGGCCGCAGCCGGGCGCAGTGGAACGCTCGCTCGGCGCGGAGTTCTTCGACGAGCTGGCCGTCATGGTCGACACGTTCCGCCCGCTGGAGATCGGCGAGGGCGGCCACGCGAGCGACGATCCCGGCTACGCCTGGACCTGGGCAGGACGGGGACCGCAGTCGTGACCGACGCACTCACCCGCGGCCTGCTCGACGACGCGGCGGTCTTCCCGCCCGGCCTCGCGCCGCTGCCGGACGCCGTCGCGGCCCACGACCGGCACACCACGTCGTCCTATGCCGCGATGGTCGGCCCGCTGGTGGTCGCCGCGTCCGGACTCGCGGAACTCGCCGAAGTCGTTGCCGGTCGGGAAACCCCGCTGCCGCTCACCGTGACTCTGCCCGCCGGCCCGGGCGGGATCGCCGACGTGCTCAAGGCCGTCGACGGCCTGCCGGTGTCGGTCGAATCGCTGGAAATCGCGGTGCCGCAAGGAATGAGCGTCGCCGAGTTTCTGTCCGCGGTCGACGGTTGCCCGGTTCCGGTCGCCGTGGAGATCCCGCGCGACGAACGCCGGGTTCCGTTGCTCCAAGCCCTTTCCGGCACCCCGCACAAGGCGAAGTTCCGCACCGGCGGCACGTCCGCCGAGTATTACCCGGACGAAGCCGAACTGGCGGCCGCGATCCGTGCGACCGTCGAGGCGGGCGTGCCGTTCAAGGCGACCGCGGGCCTGCACCACGCGATCCGCAACACCGATCCCGCGACGGGCTTTGAACAGCACGGATTCCTCAATCTCTTGCTGGCCGCCGAGGCGGTCGACCGCGGTGCCGCGGACGAAGAAGTCGTTGCGCTGCTTGCCGAACGCGATGCCGCCGCGGTGGCCGACCGGATCCGTGCGCTGACGCCGGAACGGCTGGCCGCGGCCCGTGCCCGGTTCACCTCGTTCGGCACCTGCAGCATCACCGACCCGCTCACCGAACTGACAGACCTAGGCCTGATCGGAGCCCCCGCATGACCGTGCTCGACATCCCCGCCGGCTCGCCCTTCGGCGTCGAAAACCTGCCGTACGGCGTCTTCTCGGCAGGCGACGGCAGCCCCCGAGTGGGCGTGCGCGTGGGCGAGCACGTGCTGGACCTGTCGATCGCGCTCGGCGACGCAGTTTTCGCCGAGCCGACGCTGAACGCCTTCATGGCGCAGGGTTACGACCGCTGGGTCGAGGTCCGCACGCGACTGCAGACACTGGTGACCGGCGACGTGGCCGCCGAAGCCGTGCACGCGGTCGCCGACGTCAAGCTGCACCTGCCCGTCGAAGTCGCCGATTACGTGGACTTCTACGCCTCGGAACACCACGCGTCCAACGTCGGCCGGCTGTTCCGTCCGGACGCGGAACCGTTGCTGCCCAACTGGAAACACCTCCCGGTCGGCTACCACGGCCGCTCCGGCACGGTGTACGTGTCCGGCACCGACGTCGTCCGCCCGAGCGGCCAGCGCAAGGGCGAGAACGGTCCGGTCTTCGGCCCGAGCACCCGCCTGGACATCGAGGCGGAGCTGGGCTTCATCGTCGGCGCGGGCACCCCGCCCAACAGTCCCATCTCGCCGGACGACTTCCCTCGCCACGTTTTCGGCGCGGTCCTGCTGAACGACTGGTCCGCGCGCGACATCCAGGCCTGGGAATACGTGCCGCTGGGCCCGAACCTGGGCAAGAGCTTCGCGACGTCGATCTCGCCGTGGGTGGTGCCGGTCCTGGCGCTGGCCGAAGCGCGGGTGCCGCTGCCCGGCCAGACGTCGCCGGAACCGCTGCCCTACCTGCGGGAAACGTCGCCGTGGGGCCTGGACATCACCCTGGCCGTGGAATGGAACGGCCAGGAGGTGGCCCGCCCGCCGTACCGCGAGATGTACTGGTCCCCGGCGCAGATGCTGGCCCACCTGACCGTCAACGGAGCCTCCGCCCGCACCGGCGACCTCTACGGCTCCGGCACGGTCTCCGGCAAGGAACCGTCCGAACGAGGCTCGTTCCTGGAACTCTCCTGGGGCGGCCGCGACCCGCTGACCGTCAACGGCGAGCAACGCACCTTCCTGCAGGACGGCGACGAGGTCGCCATCACCGGCACAGCCACGACCAGCAGCGGCGCGAAACTGGGCTTCGGCGAGGTCCGGGGCCGCATCCTTCCCGCGCAGTAGGCCGCTCAACGTCCGTGAAGGGCTCCTTGAGGGAATCAGATTCCCTCAAGGAGCCCTTCACGACCCGAGTCTCACCGGCGCGTTCGGGTGGGTGCACCGTGCCCCCAACGCCACAGCGACCAGTGCACCCGACCCACGGAGGCACCCACACCACCCCCGCACCCCGATACGAAGCCCCAACGCGGCGCGGGGGTGCTTGTCAAGGCATCTTTCCCGCCTTGACAAGCACCCCCGCGCCGTCGTCACCATCAAGCTTCGGGATGCCCACCGCACCTCCGGAGCACCCCACCGCAGCTACCCCGCGATCGGCGCCCCAGTCTTCTCCCGCACCTCTTCCAGAGACACCCCAGGCGCGAGCTCCACCAGCTTCAGCCCGTCCTCAGTCACGTCGAGCACCGCCAGATTGGTGATGATCCGGTTCACCACTCCGGCCCCGGTCAACGGCAGAGTGCATTTCTCGACGATCTTGGGCGTCCCGTCCTTGGCGGTGTGATCGGTAATGATCACGACCCGACGAGCCCCGGCGACGAGATCCATCGCCCCGCCCATCCCCTTGACCAAAGCCCCGGGCACGGTCCAGTTGGCCAGATCCCCGTTGGCCCCCACCTGCAACGCCCCGAGCAACGCCAGATCGATGTGCCCGCCGCGAATCATCGCGAACGACTCCGCGGAATCGAACAGACTGGCCCCGGGCTGCAGGGTGACCGTCTGCTTGCCCGCGTTCACCAGGTCCGGGTCTTCCTCGCCTTCCCACGGGAACGGCCCGAGCCCGAGAATTCCGTTCTCGCTGTGCAAGGTCACCTGCACGCCGTCCGGAATGTGGTTCGCCACCTGAGTGGGAATCCCGATGCCGAGGTTCACGTAGTCGCCGTCCCGCAGCTCACGCGCCCCGAGCGTGGCCATTTCGTCCCGACTCCAGCTCACGCCGGCGCCTCCTCACGCACGCGGACCGTCCGCTTCTCGATCTGCTTTTCCCGCTCAGCCGCCTGAATCAGCCGCTGGACGTAAATCCCCGGCGTGATGATCCGCTCCGGATCGAGGTATTCGTCCGAAACCCGCTCGGCCTCGGCGACGGTCACCTTCCCGCAGGTCGCGACGAGCGGGTTGAAGTTCCGCGAGGCGTAGCGGTAGATCAGGTTGCCCGCCGGGTCCGCGACGTACGCGTGCACCAGGGACAGATCGGCGACGATCGCCCGTTCCTGCACGTAGGTGACCCCGTCGAACTCGGCGTGCGGCTTGCCCTCGGCGATCGGCGTCCCGACCCCGGACTTGGTGTAGAAGGCCGGGATCCCCGCGCCGCCGGCCCGCATCCGCTCGGCGAGCGTCCCCTGCGGCGTGAACTCGACCTCGACGGTCCCGTCCAGGTACTGCTGCGCGAACAGCTTGTTCTCGCCCACGTACGACGCGATGACGCGGCGCACCTGCTGGTTCTCGAGCAGAATGCCGAGCCCGGCCCCGTCGACTCCCATGTTGTTCGAGACGATCGTCAGATCGCGCACGCCCGAGTCCCGGACCGCCTCGATGAGGTCGTTCGGGTTCCCGGTGAGGCCGAAGCCCCCGACCGCGATCGTCAGCCCGTCCTCGAGCAGCCCGTCGAGGGCCTCCGCGGCGCTGCGGTACTTCGTCGGCACGGCATCCTCTCCACTTCGTTCGGTGAGTGGTCAGCTCCCGCATACAACCCAGCGCAGCCGAAACGGGTCAACCGACACGCCGGGATCCCCGGCAAACCTCTCGCGCACCGAACACCCGCGCCCGATGCGTCCACTGAGCGGACGTACCCTCGTTCCCGTGCCCACCTCGCCTCCGGACCACGTCGTCGGACGGGTGTCCGCGGTCCTGCGCGCATTGTCCACCTACCGCGACGGAGCGTCGACCTCGCAACTGGCGCGCCAGTGCGGCCTGGCCCGGCCGACGGTGCACCGCCTGCTCGCGTCGCTGGCCGCCGAGGGCTATGTCGACCGCGACCGGCAGAGCGGCCGCTGGTACCTGGGCCCGGAGCTGTACCTGCTGGGCGAAGCGGCCGCCCCGCGCTACGACGTGACGCACCAGGCGCGCGCGAGCGTCCACCGGCTGGCGACGGTCACCGGGGAAAGCGCGTTCTTCTCCGCCCGCCGCGGCAACGAGACGGTCTGCCTGCTGCGCGAGGACGGCGACTTCCCGATCCGGTCGTTCGTGCTGTACGAGGGCGCGAGGTTCCCGCTGGGCGTCGTGTCCGCCGGGCTGGTGGTGCTGGCGATGCTGCCGGACCGGGAGGTCGAGGAGTATCTGTCCACAGTGGACCTGACGGCGGAATGGGGTCCGGCGCACCGGGCGGAGGAGGTGCGGGCCCGGGTCGCGCGGACGCGGGAGGACGGGTACTCCACCAATCCCGGACTGGTGGTCGAAGGAAGCTGGGGAATGGCAGCGGCGGTGTTCACCCCGGCCGGAGAGCCCGCGTGGGCGTTGACGCTGACGGGGGTCGAGTCACGGTTCCGGGCGGAGCGGCGGGTTGAGCTGGGGGCGTTGCTGCTCAAGGAGGCGCATACGTTGACGAACCTGCTTCGGCAGCCCTCGTGAGCGCCGTGGGGTCCCTTCGTCCGGTTTGAGAATCAGGGCCTGCCTGCGAGTTAACGGGCTAGGTGCTCCCGCACGAGTTCGACGAGAGCCCCGCGCGCCTTCCGGGCTCGCCACTCTGCCTTCTCGGCGTCGGCGAGAGCGTCGTGCACGTTGTCTTGCGATGAGCCTTCAGTAGCGGCCCACGCCGTCCAGAGAGCCGACCACAACTCGCTGATCTTCTTGATCACGACTTCACCTTGCTCGTGGATCTCTCTAGTGCCACCCGCATCTTTTTCGCCACCCGGAGTTGCCGCCGCGACACTGTCAAGAATTCCAAGCAGGCGTGGGCTCTCCGTTCGAGCTGCTCCCGATCGAGCTCCCGTCTCCATCGCAGGTCTTCCCTGCGCAGTTCGCGTTCCCATCTCCGATCGTCGCGGCGTGCCGCGATCCATTGCCCGCCCCACGCTCCGGCAAGAGCCGCGAGAGCGCTGACAACCACACTCAGCCAGTTGCTCACGCCGAGCAGGTTATCCAGCAGTTCGTCCGGTCTCCGCCGGATCAGGTCGTCGAACCGCCCCGCTCGGCAGATTCGAACTGTTCTCGACAGCGGCCGCTCACGACGCGGTGGCAGCGTTCTCCGCGTCGTAAGCCGCTCGTGCCGCCTTCACCTGGTCCATGTTCTGGCGTGCCCACCGGTCCAGCAGTTCCAGCGGTTCGGCGAGGTTGCGGCCCAGCTGGGTCAGCTCGTACTCGACCTTCGGCGGGATCACCGGGTACGCGGTGCGGGTCAGGATGCCGTCGCGGACCAGGCTGCGCAGCGTTTGCGTCAGGACCTTCTGCGAGATCCCGTCGACGCGCTTGCCGATCTCGGTGAACCGCAGCGGGCCGTCCACCAGGGCTCCGACGATCAGCACCGTCCACTGGTCGCCGATCCGGTCGAGCAGCTGGCGGGTCGGGCAGTCGCGGTCGTATGGGTTTCCCAGCACCGGCGGCCTCCTCACTCTCCGCAAGAGAGTAACACTCTCCCGCACTGGAGGGCTTTACCGAACCCGAACATTCGTCCCACACCGCTCGTACACCGGCGCGCGACCGTGGTCCCAGAGACACCGACACGGGAGGACGACAACGATGCGAGGAACGAAGCGGCTGGCACTGGCGGGTTGCGGGATCGCGGCCGGACTGCTCGTGGCCGCGCCGATCGCCAGCGCCGACACGCAGACCCCGGCCCCGGCTCCGGCCCCGGTCACGCTGAGCCCGCAGGAAGTGCAGCAGATGTGCACGGCCTGGGTGCCGAAACTGCGCAAGCAGGCCCAGAACCTCACCAACCGGATCAACGGCGGGCCGGAGGTTTCCGGGTCGGTCGCGAATCTCAAGGCGCGCGCGAACGACGCCCGGACGAAGGGCCGCACCGCGCAGGCCGACCGGCTGCAGAAGCGGGCGGACAAGCGGCAGAGCCAGATCGGCGAGCTGGCGAACGCGACCAAGCAGCTCGACGCGTTCACCGCGGCGCACTGTCAGGCGCCGAAGTGAAGCGGCTGATCGCGGTCGCTGCCGCGGCTGCCGTCGTGGGGCTCGGCTGCGCGGCGTGCGACAACGGTTCGACGCCGTCGTCGGGGGCGGCGTCGAACGGCGATCTGAGCAGCATCCAGTCCACGCTGGACTCGATCCAGTCGGACATGGCGGGCGACGGGCAGCGGTGAGCCGCGTACCGTTTCCCCCGACGTAGCCGGCCGGAGGAACGGGAGCCCGCATGGGGTCAGCTGGCCGCGGCCTCGTCCTCGTCGTGGAGGACGAGGCCGCGATCGCCGAACTCGCCGCGCTGTACCTGCGGCGCGACGGGTTCGGGGTGGAGGTCGAGCCCGACGGCGCGAAGGCGCTCGCGGCGATCCGCCGGTTGCGCCCGGTCGCCGTGGTGCTCGACATCGGACTGTCCGGAATGGACGGCATCGAGATCTGCCGGGCGCTGCGCGCGGCGGGCGACTGGACGCCGGTGCTGTTCGTGACCGCCCGCGACGACGAGCTGGATCGCTTGCTGGGCCTCGAAATCGGCGCGGACGACTACCTCACCAAACCGTTCAGCCCCCGCGAACTCGCCGCCCGCGTACGGACTGTGCTGCGTCGCGCGTCCGGCAGCCCGGCCACGACACTCGCTTGCGGCGGCGTGCGCATCGACGTGCCCGGCCGCCGCGCGTGGGCGGGCGAGATGGAGGTCACGCTCACGTCCACCGAGTTCGACCTGCTCGCTTACCTGCTGCGCCACCCCGGCCAGGTGCTGTCGCGCGATCAGCTGCTCAGCGCCGTCTGGGGGTACGCCGCCGCGGCCGGGACGCGCACGGTGGACGTGCATGTCGCGCAGCTGCGGGCGAAACTCGGCGACGACAGTCCAATCCGGACAGTCCGGGGCATCGGCTACGCGGCGGACGCGGGATGAAAGGCACGCTCGCGCTCCGGATCACCGTGGTGTGCCTGGCGGTCGCCGGGATCGCGGTGCTCGTGGCCGGGCTGGTCGCTTCCAAACTGGTGCGCAACACCGCGGATTCGGTGCTGCAGCAGTCGTTGCGGGATCAGGCCGACGTCGTCGCCGGGCAGCTCGACGGCACCGGCATCGGCAACCGGCTCGCGATCGGCAAGGTGGCGGCGGTCGTGCGCGGACAGGGCATCGAGGTCGTCGTGCACCGGGTCAGCGGCCAGAATTCCGGCCAGGCGACCGCGGTGCGCGCGGCGGAACAGGCCGGGCTCACGTCCGGACAGGACCGTTCGGCGAGGGTCGCGATCGGCGATGTCGACTACCTCGTGGAAGTGCGCCCGGTCGGCCCGCAAGCCGCGTTCGCGCTCGTCCAGCCGGTGCGCAGCGCCGAAGCGACCCAGCACGCGCTGGTGCGCAACATCCTTCTGGCTCTCGGCATCGGACTCGTGGTCGCGGCGATCGCCGGATACGTTTCCGGACGGCTGCTCGGCCGGCCGCTCCGCCGTGCGGCCGCCGCCGCGGGCAGCCTCCGCGCGGGCCGCCGGGACGTCCGCGTGCCGGTCGAAGGCCCCGCCGAGGTCGCGCAGGTCGCGGGCTCGCTGAACGAACTCGCCGACGCGCTGGCCCGCAGCGAAGCCCGGCAGCGAGAGTTCTTGCTGTCGGTGTCTCACGAACTTCGCACCCCGCTGACCGCGGTGACCGGTTTCGCCGAGGCGATCGCCGACGGGGTCGCCGAAGGCCCGGACGCCCGCCGCGCCGGGGAAACGATCCACCGCGAGGCTCAGCGCTTGGAACGGCTCGTGTCCGATCTGCTGGAACTCGCCCGCCTCGGCGCCGACGAATTCCAGCTCGACCTGGGCGTCCTCGATCTGACCGCGCTGGTCAAGGACTGCGCGGAGGTGTGGCAGCTGCGGTGCGCCCGCTCGAACGTCCCGCTGACCGTGCAGTCTCCCCCGGGACCCGCCATGGTCACCGCCGACGCCCGGCGGCTGCACCAGGTCGTGGACGGACTGGCGGAGAACGCCCTGCGCGTCACGCCCGCGGGTGCGCCGATGGTGTTCGCCCTGGTGGTCGCGGACGGCCGCGCACACCTGTCGGTCCGGGACGGCGGCCCGGGCCTGGCGCCGGAGGACTATCCGGTGGCATTCGAACGCGGCGTGCTCAACGCCCGGTACCGCGACAGCCGCCCGGTCGGGTCCGGCATCGGGCTGGCACTGGCGCACGGGCTGGTGACGCGGATGGGCGGGACGCTGAGCGCTGGATCGGCGCCGGAAGGCGGGGCGGCGTTCACGATCACGCTCCCGCTGGCCCAGCCCGGCTAAGCGAGCAGCAGCGCCGCAGCCCACTCCGTGCGCGGAACAGCCCGGCGAGCGTGCCGTTGCGCGCTGAGCACGAGCCCTGCCCCGCAGGACTCGGTCGGGGTCCGACGTTACCGCCCGGGCAACGACCAAGATCCGCCCCCGGCCCGGCTGCCTGGGCTTATCCGGCCGGGGACCACCTGCTCGGGCCCTAGTTCACGCATCCGCTGGCGGTCGTCATCTTCGGCTGCGCCGGAGTTCCCGACGGCGGGGCCGGCGTCGTGGTCTGCGCGATCGGGCGCACCGCGCCGCCGCCCGACGACGGGTGGACCGTGCCCGAGTCGGGCGTTCCTCCCGAAGCCGAGACGTCCGGCGAGCTGATCTGGGCCTGGACGAATTGCCGCACCTGCGCCGGGTCCACCTTCACCGCGTCCCCGTCGGACGGCGTGGGCAGCGACAGGCTCTGCACCGGGATCGTGCCGAACGCGATCGCGCCCGAGCTGAGGCCGTGCAATTGCTGGGCGAAGCTCAGCAGATTCCAGCCCTGGTCGAGGGTGACCGAAGCTTCCAAAGCGTCCACAAGGGACGACAGCCGCGACGGATCGGTGAGGGTGCCAGAGCCGAGGACGGTTTTCGCCATTGCCGACAGGAAGGCCTGCTGCCGCGCGATCCGGTCCAAGTCGCCGTTGGGAAGACCGTGCCGCTGCCGGACGAACGCCAGCGCCTGCGTGCCCGAAATGGTCTGCACTCCGGCGGGGAAATCCGCGCCGGAGAAGGAATCGTGCACCGGTGCTTTCAGGCACACCTGCACTCCGCCGACCGCCTGGCTCAGGGCGGCGAACCCGGCGAGATTGACCGCCGCGTAGTGGTTGATGGGGAGCCCGGTGAGCTCCTGCACCGCGGCGATCGCCGACTTCGCCCCGGCGGCGTCCGCGGCCACCTCCAGCGCCGGACCGCTCATTCCTTGCTGGGCAAGCTTTCCCCGCTGATCGGTGCGGGCCCGGCTGTACGCAGAATTGATCTTGTGCTTGCCGTATCCCGGAATGTCCACATAGGAGTCTCGCGGGATCGAGATCGCGGTGGCGGCCGCCCCGCCTGCCGGGATGTGCACCACGATCATCGTGTCGGTGGTGTTGCCGCCGTCGTCTCCCCCGCCCGCGTGCAACGCGTCGAGCACGTTCTGCGGCAGCGGCGTCCCGTCCGGTTTGGTGCGCGAATCGAGACCGACCAGCAGGATGTTCTGCGCGACGGCGAGCGGTTCCCCGGCCGAGGCGTCCGGAACCTGCGCCGAGGGCGCGATGACGTCGGCGGTGACGAGGCCGTTGTCCAGCCGGTGCAGTTGCGACCACGCGAATCCGGTGGCGCCCAGCACCAGGGTGGACACCACTCCCAGCACCGCACGGCCGCCGATCCGGCGGCCCCGGGACGTGATCAGCACGGCCGGCTCCTCGCTTCCCCGGGGACGGATTTCGACCCTCCCTTTCGAGGATCGCCGCGTTAGCTGGGAATAGCCTGAGAAACCTGTCGCGAAGATGTGATGCTGCCCGTTCGGCGGAGCGCGCGGCGACAGCCGGTGTCCTTGCGGGCACAGGGAGTTCAGCGCGGCATCCGCCGCCACACCGCGCGCGGCACGAACCGCATCGCCGCGAACACCAAGCGCAACACGCCCGGTACCCACACCACTTCCCGGCGACGGCGCAACGCGGCGACTGTCGCGTCGGCGACCTGGTCGGCGGTGCTGGAGAACGGCGCGGGCGACATTCCTTCGGTCATCCGGCCGATCACGAAGCCAGGGCGCACGAGCAGCAGGTGCACGCCGCTGCCGTGCAGAGCGTCCGAAAGTCCCGAAGCGAACCCGTCGAGGCCAGCTTTCGCCGAGCCGTACACGTAGTTCGCCCGGCGCACGCGGATCCCGGCGACCGACGAGAAGACGACCAGGTTTCCGGAACCCTGAGCACGCAACAGTTCCGCCGTGTGAGTGAGCACCGATACCTGAGCGACGTAATCGGTGTGCACGATCGCGGTGGCATGCGCCGCGTCGCTCTCCGCGCGCGCCTGATCGCCGAGGATGCCGAACGCCAGCACGACGGTCTCGAGCGGTCCGTGCTCCTTGATGACGCGATCGAGCAGCGGGCGGTGCGCGGAGAGGTCGTCGGCGTCGAAGTCCTCGGTCGCGACGGTCTCCGCGCCTGCCTCGCGCAGGGCAGCTGTCTGTTCTTCGAGGTCCGCGCCCGGCCTCGCGGCGAGCACGAACCGCCGCGCGCCCCCGCGCGCCAGCCGGACGGCCACCGCCGTCCCGATTTCGCTGCGTCCGCCTAGCACCAGCACCGTTCCGCTCACGGTGGGTGAGTCTGCCAGCCCGTTCCCGGGGCGGGCGGACGAGGTGTCGCGCGTGTTCGCGTCGGCGAGAACCGGAATTGCCGCTCGCGGGCTACCGTTGCCCGGGTGACCAGCGACGACGAGTTCGGCACCCTGCTCGAACGGCACCGGCGCGAGATCCGCGTGCACTGCTACCGGATGAGCGGTTCGTTCGAGGAGGCCGAGGACCTCACGCAGGAGGCGTTTCTCCGGGCCTGGAAAGGCCGCCGCGGCTTCGCCGGGCGCGCGAGCGTGCGGACGTGGTTGTACCGGATCGCCACGAACGTGTGCCTCGACGCACTCGCCCGGCGGCCGCGGCGGGCGCTGCCGGACGAACTAGGCCCGGCGGCCGACCCGACCGGCGAGATCTCCGCGCTGGACGTGCCGTGGCTCGGGCCGTTCCCCGATCTGCTGCTCGACCCCGCGGCGCCGGACGACACCGGCGCAGCCATCGTCGAACGGGAAACCATCGAGCTGGCGTTCCTCGCCACCATCCAGTTGCTCCCGCCTCGGCAGCGTGCCGCGCTGATCCTGCGCGACGTGCTCGATTGGTCCGCAAAGGACACTGCCGAACTGCTGGGCACTTCAGTGGCCTCGGCGAACAGCGCGCTGCAGCGGGGCCGGGAGACGTTGCGCACCAAGCTGCCCGCCCGGCGCGCCGAGTGGTCCGCTCCGGACACCACGACCGCGGAGGAAACGGCGCTGCTGCGGAAGTTCATCGCCGCCTACGAATCGGCGGACGTGCAAGCGGTCGCCGCGCTGCTGAGCGAGGACGCGCGTGCGGTGATGCCGCCGTATTCGTTGTGGTTCGACAGCCGCGACCGGATTCTCGCCGCGCTCGGGCCGAGTTTCGATCCGCGGTCGCCGTACTACCGGGGCAGTTTCCGGATGGTGCCGGTGCGCGCGAACCGGCAGCCGGCCGTCGCCGGATATCTGCGCGGGCCCGGCGAATCGGTTTATCGCGCTTTCGGCGTGTGCGTCCTCACCGTCCGAAACGGACTGGTCACGGCGATGGCCGCGTTCGAAACGGCGGCATTGGCGCCGTACGGACTCGCCGAAACGTTCGAAGAATAAAGAACGCCCGGGCGGCGATCGCTGGTGTGCGATCGCCGCCCGGGCGCAACCACCGAGTTCCGGGCTTCGTGCCGGTCGTGGTGGGGGAAACTGCTAGCGCCCTCGCCGCCGGGAAATGGTCACCGGCTCGCGGTCAGGCGACTCGATGCCGTGCGGCGGCGGAGCCGGTTCGCACCAGCTTCCGGCGCTCCAGCTCGGTGGTTCCCCCGAAGATCCCGTTGCCGAGACCGTTGTCCAGAGCATAGGAAAGGCATTCCGCGCGGACCGGGCATCGCGCGCAGACCGCCTTGGCCTTCGCGACCTGCTGCGCCCCGGGACCCATGTCGGAAATCGGGAAGAACAGTTCCGGGTCCTCGTCCTGGCACGCCGCGCGGGCGAGCCAGCTGGTGGCCGTGAGTTCCATTGTTGCTTTTCACCTCCTGTCCTCATTGTCGAAGCGTGGTCAACCGACTTCTCCGCGCGCACGGACGCGCCATGCCTTCGGAGGGTGTTCGGTGGGCTTTTCCGGCCGAACCGCCCCGGGCCGCGAAGGACCCGGCGGACGACCGGCTTTCCAACTTACCACCGATCACCGCCCGCGCGCGAAATTTCGATTCAGCTCACATCGCGGACGCGGTTGCCGCCGGACGTGCTACCGCCTCCGCACGGCCGCTCGCCGGTCCCGGGTTTTCCTTTTTCCGCGCGCCATTTCCCCCTTCCGCCGCGCGCCCGGGCGAACTGCCCGTCCGGCCCAGGTACCCGCCAGCCCCGACCCTAACCCTCGTTCCGTGACCCGATCGTTACATCTCACGGGCGCGTCACCGCACCTGTTCGACAAGTGCGGGATCGGGAGGGGGTGCGCGTGGCGGGGTTCGACGGCTTTTTCCGCGGCGATTTCCCTCGCCTCGTGGCGTTCCTGTGCGCGGGCGGGCTCGGGCCGCGCACCGCGCGCGAGGTGGCGGTGGAGGCGTTCGTCGAGGAAACCGGGACGTGGCCGCCGCCGGGAGACCCGCGCGTGGCGGTGCGGCTGACCGCCGTCCGGCTCGCCGCCGAGCAGACGTGGTTCGACGGCGGCGCCCCGCCGGCGGATCCGCCGGGCGACCGGCTGGCGTCGGTCGTGGAGCGGAACGCGCGCGCGGTCGAACTGCTTTCGACGCTGCCGGAGACCCAGCGCACGGTGCTGACCTGGTCGCTCGACGGGTTCTCGCCCGCCGCGATCGCGTCCGCGCTCGACATGGCGGGCACCACAGTCCGCTCGAACCTGCGACACGCGCGGGAACGGCTGAAACACCGGCTCGGCCTGGCCGGGCGCGAGGAGGCCCTGATGACCGCACTGCGCGAAGCCGCTGCCGCACTGGTCAACGCGTTGCGCTCGGCGCTCGACGTCGAGGACGCGTTGACCCGGGTGAAAACCGAGGCGACCGTCGTGGCCGCACCGCGGGTTCCGGCCGGCCGGTTCAGTTTGGACGGCCCGGCGCGCGCCGCGATCGAGGGAGATCCGGAGGCGGCGCAGGAGCTGCTCGCCGCCGTGCAGCCGCTGATCGTGCGCTACTGCCGGGCCCGACTGGGCGGAGCCGACGCGTACTCCTCGGCCGACGACGTGGCGCAGGAAGTCTGCCTGGCGTTGCTGACGGCGCTGCCCGGCTATCGGCAGCAGGGGCGGCCGTTTCTCGCTTTCGTTTACGGGATCGCGCAGCACAAGGTGGCTGACGCGCACCGGGCGCACGCGCGCAACCGGACCGAGACGGTGGCCGAATTGCCGGAGGTGCCGGATCTCGCCGACCGACCGGAGGAACGGGCACTGCGCGCTGAGCTGAACCGGCAGCTGGCTCAGCTGCTGCGGTTGTTGCCGGAGCGACAGCGGGAGATCGTGCTGCTGCGCGTCGTAGTCGGACTGTCCGCCGAGGAAACGGCTGAAGCGGTCGGCTCCACCCCGGGCGCGGTCCGGGTCGCGCAATACCGCGCCCTGCTGCGGCTCCGCTCAGCTCTCGAACGACGACGCTGACCCGATCCGCGCCACCACGAACTCCGCCAGCGCCGCGACCGGCCCCTCGCTGGCGTCCCGGGAGAGCAGGATGAAATCCACGTCGCCCGGGTCCGGGAGGCCGAGCTCGGCGGGCAGTTCGACCAGGTCGGACGGCACCAGGCTCCGGGCGTGCACCGTGATCCCGAGCCCCGCGGCCGCCGCGGCGCGCAGGCCGGTCAGGCTGGACGTCAGGCAGGCCGCGCGCCATTCCAGCCCGGCGCGCTCCAGCGTTTCGACCGCCAGCTGCCGGGTGACCGACGGCATCGGGTACTGCACCAGCGGCACCGGGTCGCCGGGGGTGAGTTCCGTCGCCGCCGAGCCGATCCACACCAGCGGTTCGCGGCGCAGCAGCCGTCCCGGGCCGGGCGCACCCGGGCGGCGTTTGCCGAGCACCAGGTCGAGGCGTCCTTCGGCGATCCGGCGAGCGAGCACATCGGACAGTTCGACGTGCAGCTCGACGTCCACCAGCGGATGGCTTTCCCGCAGCCGACGCAGGATTTCCGGCAGCTCGCCGAGCGCGAAATCCTCCGACACTCCGAACCGGACCCGGCCGCGCACCTGCGCGCCGCGGAAATGCCGCGCCGCGCGCTCCTCGGTGTCCACAATGGTCTGTGCGAAACCGAGCATCGCCTGCCCGCGCGCGGTCAGGTCGACCGCGTGCGTGTCCCGGGCGAACAGCAGCCCGCCGGCCTCGGACTCGAGCCGCCGGATGTGCTGGCTGATTGTGGGCTGCCCCACACCCAACCGCCGCGCTGCCGCCGTGAAGCTGCGAGTTTCCGCCACCGCAAGGAAAGACCGGCACAACCGCGGATCCAGCATGCGTCACATCTTATCTGCTTTCACAATGACAGTCAGTACAGTAATCGGGGTTCCGAATGACCGTCGGCGACGAGAGAATGGCGGGGAAAGGAGTTCCATGACCACCGTGCTCGCCTCGCTCGCCCGCCCCGTCTCGGCTGTGCTCGCCAAGCTGCGGATCGACCCGTTCATCGCCCTGATCCTCGTCACCGTAGGCATCGCCTCGCTGCTGCCGGCGTCCGGCGCGGTCGCGACCGGGTTCGGCGTCGTGACGAAGATCGCGGTCGGGCTGCTGTTCTTCCTTTACGGCGCACGGCTTTCCAGTCAGGAAGCGGTCGAGGGGATGCGGCACTGGCGGTTGCACGTCACGGTGCTCTGCGCCACTTTTGTGCTCTTCCCGCTGCTGGGACTGGCCGCGTCGGTCCTCTCCCCCGGGCTGCTGACGTCGCCGCTGTACACCGGCGTGCTGTTCCTCTGCCTGCTGCCGTCGACCGTGCAGTCGTCGATCGCGTTCACCTCGATCGCGAAGGGCAACGTCGCGGCGGCGATCTGCAGCGCGTCGCTGTCCAACCTGCTCGGCATCGTGCTGACGCCGCTGCTCGTCGCGCTGGTGCTGTCGACCGACGGCCCGGGTGTGAGCGGTTCGGCGGTGCTGGACATCGTGCTGCAGTTGCTGGTGCCGTTCGTGGCCGGGCAGCTGGCGCGCCGCTGGATCGGCGGCTGGGTGCAGCGGCATTCCGCGCCGCTGAAGATCGTCGACCGCGGTTCGATCCTGCTGGTGGTGTACACCGCGTTCAGCGAGGGGATGACCGAGGGCATCTGGCATCAGCTGGACCTCGGCCCGCTGCTGGCGCTCGTCGCGGTCTGCTGCGTCCTGCTGGCGGCGGTGCTCGGCGCGACGAGCGGCGGCGCGAGGCTGCTCGGGTTCGCCCGCGCGGACCGGATCACGATCATGTTCTGCGGGTCGAAGAAGAGCCTCGCGAGCGGCCTGCCGATGGCGACGGTGCTGTTCGGGCACGCCGAGGTCGGGCTGATCGTGCTGCCGCTGATGCTCTTCCACCAGATTCAGCTGATCGTGTGCGCGGCACTGGCGCGCCGGTACGCCCGGCAGGCGGCCGCCGAGGAGCCGGGAGAACTCGCGGCGGTCGGCTGACGTTGACCGCGTGCGCCAGTTCCAGCGCCGGGGCAACGGCGTCTTGCGGCGGCTGAACTACCGCGCCGTGCACGGCGGCAAGTCGGCCGCGCTGATCTTCTGGGAGCCCGCCGACGCGCCGCGGCTGCCGCACGGTTCGCCGGAGTACCTGGTCGGCGCGGGCGAGTCCGCCCCGGCCGAAACGATCGGGCTGCCGATCTCCCACAGCGTCGGCATGGCGGATTTCCTCGACCAGCTGACCGGGAAGTCGTTCTCGCAGGCGCTGCACTTCCTGCTCGGCGACCTGGACCGCCGGTCGCCGCCGGAACTGGCGGGCTGGATGGCGGGCTACGCGCGTGGGACAGCCGATCTGACCGTCGCGGACACGCCGTTCTCCTACGTCCAGCCAGAAATCACGCCGCTTGCCCGGGTCGTGGTCGCGAGCTCGTTGTATGTCGAGTTCACGAGCGCTCCGGAGCCGGACTGACCGCGCTCGCCGGTGTCAACGCCCAGCCGGAAAACCAGTGGAGCAGTGCCCGGGTCCGCGGCTACCCTCGCCCGACCCGTGTCGGCTAGGCAAGGACGTGCCGTTGTCCATCGCGTGAGGCATCCCAAGCTCTGATCTCGTCGCGCGCCGCGTTTGCGCGCCGCGCTTCTTCGTGCTGCGGAATTCTCACTGGAATCGGTGTACTCCTGTGCTCTATCACTGGACAGTCCTGCCCACTTGCCTGCCGCTCGTCCGGCGGCGCTGCCATGCCTGCACGTCCGGACGCTTCCGGGCAGACGGCAAGTTCCGTGTCAATGCCAACCACAAACTCATCGACGCCTGGCTTCTCGTGCTCTGCACCGGCTGCGGGGAAACGGCGAAACTCACCGTGTTCGAACGGGCGAGGTTGCGCTCGGTCCGGCCGGAGCTGCTGGATCGCTTGCACCACAACGATCCCGGCCTCGCCGCCGAGTTGCTCCAGGATCCGGTCCTGCAACGGCGCAACCGCATCGCGCTCGACTGGGACGGCGCCTGGCGGCTCGAGACCGGTGGTCCAGACCGTGTGGACCAGGACGCGATCGACGTCGCGGTCGGCTTCGCGGCCCGGATCCCGGTCCGGCCGGTGCGGCTGATCGCCGAGGGCTGCGGTCTTTCCCGAGCCGAGGTCGAGCGGCTGCTCGCCGAGGGGAAGGTCGTGTCGGCGGTCCGGCTGGGCGGCAAGCTCTCCGGCGACTTCGCCTTCACGCTCAAGTACTGAGCCGCACCGAAAAGCCGTGCGGGAACCCTGGGGCATCCCTCGGGGTTCCCCGCACGGACAACCGGCACCGTCTGTCCACAGCGGACTGGGCGGGGACCGCGCCCGGCTTCCGCTCGCATGAGCGCGAACCGCGAACCCGGGCAACAGCGGTGCCTGAACGGGCAATCGTGCGTAACCCGGTGCGGCGAAAGGCGTTGCCGAGGGCCCGCGCCCCGGGGCGGAGGCGGCGCTTGCCCCGCCGTCCGTGCACTGGTGTTCAGAAGGGAACAACGCGGCGACAACCCGTAGACCGGCGCTTACCGTAAGTCCGCAGTCTCCCCCTGCTCTCCGTATCGGCCGAACGAAGGGCAACCGCGGCGACGTCGGCGGTCTGGCATGCCAGGCCGTCATATCCGGAGAACCCGATCAGAGGAGAAAGCATGGCTTCGCAGGACGGCGCCCGCGTCGACACCAACGTCATGCGCAAGGGCGCGCAGACGATCAGCGACACCGGGCAGAACATCACCGGCGTGAACCAGAAGGTCGACGGCACCATGCAGACGCTGTTCGGCACCTGGCGGTCGGACTCGGCGAACGTGTTCAACCAGGCCATGGGCCAGTTCGATCAGACGGTCCGCAAGATCGTGCAGAAGCTGGACGAGCTCGCGCAGAACGTGCAGACCTCGGCGAGCGAGTACGACAGCCGGGACTCGGACAACACCTCCACCGCCCACAACGCGGCCGCGGTCATCGGCGGCGGCGGTCTGCAGGGCTTCTGATCCCCTTCCTTCCCACGAAAGGACACTTCTCATGGCTTTGGGCCAGTTCCAGATCAGCTTCGCGACCATGCAGGACACCGTCGGGCAGGCGAAGCAGCAGTCCAACCAGATCACCGAGCTGCTGGACCAGATGAAGGCCGTCATCGAGGGCCAGCGCGAAAACTGGACCGGTGTCGCGGCGGACATGTTCCACGAGACCTACACCTACTGCCACCAGGCGGCGCTCACCCTGCCGCAGGCGCTGGACGCCGCTTCGCAGACCCTCGCGCAGATCAACGAGGGCACCTCCAACACCGAGGGCAACAACGCCAAGCGGTTCGCCGCGAACTGAGGCCGTTCCCCCGCGGAGACGGAAAGGAGGGCGAACGACGATGGTGGCTCTCGGCGACACCAATTACGGGATGAACAACGACACGTCGAACAAGCATCAGCAGACCTCGTCGGACGGCAAGTTCCACAGTCCCGGCGACCAGGCCCCGCCGGACGTGAACAACGAGTGGATCCCGCCGGGCGACGTCGGCAAGCCGCCGCCGGTGCCGGGCGGCGCCGAGCATCCGGGCAAGGGCGTCACGGCGGTCAACACCGAGGCGATGCGCACGTTCGCGAAGAACATGCAGACGCTCGCGGACGGGCCGCTGAAGGATCTTCCGGCGAAGCTCGACGGGATCCAGCTCAAACCGGGCGTGTTCCTCACGGCGCAGAGCAAGATCGCCACGCCGATCCAGGGCACGAACCAGCTGCGGGACGCCACCCGCACCGCGATCCACGACCTCTGCAAGGCGCTCGACGAGGTGGCGGACGCGGTGACCAAGGCCTCCAAGGCGTACGACAACGCCGACGAGGTCAACAAGATGTCGGCCGACGACTACAACCAGTACTTCAACACAGTCAGCGGCCACATCACCGGCGCCGGTCAGAAACCCTGACCGGACGGGCGGCGGTCTTTCCGGTTTCCAAGCGATCGAGGGAAGATGTCGGACGACAACAACACCCACGGGTTCACCTCGGATGACAACGGGGTCTGGCCGGACACCACGCAGTCCGGCAACCAGAACACCACTGGTGACCCGTCGAAGGATTTCGACGGCCTGACGTGGAAGCAGATCGAAGCGGCGATCCTCGGCGGCGGTTCGCTGTCGGGCGGCCAGGACAACCTTGACAAGGCCTACGGCAACGTCAACTGGCAGTCGCTTCAGGACGCGGCCGGGGTGTTTCAGGAGACGCAGCAGAACCTCGCGATGGTCGCTCAGTCCATTCAGGACCAGACCGCCGCCCTCGCCGGACCCGACGGTCCGTGGAAGGGCGACGCCGCGACGAAGTTCAAGGACATGATGACCGCGCTGGCCAACAAGTTCTCCGATCTGGCGGACCGGATCGGAGACGGCGGCGGGGCCAACAACGTGCCGAACAACCTCGTCAATTCCGCGGCGTACCTCAAATGGGCGCAGGACACGATCCGCTACATCGACAGCTATTACGCCAGCCAGGTTCTCGCCCAGGGCAGCAAATACCATCTCAGCGACGGGCGCGCGTACATCTCGCAGTTCCCCGAAGCCGTCGAGATGATGACCAACGACATGCGCAAGGTGGCCGGCCAGCTCGCGCAGAAGTACAACACCGTGCACGTCAACTCGGGCCAGACGACCCCGCCTCCGACGCCCGGCGGCGGGGACGGCAACGTTCCCCCGCCTCCTCCACCACCACCGCCGCCTCCGCCGCCGCCCACACCGCCGCCTCCTCCGCCGGTGACGCCTCCCCCTCCGCCGCCGACGGCTCCGCCGCCGCCCCCGGTGACGCAGCCGCCGCCTGCGCCGAATCCGCCGCCTGTGTCCCCGCCTCCGGGCGGAGGTGGCGATGGCGGCGGCAATGGCACGCCGCCGCCGGTGAACAAGGCGGTGCTTCCGCCGCCTCCGGGTGACGTCAACGGTCCTGGCGGCAACAACGTGCCGCCGCCGTTGAAGAACGCCGTCGTGCAACCGCCACCGGGTGACGTCAACGGTCCCGGAGGCAACGGCACGCCGCCTCCTGCGTCCATTCCGCCGCCGCCCAACGGGGTCGGAGGGAACACCGTGAAATCGCCGAACCTGCAGAAGCCGCCGGGCTCGCAGGTTCCGCCGCCGGTTATTCCTCCGCCGCCGGGCGACAGCGCAGGCGGGGACGGCAACGTCAAGTCGCCGAAGGTCTCCCCGCCTCCCGGTGATTCGGCGGGAGGGAACAACCTCAAGTCGCCGTCGATCCCGCCTCCGCCCGGAGCCGTGGGCAACAACCTGGGCGGGTCCGGGCACGTCGACCCGCCGTCGATCCCGGCCCCGCCGGGCGGCTCGGGCGGATCAGGGCACGTCAACCCGCCTTCCATCCCGGCCCCGCCGGGCAGTTCGGGCGGGCACGTGAACCCGCCTTCGATTCCGCCGCCTCCGGGCGATTCCGGCGGCCACCTGGCGAACAACGCGCTCAACCCGGCGCATCTGCCACCGGGCCTGAACACCCCGCCGGGCAACCAGACGCCCGGCGGCAGCGGCATCCCGATGATGCCGCCAGGCGGCATGGGCGGCGGCGGTGGACTGAACACGCCGTCCGCCGAACGACCGGACTCCTCCGGGCTGCTCGGCAACATCAAAGAGCCGTGGATCAGCAACCCGCCGGACGGCATCGGCAACCCCGACGCACAGGGCGACACACCGCCGCTGCACTCCGCCAAGTGGGCTCCCCCGCCCGGCGCGAGCGGCGGGACCGGCGACGGTGTGGGCAGCCCCGGAGACAGCGGTCCGGGCGCGATCAAGGGCCTCGGCGAGAGCGATCTGCCGAAACTGCCGGACCCCGTCGGCAACCACGAACAACAGCAGATCCCAGGTGCCGGGACCCCGCCCATGGTCCCGCCCGGCGGCATGGGCGGCGGCAGCGGACTCAACACACCAGCTGCCGAACGACCCGACTCCTCCGGACTGCTCGGCAATATCAAGAAACCGTGGATCAGCAACCCACCGGACGGCATCGGCAACCCCGACTCGCACGGCGACACGCCACCGCTGCACTCCGCCGAATGGGCACCGCCGCCAGCAACGGTCAACGCTCCAGGCGGCGGAGAACCGAGCGGCCCGGGGGTGAAAGGCCTCGACGAAAGCACCCTGCCCAAACTCCCGGAGCCCATCAGCAACCATGAACAACCACAGCTCCCGGGCTCGGGAACACCGCCGATGGTCCCGCCAGGCGGCATGGGCGGTGGCAGCGGACTCAACACACCAGCTGCCGAACGACCCGACTCCTCGGGGCTGCTCGGCAACATCAAAAAGCCGTGGATCACCAATCCTCCGGACGGCATCGGCAACCCCGACTCGCACGGCGACACACCACCGCTCCACTCCGCCGAATGGGCACCGCCACCAGCAGCGGTTAACGCTCCAGGAGGCGAACCGGCCGGGCCAGGCGTGAAGGGCCTCGACGAAAGCAACCTGCCCAAACAGCCCGAACCCATCGGCAACCACGAGCAGCAACTCCCGGCCTCGGGAACACCACCCATGGTCCCGCCAGGCGGCATGGGCGGCGGCAGCGGACTCAACACACCCGCCGCGGAACGACCGGATTCGGCTGGACTTCTCGGCAACGTGCAGGAGCCGTGGACGGCCGACCTGCCGGGTGGCATCGGCGACCCGAGCGCGTCCGGTGAGACGCCGCCGAGCGAATCAGCGGACTGGGCGCCTTCGGCGAAGGGGACTCAAGGCCCGGGCATGCCGATGGTCCCGCCGGGTGGCACCGGCGGCGGGACAACCACACCCGCCGCCGAACGGCCCGACTCCGCAGGACTGCTCGGCAACATCCAGCAACCCTGGGCACCGAACACTCCCATCGGTGTCGGAAACCCCATCGCCCAAGGCGAAACACCCCCGAGCATCGCAATCGACTGGGCCAAGAACCAGCAGGCGGAAGGACCGAACGACGGGATCAACCCGCCAATCGGCGTCGGGGACCCCAGCGCGCGGGAAGAAACTTCCCCGAGCACACCGGCCAGCTGGACCCCCGCGCAAGGCAACGGTTCCGTGGCGCAAGGACCCGGCATGCCGATGGTCCCGCCGGGTGGCACCGGCGGCGGGACGACCACACCCACCGCCGAACGGCCCGACTCGGCGGGGTTGCTCGGCAACATCCAGCAACCCTGGGCACCGAACACCCCCATCGGCGTCGGAAACCCCAGCGCACAAGGCGAAACTCCACCGGCCGACCCCGCCCCCTGGTCGTCCACTGTGGACTCCCTCGTGCCGCCCAAGCGTGCCGACGACCGCCCGGACGGCACCGAACCGCGGTCCACTCCGGCGAACACCGGCTGGGGCACCGCTGCGAGCCCCGAGGAGACCGACCTCTTAAGGATTCCCGTAGTGCAACCCGTCGACACCGAGGACACCTCAGCCTGGGACGTCGGCACCGCCGACTTCCTGCCCGCCCTTCTGCCGGTCACCGCCCCCGCAGACGACCGGGCCCAGGAAATCACCACCGATTTCGTCCAGCGCAGCGACGAACCGTGGCGACCCGACGAGACCCCCGCGTTCGGCACCTACCAGCGGGTTCGAGGCGGCCCGGCCGAGATCGTTCCCGACGAGCTGCCTACCTGCGGCGACGCTCCGGAACCGCTGGAGCCCGAGGAGGACACCGCCGAAGAAGAGACCGAGGAAGAAGAGGAACGCACGATGGCCGACCTGCTCCGGCAGGACGATTCGGCCTGGGGCAAGCCCGCTCGCCGCACTGTCCCGGGGGTCCTCGAATGAGCACGGAAACCGTGAAGCGGGGCCCGCGCGCGGCGGGTCCGGAAATGCCCGAGGGGCAAGAGGAACTGCAGGAACCGCCAGTCATGGCGGAACCGGCGGCACGCGATTTCAACTCGCTGCTGATGATGCTGCCGATGGCCATCGGGTCGCTGGTGATGGTGCTGGCGTTCTCGGGAGTCGCGGGCAGCTCGCCGTTCACCTACGTGATCGGCGGCGGCATGGGCGTGTCGATGATCGCGATGAGCCTCGGGCAGCTGTCCCGCGCCGCCGCCGAGCGCAAGCGCAAGATGCAGGCCGAGCGGCGGGATTACCTGCGCTACATCGGCCAGGTCCGCGAGCGGGCCCGGTCGACCGCCGAGGAGCAGCGGCTCGCGGTGGCCTGGAACAACCCGGCCCCGGATTCGCTGTGGTCGCTCGCGATGGGCCCGCGGTTGTGGGAGCGCCGGATCAGCCACGAGGACTTCGCGCGGGTGCGGATCGGGCTGGGCACGCAGCAGTCGGCGCTCGAGCTGGTGCCGCCGGTGACCAAGCCGATCGAGGACCTCGAACCGCTGTCGGCGATCTCGCTGCGCCGGTTCACCGAGACCTACCGCACGCTGTCCGGGATCCCGACCGCGGTGGGGCTGCGAAGCTTCACGAGCGTCGAGTTCGACGGCGACCCGGACGCGGCGGTCGCGCTGGTCCGGGCGATGCTCGCGCAGCTGGTCGCCTTCCATTCGCCGGACGAGCTGCGGCTCGCGGTGCTCACCACCGAAGCCGCGCAGGCGCAGTGGGACTGGGTGAAGTGGTTGCCGCACAACAACCATCCGACCCTGCGCGACGCGGCGGGCCCGCTGCGGCTGCTCGCCGCCGACCACGACGAGCTGATGGACCTCCTCGGCCCGGACGTGGCCGATCGCGACGACCACGACAAGACCGTCGGGCCGACGACGACCGAGCCGTTCGTGGTGATCGTGGCGCATCTGGCGACGATCCCGGAGTCCTCGCGGCTGGTCGGCGCGGGCCTGCGCAACGTGGTGCTGCTCGACGTGACCGGCGCGCTCCCCGGCGGTCCCAAGGTGCTGCGACTGACCACGAAGGACGATCTGGTCGAGTTCCCGGCCGGCAGCGGAGTCGGTTCGGCGACCCGGGACGAGCTTTCGGTGACCCAGGTCGAGGGGCTCGCGCGGCTGCTCGCGCCGAAACGGACCAGCGGCACCCTGGAAATCGCCGACCAGCCGCTGGAAAGCGACTTCGGGCTGACCGCGCTGCTGGGCATCAAGGACGTGCACACCTTCGACATCCCGGCCCAGTGGCGGCCGCGGACGGCGCAGCGGGCCCGGATGTCGGTGCCGATCGGCGTGACCGAGGACGGCGAGATCGTCGAGCTGGACCTGAAGGAATCGGCGCAGGGCGGCATGGGCCCGCACGGGATGCTGATCGGCGCGACCGGTTCGGGCAAATCGGAGCTGCTGCGCACGCTCGTGCTCGGCCTGGCGGCGACGCATTCGTCGGAGATCCTCAACTTCGTGCTCGTCGACTTCAAGGGCGGCGCGACGTTCCTCGGCATGGACCGGCTGCCGCACACCTCGGCGACGATCACCAACCTCGCCGACGAACTGCCGCTGGTCGACCGCATGCAGGACTCCCTCAACGGCGAAATGGTGCGGCGGCAGGAACAACTGCGCGCCAGCGGCTACCCGTCGCTGTACGAATACGAAAAGGCGCGCGCGGCCGGCGAGCAGCTGGCCCCGATGCCGACGCTGTTCCTGGTCGTGGACGAGTTCTCCGAACTGCTGAGCGCCAAGCCGGAGTTCATGGAGCTGTTCGTCTCCGTCGGACGGCTGGGCCGCAGCCTCGGCGTGCACCTCCTGCTGGCCTCGCAGCGGCTGGACGAGGGCCGCATCCACCGCGTCGAAGGCCATCTGTCGTACCGGATCGCGCTGCGCACCTTCTCCTCGATGGAGTCCCGCAGCGTGATCGGCGCGGGCAGCGCCTACGAGCTGCCGCCGGAGCCGGGCAACGGCTACCTGAAGATCGACACGACGAACCTGGTGCGGTTCAAGGCCGCTTACGTTTCCGGTCCGGTCCCCGCGGGCAACGGCGAGAACTCCGCGATGACGGCGGCGCGCGCCAGCCGGGAGGTCGTCCCCTTCCGCACCGAGGCCCGGCCGGCCAAGCTGATCATCCGCGACGACGAACCGGAACCGGCCGAGAAACAGTCCGATGTGGACGCCCTGGAAGCCGCCGTGCCGGGCGGCCCGACGCTCGCCGACGCGTTCATCGACCGGCTGGCCGGCGCGGGTCCGGCGGCGCGCCAGGTGTGGCTGCCGCCGCTGGCCGAATCGCCGAGCCTGGACTCGCTGCTGCCGAGCGTGACGCCGGATCCGGTGCGCGGGATGTCGGTGCAGGATCCGGCGCACTGGGGCAAGCTCCGGGTGCCGATGGGCATGATCGACCGGCCGTTCGAGCAGGTCCGCGAGCTGCTGACGGCGGACCTGTCGTCGGCGGCCGGGCACGTCGCGGTGGTCGGCGGGCCGAAGACCGGCAAGTCGACCCTGCTGCGCACGCTCGTCCTGGCGCTGGCGATGACGCACACCCCGAAGGAGGTCCAGTTCTACGGGCTGGACTTCGGCGGCGGCGGGATCATGTCGCTGTCCGGGCTGCCGCACGTCGGTTCGGTCGCGACCCGGCTCGAGCGCGACCGCGTCGTGCGGACCATCGAGGAAATCTCGCAGGTCATGGAAGGCCGCGAAACGCTGTTCTCCGAGCACGGCATCGAATCCATGGACGCCTACCGCGCGTTGCGCCGCAGCGGCCAGATCGAGGATCCGTTCGGCGACGTGTTCCTGGTGGTCGACGGCTGGTACAGCCTCAAGAACGACTACGGCGACCTGGAACAGAAGATCGGCGAGCTGGCCTCGCGCGGGCTGTCCTTCGGGGTGCACGTGGTGATCGGCGCGACCCGCTGGTCGGAGATCCGGCCGTATCTGCGCGACCTGCTGCAGACGCGGTTCGAGCTCCGCCTCGGCGATCCGATGGAGTCGGAAATCGGCTCGCGCAAAGCGAAAACGGTGCCGAACCAGCCGGGCCGCGGCCTGACCCCGGACGGCCTGCACTTCCTCGCCGGCCTGCCGCGGATGGACGGCAGCGGGAACACCGACGACCTCGCGGCGGCGGCCAAGGCGGTCGCCGAAGAGGTGCACCTGTTCTGGCCGGGCGCACCGGCCCCGGCGGTGCGGCTGCTGCCCGCGAAACTGCCGATGGCCCAGCTGCCCGCGCCGGACGGCGACCTGCGGATCGCCCTCGGCCAGGACGAGCAGCGGCTGCTGCCGGTGTGGCACGACTTCGCGGCCACCCCGCACCTGCTGGCCTTCGGGGACAACGAAACGGGCAAGACCAACCTGCTGCGGGTGGTCCTGCGTTCGGTGCTGACGCGCTACTCGCCGAGCGAGGCGAAGATCGTGCTCGCCGACCCGAGCCGCCAGCTGGACGCCGAGGTGCCCGAGGCGTACCGCGTCGGCTACGCGACGACGACCGAGGCACTGCAGGAACTGGCGCAGCAGGCCAGCGTGTCGCTCACCCCGCGGGTGCCGGACCAGACCATCACCGCGGACCGCCTCAAACGCCGCGACTGGTGGACCGGCCCGCGGCTGTTCTTCGTGGTCGACGACTACCAGCTGCTGACCAGCGGCATGGGCTCGCCGCTGGAACCGCTGCTGTCGTTGCTGTCGCAGGGTTCCTACATCGGGTTCCACCTGATCCTCAGCCGCAGCACCTCCGGTGCGATGCGCGCGCTGAGCGATTCGGTGGTCCGCCGGATCTGGGAGCTCGGCAGCCCGGGCGTGGTGTTCTCCTACCCCAAGGAGGAGGGCAAATTCCTCGGCGAGGCGGCTCCGCGGCAGCTGCCCGCCGGACGCGCGCAGCTCGTCACCCGCCGCGGCGTGAAGCTCGTGCAGACCGCGATCGCGGAAGAAGAGCGGACCGGCGAGGGCTGGTCGCCGCTCGCGATGACCGAAAGGGGCGTGCGATGACCGCGTCGACCGGCGAGCTGTGCCGGATCACCGTGTACGGGCCGCAGGGCCGGGCGGACCTGGCGGTGCCGATGTCCGTCCCGCTGACCAGCCTGCTTCCGGTGCTGCTGGAGCACACCGGCGGCCGCGAGGACCTCGGCGAGGCCTGGGTGCTGCAGCGGCTCGGCGAGGAGCCGCTCGACGCGTCGGGCACGCCGGAGTCGCTGGACTGGAAGGAGGGCGAGGAATTCCACCTGCGCCCTCGCGCGGATCCGCTGCCGGAACTGGATTTCGACGACATCGCGGACGGCATGGCCACCGCGGTGAGCCGCCGTCCCGGCCGCTGGCGCCCGGAGTTCAACCGCGGCCTGTTCCTCGGGTTCGCGATCTTCTCCCTCGTCGTCCTCGCCCGGGTGCTGCTCTACCCGGGTTCGGCCGGGCTGACCGCGATCGGCGGCGGCGTGGTGTCGCTCGGGCTGGTCGTCGCGGCCGTGGCGACCGGGGTGCGTTCCGACGACAAGGCCCTGCTGACGTTGCTCGGACTCGGCGGCTGCGGGTTCGCGTTCCTGGCGGGCGCGGTCGCGGTCGCCGGGCTCGCTCCGGCGTTCGACCTCCAGGGCACCCCGATCTTGACCGGCTGCCTGGCCTTCGCGCTGGCCGGCGGCCTGGTGCTCGGCGGCCGGGCCGCGTGGTCGCACGCCATTCCGTTCGTGCCGTTCGGCGCGGTGGTCGCGACCGGGCTGGCCGGGGCGATCTCGCTGTGGCTGCACCTCGGCGCCGGGTTCACCGCCGAACAGGCCGCCGGACTGGTGTCCTTCGTGCTGGTCGGGCTGATGGTGTTCGCGCCGCGGATCGGCATCCGGTTCGCCCGCATCCGCGGTCCGCAGCTGCCGCGGTCGGCCGGCGAACTGCAGTACGACATCGAGCCGATGCCGGCCGCGCAGATGGTGCACCAGACCGGGTACGCCGACGGCTACCTCACCATCGCCTGCCTCGCCGCCACCGCGGTGTTCGTCGGCTGCTTCCCGTTCCTGGTCGGCCACGGGCTGTTCCCGTCGATCCTCGGCGGGCTGGTGTCCGCGGCGGTGCTGATGCGTTCTCGGGCGCTGCTCGGCGTGTGGCAGCGGGTTCCGCTCGCCGTCGCCGGCGCGATCGGCCTGGTGCTGCTCGCGCTGGCGCTGATCCAGCCGCTGCCCACGCCGTGGCGGGGCGCCTGCCTCGCCGGGCTGTGCCTGGTGTTCTTCCTGCTCCTGCTGGCGATGCTGCGCCCGCCGCCGCGGCGGCTGCTGCCGATCTGGGGACATCTGGCGAACTGGCTGGAAACGCTGAGCGCGGTGGCGATCATCCCGATCCTGCTGCAGCTGTTCGGCGTCTACGCGTGGGCCGTCGGGCTCACCGCATGAGCGAAGGAGAGGTGACCTGGTGCAGACGCAGAAGGACCACGTCGAGGCGTACTCGTTCCTGATCGGGCGGATGACCTCGGCACTGGTGCTCGGCGACGCGAGCCACCTCGACGTGCCCGCCCGGCGGGCCTGGGTCGGCCTGCTGGTCGGGCTCGTCCTCGGCCTGCTGATCGCGGTCGGGTTCTTCGTGTACGGGCTGATCGCGCACCACACCGGCGGGGCGGCGCCCGCCGTCGGACGCCGGGCCTGAGCGGAAGGAGGGCAGCCATGGAACTCTCGCTGATCCGGCGCGGCGACGGCGCTTTGGAGAAGAAGACCGTGGGCAACGCGCTGGTGGTGCACCTCGCGGAGGGCATGACCGTGCAGGCTCAGTCGCTCGCGCTCGGCGTCGCGGCCGATCCCGAGCACGACCTGGTGGTCGTCGACCTGCCGGTGGATTCGCCGATCTCGATGTGGGAATCGGTGGCCAAGGCGCTGCCGCGGCGCCGGCGCGGGGTGCGGCTGGTGATCGGCGGGCGCTCGCGCGAGACGACCGCGCTGGCCGGGCAGTGGCTGGCCGAGCGGATCAACCGCCCGGTGCTCGCGCCGGACGGTTCGGTGATCCCGAGCGCGGGCGGCGCGTTGTTCGTCCACGCCGGACGCGGCGGCGGCTGGGTCCGCTTCCGGCCGGGCCGCCCGCCGTCCTGGGAGGCGAAACGGTTCCCGCGCCCGGCTTGGGATTCCGGGATCGCCGCCGAGCTCACCCCGACGAGTTCGCGCGGCGTCGCGGAGCCGCTGCCGGGCGGGCTGTGGGTCCGTCCGGTCGGCTTCGACGCTCCCCAGCGCCACCACCGCAGGGCGCTGATCTCCCGGATGCCCGCGCAGCACGACACCATGACGATCGTGCTCGGCTGCCCCGGCTGCCCGCCGCTCGCGCTGGACGACGCGGCCCGGCTGTGGGTGCAGCTTCCGGAGAAGGTGCGGGCCAAGGCTCGGTTCGTGCACTACGGCCCGATGGCGGTGCCCGGCGAGGCCACGATCGGCCAGGCGCTGGCGGACCTGCTCGGCAAGCCGGTCGCGTTCTACGCGGGCGTGCCGGTCGGTTCGCCGCAGCTGCCGACTCTCCGGACGGTGTTGTACGACGGACAGCTCGGCTGGCGTCCGTTCACCACCGAACTCGGCTATGAACCGCGCTCGGCCGACGAAACGCCATTGCCGGAACTGCTTTCGCACCGCCCGCCGATCCACGGGCTCGACCAGGTAGCCCCCGCGGTCTACTGGTACTCGCCGGATGCGGTGGTCGAGGTCGTGCAGTCGGGCCTGCTGGTGCGTCCGCCGCAGGACGGTCCTTCGTCGGCCGCGGTCCGCGAGATCACTCTCGACGCCGCGGTGCACAACCTCACCTTTGACGCCGCTGACGAGGGGTCGGCGTCGCGGATGCGGTTGCTGGCGGAGGATCTGCTGGCGCGGCTGGACGAGCAGACGCGCCGGATGAGCCGGGTGCTGCCCGCTGCCGCGCTGCTGGCGGAACGTGCCCGGCCGCGGGTGGCGGCTCGGGCGTTGGACGCGATCGAGTCCGGGCATCCGGTGCCGGTCGTGGCCTCGCCTGTTCCGCCGGCGGCGTATCGGCCCGCGGCTCCGGCGGCGTTGGGCATCGCCGCGCCGACGGAGGTTCCGGGGGCGATCGCTGCTCCCAGCCCGGTCGCCACGCCTGCGAAGCCGGAACCTCCGGCCGCACCCGCTGAAGTTCCCGCCCCGGCCGACCTCCCCGGGGCAGCCGCCGCTCCCGCCGAAACCAGGGCGGCCGTTCCCCCGGCGAAGGTCTCCGCCGCGCCTCCCGCAGCGAAGCCGCTCACGCACCTCGCTCCGGCCGACGTCACCCCGGCCAAACCGGTCGAACCGCCGGTCGCCAAGCCCGCGATCCCGGCTCCGGAAAAGCTGCCGACGGTGTCCGGTCCTGCGGAGAAGCCGGAACCAGTGTCCACTTCGGACAAGCCGGAGCCCGCGCCGAAACCACCGGCAGAGCTGCGTTTCCAGGAAACCCCCGGTGCGGAATCGACCGCGCTGCTGCCCAAACGCGGCGTCGACAAGGAACGCCAGTGGCTGCGCAAATCGCTCGGCGCGGAATACGGCCTGATGTCGAACACCGTCGCGCGAATCCTGTCCGAGCACCCGGGATTCCAGGGCGTGCTGTCGACCTCGTCCTCGGCCGAGGTGCTGACCGACGCGGTGGCCGTGCAGCTTTACCTGTCCCCCAAGGGCTCGACCATCGACGCGGGACTGCGGCGGGGCGCGAACGGCCCGCACGTTCCGGTCGCCCGGTGCGTCGTGGCCGGGTTGAGCCGCCTGCCCTCGCACCGCGGTCCGGCGACGTTCGCCACCGAGCTGCCGCCGTCCGCGTGGCCGCTGCTGGACGGGCGGAAAGTGCTGACCGAATGGGGTTTCCTCAACGCGCTGACGCAACCGTCGTCCACTGTGGACGGCGACACCGACGTGCTGGTGTGGTCGATCACCGGACGGCGCACCAAATTGCTGGAACCGAGCGAGGGCGGCGTCGAGAACCGGGTGCTGTTCGTGCCGGGGACCAGTTTCAAGGTGCTGGAGACTCGCGAACCGGCCGCGGGCGCGCGCGGCGCGGTGCTGCTGCGCGAGCTGACCGCGAGCGAGATCGACGAGACCGGCCGGGTCGCGAACGACCGGGCGTCGCTCGACGAGCTGGCCATGAACTCGCTCCGGCAGACGGTGCAGACGTGGGCGGAAGCGGGCGAGGACCTGGTCCGGACCGTGATGGACGAGCAGGCCGCGGAGCGGTTCGGGGCGCTCCCGGGCCTGGCGTGAGCAGGGAGAGGCGGAGACGATGAACCGACAGCTGCTCGTGGTCGGCGGCGACCGGGCGGGCGCCTTCGGCACCATCGGCGCGGCGCTGGCGCAGGCGCAGCCGGGGGCGACGATCAGCGTGCACCCGGGCCGGTACGAGGAAAACCTCGTGGTGGACCGCATGGTGTCGCTGGTGGCCGAACAGGGCGCGGGCACCGTGGAAATCGTGGCGAACACCGGAAGCGTGCTCGTCGCGAACGCCGAGGCGGTGCAGCTCAGCGGGTTCGTCCTGACCGGTGCCGACGACCAGCTGGTCACTGTGGACGTCGTCCGCGGCGAGGCGGCGCTCGACAGCTGCCGGTTGTCCGGGACATCGTGGGCGACCCTGCTGGCCCGGCTGGAGGGTTCGCTCGCGCTGCGGGGCTGCACGGTGACCAGCACCGGCGGTGCCGGGGTCGTGATCGCCTCGCCGGTGCAATCGGCCATTGAGGACACTGAGATCGTCGATGCCGCGTCGTCCGGCGTTGTGGTGGCCGAGACCGGTTCGGTCGTGCTGCGCCGCTGCACGGTGCAGGGCGCTGCGGGCAACGGGGTGTGCGTCAACGGCGAAGCGGGCGCGATCGTCGAGCAGTGCGAGATCGTCGGCGCGCAGAAACCTGCGATGGTCGTGGAACAGCAGGGTCGCGCGACGATCACCGGGCTGACTGTGCGGGACAGCGCGAACGTCGACCTGTACGTGACCAGCAACGGCCGGGTTTCCGTGGCGTCGTCGCAGTTCCGTTCGGCGCCGATGCAGGCCGCGCACATCGCCGCGTCCGCCGAGCCGCTGCTGCGCGAGTGCGTGTTCGTCGGGGCGGGCGCGAACGCGGTGCAGGCCACCGGAACCGCCGCGCCGCAGTTCGTGGACTGCACCTTCGACGGCTCGCCGGTCACAATCCTGGTCGACGACCAGGCGCGACCGCGGTTCGAGCGCGCGACCGTGCGGGGTTCGACGCACACCGCGATGTCGGTCGGCGGGGAATCCTCCGTGACCGTCGGCGGGCTGCGGATGACGCCGGACAGCGGTGCCGGGATCGTCCTCTCCGGACAGTCCACCTTGGACCTCGCGGACGCCTCCATCGACACCGGCCGGGAAATCGGCGTGCAGGTCACCGAGGACGCCCGGTTGACCGCGACCGACCTCCGGGTTGATTCGACGGCGGACAAGGCAGTCTCATTTGCCGCCAGCGCGCCCTCATCAGCGAAGTCGGTGCAGGTGCGCGGCGGAGGACTGCACGTTTCCGGAACGGCGGAAATCTCCCTGCAGGACTGCGAGATCATCGATTCCACAGTGGACGGAATCACAGTCGCCGCGGGCTCGGCGCTGACCGCTTCCCGCTGCCGGGTGCGCAATGCCCGAGGGAACGGCGTGTACGTCTCCGCTCAGGCGTCGTTCACCGAATGCGAAATCCTCGGTGCGGGCGAGGACGGCTTCCACGTGGAAACCACCGAGCCGGTCAGCGTTCGCGATTGCGTGGTCAACGACGTCTCGGGCGAACCCGTGAGCGGCGAGCACGCGGACGTGGCCAACCTGAGCACCGATTCCGCCCGGCCCGCCGCGCCGGTGCCCGCCGGCCCGCCGAGCGACTTCGCGACCCCCGAGCAGAGCGTGAGCGAGGCCGCCGGAGAGGTGCTCGAAGGCCCGCTGGGAGATTTGGAAGCGCTGGTCGGGCTGGCCGGGGTGAAGAAGGAAGTCACCAGCCTGATCAACCTGATCAAGATGTCGCAGATGCGCGAGCGGATGGGGCTGCCGATGCCGCCGATGTCGCGGCATCTGGTGTTCGCGGGCCCGCCCGGCACCGGCAAGACGACCGTCGCCCGGCTGTACGGCACGGTGCTCGCCGAACTCGGCATCCTGTCGAAGGGGCACATGATCGAGGTGGCCCGGCAGGACCTGGTCGGCCAGTACATCGGGTCCACCGCGATCAAGACGACCGAGGTCGTCGAGAAGGCCATCGGCGGGGTGCTGTTCATCGACGAGGCGTACACGCTGAGCGCGCCGACCGGCGGTTCCGGCCCGGACTTCGGGCAGGAAGCCATCGACGCGCTGATGAAGATCATGGAGGACCAGCGCGATTCGCTGGTGGTGATCGTCGCGGGCTATTCCGAGCAGATGGAGCAGTTCCTGCAGTCGAACCCCGGCCTCGCGTCGCGGTTCACCCGCACCATCGAATTCCCGAACTACAGCGTCGACGAACTGGTCACCATCACGACCGGCCTCACGCGCAAGCACTACTACGAAATGACCGACGACGCGCTGGCCGCGCTGCGCGAGTATTTCGAGCGGGTGCCGAAGAACTCGACGTTCGGCAACGGTCGTGTCGCGCGCAAGCTGTTCGAGGCGATGGTGAACAACCAGGCCTCGCGCCTCGCGCTGAATCCGCCGTCCAAAGACATCGAGCTGAACCGCCTCACCGCCGACGATCTTCAGGCCGAACTGGCGCAGTTGCCTTCCGCGGCGAAGTCGGCGGTTTCGGTCACCGCCGATCCGGCCGCCGCGGTCAAGACCAGCGCGGGGTGGAAGCGCCTCAGCGGTTTGGTCGGCCAGAAAGCGGTGCGGGAGAACGCCGAACGGCTGCTGCTCAAACTCGGCAGGCTCACCCACGAACGCCAACCACTCGGCCACCAGGCGAACCTGGTGATCAGCGGAAAACGCGGCACCGGGCGGTCGGAGTACGCGAAACTGTACGCACAAATCCTCTCCGAATTCGGCATGGCCCCGATGGGGCAGCTGGTTCACCGCAACCTCGCCGAAGAACTGTCGCCGCAATGGCCCGGCCAAGCCGAGCACCTGGTCCGAGCCGCGGTGGAGGACGCGTCCGGCGGCACCCTGGTGGTCGACCTGGACGGCGACTGGGACACCTCGCCCCACACGCCCGGCATCGAAGCCTTGGAAGCACTGTCCGAAATGATCGCCCGCCGACCCGCCGATCCGGTCGTGGTGTTCACCGGCGAAAGCGACCGCGTCGGCGAACTGCTCGCCCAGCTGCCCACCTTGCGCGACGCCTTCCCGTACGGCTGGCAACTCGGCGAGTACACAGTGGACGAGCTTGCCGAGATCGCCGTACGGTTGCTGGTCCGGCGCGGCCACGAGGTTCCCGACGACGTCCGCGACGCGCTCGCCCACGAACTGTCCGCCGCGTCCGACCACACCGCGTACGCCGCGCACGAACTCGCCCGCACGCTGTCGGCCGCCGCCGCGTCCCGCACGCTCGCCGCCGCCGACCTGCGCGGCATCCGCCCGCCCGACACCGGCGCCATGGCCCTCGGGCCCGGCCTGGCCTCGGTCGGCTGACCCCGGGAGGAGACCGATGAGTTCGCACTACGAAAAGATGCTCGAGGACGCGATGGCGGCCTACCAGCACCAGCGCGACCATTTCGACCAAGCCCGCCAGGACGTCGAAACCGCCACCAGCACGGTCACTTCCGCCCGCCGCGAGGTGACCGCGACCGTCGGCCGCACCGGTGAGCTGACCGAACTTTCCTTCCCCACCAGCGCTTATAAACGCATGGCCCCCGCGGAGCTGGCCTCGGTGATCGTGCAAACCGTCTCCGCCGCCCGGCAGAAATCCGTCGCCGCGGCCGCGGAAATGATGGCTCCCATGCTGCCGCCGGGGATTTCCGCGCAGGACCTGATGAGCGGAAAAGTGGATGTCAACGCTCTGTTCTCGGCGCGAGTGCCGGGATTCGACGAAGGGAACCTGCCGTGACAGACCAGTTTTTCGTCGACGCCGACGGGCTGGACGGCGGCCGCGACGGATTCGACGGCAAGAGCGCCGAACTGCGCACGCTCGCCCAGCGGGTGCAGAGCCTGGCGAACCCCAGCCGGATCAGGGACGCGGCCGGGAACGACAAGAACGGGAATCAATTCTCCGCGACGAACATCCAGTCGGCGGCCGAGATCTACAACGGCATCAACGCCTGGGCACTGGCGGTGGAAGCGACCCGCGACGCGATCGGCGACATGGCCACGTCGTTCCGCGAGGCCGACCAGGGCGCCTACGACGGGGCGAACTCCCTGTTCAAGAACTTCACCGACCTGCACGACAAGGTCCGCAAGGCCGACCCCGGCGGCTCCTCCGACGCACCTCCGACCGAGTACCAGCGCGGGGTGCGGATCCAGGGCAAGCTGCTGCGCAAAGAGCCGGAAGCCGAGGACGGCGGCGGCTGGGCTCCGGCCAAGCAGGTCCGGGCCCGGATCGCGGACCGCGTGCCGGCGGAGCCTGGCGAGCGCGTGCGGCATCTGACGGTCGGGCACCCCGCGGCGACCCCGCTGCAACCGACCGAGTCGAGAGTCTTCGTCCGGTCGGAAAAACCGGTTCACGCGGTCGAGGACAAGGAGGAGACGCCCGAGGGCGAAGTCACCGCTCGGACGCGGCCGAGGGAGGTGTGGCTGGCCAAGTCGGTCCCCGCCGAGCCGCCGATCCCCCCGGCAGAATCCTGACTTTCCGCGCCCGTTGAGGAGGTGAACCCGCGATGAGCCTCATGGTGGACCCCAGCCTGAACTGGGTGTTCTACATCATCGCGGGTGACGCCTGGCCGCAGGGCGACGAGGACAAAGCACGCGAACTGGCTGCCGAATGGGACCAGGTCGCGCAGGAGATTTCCGCCGCGGGCACCGGGTTCAGCCAACTGGCGGAACAAGTCGTCGCCAATGTAGGCGGCGACGTGGCGACCAATTTCGCCGACTACGCCAACAAACTCAGCACCATGGGGGCCGGTTTCTCCTACCGGGCCCAGCAGCAAGCCGCGGCTCTGCGCGAATACGCGTTGAATGTCGAGAACGCGAAATACGGCATCCTCATTTCCATCGCGGTCACCGCCGCGGACTTGATCTGGGCGATGACGAACCCGTTCACCGCCCCGTTGATCCCGGGAATCTGGGCAGCCGGGCGGACCGCGGTGATGCAAATCGAACGCTCGCTGATGTCGCGTTTGATGAGTTTGCTGTCGAGGGTCGCGCGAGAGGCCGCGCAGGAAGCCGCGGAAGAAGCGGCCGAGGAGATGCTGGCCGAGTTCATCCAGATCGCGCAGGGAAACCGGGACGGCTTCGACTGGAAACAGATCGGCCAGAACGCCGCACTGGGCGGGATCGGCGGAGCGTTCGCCGCCGGCGCGCACAGCGGTCTCGGCAAATGGGGCCACAACGTCTTCGGCGCGGCCGGAGTTGAAGCGGCGACCGAGGTGGTTGTCGGCCTGGCGGGCGCGGGCCTGTTCGGCGGAGACCTGGATAGCCTGGGCTGGGGCGCCCTCAACGGCGGCCTGACCGGCGCCGCCACCCACGGCGCCCACCACGCCGGAGAGAACCTGCACAACAAACTCACCGGCGGCGGTGACGGAGGGCAGGGGAAGGGACCGAACGACCCTGGCGGGGAGAGCGGGACCGGGAACATCAAGGTGGACCCGGTCAACGGGCCGAGTGCGCCTGGTGGCTCCGGTCATCCGGGTGGACCTGGAGATTCCTCCGGCTCCGGTAGTCGCGGTGGTGTTGGTCCTGGCGGTTCGGACGGCTCCAGTGGGCCTGGTGGCGTGAGTCCCGGTGGTCCACACAGCACCAGCAGCCCCGGCGGTGTCGGTCCCGGCGGCTCCAACACCTCCAGCGGCCCCGGCGGTGTCGGTCCCGGCGGTTCGCACAGCACCAGCAGCCCGGGCGGCGTCGCTCCCGGCAGTTCACACAGCACCAACGGCACCGGCGGCACCGCTCCCGGCGGTTCCAACACCTCCGGCGGCGCTGGCAACAACGCCGCACACGGCGACGGCCAGAACAACTCCCACTCGGCGGGCAACAACCAGGCCCCGTCGAACAGCTCCATCGGCAACTCGCCCTCGACCAGCGGCCCGAACTCCGCCAGCAACGCGACGGGCGGCAGCACCTCAAACTCCGCGACCGGCTCCCACTCGACCGGCGATCACAATTCGGCCGCCGGACCGAACCCCACGAGCGGTCCCAACGCGACCAGCGGCACCGGGCATGCCGGAAGCACCAACTCCACTGGCGGCCCCGACTCCGCGACCGGTTCGCATTCGACGAGCGGCGGCACATCTACCGGCGACCCGAACTCCGCAGCCAACTCACCTTCGGCGAGCGATTCCGGCTCCGCAAACAACTCGCCGGCCCCCAACAGCGCCAACTCGACGTCTACGAGCAGCCACAACCCGGACGCGGCAACCAGCTCCAACTCCCCCAGCGGCTCGCAGCCAACCGGCAACGCCACCTCCCTAGGCCACAGCACCACGGACAACTCGACCTCATCGAGCAGCCCTAACCCGGACGGCAACCACAACCCCACGGGCACCTCAACTTCCAACCCCGCGAACACCCCGAACACGACGAGCAACGCCCCCACGAACGGCCTGGCTGGGAACTCCGCTCAAAGCCCCCACTCGCCCAGCAGCAACCCCACCGGAGACACCGCCTCGCCTGGCAGCAACTCCACCGGGCCTACCGCCACGCCCGGCAACAACCCCACCGGAGACACCACCTCACCCGGCAACAACCCCACCGGGGACACCACCTCGCCCGGCGGCATGAACCACAGCACGACACCTCCTGGCACCAATCCCGGCGTCGAAAACCAGGGCGGTCGCACCACCGGCCCGTCGGGCGTCCAGAGCCTCAGCCCGAACAGCAACCCGAGCATCGTCCCCGGCACGACCGTCGGAAACCAGAACACGAACCCAGGCGCGAGCCCCCATCCGAATCCGGGAAGCAACACCGCCCCGTCTCCCAGTACCGGCGCCAACCCGCCCCTTGGTTCGACCTCCGCCTCGACCAACCATGGCGCGAACGGCACCGACCACCACGCCGCCCCGCCTCCGTCCACATCGGACTCAGTCAAGACCGGGTCCCCGACCCCGCCACCGGCCGCACCCGACCACGCCGGGTCTCGAGACGCGACCCCACCACCGACTCCGGGCTCGTCCACAACCGGAAACCCGCCCGCCAGCACGAATGGCCATGCCCCATCTGGCGGCCGCACCGTCTCACCGCCCGCGACCAGCGGCAGCGACTCGCCGACCCCGCAGCACGACACCGGCCTCCCCGGCTTCGGCGGTCTCCAGACCGCGGCCCCGCACTCCGCCACTGACCCGAGCCAGGCGAACGTCTCCTCCAACCCGACGACTCGCTCCGGGCCGGAGACCGCCCCCAACTCGCCTGACCGCACCAACCCGGCCCCCGCGACCAACGCTCCGTCAACCCCGGCGCATGGTTCGAACGGCACTCCTTCCCCGAACCCGTCGCCCAGCCCGAGGATCACCGCTTCCCAAACCCCGTCGCCCAGCCCGAGCATCACCACTTCCCAAACCCCGTCGCCCAGCCCGAGCATCACCACTTCCCAAACCCCGTCGCCCAGCCCGAGCATCACCACTTCCCCGAACCCGTCGCCCGGCTTGAACGGCACCGCTTCCCCCACGCCGGCGCATGGCCCGAACGGGACCGATTCCCCCAACCCGAACATCACTGCGGCGAACCCCTCCGCCGACTCCGTCCGTGCCCCGGGTTCGACCGCCACCACCACTGGCTCGGCCAACCCCAGCACCAGCCCGAACCCGAGCACAAAGCCGGACTCCCCGGCTTCCGCCGACCCGGCCACCACCCCGCAGCCCAAGCCGGTACCGCCGCCGACGTCAGCCAGCGTCAAAGGCATCGATTCGACCCCGAGCCCCGCCCCGAAGACGACCGTCAACGACCCGAACCACATACCGGTCACCCCGGAACACGCCTCCCCCGGCCCGACGACCGGGAATCCCCACCACCCCACCGATCCGATCACGAACACCGCTCCGAAGCCGGCCACAGACACCAAAGCCAGCCCGAACCCGGCCAATCCGGATCCGGCCGCCAGCCCGGACTCGCACCCCGCCGCCAATCCGGACCCAGACACCGTTCCGGCTCGAACTGCCGACCCGAACCCGGCCGACAGTGAGGCTCCGAAGCCCGCCACGGGACGCGACCCGAGCACGAACCCAGCCGACAGTCAGAGTCCGAAGCCGGGCCCGAACCCCGCTACTGGAACCGGCACCAGCCCGAACGCTGCTGGCAACCCCAGCCCGAACCGGGCTGCGCATCCGGCCGCGGACCCAGCCGCGGATTCCACCTCGAAGCCGCCCGCCAAGCCCGCTTCAACGCCGAGTGCGCCCACCAACCCAGCCACGGTTGTCAATTCCGGCGCTGCCTCGTCGCCGACGCCGAGCCCCAAAACCTCCCCGAACCCGGCCATCAGCGCGAAGCCCGCCGCCAAGCTGGCCCCGGGCAACCCCGCCTCCACCTCACCCAAGAACGGCCCAGCCCCGTCCCCGGCGAAGCCGATCGGCAAGCTTTCCCCGCTCGCGGCCACCGGGCTGTACGA
>NZ_JACJHR010000078.1 GCF_014174495.1 Amycolatopsis echigonensis
TGTGGGGGTGGGGGGGTGGGGGGGGTGTGGGGTGGGAGTGGTGGGGGGGTGCGGGGGTGGTGTGGGTGCTGGGTGAGTTGGGTGCGCGGGTGCGGTTTGGTGAGTGGTGCGCGGGTGGGGTGGGTGGTTGCGTGGGGTTCGCGGGTTCGGTTTCGCGACTCAATGGCGCATTGGGTGTGCGGGATGCACTGAACGGCGCATTGGGGTGCGTGCGGCGGGATTGTGGTCCGCGAAAGGAATCTCGGCGGAATCTAAGTCGGTGAAGGTTCCCGTCTCGGACGGCGGTCGTACGTGAGGGGAACCTTGAGGGACTCAGATTCCCTCAAAGTTCCCCTCGCTGATCCGGGTCAGGCCAGGGCGGCGTCCAGGGTGATGGTGGTGCCGGAGAGGGCCTTGGAGACCGGGCAGGTCTTTTCCGCGGTTTCCGCCAGTTCGGCGAATTGGTCGGCGGTGACGCCGTCCAATTTCGCGCGCAGGGTGATGGCGATGCCGCTGATTTCGAAGCCGCCGCCTTCGGCTGGGCCGAGGGTTACTTCGGCGGAGACGTCGATGTATTCGGCTTCCAGTTTCTGGGATTCCAGCACGCCCGACAGGTTCATCGCCAGGCAGCTCGAGTGCGCGGCGGCGATGAGTTCTTCGGGGCTGGTCTGCCCGTCCGGATCGCCGGCGCGGGTCGGGAAGGACACCTCGTAGGTGCCCAGGTTCGACGAGTCGAAGGTGACCTCGCCCTTGCCTTTCTGCAGTCCGCCGGTCCAGTGGGTGGTCGCGTCGCGGCTGGGCATCGCTGTCTCCTTGAAACGGTTGGCAACACTGTCCCTCATGACAGTAGTGCGCAATTACATTGTGCGCAAGGTAAATCGCGAAAACGGGTGGCCGGATGCGGCAGACTGCGAGAGGTGACCGATGCTCCTGAACGTCCCGACCCGCCCATGGCGGGGGACGAGCGCACCCAGCTCACCGGCTTCCTCGACTTCCTGCGCGCCAGCGTCGTGTGGAAATGCTCCGGGCTCACCGACGAGCAAGCCCGCCGGACGCACGTGCCCAGCGAGCTGACCACGATCGCCGGGCTGCTGTGCCATCTCACCCTCGTAGAGAACTACTGGTTCCGCGTCGTCCTGGACGGGCAGCCGGACGAGTGGGCGGATCGGCTCGAAATCGACCGGGACGCCGAGTTCCGGCTCGCGCTGGAGCTGCCGATGACGCAGCTCATCGCCGACTACGAGGCTGAGGCCGAGAAGTGCCGGGCGGTCGTCGCGGCGAGGGGGTTCGACGACACGGTGCTGTTCAAGGGGGACAAACCGCTCACGGTGCGTTGGGTCCTCACGCACATGATCGAGGAGACCGCGCGCCATCTCGGGCATCTTGACCTGCTGCGCGAGCTGACCGACGGTCTCACCGGGGAGTGAGCCTCGAGCGCGCGCAGCTGGTCGACGACCTCGAACTGCTGCGCGCGACCGTGGCGTGGAAATGCTCCGGGCTCACCGACGAACAGGCTCGCTGGCCCGGAGAGAGGATGACCGCCGCCGGGATTTTGTGGCACCTCGCGTTGGTGGAGAACACCCTGCACGACGTCGTCGTCACCGGGCAGCCGGAGCGCTGGGCCGAGCGGCTGGAGGCGGGGCGGGACGCTGCGTTCGAGGTGGGTCTCGACCTGCCGATCGAGGACGTGCGCGGCGCTTATCGGGACAACGTGGAGCTGTGCCGTGAGGTCATCGCGGAACGGTCTCTCGACGATCCGGTGGGATTTGAGGGCGATCGGTTGGTGACGGTGGGATCGGTGGTCGAGTACTTAGTGAAGGAGACCTCGCGGCATCTCGAGTTGCTGCGCGGGCTCATCGGGGAGTGAGCTTTTTCGGCGGCAGTGGGAAGAATCCGCTGGTGCGGGCGATGTAGTCGGCGTAGCCGGGGCGGGTTCGCCGCAGGCTTTTCTCCAGCATGGGCTTGCCGGTGCCGCGGGCGAGGGTGAAGGTCATCGCGACGGGGGACAGGATCGTCGCCGCGCCAGGCCACGTCGAGCAGGCCAGCAGGTAGAGGCCCCACCAGACGCAGGCGTCGCCGAAGTAGTTCGGGTGGCGGGTGTAGCGCCAGAGGCCGGTGTCGAGGACTCGGCCTTGGTTCGCCGGGTTCGCGCGGAAGCGGCGGAGTTGCTCGTCGCCGAGAGTTTCGATGGCGAAGCCGACCAGCCAGACCGCGACGCCTAGCCAGGCGGTGACGCCGAAACCCGTGCCGGACATCGCGAATTGCACGGGCAGCGAGACGAACCACAGGACCACGGCTTGCATCAGGTACGTCCGCACGAAGATCCGGACGCCTGGGTTCGCGCCGGCGCGGTCGACTATCTGTTGGTAGCGCGGGTCTTCCGGCTTGCCGCGGTTGCGCAGGTGCAGGTGGACGGCCAGGCGGACACCCCAGACGACGGTGAGTGCGGCGGTAGTCAGGCGCAGGGCGAGCGGGCCGGTGCCGAAGGGGAACGAGACCGCGGCGACGAGGGCGAAACCCAGGCCCCAGAAGGTGTCGATGGTGTCGTAGCGGCGGCGCAGGCGGGCTATGCCGAACGTCAGCGTCACTGCGGCCAGGGTGACTCCGGTGGTGAGGCCGAGCAGCGCGATCATGCCCACTCCCTTGTCCACGGGAAGCCGGAGCGGCCGTTCGCGTCCGGTCGCACGGCGAGGATCTGGTCCACGCCCATGCGGTTCTCCTCGAAGGCGAGTGCGCCACCCGCCAGATAGAGCCGCCAGACCCGGGCGCCTGCCTCGCCGATCAACGCGACAGCCTCGTCCCAGTGTTGTTCCAGGGTGTCTGCCCAGGCTCGCACGGTCGGGACGTAGTGCTCGCGCAACGCGTGCACGTCGCGGATTTCGAAGCCGGCGGTTTCGAGGTGGCCGAGCGTGCGGCTGAGCGGACGCATGGTCATGTCGGGGGCGATGTAGCGCTCGATGAACGCGCCGCCGCCGGGCGCGACCGCTCCGCGCGACATTTGCTGCACTAGCAGCCGTCCGGTCGGGTTGAGCATCCGGTACAAGGTGGCGGCGTAGGCCGGGTAGTTCTCCTCGCCGACGTGTTCCCCCATCTCGACCGACGCGACAGCGTCGAAGGACTCTCCGGCGAGTTCCCGGTAGTCCTGTCTCCGGACCTCGACACGGTCGTCCAGATTGTGCTGCGCCAGCCGGGTTTTGACGTGCTGCACCTGCTCGGCGGAGATCGTGACGCCGACGGCCTGGACGCCGTGGTGCTTCGCCGCGTGCACGAGCAGGGAACCCCAGCCGCATCCGACGTCGAGGAGCCGCATACCCGGTCGCAGGCCGAGCTTCCGGCAGATCAGCTCGAGCTTGTCGTGCTGGGCGCGAGCAAGACCAGCGGATTCGGACCAGTAGCCCGAGGAGTACGCCATCGAATCGTCCAGCAGCAGCTGGTAGAAGGCGTTCGACAGGTCGTAGTGGTGCGAGATGGCCGAACGGTCCCGGCCGAGGCTATGCGGCTTTCCGCGCAGCCGGGCTTCTTCGGCGGGCGGCTTCAGCGGCAGGCCGAACACTCCGAGCCGGGCAGCGAGGCGGACTGCCTCGCCGAAGTCTCGTGCGGACAGTTGCGGCCGGTAAGCCCAGGCCCGCCGGAAGGCCTCGGTGAGATCGCCTTCGACGTCCAGGTCGCCCGAGACGTAAGCCCGGGCCAAGCCGAGCTCGCCGGGGGAGTACAGGAGCCAGCGGAGCGCGCGGCGGTTTTTCAGGACGACGGTCGGCCCGGCCGGTCCGGCCTGGTGCCCGTCCCAGGTGCGGACGGCGACCGGCAGCGCGCCGCCGAGGAGACGTTCGGCGAAGTCGGCGAGTCGGTGAGCTGCGGATATCGGCATACCTGGGCTTCGGAGCGGAAGGCCGCGCGGATTGGCGCCCATCCGTTCCGGCCGCGGCTCCGAATCCTCTCCGTGCACCACACCACGGGACAACGCATCGCTGTCATCGGCAGCGGGGTCGCCGGCCTCACCGCCGTGTACCTGCTGCAGCGCCGCTACGAGGTTCTGCTGTTCGAGGCCGACGACCGGCTCGGCGGCCACGCCCACACCCACGACGTGCCGAGCGCGCGCGGCGGGACGGTCGCCGTCGACTCCGGGTTCCTCGTCCACAACGAGCGCACTTACCCGACCCTGCTCCGGCTGTTCGGCGAACTCGGCGTCCGCACCCGCGCGACCGAGATGTCGATGAGCATCCGCTGCGACGGCTGCGGGCTGCAGTACGCCGGGGCGAAAGGCCTGCGCGGCCTGTTCGCGCAACGGAGCAACGCGGCGTCCACGCGCTACCTGCTCATGCTGGCCGAGGTGAAGCGGTTCCATCGGCACGCCGGAAGGCTGCTGGCCCGCGCCGACGCCGGCGACGTTCCGCTCGCCGCGTTCCTGGCGATCGGCGGGTATTCACGGTACTTCGTGGACCATTTCGTGCTGCCGCTCGTGTCCACGGTGTGGTCGGCCGACCGCAGTGACACCATGCAGTATCCGGCGCGCTATCTGTTCGAATTCCTGCGCAACCACGGAATGCTCTCGGTGCGTGATTCGCCGACTTGGCGGACAGTCGTCGGCGGTTCGCGGGAGTACGTCGAGCGGGCGGCCAAACAGCTGACCGCGGTGCATCTCTCCACTCCGGTCCGCGCGGTGCAGCGGACCGCGCGCGGCGTCGAGGTGCGCGATGACGCCGACACCGCGCATCGGGTCGACCGGGTCGTAGTCGCGACGCATGCGGATCAAGCGCTCCGGCTGTTGGCGGATCCCACTGCGGCGGAAGAAAAACTGCTCGGTTCCTTCCGTTACTCGCGCAACGAAGCCTGGCTGCACACCGATCACACGGTGCTGCCGACCGTGCCCGCTGCCCGGTCCTCGTGGAATTACCGGACACCTGGCTGTGGGGCGGAGCTGCGTGCCGTCCAAGTCACTTATGACCTGAATCGCTTGATGGGCCTCGACGAAGCGACGACGTACGCCGTCACCCTCAACCCGAGCGTCAGCCTCGATTCGAAGGCAGTGGTCGCGAAAATGTCTTACGAGCATCCGGTCTACACGCCGGAATCCGTTGCCGCGCAGAGACGCATTGCGGAATTGAACGACGGCGTCCTCGCCTACGCCGGTGCTTATCAAGGCTGGGGATTCCACGAGGACGGTTGTTCGTCGGGGGTCCGCGCCGCGGCCAGTTTCGGGGTGACGTGGTGACCGCGCTCTACGACGCCACCGTCGCACACGTCCGTCGGGCCGATCCGCCGTACTCCTTCGCGCACCGGATGTACCTGTGGCGGACCGACCTGGACCATCTGCCGCGCCTGCCGTGGTGGCTCCGGCCGTTCGCGCGTTTCGACGGCCGCGACCACTTCAACCGCGACGAACCCGGCGACATCCGGTCCAAACTGGACGCTTGGCTCGCGCACCGCGGAGTGGACTTGCGCGGCGGGCCGGTGACGATGCTCGCGTCAGCGCGCGTTCTCGGGTACGTGTTCAATCCGATCACCGTCTACTGGTGCCACCTGCCAGACGGCGCGCTCGCCTGCGTGGTCGCCGAGGTGCACAACACCTATGGCGGCCGGCACGCCTATCTGCTCCGGCCAGGAGACGACCTGCGGGCCGACAAGGAGTTCTCCGTGTCGCCGTTCCAGGAGATGGCGGGGGAGTACCGGATGCACCTGCCGCGGCCGGACGCGCTGCTCGCGCTGACCGTCGTCCTGCACCACGACGGTGACGCCGCCCTGACCGCTACGCTGCGAGGAGTCCGCCGTCCGGTCGGGATCCGCACGCTCGCGCGCTTCCTGCTGGGCAGGCCGCTGCAACCGCAGCGCGTCGCCGCACTGATCCGCCGCCACGGGCTCGCGCTGTGGCGGCGCAAGGCCCCGCTCGCCGCCCGGACCGGACAGAACACGGCAGGAGCCCTCCATGGATGAGAGTGCACGCCCGGCCGACCGGCTCTCGGCGGTGCCGCCGACGAGTGCCGAGGACCTGATGGCGTTGGTCGCCAAGGGGGACGAACGCGCCTTCGAACGGCTCTACGATCAGCTCGCCGGTCCCGTCTACGGGCTCGTCCGCCGCATCGTGCGGGACCCCGCGCAGTCCGAAGAGGTCGCGCAGGAGGTGCTTGTGGAGCTGTGGAAGACCGCCACGCGCTACTCGCCGGGGAAAGGCAGCGTCCTGAACTGGGCGATGACGCTGGCGCACCGCCGCGCGGTCGACCGGGTCCGGTCCGCGCGAGCGAGCACCGAACGCGAACGGAAAGCGACCTTCGAGGCGGCACGCGGGCGGCCGTTCGACGAGGTCGCCGAATCCGTCGCGACCCGGCTGGAACGCTCGCAGGTGCGGCGCTGCCTGAAGACGCTCACTGAACTGCAGCGGGAGTCCGTTCTGCTGGCGTACTACCAGGGCTATACCTATCGCGAGGTCGCCGACGTGCTGGAGACGCCGCAAGGGACCGTCAAGACCAGACTGCGCGACGGGTTGATCCGGCTGCGCGACTGCCTGGGGGTGATGGCGTGAGCAGTCCCGACATGCACACGTTGGCCGGCGCGTACGCGCTCGACGCGCTGTCGGAGGTCGAGCGGGCCCAATTCCGCCGCCACCTCGACCAGTGCGACTCGTGTGCACAAGAAGTGCGCGAACTGCGCGAGACCGCGGCCCGGCTCGGCGCGGCGATGGACGAGCAGCCGCCGTCCGGTCTCAAGGACCGCGTGCTGGCGGACATGCGCACGACCCGCCAGCTGCCGCCGCGGACCGATTCCGCGGAACCGCGCCCGCGCGGCCCCCGGCGCTGGCCGATGCTGATCGCCGCCGCGGCCGCCGTAATCGGCCTCGCCCTGGCCGGCGTGTTCGGCGGGATCGCGCTGCACACGAGCAGCCAGCTGACGACCGCACAGTCCGAATTGGACGCCGCACGCGCCCGCTACCTGCCGGTGGCCGAACTGCTCACCGCGCCCGACGTGCGGACCGAGCACGTCGCGTCGCCGCGCGGGGGCGGGGGCACGGTGGTCGCTTCGCGGAAGCTGGACCGCGTGATGTTCCTGCAGTCCGGGCTGCCGCCGGTCCGGTCCGGGCAGGTCTACGAGGCGTGGCTGATGGGCCCGGACCTGGCTCCGCGTCCGGCGGGGCTGCTGCCGGGCGGGCCGTCGGGTTCGCTGGTGGTGGCGCACGGATTGGCTGGTGCGGAGCAGTTCGCGGTCAGCGTGGAGCAGGCCGGCGGGTCGCCGTCGGGGAAGCCGTCGAACGACGTCGTTCTGGTGACTCCGATGCCCGCATAGCAGACCCCGCGCGGGGTCTCGCGGCGGGTTCCGGCCTTGCGGGCGGCTTCGCCTTGTGGCAAAACACCTTTGCCGCTCACGGCGTGGCTACTGGATTAGAGCTTGCGCGGCGCCTACCGTCCTGCCTTGACGCCGGTGGTTGACATAACTCTCACTCTCGGGTTGAGGTTGAGGGTTTCCGGCCCCGGCGGGCGGCATGTGCACATCACGATCAGGAAGGCGGACCCGATGACGCCCCCGCACAACTACCTTGCGGTGATCAAGGTCGTCGGCATCGGCGGCGGCGGCGTGAACGCCGTGAACCGGATGATCGAGGTCGGCCTCAAGGGTGTCGAGTTCATCGCGGTGAACACCGACGCGCAGGCACTGCTCATGTCCGACGCCGACGTCAAGCTCGACATCGGCCGGGAACTGACCCGCGGCCTCGGCGCCGGCGCCGCCCCCGAGGTGGGGCAGAAGGCGGCCGAGGACCACCGCGAAGAGATCGAAGAGGTCATCAAGGGCGCCGACATGGTGTTCGTGACCGCGGGCGAGGGCGGCGGCACCGGCACCGGCGGCGCGCCGGTCGTCGCGCAGATCGCCCGCAAGCTCGGCGCGCTCACGATCGGCGTGGTGACCCGGCCGTTCACCTTCGAGGGCAAACGCCGCGGCAAGCAGGCCGAGGACGGGATCCAGCAGCTGCGCAACGAGTGCGACACGCTGATCGTGATCCCGAACGACCGGCTGCTGCAGCTCGGCGACATCGGCGTGTCCCTGATGGACGCGTTCCGCTCCGCCGACGAGGTGCTCCTCTCCGGTGTCCAGGGCATCACCGACCTGATCACCACCCCCGGCCTGATCAACCTGGACTTCGCCGACGTCAAGAGCGTCATGTCCGGCGCGGGCTCCGCGCTGATGGGCATCGGCTCCGCGCGCGGGGAGGGACGGGCGATACAGGCCGCGGAGAAGGCGATCAACTCGCCGCTGCTGGAAGCGTCGATGGACGGGGCGCACGGCGCGCTGCTGTCCATCGCGGGCGGATCGGACCTCGGGCTGTTCGAGATCAACGAGGCCGCGTCGCTCGTGCAGGAATCGGCGCACCCGGACGCGAACATCATCTTCGGGACGATCATCGACGACTCCCTCGGCGACGAGGTCCGCGTCACGGTGATCGCGGCCGGATTCGACGCCGGCGCGCCCACCCACAAGAAACTCGACCCGCCCGCGTTCGGCGGCAAACAGGGCAACGGCACCGCGTCCGCCTCGGCGGGCCAGGTCGGCGGCGGTTCGGCCCCGCAGCCCCCGCAGCAGACCGGGGCCACCCCGGTGCCTCCGGCGGGCAGCTCCGGCTACCCGGTGGCCCCGCCGCGGACTCCGCCTTCCGGCCTGGCGCAGCCGGGCGCCGGCACCCCGCCGGGCGGCCTCCCGCAGCCGGGCGGCGGCTCGCGGGGGTATTCGCCGATCGGTTCGAATTCGGCGACGGGCGGTCTGCCGAGCCGTCCGACGACGGTGCACGACGACCCGACCGACGACGACGTCGACGTGCCGCCCTTCATGCGGCGGTAAGCACGGACCTACGAGCAACGGCCGTCCCGACACGTTCGGGGCGGCCGTTCGTCGTGAGTGTTCATGCCGGTTCTAACCGGGATTGCCGCGCACGAGGCTCGGGCAGGGCAGCCGCCGCCGTTTTTGGCAGGATGGCGGGGTGCGAGTACGACGAGTGGTCACGACCAGGGCGGGCGGGGCTTCCCGGCCGCCGTACGAGAGTTTCAACCTCGGCGACCACGTCGGCGACGACGCGGGCGACGTCTACGCCAACCGCAAGCGGCTGGCGTCCGAGCTCGGCCTCGCCGAGGACAAGCTGGCCTGGATGGAGCAGGTGCACGGCCGCACCGTGACGGTCGTGGACGGCACCGAAACCTCCGCCGCCGAAGCCACCGACGCGCTGGTGACCGACCGGCCGGGCGTCGCGCTCGTGGTGCTCGTCGCCGACTGCGTTCCGGTGCTCATGGCGGACCCCGAAGCAGGCGTCGTCGCCGCGGTGCACGCCGGGCGAGTCGGCGCGCGGGTCGGCGTCGTGCCCGCCGCGCTGGAGGCGATGCGCGAACTCGGTGCCGAACCGGGTCGCGTCGAGGCGTTGCTGGGCCCGGCGATCTGCGGCGACTGCTACGAGGTCCCCGCCGCGATGGCCGCGGACGTCGACAAACACCTGCCCGGCAGCGCCTGCAAAACGCGCAAGGGCACGGCTGGTCTGGACCTGCGCGCCGGGCTCTGGCAGCAGCTGGCCGATCTGGGCGTCGGGCGCGTCGGCGCGGATCCGCGGTGCACGGCGGAAGACAAGACGCTGTTCAGCTTCCGCCGCGACGGCACCACCGGCCGGATCGCCGGCATCACCTGGCTGGAAGAGGAGAAGGCGTGACCGAGGACCCGGCAGAGAAGCGGCGGGCGGAGCTGGCGGCGTCGCTGGCCGCGCTCGAGGAGCGCATCGCGAACGCCTGCGCGGCCGCCGGTCGTGCCCGCGACGAGGTGCGGTTGCTGGGCGTCACCAAGACCTTCCCGGCGGCCGACGCCGCCCTGCTGACCGACCTCGGGCTGCTCGACCTCGCCGAAAACCGCGACCAGGAAGCCGGTCCGAAGGCGGCCGAGGTCGCGCGGCTGCGCCCGGAGGCCGCGCCGCGGTGGCACATGGTCGGGCGGCTGCAGCGGAACAAGGCGCGCTCGGTCGTGCGCTGGGCGGCCGAGGTCCAGTCGGTCGACTCGGCGCGGCTCGCCGACGCGCTCGCCCGCGCGGTCGCCACCGCGCGGGAGGCCGGCGAGCGGACCGGACCGCTCGACGTTCTGGTCCAGGTGAGCCTCGACGGCGACGTCGCCCGCGGCGGGACCCCGCTCGAGGAGGTCGACGCCCTCGCCGACCGCATCGCCCACACGGGGGAGCTGCGACTGCGCGGCGTGATGGCCGTGGCCCCGTTGGGGGAGGACCCGGGCACAGCTTTCGCCCGGCTGGCCCACGCTGCGGAAAGAGTCCGCGCCCGGCATCCCGAAGCGGCTGACGTGTCCGCCGGAATGAGTCATGATCTGGACCAGGCGATCCGGCACGGCTCGACGTGTGTGCGTGTCGGAACCGCGTTGCTCGGCGGGCGCGGTTTAGCCTCGCCGTAGGGAGTCCGCCCGGTGGTCACGTTTCGTGTCCGGCCGGGCGGGGCACAACGGTGCGGGAGCGGCAAGGGCTAGGGAGAGGCATGAGCGCGCTGCAGAAGCTGAAGGCCTACTTCGGGATGGTGCCCGCGGACGAAGACGGCTACGACGACGGTTACGACGAGTACGACGACGGCTACGACCAGCCGCCTGCCCGGTCCCGGGCCCGCTACCGCGACGTCGAAGAGAGCTACGACGAGCCCGCCGCGCGCGTCCGGTCGCGGGCGATGGCGGCCGAGCCGGCCACCCACGGCGCGCTCGCCGTGGACCGCCAGCCGGAGCCGGTCGCCCGGCTGCGCCCGGTCGCCGAACCGGCCCCCGCGCCGGCGCGGGACCCGCTCAGCCGGATCACCACGCTGCACCCGACGAGCTACATCGAGGCGCGGGCGATCGGCGAGCACTACCGCGAGGGCATCCCGGTGATCATCAACCTCACCGAGATGGACAACGCGGACGCCAAGCGGATCGTCGACTTCGCGGCGGGTCTGGCGTTCGCCGTGCGGGGCTCGATGGACAAGGTCACCAACAAGGTGTTCCTTCTCTCACCGCCCGACGTGGACGTGACCGCCGAGGACCGCCGGCGGATCGCCGAGGGCGGATTGTTCCTGCGCGGGTGAACACGACCGGACCGCTGGGCGCAGCCAGACGTGATTTTGTCGACTATGCCGCCCTCGGGGCGGCTGGTAGCGCCCAATCCGGCCGTCCCCCGCTAGAGTGGTCGCCGTGAATGCTGTGTGGCTTGCGATCTGGTACGTGCTGTTTGCCTTCTGGCTGCTGCTCACGGCCCGGATCGTGGTCGAGCTCGTGCGGACTTTCGCACGGGAATGGCGTCCCGCCGGAGGGGTTGCGGTGACGCTCGAGACCATCTACACAGTGACCGACCCGCCGGTGCGGTTGTTCCGCAGGATCATTCCGATGGTCCGCATCGGCGGCGTAGGACTGGACTTGTCGATTATGGTGCTGCTGTTGGTTGTGTTCTTCGCGATGCAACTGACACCCAGGTGATCGGGGAAAACCCGGGTGTGTCCTGCAGGCCATGGAGTGCGTGAGGTGATCTGATGTCGTTGACCCCCGCTGACGTGCATAACGTCGCGTTCAGCAAGCCGCCCATCGGCAAGAGGGGCTACAACGAGGACGAGGTGGACGCGTTCCTCGACCTGGTGGAGACCGAGCTTGCCCGGTTGATCGAGGACAACAACGAGCTGCGGCAGCAGGTGGAGCAGCTCGACAACGAGCTCGAGTCGACCCGCTCCGAGCTCGAGAACGCGAAGGTCGCCGGCCCGCCGCCGGGCCGCGACCCCGAGCCGTCGCGGCGGCTCGCCCCGGTTCCGCCGCCCGCGTCGGCGATGGAGCAGACCCAGGCGCACTCGATGGTCCCCGACAGCGGCGAGCCGAACGTCCAGGCCGCCAAGGTCCTCGGCCTGGCGCAGGAAATGGCCGACCGGCTCACCGCCGAGGCCAAGACCGAGTCCGACGGGATGCTGGCGGAGGCGCGGACCAAGTCCGAGCAGCTGCTGTCCGACGCCCGGGCGAAGTCCGACTCGATGGTGAACGAGGCGCGCACCCGCGCCGAGACGATGCTGAACGACGCGCGCACGCGCGCCGAGACGCTGGAGCGCCAGGCGCGCGACAAGGCGACCACCATGGAACGCGAGTCGCAGCGCAAGTACACCGAGACGATGAACAACCTGAACGCCGAGAAGGGCGCTCTGGGCAAGAAGATCGAAGAACTCCGCACGATCGAGCGCGAATACCGCACCCGGCTGCGCGGCTTCCTCGAGTCCCAGCTGCGCGAGCTCGACGACCGAGGCTCCGCGGCCCCGGCGTCGGCGTCCTCCGGTTCGAGCCAGTCCTCGACCGGAAGCAGCGGCCAGGGCTACTCGTTCGGCCCGCGCGCCGAGGCCGGCTGACCCACCGCCGTACGCACACCCCGCCGGATGCCTTCCGACCCGGCGGGGTTTCGGCGTGTCCGGATTCGGTGCCGCCACGGTGGGGAACCGGCGGGGTACGCCGCGTGGGCGGGTCGCGTCGGGAAACCGGACGGCCCGTGTTGTAATTCAGCGTGCTCTACATCGTCCTCGTTCTGGTGCTGGCGGCTCTCGGGCTGCTCGTCACGGCGCTCATCACGGGCAGCTCGCTGTGGGCCTGGGTTTCGATCGGCCTGTCCGTGCTCGCCGGGCTTCTTCTGCTCGTCGACTGGCTGCGCCGGCGCAAGAGCGCGGACCGCGACGCGGACACCGGCGCCGAGGCGGACTCCGACGAGGAGAAGCCCGAGCCGGAGGAGAAGGACAAGGCAGCCCCGGCCGAGGCGGACGCCGAACAGACCACGCTGCTCCCGGCGACGGGCGAACTGGGCGATCCGGCGGACGTGCCGGAGCCGGACGTCGAGAAGCCCGTCTCGGAAAGCGAGCCGCAGTCCGAGGCGAAAGCGGTGCGCGACACGCCGCCCGGCGTGGAGGAGACCTCGCCGGAAGACCTCGAGGTGGTCAAGGACCTCGAGGACGAGGTCGTGGTCGTCGACGAGTACCCGCGCTACCACCTGGTGGACTGCGGCTGGCTGTCCGGCCGCGACACGATCCCGATCGGCGTCGGCGAGGCGCGGCAGCTCGGCTTCACGCCGTGCGCGCGGTGCGGTCCGGACGCGGTGCTGGCAGCTGCTCACCGCTGACGCCCAGCACCTCTTCAAGCACAGCCGCGCCGGTTTCGGTGAGCTGGACCGCTCGATGCGCCTTCGCTCGCGAGCGAAGCCAGCCCGCGTCCATGAACCGCCGGGTGACCGCCGCGCCCAGCGCCCCGGCCAGGTGATGGCGCTGCTCAGTCCAATCCAGACAGAAGCGCAGCAGCGGACGACGGCTCTTCGCGGCTGCCTCGACCTCCACGCCTAACGCGGCGAACACCTCGTCGGCGGCAGGTCCCAGCACGTACGGATGTTCTTGCAGCTGCGAGGAAATCCGGTCCCCGGGACGCCGCTGGGTGGTCGGATCGCCGTCCACAGTGGCCAGTGCGCCGCGATCGAGCAACGCCGCCGTGACGGTCACGCCGAGCCGTCCGGCGACGTGGTCGTAGCACAATCTCGCGGTGCGCAAGGCTTCCGCGCGCGTGCCTTCCCGCAGCGAGCGGACCGGGCGCGCGGGGGAGTGGCGGGCGAGCGCTTCCAGCAACTCCGGGGCCGCGCCGGCGATGCGGTAGAACCGGTGCCGGCCGGACTTTTCCGCGGTCACCAGCCCCGCGGCCAGCAGTTTCGACAGGTGCGCGCTGACGCCCTGCGCGGTCAGACCCGCTTCGCCGGCCAGCACGGACGCGGCCAGCGACCGTCCGTCCGCGAGGGCCATCAGCACGCGGACCCGCGCCGGATCGGCGAACAGGGCGGCGGTGCGCGCGATGTCGGCGTCTCCTTCCATGCCTCCAGCATGCCCCCGCCACACTTCCACCGCGACGGAAGCGTTCCCGGTGTCTGCTGGGCGCATGCGCACCGCGATCTTGTTCACCATGTGCGCCGGGATGTTCCTGGTGCAGCTCGACGTCACCGTCGTCAACGTCGCCCTCCCGACCCTCGGCAGCGAACTGCGCGCGGACGTCCCGCAGTTGCAGTGGGTGGTGGTCGGCTATTCGGTCGTGCTCGCCGCGTTGCTGCTGACCGGGGGAGCGCTCGGCGACGTCCTCGGGCACCGCGGCGTGGTGCTGACCGGGCTCGCCGTGTTCGGGGCCGCGTCCGCCGCGTGCGGGCTGGCCCAGTCGGCGGGCTGGCTCGTCGCGGGCCGCGCGGTGCAGGGCGTCGGCGCGGCGTTGTTGCTGCCGGGCACGATGGCGGTCATCACCGGGACGTTCCCCGGCCGGACGGAACGCGCCCGGGCACTCGGGGTCTGGGCGGGGATTTCGGCGCTCGCGCTGCCCGCCGGGCCCCTGCTGGGCGGGATTCTCGTGCAGGCCGCCGGGTGGCGGCCGGTGTTCTGGCTGAACGTCCCGATCGTCGCGGCGGCGGCCGTCGCGACTCGCCGGCTGGTGCCGCCGGACGTCCGGAAACCGGGCCGCGTGGACATTCCCGGGGCGGCGACCGCCGCGTTGGCGCTCGGGTCCGGCGTGTACGCGGTGATCGCGAAGACGCCATGGGTCGGGGTGCTCGCGGTAGCGGCGGCAGTAGCGTTCGTGGCGGTGGAACAGCGCTCTGCCGAACCGATGCTGCCGCTGTCGCTGCTGCGGCCCCGGCAGACGGCGGGCGCGAACCTGGTGTCCGCGGCGATGAACTTCGTCGGCCTCGGTTCGGTGCTGGTGTTCACCCTTTACCTGCAGGACGTGCTCAAAGCGGGCCCGATCACGGCCGGTGTCGCGCTGCTGCCGATGTTCGTCCCGCTGGTGCTGCTCGGCCCGGTCACCGGACGGCTGACCGCGAAGTTCGGCCCGCGTCCGCAGATCCTGGCCGGGCTCGTGCTCGGCGCGGCGGCGATGCTGAACCTGCTGCGGATCGGACCCGGCAGCGGATACGGCACGCTGCTGCCGACGCTGCTCGTGCTCAGCGTCGGGATGGGCCTGCTGACCGCGGCTGTGGTGACCGCGGCCGTGTCCGACGCGCCGGGGGAGCGCGCGGGCATCGCGGGCGGGATCAACAACGCGGCACGGCAGGCGGGCGGAGCACTCGGCGTGGCGGTTTTCGGTGCAGTGGCGGGAGAACCGGCGGCGCACGCGTCGTTCGTGCACGGCCTGCACCTGCTCGGCTTCGTCTCGGCCGGGCTGTGGCTGGCGGCCGCGGCGCTCGCGGCGGCGACGGTGCACAGCCGGGGCAGGGAGAAAGCGAGTTGCGGCGACGAGTTAATCTGATGTCAGCAAGGCGTCGATCCGGCCATCACCGGGGAGCCTCCGGAAGAACCGGGCGTTCGCCGCCCCTAGTAGAACCGGACGGGTGCGGCCCGTGACAGCCGTGCAACGAGTGGCCCGGGAGCAGTGCGCCGGGCAAGCGGGGTGGTACCGCGTGACGCGCGAGCGTCTCGTCCCCGTGTGGGCGGCCGCCGGTCGCCCGTACGAGAGCGACGAACGCAAGGAGCACCCGGATGTACCCCCAGGCTTCGCCGGGCGGAGAGACCACGGTCCCGTCCCAGCCGTCGTTCCCCGCGCTGGAGGAGAGCGTCCTCGCGTACTGGGAGAGCGACCGGACCTTCCAGGCGACCATCGACGCCCGTCCCGAGGGCACGAACGGCGACAACGAGTACGTCTTCTACGACGGCCCGCCCTTCGCCAACGGCCTCCCGCACTACGGGCACCTGCTCACCGGGTACGTCAAGGACATCGTCCCGCGCTACCAGACGATGAAGGGCAAGCACGTCGACCGGCGGTTCGGCTGGGACACCCACGGCCTGCCCGCCGAACTCGAAGCGATGCGGCAGCTCGGGATCACCGAGACGACCGAGATCGAAGAGATGGGCATCGCGAAGTTCAACGAGGCCTCGCGCGAGTCCGTGCTGCGCTACACCGACGAATGGCGCGAGTACGTGACGCGCCAGGCCCGCTGGGTCGACTTCGACAACGACTACAAAACGCTCGACGTCACCTACATGGAGTCGGTGCTCTGGGCGTTCAAGCGGTTGTGGGACAAGGGACTCGTCTACGAGGGCTACCGCGTCCTGCCTTACTGCTGGCGCGACGCGACGCCGCTGTCCAACCATGAGCTGGGCATGGACGCCGACGTCTACCGCAACCGGCAGGACCCGGCCGTCACGGTCGGGTTCCGCCTGGAGGGCAACGACAACGAGCTCGACGGCACGTACCTGCTGATCTGGACCACGACGCCGTGGACGCTGCCGTCCAACCTCGCCACCGCGGTGCACCCCGAGGTCGAGTACGTCGTGGTGGAAAGCGACGGGAAGCGGTTCCTGCTCGCCGAGGCGCGCGTCGCCGCGTACGCCCGCGAGCTCGGCGAGGAGCCGACCGTGGTCGCCCGCTACACCGGCGAGCAGCTGCTCGGCTCCCGTTACGCGCCGCCGTTCCCGTACTTCGTGGGCACGGAGAACGCGCACCGCGTGCTGTCCGCCGACTACGTCACCACCGACGACGGCACCGGCATCGTGCACATCGCTCCCGCTTACGGCGCCGAGGACAAGGTGGTCACCGACGCGGCCGGGATCTCCCCGGTGACGCCGGTGGACGACCACGGCAAGTTCGACGCCACCGTGCCGGACTACGCCGGGCAGCAGGTGTTCGACGCGAACCCGAACATCGTGCGGGACCTCAAGAACGGCACCGGCGGCGCGGAACGCCAGGGCGCGGTGCTGCTGCGGCACGAGACCTACGACCACTCGTACCCGCACTGCTGGCGCTGCCGGAACCCGCTGATCTACCGCGCGGTGTCGTCGTGGTTCGTCGCGGTGACGCAGTTCAAGGACCGGATGGTCGAGCTGAACCAGCAGATCACCTGGTACCCGGAGAACGTCAAGGACGGCCAGTTCGGCAAGTGGCTGGAGAACGCCATCGACTGGTCGATCTCCCGCAACCGGTACTTCGGCACGCCGATCCCGGTGTGGCGCTCGGACGACCCGGCCTACCCCCGGATCGACGTCTACGGCTCGCTGGACGAGCTGGAGGCCGACTTCGGCGTGCGGCTGGACAACCTGCACCGGCCCTACATCGACGAGCTGACCCGGCCGAACCCGGACGACCCGACCGGCAAGTCGACCATGCGCCGCGTGCCGGACGTGCTCGACGTGTGGTTCGACTCCGGGTCGATGCCGTACGCCCAGGTGCACTACCCGTTCGAGAACCGCGAATGGTTCGAGCACCACTACCCGAGCGACTTCATCGTCGAGTACATCGGGCAGACCCGCGGCTGGTTCTACCTGCTGCACGTGCTCGCGACCGCGCTGTTCGACCGGCCGGCGTTCCGCACCTGCGTGTCGCACGGCATCGTGCTCGGCTCCGACGGCCAGAAGATGTCGAAGTCGCTGCGGAACTACCCGGACGTCAACGAGGTCTTCGACCGCGACGGGTCGGACGCCATGCGGTGGTACCTCATGGCGAGCCCGATCCTGCGCGGCGGCAACCTGATCGTGACCGACCGGGGGATCCGCGACGCGGTGCGCCAGGCCGTGCTGCCGCTGTGGAACTCGTACTACTTCCTTGCCCTGTACGCGAATGCCGAAGGCAAGCAGGGGCAGTGGCGCACGGATTCCCCGCATCTGCTCGACCGGTACGTGCTGGCGAAGACGCACGAACTCGTCACCGACGTCGAGTCCGCGATGGACAGCTACGACATCGCGGACGCGTGCCAGACCGTGCGGGACTTCCTCGAGGTCCTCACGAACTGGTACGTCCGCCGGTCGCGCGACCGCTTCTGGGCGGGCGAGCAGGACGCGATCGACACGCTGCACACGGTGCTCGAGGTGACCTGCCGGGTCGTCGCGCCGCTGCTGCCGCTCACCACCGAAACCGTGTGGCGCGGGCTGACCGGCGGCCGTTCGGTGCACCTGACCGACTGGCCGAACGCGCTCGACCTGCCCGCCGACGCGGCGCTGGTGACCGCGATGGACAAGGTGCGGCAGGTGGCGTCGTCGGCGCTGGCGCTGCGCAAGGCGAACAAGCTGCGGGTGCGGCTGCCGCTGGCGAAGCTCGTGGTCGCGGCCGAGGACGTCGAAGCGCTGCGCGGGTTCACCGAGATCCTGCGGGACGAGGTCAACGTGAAGTCGGTGGAGCTGACCGCTGACGTCGCCGCGCACGGCACGTTCGAGGTCGCGGTGAACGCGCGGGCGGCCGGGCCGCGGCTGGGCAAGGCCGTGCAGCAGGTGATCAAGGCGGTCAAGGCGGGCGACTGGACGACGAACGCGTCCGGCGCGGTCGTGGCGGCGGGCGTCGAACTCGTCGAGGGCGAGTACGACCGGCGCCTGGTCGCCTCCGGCGGCGGCGCGGCGGCCGAACTGCCCGGCGGGGCCGGCCTGGTCGTGCTGGACACCGAGGTCACCGAGGACCTGGCGGCCGAGGGCCTGGCCCGCGACCTGGTCCGCGTCGTGCAGCAGGCCCGCCGCGAGGCCGGTCTCGACGTCGGCGACCGGATCTCGCTGACCGTGGACGCCACCGGCGAGGTGACGGCCGCGGCGCGCAAGCACGAGGAGTTCGTGGCGTCCGAAACGCTCGCGACGTCGGTGTCCTACGGCGAGGTGGCCGAGGGCTTCGACGGCACGGTCGGCGAGGGCGTGAAGGTGCGCGTGGCGGTCGCGAAGGCGTGAGGTGCGGCGGTCTTGCTCCGGGCGTGGGTGCCCGGAACAAGACTGTTTCCGCATAATTCCGTGGGCGCCCGAGCGAGACCACCGGCCGCCCAGGCTGATCGGGCGTCGTTTGACGAACTCGCCGGATCCTCGGCCCGCGGAGGCGAACGTCTCCACCCGGCCGCCTGTCTGTGGGCCGCTCGGCCGACCGAGCTGCTCCGCCGCGGGAAGCGTCTGCTAGGGATTTCCCCATGACTTCAGAAGCCGCCGCCGAACCGGCTGTCGAGGGGCTCGCCGCCGGCTTGCGCCAGCGGCACCTCGCCATGCTCGCGATGGGCGGCGTGATCGGTTCGGGATTGTTCGTCAGCTCCGGCGTCGGGATCAAGCTCGCCGGGCCCGGCATCGTGCTGTCCTTCGTGCTCGCGGGGGCGCTCGCGATGCTGGTCATGCGCATGATGGCGGAGATGGCCGCCGCGATCCCGTCCAGCGGGTCCTTTTCCGTGCACGCCGAGCGCGCTTTCGGGCCGTGGGCCGGGTTCGCGATCGGCTGGCTGTACTGGGCGGCGCTGGTCGTCGTGCTCGCCGTCGAGGCCACCGCGGCCGCCATCATCGTCAACGGCTGGCTGCCCGGCATTCCGCAGTGGGCGCTGGTCTTGCTCTTCATGGCCGTGCTGACCGCGGTCAACTTCACGGCGGTGTCCCGCTTCGGCGAACTCGAGTTCTGGCTGGCGCTGGTCAAGGTCGTCGCGGTCGTGGCCTTCCTGGTGCTCGGCGTGCTCGCGTTCCTCGGCGTGCTCCCGGGCACGTCCTTCGTCGGCACGGCCAATCTCCTCGGCCACGGCGGACTTCTGCCGCATGGATGGCAAGGCGTCGGCACCGGCTTGCTCGCGGTGGTCTTCACCTTCGGCGGCCTGGAAGTGGTGACCATCGCGGCCGCGGAATCCGACGATCCCGCGCACGCCGTCGGCAAGGCGGTCCGCAACGCGGTCGTGCGGATTTCGGTGTTCTACATCGGTTCCATGCTGGTCATCGTCTCGCTGCTGCCGTGGTCGAGTGTCCACACCGGACAGAGCCCGTTCGCCGCGGTGCTCGATCGGATCGGGATCCCGGCGACCGGGCAGATCATGAACGTGGTCGTGCTGTTCGCCTTGCTGTCCACTTTGAACACCAACATGTACGGCGCGGCCCGGATGGTGTATTCGCTGGCGCGGCGCGGCCACGCCCCTCGCGCACTGACCAAAGTGGACCGGAACGGCGTGCCGGTTTTCGCTGTCGCGGCTTCGGTGCTCTTCGGATTCGTCGCCGTGGCGCTCAACGCGCTGTGGCCGGACACCGTCTTCCAGTACCTGCTCAACGCGGTCGGCTCGGTGCTGCTGATCGTGTGGATCCTGGTCGCCTGCACTCAGCTGCGGGTGCGTCGGCAGCTGGAGCGCACCGCGCCGGACAGCCTCACCGTGCGCATGTGGGGCTTCCCGTATCTGACCTGGGCGACGCTCGCCGCGATGGTAGCGATCCTGGCGGTGATGGCGGGCGACGCCAGCGCGAGGACTCAGCTGATCAGCTCGGGCGTGCTCGTCGCGGTGCTGGTCGTGGCCGGGATCTGGTGGCAACGCGCGCGTCGTTCGGCCGAACAGGATGTATAACGGCCTATACGGCACGGCGTTGATCACGAATCTGTCGCGTTCCCCGAGGTAACGCCCGGTCCCGCGCAGCGATGGGCAAGCTGAGCCAGGGACGCGGGCGGACCGCGTGGGCGAGGGGGATGCGACGGTGAGTCCTGCCGGCAAGAAGGGCGTGCTGATCGGGGCCGCACTGGCCGTGGTCGCGATCGTGGCGGCGGCGGTCGTGCTGCTGAGCGGAGGGGGATCGACGGCGGCCTCGCCGGATTCGGACACAGCGTCGACCGCCGAGGACTCGAACTACCCGTTGTCGGCGGCCCGCGAATACCTGCTCGCCTTCGGGGCCAAGGACGCCGACGCCGCCAGCAAGGCCACCGACGCACCGGCGGAGGCCTCTTCCGCGCTGCTGAACACGTGGGCGGCGCTCCGGCCCACGGAGCTGACCGCCAAGCTCGGCGAGGTCGGCCCGGCGCAGGGCGACAAGGCCACGGCGGCCTACACCGTCACGTGGAACCTCGGCCCCGGCCGCACCTGGACGTACTCCGGCACTCTCGGCCTCGTCCGGGCGCAGGGCACGTGGCGGGTCCACTGGGCGCCGACGGTGCTGCACCCCAAGCTCGAAGCGGGGCAGCGGCTGGCGATCGCGTCCTCGGACGTTCCGGCGGTGGTCGACCGCGACGGCAAACCGCTGGTGGTCTCGGCCGGCGGCGGGCTGAAGCCGGCTGACGACAAGGCGTTCCCGCTGCTCCGTTCGGCGCTCACCGGGCACGGGCAGGCGTCCGAGGCGTTCGCGGTCGAGCGCGTGGACAGTTCGGGCAAGAACCTCGAGACGCTGTTCGGCAAGGCCGAAAGCGACCACAAACCGGCCGCCACCGGGCTCAGCGTCGCGACCCAGAACGCCGCCCAGGCCGCCGTCGACGGGTACCGCGGCAAGGCCGTCCTCGTCGCGATCCAGCCGTCTTCCGGCGACTTGCTCGCGGTGGCGCAGAACAGCAGTGTGACCAATGCTTCGTCGGCGTTCAGCGGCCAGTACGCGCCGGGGTCGACGTTCAAGATCGTCACCGCGACCGCGGCGCTGGAAGCCGGGCTGGTCACGCCGGATTCCTCGGTGCCGTGCCCGCTGACCGACCGGATCGGCACCCGCACGCTCTCCAACGAAGGATTCGACCTCGGCACGACCACCGTGCACCAGGCGTTCGCGAAGTCCTGCAACACCACGTTCGGCCGGCTCGCGTCGCAGCTGCCCGCCGACGGGCTGGCGAAGGCGGCCACCCAGTTCGGCCTCAACGCCGATTTCTCGATCGAGGGCCTGTCCACCGAGATGGGCCGCGTCGACCCGGCGGCCAGCGCGGACGAGCAGGTCGAGGACGGCATCGGCCAGGGAAAGGTGCAGGTCAGCCCGATGGGAGCGGCGGTGATGGCGGCGACCGCGGCGTCCGGGCGCGCGGTCGTGCCGCGGCTGTGGGCGGACGGCACCAAGGTCAACACCGGCTACCAGCCGCCGTCGGCCTCGGTGCTGTCGGCGTTGCGCGGGATGATGCGCGAGGTCGTGACCGGCGGCACGGCGACCGGGCTGTCGCACTCGGGCTCGGTGTTCGGCAAAACCGGCACCGCGCAGTTCGGCGACGGCGCGGAGGCGCACGGCTGGTTCGTCGGCTACCGAGGCGACCTGGCGTTCGCGGTGTTCCTGGAGGGGGCCAACGACTCCAAACCGGCCGTCTCGCTGGGCGCGAAGTTCCTCGACGCGCTGTAGCGTCTCGTTTCGGCCGCCGCCGAAGCGTCCCCGCTCTACCGTGGGGTCATGGAAACCGTCGCACTGGCCGAAGTCGCCGCGGTGCTCGCCGATCCGAGCCGCGCGACCATGTGCCTCGCCCTGCTCGACGGGCGCGCCTGGACCGTCGGCGAACTGGCCGCCGCGGCGCGGATCGCGGTGTCGACGGCCAGCGAGCACGTGACGCGACTGGCCGAGGCCGGGTTCGTCGCCCGGGTGAAGCAGGGACGGCACGCTTACGTGCGGCTCGCGAATCCGCGGGTCGCGGAGCTGATCGAGCATCTGGCGCAGCATGCCGAGCTGAAAACGCCGTCCGGGCTGCGGACTTCGTTGCGGGCGCGGCGATTGTCGTTCGCGCGCAGTTGCTACGACCATCTGGCCGGGACGCTCGGGGTCGCCCTGCGGGACGGAATGGCCGACCGCGGGCTGATCGACGTGTCCGACGGGCTCGCGCTCACCGGCACCGGACGCGACGTGCTGGCCGATCTCGGCGTCGCGGTGCCGGATCGGCCGCGGCGGCCGTTGCTCCGCGACTGTCTGGATTGGACAGAGCGGCGCGAGCACCTGGCCGGCGCGGTCCCGGCGGCGGTGCTGGAGCGGGCGCTCGAAGCGGGATGGCTGACCCGGGACGAGCACCGCGCGGTCCGGGTGCTGCCGGGCGCGAGGGGTCCGTTCGCGGCGTTGGGTGTCGATCTCGCGACGGTGAGTGCCGCGAAGGCGTCGTAACACACCTGCGTGGTCCCCCGGACCGGTGGTGCGCGCAGGGGAACCGGGCACTGCCTCACTATTCTGGACGCCTGCGGGCGACCGGGAGGGAGGCGGAAGGTGGACGAGCTTCCCGTGCTGCTGGGCGTCGGAGCGCTGGTTCTGGTCGTCTCGGTCGTCGCGGTGCGGGTGTCCATCCGGCTCGGATTCCCGTCGCTGCTGCTGTATCTCGGGATCGGCGTCGTGCTCGGCGAAGCCGGGTTCGGCATCCGCTTCGACAATCCGGCGCTCACCCAGGCCCTCGGGCTCGCCGCGCTCGTCCTGATCCTCACCGAGGGCGGGCTCACCACGCGCTGGTCCGCGGTGAAACCCTCGCTGGGGCCCGGAATCCTGCTGTCCACAGTGGCCGTGGTGATCAGCATCGCGGTCACCGGCGCGGCCCTGCACTGGCTGCTCGGCCTCGACTGGCGGCTCGCGCTGCTGTGGGGCGCGGTCCTGGCGTCCACCGACGCCGCGGCGGTGTTCTCCGTCCTGCGCACGGCCGGGGTCGGCAAACGGCTCGTCGGCGCGCTGGAACTGGAATCCGGCATCAACGACGCGCCCGCCTACATCGCGGTCGTCGTGCTCGCGTCCGGCGAGGCGGTCGACTGGTCGCTGCCGCTGCTGGTGGTCTACGAACTGCTGACCGGTCTCGCGCTCGGCCTCGCGTTCGGCTGGCTGGGCGCACAGGCGCTGCGCCGGGCCGCGCTCCCGGCGACCGGTCTGTACCCGCTCGCCACGGTCGCGGTGTGCGTTCTCGCGTACTCCTCGGGACAGCTGGCGCACGCTTCCGGTCTGCTGGCCACCTATGTTGCCGGTCTGGTGCTGGGGAACTCCCAGCTGCCGCACCGGTCGGACACCCTGTCGTTCGCCGAAGGGCTCGGCTGGCTCGCGCAGATCGGGCTGTTCGTGCTGCTCGGCCTCTTCGCGTCGCCGACCCGGTTGCTCGAAGCGCTCATCCCGGGTCTGGTCGCGGGCGCGGTGGTGCTGCTGCTCGCCCGTCCGCTCTCGGTGGTCCTGTCGCTGCTGCCGTTCCGGTTGCCCTGGCGAGAGCAGACGTTCCTGTCCTGGGCCGGGTTGCGCGGTGCGGTGCCGATCGTGCTCGCGATGATCCCGCTGTCCGAAGGCGTGCCCGGTGCGCAGCGGCTCGTGGACGCCGTTTTCGTGCTCGTCATCGTGCTCACCGTGCTGCAGGGGGCGACGCTCAGCCCGCTCGCGCGGATCCTCGGGCTGACGAAGGCGGCGCAGGCGCACGAGATCGAGGTCGACTCCGCGCCGCTCGACGAACTCGGCGCGGAACTGCTGCAGGTGCGCATCCAGGAGGGGTCGAAGCTGCACGGCGTGTACCTCTCGGAACTGCGCCTGCCCGCCGGGGCGACGGTCAGCCTCGTGGTCCGCGGCGGGACGGGCTTCACGCCGCAGAAAACCAGCCGCTTGCAGGTCGAGGACCAGCTTCTGGTGGTCACGACCGCCACCGACCGCGACGCGACCGAACGGCGCATCCGAGCCGTCGACCGGGCCGGCCGTCTGGCGCGCTGGCACGGCGAATCCGGAGCCTGACCCGTTCCGTCCTTTGTGGACAATTCTTGTGACTGCCGTCTCAGATCACGAGACGGGGCTGGTTTCGGCCGCCGGGTTTCCGCTATCGTCGGCTCCAGGTCATGAGTGCCAGCGCGAAGCCCCGGCTTGCTGGCCGGCAACCCTCCTACCGCGGTGGGGTGCCCCGGGTGAGGACCAGGCCGGTCGCGCAGTGCGACGGGCAAGCGCGGGCCCCTCGCCGGGGGTCCCCCGGAACGCCGAGGAGGCACCGTCATGACTCTCGCACTCGACCGGTCCACGGACACTGGCGCCGCTGTTTCTGCTGGTCCCGCCGTTCCCGCTGTCGCTGGTGCGACGCTGCGGGTGCCGCTGGTGACGGGCGGCGACATCGGCTACGCCAACCTCGACCACGCGGCGAGCGCGCCCTGTCTGGACGCCGTGCGTTCGGCGGTCGACGAGTTTCTTCCATGGTACGCCAGCGTGCATCGCGGTGCGGGCTTCGCTTCTCAGGTCTCGACGCGCTTGTACGAGCGAACCCGGGATGTGCTGCGTCGCTTCGTGGACGCTCGTAACGGCGACTCGGTGATCTTCACCCGCAACACGACTGACGCGTTCAATCTGCTCGCGAAGGCGTTGCCGCGCAAGACTTCTGTTGTTGTGTTCGACAGCGAGCACCATGCCGCGCTGTTGCCGTGGCGCGGGCCGAACGTGCGGCGCGTGCAGTTGCCGCGGACTCGGCTCGCCGCGGTGTCCGTTGTGGACGAAGCGCTTGCCGAATGCCCGCAGGGGCCCCGGTTGGTGGTCGTTGCCGGGGCGTCCAATGTGACTGGCGAGCTGCTGCCGGTGGCGGAGATCGCTGCGGTGGCCCGGAAACACGGCGCCCGGGTGGCGCTCGACGCTGCTCAGCTCGCTCCGCATCGGCGGATTTCGTTGCGGGAGCTGGACGTTGACTACGTCGCGCTGTCCGGGCACAAGCTGTACGCGCCGTTTGGCGCCGGGGCGCTGATCGGTCGCAGCGACTGGTTGCGCGCCGCCGAGCCGTATCTGGCCGGCGGTGGCGCCACGAAGCTGGTGACCGAGGAAGCCGTGGTGTGGAACAGCGGCGAAGAGCGGCACGAGGCAGGGTCGCCGAACACCGTTGGCGTGTATGTGCTCGGGGTGGCCTGCGAGCAGTTGGCGGCTCACTGGGACGCCGTGGGTTCGCACGAGGCCGCGTTGCTGGAGCGGCTGCGCAAGGGGCTCGCTAGCCTGCCCGGGTGCGCTGAGCTGCGGTTCTTCGACGCGCCGGTGGACCGGGTCGGCACGGTGAGCTTCGTGGTCGACGGGTTCGAACCGGGCTGGCTGGCGGCGGTGCTGTCGGCCGAGTACGGAATCGGGGTCCGCGACGGCGCGTTCTGTGCCCACGTGGCCGCCCGGCGGTTGATCCGAGAGGCCGGAAGCGAAGGCCAGCAGGCGGTTCGGGTGAGCCTCGGGCTGGGCAGCACCGAGGAACACGTGGACCGGCTGCTGCTGGCCCTGCGGCAGATCGTGGCCCGGGGAGCCCGGTGGGAATACACCAAGGCCGACGGCCGGTGGGCGCCGGTGGGGGACCCGCGAGAACTGCCGGACTTTTGCGCTTGATGATGCGGCTTTGTTGACGATGCGTGGTCTTGGAGGACCGGCGCGGCAGAATTGTTGACCACAACGCGGGATCGCGCCGACGTTTGGGGTGAGCGGCGTGACAGGCCGAAGGCCCCTCGCGCCGCTCACCCCAAACGTCGGCTTAACGGCGATCCCGCACGCGGCGGCGGAGCCGACGCCATCAAACTCTGGCCCCACTCTTCCTCCAGTAGCCAGATTTGGGCCAGCGGCAGGTTCATGGCGCTGTCGGCGTAGCCGGTGCGGAGGACAATTGTGTGCACGGCGGCCAGGAGGTTGCGTTCCGTGAGGTGGCCGTTGAGGAGCATTCGGGCCAGGTGGGTGAAGGCCGCGTCGGTCGCGGTGGGGATCGGGGTGCGGCAGTCGGCCAGGGCCGCTCGCTGCACGTCGTGGATTTCCGGGGCACCGGTGGGGGACACTCGCGAGCTGCCGGGGTTTGCGCTTGATGCTGCCGGGGTCGGTTGACGGCCCCGGTCTTGGAGGACCGGCGGGGCAGGATTGTTGACCACAACGCGGGATCGCGCCGACGTTTGGGGTGAGCGGCGTGACACGCCGAAGGCCCCTCGCGCCGCTCATCCCAAACGTCGGCTTAACGGCGATCCCGCACGCGGCGGCGGAGCCGACGCCATCAAACACTGCCGCTGTGACCTGCTCGGGCGCGGGTGTGGACAATGGGGGTGTGAGCACCGATCCTTCGCCGTCCGAATCCGAGGTCGAGCCGTCTGCGGAACCGCCTGAGCGGGGGGCCGTCGAGGAGGGCGCGGCCGACGCTCCGCTGCCCAAGCGGCGGGTCTGGGTGGTGTTCGCGGTCGCGGCGCTGCTGTGGGCGATCGACCTGCTCACGAAGAACCTCGCGGTCGCCAACCTCGAGGGCAAGGAGCCCAAGCCGATCCTGGGCGGGCTGATCTACCTGCAGGTCATCCGCAATCCGGGTGCCGCGTTCTCGATGGCGACCGGCATGACGTGGGTGCTCGCGCTGGTCGCGATCGGCGTCGTGATCGCGATCGTGTGGATCTCGCGCAGGCTGCGCTCGGTCGGCTGGGCGATCGGCCTCGGGCTCGTGCTCGCCGGCGCGCTCGGCAACCTGACCGACCGGTTCTTCCGCGAGCCCGGGCCGCTGCGCGGCCACGTCGTCGACTTCATCTCCGCGTTCGCGCCCAACGGGCAGGGCTTCGCGATCTTCAACATCGCCGACTCCGCGATCTGCGTCGGCGGCGCGCTCATCGTGCTGCTGTCCCTGCTCGGCAAGGACTACGACGGCACCTCCACCCGCGGCAAGAAAAAGGAATCCGAGTGAGCGCGCGCATGCTGCCCGTCCCGGACGGGCTCGACGGGATGCGCGTCGACGCCGGACTGGCCAAACTGCTCGGCCTGTCCCGCACCGCCGTCGCGGACCTCGCCGCGGCGGGCGACGTGCTCCTCGACGGCCGTCCGGCGGGCAAATCGGACCGGCTGTCCGCGGGCGGGCTGCTCGAGGTGACGCTGCCGGAACCGGAACGTCCGGCGGAAATCGTCGCGGAGCCGGTCGAAGGCATGAAGATCCTGCACGATGACGACGACATCGTGGTGATTTCGAAACCGGTCGGCGTCGCCGTGCACCCCAGCCCGGGCTGGGCCGGACCGACGGTCGTCGGCGGCCTCGCCGCGGCCGGGCTGCGCATTTCGACGTCCGGCGCGGCCGAACGCCAGGGCGTCGTGCACCGGCTCGACGCGGGCACCACCGGCGTGATGGTGGTGGCGAAGAGCGAGCACGCGTACACCGTGCTGAAGCGGGCGTTCAAGGAGCGGACCGTCGAGAAGGGCTACCACGCCGTCGTGCAAGGCCATCCCGACCCGACGCGCGGCACCATCGACGCCCCGATCGACCGCCATCCGCGGCACGACTACAAGTTCGCGGTCGTCGCGGGCGGACGGCCGAGCGTGACGCACTACGAGGTGGTCGAGGCTTTCCGGGCGGCTTCGCTGGCGCACGTGAAGCTGGAAACCGGGCGAACCCATCAGATCCGGGTGCACTTCTCCGCGCTGCGGCATCCGTGCGCGGGCGACTTGACCTACGGAGCGGACCCGGTCCTGGCGCGGAAACTCGGCCTGACGCGGCAGTGGCTGCACGCCCGGACGCTCGGTTTCGCGCATCCGGCGGACGGCCGGTGGGTTGAGTTCGAAGCGGAGTATCCGGACGACCTGGCGGGTGCGCTGGAAATCCTGCGGGACGGGAACTAGCGCCTCGTGAGTGTTTATGCCGGTTCTAACCGGCATAAACACTCACGAGTCGGCTAGTCGACCGCCCAGGTCAGGGTGCGCTCGTCCGGCTCGGGTCGCGGGCTCCAGCGCACCGCGACCACCCGGGTCGCGGTGGGAAGGACGTACACGGTGTGCCCGCCGAGCGTTTCGCCCGGCTGCACGCCGATCTTGTGCGGCGGCCGGGACGTCAGCGAAACCGGGGCTTTCGCGATGGTCTCGCCGCTGTCGGTGACGAGTTCGAGGTAGTTGTCGGGCAGCGACGCGAACGGGATCGGCCCGCGATTGGTGATCTCGGTGTGCACGACGACCGCGCGTTCGCCCTCCTCGAGCCGGTAACCGGCCGCGCCGAAGAGGAAGTCGGCGGGATCCTGGACTTCCAGCAGCTGCACCGAAAGCTGTTCCCCTTCGAGCCCCTGGGACTGCATCGTCTCGCCGATCCGCCCCTGCTTGGCAGGCGCGGCGGCGGGCCGGGGTTCGTCGCCGCGCGCCCACGAAGCGGTCTGCGGGACGCCCCACGTGCTGATGGCGGGATCCGGAGCCGGGTACGGCCCGGACGGTCCATTGTGGACATTAGCGGCGGCGGGTGCCTGGTGCGGCATCCCGGTCTGTCCGGGGGAGTACGCACCGGAGACCGCGGGGTTCCCGTTCGGGCCAGGGGGATAGGCACCTGAAATCCCGGCCGGTCCGGATGCGTACGCGCCGGACATCCCCGGACCGGCGGCGGGAATACCGTAGGGGGCAGAGGGTCCGGGCCCGCCCGGTCCGGTGGCCGGAATCCCGGTCTGCGCGGGCGGGTACGCGCCGGAAGTCCCCGGCCCAGGCATGCCGTGCTGCCCCGGGCCCGCGGGGAGCCCGGTCTGTCCAGGCGGATACGCGCCGGAGGTTCCGGGTCCGGGCATGCCGTGCTGCCCAGGCGGGTGCGGTCCGGAGTGCCCCGGCATCCCGGCCGATTCGGGACCGGGGATCCCGGACTGTCCGGGCGAATGCGGACCGGACGTGCCGGGCATCCCGGAGCCGGGTGCGCCGGACATCCCGCCCGGCATCCCGGGAGCCTGAGCTCCGCCCCGGACGGGCACTCCCGCCGAAGCCGGGCCGTTCGGCGCCGACCCCGGTGTTGAGCCCGGGCCAGCGGGCATCGACCCCGGTGGCCCCGACGGCATCGCCCCGGGCATCCCGCCCGGATTCTGCCCGCCCGCCGCGGGGAACGGCACCGATCCGGGCCCGCCCGGATACCCGCTCCCCGGAGCCTGCGGACGCTGCCACGAAGCCGGAGCCCCGGAAATCGCCGCGCGAAGACCATGGGGGTCGCTTTCGACCCCGACCAGCAGCGGCAACCCGCTCCCGGACAACGCGACCAGCCGGTACGCGACCTCCCGCGGATCCATCCCGACCTTCGCCGCCAGCTCGTGCACAGCCCCCTTGCCCAGCTCGGCGAGCGCGGCGAGCAGGCGGATGTCGGCGGGATCGGTCACGGCCACTCCCGCAACGCTACCGCCTTGCCCGCCCGTCCCGGCCGCACCACCGCGCCCGGCGTGCCCCGCGCCGTCGCGACGTCAGGGAAACACCGGTGGCCAGCCGGTGTCGGGAAGATTTTTCAGCCCCAGCCTGCGCGTCTCGCGCCACCCACGCCTCGCTTTACCGCGGCGAAATCCAAGGAAGACCGCCGCAGCCAGGAGATGGGTGGCCGGTACTCGCCAGGCCGAACGCCGCACCGGCACCGGACGCCGAGGCGCCGGCAAGTTCCGCCCACGGCACGCCGGTACGCCTGCCGAGGGACCGGCCGGCCCGGGCACGGGCGTCGGCACCCCCGTCTCGATTAGGGTCGGCATCAGCACCGTCTCCACCTACCCCGGGGGTCCACGCCGATGACCGTCGTTTCCGATCTCGCCGACGAACTCGTCGAGGTTTCGTTCGACCACGAGCCGCTCGACGCCGCCATTCTCGGCATCCGGCCGGACGCGCCGGGGCTCGGCGATCCGTCGGCCGCGGCGGAGGCGGCGTTCCGCGAGAAGCTAGTCGCGCTCAAGGAGCGTGCCAAGGCGGTCGACCCGGCCGGGCTCGATGCGGTCGACCGCGTAACCCGCGATGTCGTGCTCAGCTCCGTCGACGGCCACCTCGACCGGATCGACAGCCGGGTCGTCGACTTCACCGTCACCGACCTGTTCGTCGGACCCGCCTCCGGGCTGCTGTCCGCGCTGCCGATGGTCACGGTCACCGCGGAAACCGCGGAGGTGCATCTCGGCAGGCTCAGCGAGATCCCCGAGTACCTCCGTGTCGTCGCGCAACGGCACCGCGACGGCATCGCCGCCGGGCTCCTGCCGATCGAACGCCTGGTCAAGGCCGCGATCGCGCACCTCGACCGCTACCTGGCCGAGCCCGAGAACGACCCGCTGCTGCGCCAGCCCGCCCCGGACGACGACTTCGCCGCCCGTCGCGAGCAGATCCTCCGCGACGTCGTCCGGCCCGGTTTCCGCGAGTACCGCGACTTCCTCGAGGCCGAAGTCCTCCCGCACGGCCGCCCGGACGACAAGGCCGGCGTCTCCTGGCTCCCCGGCGGCGACGAGATCTACGCCCGCCTCGCCCGCGCCCACACCACCAGCGACCGGACCCCGCAGGAACTGCACGACACCGGTCTCGCGGTGATCGCCGGCCAGGTCGAGCAGTACCAGGCCCTCGGCGAGCGCGTGTTCGGCACGCGCGAGCTGCCGGAGATCTTCGAGCGGCTGCGCACCGACCCGAAGCTCCGCTGGACGAGCGCCGAGGACCTCCTCGAGACCGCCCGCACGGCCATCTCCCGCGCCGCGGCCGAGGCGCCGAACTGGTTCGGCCGCATCCCGCAGCATCCGTGGACCGTCGAGGCGGTGCCGGAGGATTCCGCGCCCGGCGCGCCCCCGGCGTACTACATGCCGCCCGCCGCGGACGGGTCCCGGCCGGGCGTCTACTTCGCGAACACCTACCAGGCCACCGAGCGGTTCCGGCACACCGCCGAGGTCATCGCGTTCCACGAGGCGATCCCGGGCCACCACTTCCAGCTCAGCGCCGCGCTCGACCTCGCCGACCTGCCGCTGCTGCGCCGCGTCGGCAACTTCACCGCGTACGCCGAGGGCTGGGGCCTCTACACCGAGCGCCTCGCCGACGAGATGGGCCTGTACTCCGACGACGTGTCGCTGCTCGGCATGCTGACGATGGAGTCGATGCGGGCCGGACGGCTGGTCGTCGACACCGGCCTGCACGCGCTGGGCTGGAGCCGGCAGCAGGCGGTCGACTACCTGCTGGAGCACACGCCGATGGCGCGGGTCGAAATCGAGTCCGAGGTGGACCGGTACCTCGGCTACCCCGGGCAGGCGCTGGCATACCTGGTGGGGCGGCTGGAGATCGAGCGGCTGCGCAAGCAGGCCGAACAGCGGCTCGGCAGCCGCTTCGACATCAAGGCGTTCCACGACACGGTCCTCACCGGCGGCTCCCTGCCGTTGTCGGTGCTGGACGCCGTGGTCACCGAGTGGGTCGCTGGCCACGGCGACACCGTGGCCGGCTTGGCGGACGAGCTCGTCGAACTGGACTTCGAGCGGGAACCGCTGGAGCGCACCGTCCTCGGCCTCCCCGGGGACCACACCAAACTCGCCGACCCGAGTCTCGCCGCCGCGGAGCGCGACCGGGCCCGGTACGCCGCGATCGCCGAGCGTGCCGACGCGATCGACCCGTCCGGGCTGACCGCGTCCGAGGTCATCACCCGCGAAGTGGTGCGCACGCACGCCCGCGGCGCGATCGACACGATCGACTCGCGGCTGTCCGGCTTCGCGGTGAGCGACGGGTTCAGCTCGCCCGCCCTGAACCTGCTGACCATCCTTCCCGCGCTGACCCCGGACCACGCCGAGAAGGCGCGCGACTACCTCGCGAGGCTGGCGGCGATCGGCGGCTATCTCGACGCGGTGATCGAGGCGCAGCGGACGACCGTCGCGGACGGATTCGCGCCGCCGGACTTCCTGGTGCGCATCGGGATCCAGTACGTCGAGCGGTACCTCGCGAACGAGGAGGGCGACCCGTTCCGCGTCACGCCGGCGGTGGAGGTCGAGGGCTTCGCCGCGGAGCGCGACCGGCTGCTCGCCGAGGTCGTGCGGCCCGCGTACCGGCGCTACCGAAACTTCCTCGCCGAGGAGGTGCTGCCGGTCGCGAAGACGGACAGCCAGCCGGGCATCAGCCACCTGCCGGGCGGGCTGGAGAAGTACCAGGGCCTGATCCGCGCGCACACCACCACCGACCGCACCGCGCAGGAGCTGCACGACACCGGGCTGCGGATGGGCGAAAAACTCGCCGAGGAGTACCGCGAACTGGGCTCCCGCGTGTTCGGCACCGGAGATCTGCGGGAGATCTTCGACCGCCTCCGCAACGACCCGGAGCTGCGCTGGCGCGACGGCGAGGAACTGCTGGAAGGCGCTCGCACGGCCATCGCCCGGGCGGAAACCGTCGCCCCGCACTGGTTTTCGCGGGTGCCGGACGCGAAGTGCGCGGTCGAGCCGGTGCCGGAGGCGGACGCGGCGAGCGGCACCATCGCCTACTACCTGCAGGCCGCGTTCGACGGTTCCCGGCCCGGCACGTACTACGCGAACACCTACGAGGCGAGTTCGCGGCCGCGGTTCACCAGCGAGGCGATCGCGTTCCACGAAGCCGTTCCGGGACATCACTTCCAGCTCACGTTCGCGCAGGAACTCGCCGATCTGCCGCTGCTGCGCCGGATCGCGCCGTTCAACGCCTACATCGAAGGCTGGGGCCTGTACGCGGAGCGCCTCGCCGACGAGATGGGCCTGTACTCCGACGACGTCGCCCGGTTCGGCATGCTCGTCCAGGACTCGATGCGGGCGGGACGGCTCGTGGTCGACACCGGGCTGCACGCGCTGGGGTGGACCCGCCAGCAGGCGGTCGACTACCTGGTCGAGCACACGCCGATGGCGAAGATGGAGATCGAGGCGGAGATCGACCGGTACGTCGCGAATCCGGGCCAGGCGCTGAGCTACCTGGTGGGGCGGCTGGAAATCCAGCGCGTTCGCGCCGAGGCGGAACAGGCGCTGGGCGACCGGTTCGACATCCGCGCGTTCCACGACGTCGTGCTGGGCAACGGAATTCTCCCGCTGTCCGCATTGGACACCGTGGTCGGCGCGTGGATCGCGGAGGCGTCCGCGTGACCTGGCTCGACCTTCCGGAGGACACCCTCTTCGGCCTCGACAACCTGCCCTGCGGCGTCTTCTCGCACGGCGAGCGGACCCGCCGGGCCGGTGTCGCGGTCGGAGACCAGGTGCTCGACCTGACCGCGGCGGCCGAGGGGGAGTCCTTCGGCCGCCTGCTCGGCGCGGGTGTGCTGAACCCGTTGCTCGCCGCGGGCCCGGACACCTGGGCCGAGGTGCGGGCGACGGTCCGCGAATGGCTCGCCGAACCGCGGCACGCCGACCGGATCCGGCCACATCTGGTGCCCCGCAACGAAATCACGAGCCATCTTCCGGTGGAGGTCGCGGACTACGTCGACTTCTACTCCAGCGAACAGCACGCGATCAACGCCAGCCGGATCTTCACCGGCGGGGACGATCTGGTGCCGGTGAACTGGAAACACCTGCCGATCGGCTACCACGGCCGGGCCGGCACGGTCGTCGCGTCCGGCACTCCCGTGGTTCGTCCGGCGGGGCAACGGAAACCGCGCCGCGCGACGGAACCGTCGTTCGGGGCGGCCAAGCGGCTCGACTTCGAGGCCGAGGTCGGTTTCGTCGTCGGCGTACCGTCCGAACTGGGCAAGCCGGTGCCGATCGACGAGTTCCCGCGCCACGTCTTCGGCGTCTGCCTGGTCAACGACTGGTCGGCGCGCGACCTGCAGGGCTGGGAATCGCAGCCGCTCGGCCCGTTCCTCGGCAAATCGTTCGCCACGTCGATGTCGCCCTGGCTCGTCCCGCTCGCCGCGCTGGAGCACGCTCGCGTGCCGCAGCCCGTGCAGGACCCGGAGCCGTTCGAGTACTTGCGCTCGGCCGAATCGTGGAGCCTGGACTTGGCGCTGGAGATCCGGATCAACGGCCATCTCGTGTCCAGCCCGCCGTTCGCGACGCAGTACTGGACAGGCGCGCAGCAGCTCGCGCACCTCACTGTGAACGGTGCGAGCCTGCGTACCGGCGACCTGTACGCGTCCGGCACGGTGACCGGTCCGGCGAAGTACCAGCGCGGTTCGCTGCTGGAGCTGAGCTGGGGCGGTCGCGAACCGCTCGCGGTTGGCGAAGAGACCAGGGCGTTCCTGGAGGACGGCGACGAGGTCGTCATCAGCGCCTCCGCGCCAGGTCCGGGCGGTACCCGGATCGGGTTCGGCGAGGTGCGCGGCACGGTGGCGCCCGCTGTGGTGTGACCCACGCCGTAGCGTGGTCACCCGAGCGGCCGCATAATGAGCAAACGCTTAGTCACAGTCGACCGGCACGGGAATGAGGGATCGATGAGGATCGGCACCGGCGTCAGCTACTCGGGCGGGTTCGCCGAAAGCGTCGCGGACATCGTGGAGCTGGAACGGGTCGGGCTCGACATCGTGTTCGTCCCCGAGGCCTACAGCTTCGACGCGGTGAGCCAGCTCGGCTTCCTCGCCGCGAAGACCGAGCGCGTCGGCCTGATGTCGGGGATTTTCCAGATCTACACCCGCACCCCGAGCCTTACCGCGATGACCGCGGCCGGGCTGGACTTCGTGTCCGACGGCCGGTTCACCCTCGGCCTCGGCGCGTCCGGACCGCAGGTCATCGAGGGTTTCCACGGCGTGAAGTACGACGCGCCGATCGGCCGCACGCGCGAGATCATCGAGATCTGCCGCCAGGTGTGGCGGCGCGAGCGCGTCGTGCACGACGGCAAGCACTACACGATCCCGCTGCCCGCCGACCAGGGCACCGGTCTCGGCAAACCGCTCAAGCTGATCAACCACCCGGTGCGCGAGCGGATCCCGGTCGTGCTCGCCGCGCTCGGGCCGAAGAACGTGGCGCTCGCCGCCGAGATGGCCGAGGGCTGGCAGCCGATCTTCTTCCACCCGGAGAAGGCCGCCGACGTCTGGGGCGCCTCGCTGGCCGAGGGCAAGGCCAAGCGCGACCCGGCGCTGGGCGAACTGGACGTGTTCGCCGCGCCGCCGCTGGCCATCGGCGACGACGTCGACCACCTGCTCGACTGGGTGCGCCCGGTGTTCGCGCTGTACATCGGCGGGATGGGCGCGCGCGGCAAGAACTTCTACAACACGCTGGCGTGCAACTACGGCTACGAGGCCGAGGCCAAGAAGATCCAGGACCTGTACCTCGACGGCAAGAAGGAAGAAGCCGCCGCGGCGGTCCCGACGGAGCTGCTGCGCGCCACGTCGCTGGTCGGTCCGGCGGGCTACGTCAAGGAGCGGCTGGCGGCGTTCAAGGAGGCCGGGGCGACGACGCTGGCGGTCAACCCGCTGCAGCCCGGACGCGAGGCCCGGGTGGCCGCCGTCGCCAAGCTGAAGGAGCTGCTCGGATAGGTCCGCTATGATGCGGACCACTGAGTGTGAAAAAGTCGCACTTCGGGTCGATGCCGCCGTCGAAATGCCGTCAACTCCCCGCGCGGGACGCGAATTCGGGAGTAAGAACGGGTTCAACGGGGAATCCAGGCGGGGCGAAAGCGAGGTAGGCCGGACTGTGCACAGAATCGAAGGACCCGCTGCTGCGGTGCTGGACGTAGGGTCGTTCAGCGCCCGGCTGGTCGTGCTCGAACCCGGCGGATCCCCGATCGACCCGGCCCTCACGCACCAGACCCGGCTGCGGCTCGACCGCGAACTCGACGCCGACGGACGGCTCAGCAAATGCGGCATCGCGGCCATCGCGAAGGCCGTCGCGAACGGGATGGACTGCGCTCGCGAACACGGCGTCAAGGACGTGTTTCCGCTGGCCACGTCGTCGATCCGGGACGCGGTGAACTCGCGGGAAGCGGTCCGCGAGGTCGCCCGGGAAACCGGGGTCGAACTGCGGTTTTTGTCCGGCCGCCGGGAGGCGGAGCTGACCTACGTCGGCGCGCGCCGCTGGTACGGCGCGGCCGGCGGTCCGCTGCTGGTGCTCGACATCGGCGGCGGCACGGTCGAGCTGTCCGCCGGGGCCGGCGAACAGGCCACTTTCGCGCGTTCGCTGCCTCTGGGCGCCCGGTCGGTCACGCGCGACTGGCTGCCCGCCGAACCGCCGGTGCGCAGCAAGCACGTGAGTGCGCTGCGTGACCACGTGCTGGAGGAAGTCGCCTCGGCCTTGGGCGATGTGAAGGCGGAACTGGCCGAGCACCGCGTGGTCGGCTGTTCCAAGGTGCTGCGGCAGCTGGCCCGGCTGGCGGGCGACCGTCCGGGCAAGGCCCGCGAGCTGCACCTGGACGACGTGCGCGCGTGGATTCCGCGGCTGTCGGCGATGCCGTTCGCGCGGCGGGCGCAGTTGCCGGGGATTTCGCGGCAGCGGGCACAGCAGGCGCTCGGCGGCGCGGTCGTCGCGGAAGCGCTGCTGACGGTCGCGGGCGGGAAGATGACGATCTGCCCGTGGTCGACCCGGGACGGGCTGCTGCTGACGCTGCTGGACCAGCTCACGGACGCGACCGGCAAGCACCGCTCGCGTCCGGCCGCGTGAACTCCCTGGTGCGAGGGCGGTAAACCGGGTATCCCGGAGACATGACCCCGCGCAGCGAGTTCCGTCCCCGTGACCGGTCCGAGGACGACGACGAGGAAACGCCGTTCCCCGCGCGCCGGAAACGCGAGCTGCCCGAGCCGGACGAACTGCCGGGCGAGGTGGCGAACGTGCCGGGGCCGGATCTGAGCCCTTCCCGGACCGACGAAGTGCCGAAGGTGCCGGGCACGGACGAAACGCCGTCGTGAGCGGCAATCCCGGTTTTTACCGGGATCGCCGCGCACGAGTCAGCTTCGGTCGAACTGCCGCACCTTCGACGCGTCCCGTCGCGCGGGGGCCCGGCCGATCGGCTGGACCGGCGCGGGGCCCGGGTCCAGCTTCGGGATCGGCAGCTCCACCGGCTCCTCGCTCACGGTGAACCGCTCGCCGTGGTGGATCAGGTCCAGCGGCGGACCGTTGAGCACCCGGTACGTCGCCGCGTCGTGCTGGACCGACACCTGGAACCGCGTTTCGCGGAAGGCGAGGCGGAAGGTGAGGCCGCCGAGTTCGTCCGGCAGCCGCGGCGCGAACGACAGCTGGCCGCCGAAGTCGCGGAACCCGCCGAATCCGGCCACAGTGGCCTGCCAGGCACCGGCCAGCGACGCCATGTGCAGGCCGTTGCGGACGTTGTTGTGCACGTCGTGCAGGTCGGTCAGCGCGGCTTCGGCGAGATAGTCGTACGCCAGCTGAAGGTGTCCGACCTCGGCCGCGATGACGGCCTGCGTGCCCGCGGACAGCGAGGAGTCGCGGACGGTCCGTGCTTCGTAATAGGCGAAGTCGCGGGCTTTTTCCTCGGGGCTGAACGAATCGCCGCAGAGGTGCAGGGCGAGCACGAGGTCGGCCTGCTTGACGACCTGTTTGCGGTAGAGGTCGAAGTACGGGTAGTTCAGCAGCAGCGGGTAGAAATCCTCGTCGGTGGCGGCGAAATCCCACTCGTCGTGCTCCAGGAAGCCTTCCGACTGCGGGTGCACGCCGAGTTCCTGGTCGTACGGCAGCGCCATCGCGTCGGCCGCGGCCCGCCAGGAATCGATCTCGGCAGTGTCCACTTCGAACTGTTCGGCGACGTCAGGATGCCGCTGGCACACGTCCGCCGCGGCGAGCAAGTTCTTGCGCGCCATCAGGTTCGTGTAGACGTTGTTGTCCGCCACCGCGGAGTACTCGTCGGGCCCGGTGACGCCGTCGATGCGGAAGTGCCCGTGGTGGTCGAAATGCCCGAGAGAAGCCCAGAGCCGCGCGGTTTCCAGCAGGAGTTCCGCGCCGCAGGTGCGCTCGAAATGCTTGTCCTGAGTGGCGTTCACGTACCGCACGACGGCGTCCGCGATGTCCGCGCTGACGTGGAACGCGGCGGTGCCGGCCGGCCAGTACGCGGAGCATTCGGCGCCGTTGATGGACCGCCACGGGAAAGCCGCGCCGCGCAAGCCGAGCTGGGTCGCGCGTTCTTTCGCTTTGTCTATTGTGGAGTGTCGCCAGCCGAGCGCGTCGCGGGCGGCGTCCGGCATCGTGTAGGTCAGTACCGGCAGCACGAACGTCTCGGTGTCCCAGAACGCGTGCCCGTCGTATCCCGGACCGGTGAGGCCTTTCCCCGCGATAGCCCGGGTTTCGCCGCGGGCACCGGCCTGCAGCAGGTGGAAGAGCGCGAACCGGACGGCCTGCTGGAGTTCCGGATCGCCGTCGATTTCGATGTCCGAAGTGGCCCAGAAGTCGTCCAGGAACTGGCGTTGCTCGGCCGCGAGGCCCTTCCACCCGGTCTGCCGGGCGCCCGCGAGCGCGGCCTCGACCTGCGCGCGCAGAGCCGGGGCGGACCGTTGCGCGGACCAGCCGTAAGCGAGGAATTTGGTGACCCGCAGGCGTCCGCCCTTGGGCACGTCGACCGCCGCGGTGAGCCGGGCGAGGTCCTCCTCGGCGTGGATGCGGGTGCGCAGGCCGTCGTCCACCTCGATTTTGTGGTCCATCGCGGCGGCGACCCGCAGCCCGGACATCCGGGTCTGGTGCACCAGCACGGCCTGGTAGCCCGCGGCGTGGCAGAACTCGCCGACCAGCGGCGCGTCGAGCGCGGCGGCGACGCGCGGATCGTGCGTGTCGGACTCGACCGGTTCGTTGGCCAGCAGGTCGGATTGCACGACGAGCTGAAGGTCCTCGTCGAGCGGTTCGACCTCGTAGCGGATCGCGGCGACCGCGCGCTGGGTGAACGACACCAGCCGTTCGGTGGTCACCCGCACGCGCCTGCCGGTGGGGGAGGACCACTCGGTGACACGGCGCAGGGTGCCGCGGCGGAAGTCGAGCACGCGGTCGTGCGCGGTGGCGATGCCGTAGCGCATGTCCAGCGGCTCGTCCTCGACCAGCAGCCGGATGATCTTGCCGTCAGTCACGTTGACGACGGTCTGGCCCTCCTCCGGGTAGCCGTAACCGCCTTCGGCGTAGGGGAGTTCGTGCTGTTCGTAAAAGCCGTTGAGGTACGTGCCGGGCAGGCCGCGCGGCTCGCCTTCCTCGAGCGTGCCGCGCAGTCCGATGTGCCCGTTCGACACCGCGAAGGCGGATTCGGTGCGCTGCAACGCATCCACGTCGAGGCCGCGCCAGCGCAGCTCCCACGGCGCGCATTCGTAACCGGATTCCGTCACTTGTCCTCCAGCAGGTCGGCGAGGTCGTCCACCACGACGTCGGCACCGTGCTCGCGCAGTTCGGCGGCCTGGTTTTCCCGGTTCACGCCCACGACGAAACCGAAACCGCCGGCTTTGCCCGCCTGCACGCCGGATTGCGCGTCCTCGAACACCGCGGCCTGCTTCGGGTCCACGCCGAGCGCCTTGGCCCCGGCCAGGAACGAATCGGGCGCCGGCTTGCCTTTCAGGTGGTCGCGGCGGATGACGAGGCCGTCGACGCGGGCTTCCACGAAGCGGGACAGGTCTGCCGCGTCGAGGACCTTGGCCCCGTTAGCCGACGAGGTCACCACGGCGATCTTGAGCCCGGCTTGCTTGGCTGCTTCGAGGTAGCGCACGGAACCCGGGTAGGGGTTTACGCCGCGCTCGTCGATGATTTTCAGGACGAGTTCGTTCTTGCGGTTGCCGATGCCGTTCACGGTCGGCGCGTCCACGGGGTCGTCCGGGCTGCCTTCGGGGAGTTCGATTCCGCGGGAGCGAAGGAATTCCCGGACGCCGTCGGCCCTCGGGCGGCCGTCCACGTAGGTCGCGTAGTCGGCGTCGGTGAATTCCTGGAAGCCGTCGCCGTCCTTGCCGCGCAAATATTCGTCGAACGTCCGTTTCCACGCCTCGCGGTGGAGCACGGCCGTCCCGGTCAGTACGCCGTCCAGGTCGAAGAGGCAGGCGGTGATGGTGTCGGGCAGTCCGATCATGCCTGCAACGTACCTGTCTTGGGCGTCGTTTGCGGGCTGTTGATGGGGGTGTGGCGGCTCGTCGCCTGGCGGCGACATTGCATGTGGGGGTTGCGTGGGGCACCCCGAAGCCGGAGTGTGCTGACGGTCTGGGGGTGCTTGTCAAGGCGGGAAAGATGCCTTGACAAGCACCCCCAGACCGCAGGGAGGCTTCGTATCGGGGTGCGGGGGTGGGTCTGGGTGCCTCGATTGTTGGGTGCGCTGGTGCGGTCGGGTGGGCGGGTGGGTGGTCCGTGAAGGGCTCCTTGAGGGAATCTAGGTCCGTGAAGGGGTCCTTCACGGAACGTCAGGCGGCGCCTACGCGGCGGTCGAAGACCAGGCGTTCTGCGGCGCGCAGGCCGACGCTGATCGCGCCGGTGAGGACGCCGTCGTCGCCTAGTTCGCCTTGTACCACGGTGGTGGTGAGCGGGGTGAACGAGCGCAGCGCTCGGTCGATCGGTTCCAGCAGCAGGTCTGCCGCTGTTCCGACACCGCCGCCTAGGACGATCAGTTCGGGGTCGATTACCGCGGCCACTGAAGCGACTGTGTAGGCGAGGCGGTCGGCTTCCGCGGATACCGCGCGCTGGGCCAATTCGTCACCCTCACGGGCGAGGCGGAAGACTTCGCGGGCGGATCGTGCTGTGCCCAGGCCGAGTTCGCGTGCGCCGCGGACCACGGACTGGGCGGCGGTGGCCTCTTCCAGGTGTCCGCGCGCGGGCGGTTCGCCGGGTTCGTCGGTGACGCGTGTGCGGCCGTAAGGCAGGTAGCCGATTTCGCCTGCCGCGCCGGTGGCGCCGCGGAAGACGCGGCCGTCCACCATCAGGCCCATGCCTACGCCGGTGCCGATGGTTATGCAGCCGACCACCGAAGCTCCGCGCGCGGCGCCGCTTTCCCATTCGCCGACCGCGGTGAGGTTCGCGTCGTTTTCCACCACCAGATCCGGCCCGAGCACCTGCTCCAGGTCGTCGAGCAGGCCCGGGCGGCCCCAGCCGGGCAGGTTCGGCGCGTGCCGGAAGCAGCGTTTCACCGGGTCCGCGACGCCGGGGGAGCCGAGCACGCGGACCACGATGTCGTCGTCGGTCAGCCCGGCCTCGGCCACGATGTCCTTCGCCAGTTCGCCCAGCGCGGAGATCAGCGCGCTGCCGGAGCGGGCCGTGTTGCGCACGTCGCGCCGGGCGACCGTGGTGCGGCCGAGGTCGGCGACCGCGACCCGGATGTGCTCGCGGCCGATGTCCAGGCCCAGCACGTATCCCGCGGTCGGGTCCGCCTCGTAGAGCACCGCCGAACGGCCGGTGCCGGTGGACGTGTGCCCGGTCGCGCGGGCGAGCCCGGCGGCCTCCAGCGCCAGCAGCGCCTGGCTCACCGTCGGCTTCGACAGCCCGGTGTCCTTCGCCACCTGCGGCCGCGTCGCGGGCCCGCCGCGGCGCAGCAGGTCGAGCACCGCCCGCTGGTTGATCATGCGCATCCCGGCCGGGGTGCCGACCGGTGGTGTACCCGACCCTGCCACCTGCTGAGTTTCCTTCCCGTTCGGACTTCCGTCCTGCCACGGTAACCGGATTCGCCCCGCTTTGGCAGGAAAGTTTCTTTTCTTCCGGCTCGGAGGGGCAGGCGGAGGTCTCGGCCCGACGATACGGGCTCGGCGGACCCGATCCGGGGAGGGCACGCGGAGTTTGCCGTCCGCTAGTCGAGGTCGCTCAGGCGTCGGGCAGCCAGTTGCCGTGGAACCCCGCGGGCACGCGGCCGGGCAGATGCACGGTCGCGACCGGATCCGCTTCGATGTCCTGCGCGTCGAGCACCACCAGGTCGCTGCGGTCGTTCGGTCCGTCGTAGACGTAGGCGAGCAGCCAGCCCGCGCCGTCCGGACGGTCGTCCGCCGGAACGAACACCGCCTCGCCCGGGAGATGTCCTTCCGGGAACAGATGCTCGCGCGCGACGTTCGTGTGGAGGTCATAGCGGCGGAGCACGAGCGGCCCGTCCGCCCTTTGTCGTCCGGTGACGTGCCCGAAGCGAGCGTCGAGCCCGGCGAGCCGGTCGTCGATGCGGGGGAACTCGCCGTCGCGGTCGTCGAGCAGATCCTCGGCGACCGTGCCCGCGCGCGGGTCGATCGTCCACCGCCACAGTGCGCCCTTCGGATCCGGTACGCCGGGCCGGAACATGTGCTCGTACCGCACGACGTGCGCCACGATCCGGCCGTCGGCGGTGTCGTGTGCGTTGAGCGTGTGGAAGACGTAGCACGGGTCGAGCTCGAACCAGCGCACGCCGTCCTCGGGACGGTCACGGCTGAGCAGGCCGAGCCGCGCGCCGTACGTGTCGCTCCAGCGGTACGGCATGCCGCCGTCGGTGCCGTGGTCGAACACCACCGGCAGGTCGAAGAAGACCACGTGCTGCCGGGTGAGCGCGAAGTCGTGCATCATTGTCAGCCCGGGCACGTCGATCGGTTGCCGCAGCACGAGTTCCCCGGCGGCGTTCGCGCGGTAGTAGCTCACGTGCGGGGCGGTGATGCTGCCGTAGCCGAAGAAATGCAGCTCGCCGGTTTCCGGGCAGATCTTGGGATGCGCGGTCATCGCGTCGGCGAGCTTGCCGTCGAAATCGTAGACCCCGACGGTGTCGAGCTCAGTGGTGATTTCGTATGGCAGCGAGGATTCCACGAGCGCGAGCGTGCGTCCCGCGTGGTTGACGACGTGAGTGTTGGCGACGCTGGACCGGAGATTTCTGCTTCCGTCGGCGTTGTACAGCACCGGATTCGGGACGTCGAAGCTTTCGGTGCGCACCCACCGGTTGCGATACCAAGCCGCGCGGCCGTTTTCGAGCCGTACG
>NZ_JACJHR010000079.1 GCF_014174495.1 Amycolatopsis echigonensis
CGGGGGGGGGGGTGGTGCGCTCCGGGGGGGGTGGGGAGGGGGTTGTCCGGGTCCGGGGCGCGGTTCCCGCCGATGGCGTCGGCGGAGGTGGACACGCTGGTCGCGGCGGTGGCGCCGACGTTGCAGCGCTACCTCACCGGCGACATCGACTAGCGCGCTCGTGAGTGGCTATCCCGGTTAGAACCGGGATAGCCACTCACGAGCCACTAGCGCGACAGCAGCAGGAAGAGCAGCGCGAGCGCGCCGGGCAGCACCTGGACGAGCAGGATCCGCTTCGACGAGGTCGCCGCGCCGTAGAGACCGGCCACGATCACGCACGCCAGGCCGTACAGCTTCAGCTGGAAGCCCGCCGGGTCCGCGGCGATGAGGCCCCAGATCAGCGCGGCGGCGAGAAAACCGTTATACAGCCCCTGATTCGCGGCAAGCGTCTTGCTCTCGCGGGCGAATTCCTCGGTGGTGCCGAACGCCGCGCGCGCCCGCGGAGTCGTCCACAAAGCCATTTCCAGCACCACGATGTACAGGTGGATCAGGGCGACGAGCGCGATCAGCACGTTCGCGACGACCGTCATCGTGCGCCTTCCTCGGCGAGCAGCAGCCGTTCGTCGGTGTCGAAGCAGGTGCGCGTGCCCGTGTGGCAAGCCGGACCGGTCTGGTCCACTCGGAGCAACACCGTGTCGCCGTCGCAGTCGATGCGGACTTCGCGCACGTGCTGGACGTGGCCCGAGGTCTCGCCCTTCACCCACAATTCCTGCCTGCTGCGCGACCAATAAGTGCCGCGGCGCGTGGTGAGCGTGGCTTCGAGCGCGTCGTCGTTCATCCAGGCCATCATCAGCACGTCGGACGTCGCGTGGTCCACCACGACGGCCGCGATCAACCCGTCCGCGTTGCGCTTGAGCCGTGCGGAAAGTTCCGGCGAAAGGCTCATCGCACGACCACCCCGCCGGTGCGCAGCGCGCCCTTCACTTCCCCGATCGTCAACTGTCCGAAGTGGAATACGCTCGCCGCGAGCACCGCGTCCGCACCGGCTTCCACGGCGGGAAGGAAGTGCTCGGTCGCGCCCGCGCCGCCGCTGGCGATCACCGGGACCCGGACCGCCTTCCGGACCAGGCCGATCAGTTCGAGGTCGAAGCCGGTTTTGGTGCCGTCCGCGTCCATCGAGTTGAGCAGCACCTCGCCCACGCCGAGTTCCTCGCCGCGCGCGGCCCATTCCACCGCGTCGATGCCGGTGCCGCGCCGGCCGCCGTGCGTGGTGACCTCGAAGCCGGACGCCGTCGGTTCGCTGCCTTCGGGCACGCGCCGCGCGTCCACGGACAGCACGACGCACTGCGCCCCGAACCGGCGCGACGCCTCGCGCAGCAGCTCCGGGCGGGCGATCGCGGCCGTGTTGATGCTCACTTTGTCCGCGCCGGTGCGCAGCAGCCGGTTGACGTCGTCGGTCGAGCGCACGCCGCCGCCGACGGTGAGCGGGATGAAGACCTGTTCGGCGGTGCGGCGGACCACGTCGAAGGTGGTTTCGCGGTCGCCGGAGGACGCGGTGACGTCGAGGAAGGTCAGCTCGTCCGCGCCCTCGGCGTCGTACCGCCGCGCGAGCTCCACCGGGTCGCCCGCGTCGCGCAGGTCGGCGAAGTTGACGCCCTTCACGACCCGGCCCGCGTCGACGTCGAGACAGGGAATCACCCGAACCGCCACAGCCATGCCGCCCAGCCTAGTCGGCCGCTCACTCAAGCCCGCCGCCACGGCTTCGTCACTATTTCGCGGAACCGAAGCATCAAAACCGGGGGCTCGCGCGTCTGATGATCGTGACCACCGGTTTCGACGAGTTCGTGGCGGAACGCCTCGACGGGCTCCTGCGCTACGCGACCGTCCTCGCCGACGACCCGCATCTGGCGCAGGACATCGTGCAGGACGTGCTGCTGCGCGCGCAGCAACGCTGGGCGAAGATCGATTCGCCGCCCACCTACGTCCGCCGGATGATCACCAACGAGTACCTGTCGTGGCGCCGCCGCGCCGCCCGCCGCGTGGTGCCGTCGAACCATTCGGTGCTCGATTCGCTCGGGCCGCCGACCGCCGATCCCAGCACCGCCTACGACGAACGCGACGAAATGCTCGCCTTGCTGGCCACTCTGCCGCGGAAACAGCGCGCCGCGGTCGTCCTGCGCTACTACGAGAACTACACCGACGCCGAAATCGCCGATTTCCTCCGCTGCGGCGTCTCGACCGTGCGCAGCCAGATCTCGCGCGCGCTGGCCACATTGCGCGCCGGAATGCCCTCGTTGCCGTCCGCCCTCACCACCGGAGCAGGAGAATGACCCCCTCGAACGAGACCGAGACGCTGGTGCGCGACAGCCTCGAACGGCTCGCCGAGCGGGCGCCGGACGGCAACGACGTGCTCAATGCGCTCGCCCGCGCCCGGCAACGCCGACGCCGTCCCCGTCTCGCGCTCGTCGCCGCGGCCGCCGCGGTGATCGCGGTCGCCGCCGGGGTGCCGCTGGTGGTCAACACGGTCACCGAAGCGCCCTCGCAGGTCACGCCCGCCGCCGGACGGCCGGTGCTCGCGTACACGCCGGGCTGGCTGCCGGACGGCTTCACCGAGCAGTACCGCTCCGGCGGGCCTGGGAACACCGCGCAGGTGCGGCAGTGGCAGGCCGGCGCGAGCAGGCTGGAACTCGCCGCGCATTCCACGGCGGATCCGGAATGGGCGCAGACCGCGCTGCGCATCTCGGCGTTGAAGGACCAGGTCGTGGTGCACGGGCGGGTCGCCATGGTGACCGGGCCGACCGACACGATCGCCACGCTGACCTGGATGCCGGACGACCACCACGTGCTGACCGCCAAGGTGGAAGGCGTCCCGGACGCACGCGCGGCGGCCGAGCGAGTGGCCGATTCCGTGACCATTGAGCCAGTCCAGGTCCGCGGCGAGGCTCGGTTCGGTCCATTGCCCGCCGGTCTTCGCGAAGAAGCCACGACGGTGCGCGGCAGCAGTTCCGACAACGCGACGACCGTGCTCGACGCCAGCGGCCCGAGCGGCAAGGTGCGCGTGACGATCGGCGGCGGTTCCCCGGCACTCGGCGGATCCGGGCCGGTGCGGGTGCGCGGTCTCCCCGGGGCTTACGTGCCCGCCTCCGGACCGGCCGACGCGCTGGTCGCCGTGCGGCTGTCGTCCGGACGCTGGCTGACCGTTTCCGGCCGGTTGCCGCGCGAACAACTCGTCGCGGTGGCGGACGGGATCGTGCTCGATTCGGCACCGGATTACGCCTGGCTGGGCTCCCGCTGACCACTACCGTGAAGCGATGTCCGAACTGGAGCGTCTCGGAGCACGCTTTCGCGGGTGGCGCACGCCGTCGGGATCTCGTGCCGTTCCTCCTCGCCGGGGCCGGGATTTCCGCGCTCCTCGGGCGGCTCACGGCGCGAAAGGCGGCTCGGCGTTTGCGCGGCACTCGGCCCGCCGACCGCTGCCATGGACTGTGCCGCCGTCTACCGTAGGGCTATGTCCGAACTTGAGCGTCTCGGCGCCGAGAAGTACGTCGTGCTGACCACTTTCCGCCGCGACGGCCGCGCGGTCCCGACCCCGGTGTGGGCTTCCCGCGACGGCGACGAACTGGTGCTGTTCTCGGAACGCAACGCGGGCAAGGTCAAGCGGATCCGCAACAACGGCGAAGTCCGCCTGCAAGCGTGCGACGTCCGCGGCCGCCGGGTGCACGGCGCCGAGGCGAGCGGGACCGCCCGGCTGCTCGCCGCCGCCGAGACCGAGCGCGTTCGCGGGGTGATCGCGCGGGATTACGGCATCGTCGGGCGGGTGACGATGTTCTTCAGCCGGCTCCGCGGCGGGCCGGAGCGGACGATCGGAATCGCGGTCAAGATCGCGGAGTGAGTCACCCGGCCGCGCGGAGCCGGGCGCCCAGCGCGGCCGAATCGTGGTCCGGCCCGCAGCCCTCGGCCAGGATCACGTCGCCCACCAGATGGTCGGTGCGCAGGTGCAGGATCTTGCGGTACTCCGCCGAGTCGTACCACGCCTCGGCGGCGGCGAAGTCGGGGAATTCGATCACGACCGTCGCGCCCGGCCAGGTGCCTTCCAGCACGCGGGTCTGTCCGCCGTGGACCAGGAACCGGCCCCCGAACGGGTCGAGCGTGGCCTGGATGAGCTCGAGGTAGTCGTAGACCTCGGGGTGCACGATTCCGGGCTGGCGCAGGTGGGCGATGGCGTAAGCGGGCATGTCCGGCTCCTCGGGTCGATTTCGTTGCCTGCCCAGCAATCTTGTCCGCTCGGATGCATGCCGTCGATTACCTCGCGGGTAATCGCTCAGCTCCCGTACCGGCCCGTCAGTTCCCTCCCGATACGGGCGAGTTCGGCGCGGACCGGCTCCGGTTCCACCACTTCGACCAGGTCGCCCCACCCCGCCAGCTGTTCCGCGATCGAGCGCACCCAGTGCGCCGCCACCTTGACCGTGACCCGGCCGTCCCGCTCCCCGAGCACCTCGCAGTGCCGCCCGAAACGCGACCGCAGCACGGGCAGATACCGCGCGTCGACCAGCACAGTCGCCGACACGAGCGAACGCCGTTGCTCCATCTCCTCCACGACCCGCGCCCACTGTTCGCGGAGATCGAAGTCGTCCGGCCGTTCGGAAGGCAGGTCCGTGATCTCCGCCGCCGACATCCGGTCGACGCGGAAAGTTCGTTGTCCCGCAGGGGTTCCGGCGAGGAAATACCAGACGCCGTCCTTGTCCGCGAGACCGTACGGATCGACCAACCGGCCTTTGCCGCTGTAGTCGAACCGCACCTTGCGCCGGTGCACCACCGCCTGCTGGAGGGATTGGACGAGTGCGGGCGGCTCGCGATCCCGCTCGCCCCACCTCGCCGGATCGGACACGACGGCTCGCGCGGCGGCTTCGGCGTCGGCTCGGAAGGTCGCGGGCAGCGCACGGACGAGCTTGCGCAACGCGGACGACAGTTCCGGACCGCCGGACGCCGCCGGGCCCAGCATCAAGAACAACGCCTGGGATTCGGCCGCGGTCAGCCCGCTGAGGTCGGTGCGCGCCCCGCCGACGAGCGACCATCCCCCGCCGCGCCCGGGCTGCGGATAAACCGGGATCCCGGCGGACGACAACGCCTCCAGGTCGCGGCGGGCCGTGGCCACGGAGATCTCCAGGTCCTTTGCCAGTTCGGCAGCAGTCACCCGGCCGCGGGCCTGAAGCAGCAGGACGGCGGCGACAAGACGGTCAGCTCGCATGTTTTCGATTCTCCCGCGCAAAGTGCTCAGAAGATGAGCACTTTGACGGAGAAGCTAGTCCTGCCACCGAGCAGACAAGGAATCAGAAATGCTTAAGGGACTCAGCACCGTCACCTTCTACTCCCCCGACTTCGAGGCGGCGAAGCGCTGGTACACCGACCTTCTCGGCGTCGCGCCGTACCTGGACACCCCGGCGTATATGGAGTGGCGCATCGGCGACTACCAGCACGAATTCGGCATCGTGCACAGCTCGTATGCCACCAGCGAGCTCTCCCGGACCGCCGACCTGGCCACCGTGGGGCAGCCCGCGGGCGCGGTCGTGTTCTGGCACGTCGAGGACGTCCCCGCGACGCTGGAGCGCGTTGTCGCGATGGGCGCGAAGGTCCACGACGCCCCGCGCGACCGCGGGACCGGATTCATCACCGCGTCGGTGATCGACCCGTGGGGCAACATCCTCGGCCTGATGTACAACCCGCACTACGTGTCGGTCCGGGAAACGCTGGTGCAGGCATGATGATCTTCGCCGACACCGCGTCGTGGCGGGACTGGCTGGCCGAGCACCACGACTCCGCCACCGAGATCTGGGTAGTGCTGGCGAAGACAGGCGCGCCCGGCCTCACCTACGAGCACGCATTGCAAGAAGCGCTCTGCTACGGCTGGATCGACGGTCTGACCCGCCGTCGCGACAGCTCGACCTACATCCAGCGGTACACGCCAAGACGGCCGAAAAGCCCTTGGTCACCGCGAAATCTCGCCCGGGCCGAACTGCTCCGGCAACAAGGACGGATGCACCCGGCCGGGCAGCTCGCGCTCGACCGGGCCGCGGTTCCGGCGTGAATTCCGTTTCCCGCCAACGATTCCCGCGATCAGCGGACCGCGGCGAGGGCCTCCGGCAGCGTGAAAGCGCCCGCGTACAGCGCCTTCCCCACGATCGAACCCTCGACACCGTCCGACGCCAGCGCGGCCAGCGCGCGCAGGTCGTCCACACTGGACACTCCGCCGGAGGCGATCACCGGCGCGTCGGTGCGGGCGGTGACCTCGCGCAGCAGGTCCAGGTTCGGGCCGCGCAGCGTGCCGTCCTTGCTCACGTCCGTGACGACGTACCGGCTGGCCCCGTCGCGGTCGAGCCGCTCCAGGACCTCCCACAGGTCGCCGCCGTCGGACGTCCAGCCGCGAGCGGACAGCCGGTGCCCGGCCTCGGTGATCCGCACGTCGAGGCCGATCGCGACGCGGTCGCCGTACTCCGAGACGACCTTCGCCGTCCAGTCCGGGTCCTCGAGCGCCGCGGTGCCGAGGTTGACCCGGCGCGCGCCGGTGGCGAGCGCCGCCTCGAGCGACGCGTCGTCGCGGATGCCGCCGGACAGCTCCACCTGCACGTCGAGCCGCTTGACGACGTCGGCGAGCAGCTCGCGGTTGCTGCCCTTGCCGAACGCGGCGTCGAGGTCCACGAGATGGATCCACTCGGCGCCGTCGCGCTGCCACTGCAGCGCCGCCTCGAGCGGACTGCCGTAGGAGGTCTCGGTGCCCGCCTCGCCCTGGACGAGTCGGACCGCCTGGCCGTCGGCAACATCAACTGCGGGAAGGAGCGTGAAAGTCACGCGCACAGACTAAGCGGCCGCCTCGCGCCCCCTGTCCGGGGGATATGCGCTCGGTCCGACGGCAGCGGCGACTCAGGCGGCCGGTCCGTGGCGACGACGTGAGCAGCAGCACATCCGCCAGGCCGATCCGGGCGGAACTCCCGCTACGCCAGCGTGCCGAGCCAGTTGCGCAGCAGCTGCGCCCCGGCGTCGCCGGACTTCTCCGGGTGGAACTGGGTCGCCCACAGCGGCCCGTTCTCGACCGCGGCGACGAAGTCCTCGCCGTGGTTCGCCCAGGTCACCTTGGGCTGCTGACCGGCGAGGCCGGAGTCCAGTTCCCACTTCCGCGCCGCGTACGAGTGCACGAAATAGAACCGTTCCTCCGGGTCGATCCCGGCGAACAGCCGCGAATCGGCGGGCGCGCGGACGGTGTTCCAGCCCATGTGCGGGAGCACGTCGGCGTGCAGGCGCTCGACGGTGCCCGGCCATTCCCCGGTGCCCTCGGTCTCCTCGCCGTGCTCGACGCCGCGCGAGAACAGGATCTGCATGCCGACGCAGATGCCCAGCACCGGACGTCCGCCGGCCAGCCGTTTGCCGATGATCCGGTGCCCGTGCACGCCCAGCAGCCCGCTCATGCACGCCGAGAACGCGCCGACGCCGGGCACCACGAGGCCGTCGGCTTCGAGCGCGGCATGCGGGTCGGCGGTGACCTCCACCTCGGCGCCCGCGCGCGCGACGGCGCGCTCGGCGGAGCGGAGGTTTCCGGAGCCGTAATCGAGGATCACCACACGAGACACACCCCGAGCCTAGTCCCCCGGAGAATTTCGTCCCGAGCCCGTTTCGTTCTCGCCCCGAACGGGTACCCACAGCGCTATGTGCGGGCGCAGTCGGCGCCCCCGGACCCGGAAAGAGGACGAAATGTCCGAGTCCGATCTGCTGTGCCGGATGTTCCAAGCGTGGCGGGAAGACATCGACAGCGTGCCGTTCCCGGAGTTCAGGGAGCTCACCATCCCGCTGCAGAAGACCCGGGCGGAGATCGACCTCGCCCGCCGGTCGACCGCGCGCACGGCGAACCCCGTGCGGCGCGCCGACAGCGGCTGGTGAGCCCGGGCGGTTGCCCGCTGCCGGGATTCCCCCTTATCCGGTGAAGAATTCCTTGAGCGACAACGCGATCGAACCCGCGTCGAGCCCGTGCACGAGATCGTGGTCGGCGCGCGTGCCGTAGATCCGCACCTCGGCGTCCCGGCGGGTGCCGAGGTTCAGCAGCCGGTGCGGCCGGTCCGCGAGGGCGTCGGCGACGCAATGCGCGGAAGTTCCCCTGAGATACGGCTCCACCAGCGCCACATCAGCCACGTCCCGCACCGCGGCCCGCAGTCCCTCGGCGTCGAACGGGCGCACCGTCGAGGTGTAGAGCACCGTCACGTCCATGCCCTCGGTCGCCTGCAGCACCCGGTCCAGCATCGGCCCGACCGCGATCACCACGCCGCGCGTGCCCTGCCGGATCGTCTGGAGCCCGACGCCCAAATGCGGGACGGAATTCGCCTGTGCGGACAGGCGCAGATACGTCCGGCTGTCCCCGGGCACCGAATCGAGCAGCAGCCGCCGCGCCTCCTCGGGATGGCCGGGAACGTGCACGTACCAGCCGGGCAGGGAATCGATCAGCGCGACGTCCCCGGGTGCCTGATGCGTGCGGCCCTCCATCGGCATGTCGTAGGAAGCGCCGTACGACACCAGCACCGCGCCGAGTTCCTGGTGGCTGAGGTCCAGCTTGATCTGTTCGAACGCGCGCTCCACGAGGAAGGCGTTGAAGGTGTGCACGATCGGCCGCAGCCCGGCGAGCGCGAGCCCGGCGCCGGTGCTCACGAGCAGCTGCTCGCGGATCCCGACGTTGATCACCCGGTCCGGATGCCGTCGCGCGGCCGCGGCGAGCGACGCGGCCGAGATGTCGGCGAGGACGATCGCCACGTCCGGGTCGGTGTTGACGATTTCTTCGGCGGTGGCCAGGAAGGTTTCCCGCATGTTCGGCATCAGTGCGCGCCTTTCGGTTCCACGACGGCGACAACCGCGAGCGGCCGTCCGGGATGAGGGGCGGTGAACGCGTCGTACAGCGCTTCGTGGTCGCGGCCGGAGACCGTGCGCACGGCCCAGCCTTCGATTTCGAAGCGGCGCGCGATGCCGCCGGGCCAGCCGTGCGTCGAGGACTGGTTGTCCACGACGACCGTGGTCAGCTTGTCGAGCCCGAGCCGCGCGGCGACGACGATCGCCTCGTGGTTGGAGCCCTCGTCGAGTTCGGCGTCGCCGACCAGCGTGACGATGCGCGAACTGAACCGGCGGGCGCGCAGGCCGAGCGGGGTGCCGACGGCGATCGGCAAGCCGTGTCCGAGCGAGCCGCTGGAGATTTCGACGCCGGGCGCGCGGACGCGGTCCGGATGATGGCCGAGCCGCGAACGCGCCGAACTCCAGTCGGCGAGTTCGTTCTCGTCCAGCCAGCCCTTCGCGACGAGCACCGCGTAGTACGCCATCGGCCCGTGGCCCTTGGACAGCAGGAACCGGTCGCGCCCAGGGCGGCGGGCGGTTTCCGGGCCGAGGTCGAGGACGCGGTCGAACAGCACCCACAGGACGTCCACTGTGGACTCGGCGGCCGCGTGGTGTTTGTCGTCGCCGGTCATCAAGGAGATCAGCCGGGGCAACTCCGCGTAGCCCGGCTCTGAAGTCGTCGTGGTCATGATCCGACCATGCAACCTCGACCAAACTGAAGGTCAAGCGCTAACCTGAAGCAATGACGAGGTTGGCGGACAAGCTGAGCATCGGCCAGGTCGCGGAACGCAGCGGAGTTCCGCACACGGCATTGCGGTTCTACGAGGAGCGCGGCCTGATCACGTCCGAGCGCTCGGCGGGCAACCAGCGCCGCTACGCGCGTTCGGTGCTGCGGCGGATCGCGTTCATCCGCGCCGCGCAACGGGTCGGGCTGTCGCTGGAAGACATCAGTGCCGCACTGGAGACGCTCCCCGCCGACCACGCGCCGACGAAGGCCGACTGGGCCCGGCTGTCACGCGAATGGCAGACCGAACTCGACGCCCGGATCGACGCGCTGCAGCGGCTGCGGGACCGGCTGACCGGCTGTGTCGGCTGCGGATGCCTGTCGCTGCGCAGCTGCGGCCTGTACAACGCGGACGACGAACTCGCCCGGTTCGGGCCCGGAGCCAGCAAGCTCCGCCCGGTTCTGGAGGGCGGGATCTGAATTCCGTTGCGCGCCAGTGCTTCGGTGTGGGTTACTACGGGCAGCGATGAACGAGAACGATCGAACCCGGGTATCCAAACGGCTCTCCCGGCATCTGCGCCACGACCCGGGCGGACTCGGCCTGACCCTCTCCCCCGGCGGCTGGGTCCCGGTCGCTGAACTGCTCGCGGCACTGGCCCGGAACAGGTTTCCGGTGAGCCGGGCGGAGCTGGACGAGGTCGTCGCGAATTGCGCCAAACAGCGGTTCGCCTTCGACGAAACGGGGACGCTGATCCGCGCCAGCCAGGGGCACAGCGTCCGGGTGGACCTGGAACTGTCGGACGCGGTGCCGCCGGAAATCCTCTTCCACGGCACGGCGACGCGGTTCCTGCCGTCGATCTGGGCGGAGGGATTGCGGCCGATGAAACGGCACGCGGTGCATTTGTCCGCGACCCGGGAAACGGCGTGGAAGGTTGGCGCGCGGCATGGCAAACCGGTGGTGCTGACAGTGGCTTCTGGGGAAATGGCCGCGCGTGGGCACGTGTTTCAGGTGAGCGACAACGGGGTGTGGCTTACTTCGGCGGTTCCGGCGGAGTTTCTGACGGTGCCCGCGTAGCGCATACTGAATCAGTCACGCCGAAGGAGATGGTCATGCCCGATTACACAATCGTCCAGTGCAGCGAAGGCCACTATTTCTCCACGATCTGGCTCCCGTTGGTGTCGGTCAAGGCGATCCGGCTCGGCGACCGCCGGCTGCAGAGATGCCCGGTGTGCCGCCGTTTCCGCAGTGTCGTCCGGGTTTCCGCGGATCAGCTCACCACCGAGGAACGGCGCGCGGCCGAAGCGCGGAAGGACTCCCGGTTGCCGTAATCAGCCGCGCCGGAAGGACGTTTCCGTCGTTTTCACCCTGTTTCTGCGACGCGGCACAGGATTTCTCCGTGCGGGATCGCGAACCAGCCGTCCGGGTCGGCGGCCCACGCGCGCCACGCGTCGGAGATCCCCTGCAGGTCTTCGGCGGACGCGTGCCCGCCTGCCACGGCCTGCTCGGCGATTTTGGAATTCAGGATCCGATCCGCCCACATGCCGCCCCACCACGCGCGTTCCTCCGGCGTGGAATGACACCAGATGGAGGCGCTCGGCGTGACGTCGCGAGCACCGGCGGCATGCGCCCAGGCCAGCAACCGCCGTCCGGCGTCCGGCTCGGAGCCGTTGGCGTGCGCGACCGCGCGGTACACCTCCAGCCAGCGGTCCAGTCGCGAGTCCGCCGGCCACCAGAACGCCGCGGCGTAGTCGGTGTCGCGGGCGGCGACAACGCCACCGGGCTGGGCCAGCGTCAGCATGCGCCGCAGCGCTTCCACCGGTTCGGTCAGGTGCACCAGCACCTGGTGCGCGTGCACGACGTCGAATCGGCCCACCGGTGGCGCCGCGGTGATGTCGGCGCGCTCGAACCGGACGTTGGCCACCCCTTCCCTCCGCGCGTGCGCCCGTGCCTGCTCCAGAACGGCTTCCGACACGTCGATGCCGACGACCTCGCCCGGGGCCACCCGGCGGGCGAGGTCCACCGTGATCGTCCCGGGTCCGCAGCCGACGTCGAGCACACTGCGCCCGGGAAGCAGTTCCGGTGCGAGATAGGCGGCCGAATTGTCGACGGTGCGCCAAACCTGAGACCGCACAACGCTTTCCGCGTGCCCCTGCCCGTAAGCGCTTTCCGAAGACATAGTTCGAGGCTAAGAGAATGTTCCCAAATACTGCAACAGAGTTCTCGCCAAGTGAAAATCTAGGGGGTGGTCAGCAAACCCGGCGACGCGGCCTGCCGAGCAGCCGCCTGCCCACCCCGATCAGCTCCTGGCGCAGGGTCTCGTCGTCCACCTCGGCCAGATCGGGCGACCCGCCCGCCATCGCGATGCCGGTGAACGCCACGATCGCCGCGACACGGCCGGTCACATCCGGCTCCGGCCCGGCCACGATCGTGATCAGCGCCTGCTTGACCCCTTCGACGCCGTGCCTCGATTTCGCGAGCGCGGCGTCGATGCCCGGGTCGCTGGAGAACAGCGCGACCAGCACGCGGTGCCGCACCACGAGATCGACGAAACCGTCCAGCAGATGGTCCACGCGCGCACCGTGCCGCCGGTGCTTCGCGGCCTCGACGACCAGTTCGTCCAGTTCCCGGATGCCCGGCTCCGCGACTGCCTCGGTGATCTCCGCCTTCGTCTTGAAGTGGTAGTACACCGCGGCCTTGGTGACGCCCAGCTCGTCGGCGATCATCTGCAGCGACGTGCCCTCCACGCCGTGCTCCGCGAACAGCCGCAGCGCAGTGGCGAGCAGCCTGGTCCGCGTGTCCGCGACCGGTTCGACGGTCGTCATCGCGCCCTCCTCGTCAAGCGGAGTGCGCTGCTCCGCAGCACGTCATGGTACTAGCCGCATAACTAGCCCGACACTTGCCGTGCGGCTAGTCACATCCTAGCCGATCGGCTTGGAAGATCCTTGCCGAACGGCTAGCTTCGAAAGGGCGATTCCAGTGCGGAGAGCCCGCTTCGGGCGCGAAACGGAGACGACTCGTGGCACCCTTTCTGTACCGGCTCGGCAGGCTGTCGTTCCGCCGCCGGGCCCTCGTGGCGGCGGTCTGGGCGCTTGTCCTCGCGGCATTGGGCGCGGGCGCGCTCACGCTGTCGGGCAAGCTGTCCGATTCGGTGACCATTCCCGGCACCGAATCCCAGCAGGCGATCGACCGGCTGGCCGAGCACTTCCCGCAGGCCGCGGCGGGCGGCGGCACCGCGCGCGTGGCGATCGCCGCGCCGGACGGGCAGAAGGTCACCGATCCGGCGGGCCGGGCGGCCGTCGAGTCCGTGGTGGGCAAGCTGAAGTCCGCGCCGAAGGTGGCCGCGGTCGTCGACCCGTTCCAGGCGAAATCGGTCTCCCCCGACGGCGGGGTCGCGCTCGCGCAGGTGAGCTACCAGGTCAAGGGCTTCGAGCTGTCCGATTCCGACCGCGCGGCGCTGCTCGCCACCGGCGACCACGCGAAGCAGCTGGGCTATCAGGTCGAGTACGGCGGCGACGCGGTGCAGGGCATTCCGGCGACCGGGGCCACCGAAGGGCTCGGCGTCGCGGTCGCGGCGGTCGTGCTCATCATTACTTTCGGCTCGCTGCTGGCGGCCGGCATCCCGTTGCTCACCGCGTTGATCGGGGTCGGCGTCGGGATGGCGGGCATCATGCTGGCGTCGGGTTCGCTGGAGCTGAACTCCAACACCCCGGTGCTGGCGTTGATGATCGGGCTCGCGGTGGGCATCGACTACGCGCTCTTCATCGTCTCCCGTTACCGGCACGAACTAGCCGAGGGCCGCGAGCCGGAGGAAGCCGCCGGTCGGGCGGTGGGCACGGCAGGCTCCGCCGTGGTGTTCGCCGGACTGACCGTGATCATCGCGCTCGCCGGACTGACTGTGGTCGGCATTCCGTTCCTCGGCCAGATGGGCATCGCCGCCGCGGCGACGGTCGTGATCGCCGTGCTGATCGCGCTGACGTTGCTGCCCGCGGTGCTCGGCTTCGCCGGCGCCCGCGTCGCCAGCACCAAGATCCGGGTGCGCCGCCGCACCGAAGGCCCGTCGCACGGTGAACGCTGGGCGCGTTTCGTTGCGCGGCACCGGGTTCCGGTCTTGCTGACCGCGCTCGTCGGACTGGCCGTGGTCGCGATTCCGGCGCTGAGCATGCAGCTCGGCCTGCCCAACGACTCGACTGCCGCGCCGGACACCACCCAGCGCAAGGCGTACGACCTGGTCAGCAAGGGCTTCGGCGAGGGCGCGAACGGACCGCTGCTGGTCGTCGTCGACACCGGCCCGAACCACAACCCGGCCGCCTTGAAGCAGGCCGCCGCCGACATCGGCAAGCTGCCGGACGTCGCCGCGGTGACGCCGCCGAAGGTCAACCCGGCCGGGGACACCGCGCTGCTCACGGTGATCCCGAAGAGCGGCCCGAGCAGCACGCAGACCGAGGACCTCGTGTCCGCGATCCGCGCGCAATCCGCGCCGCTGGCCGAAAACACCGGCGGCAGCCTCGCGGTGACCGGCCAGACCGCGGCCAACATCGACGTGTCCCAGAAGCTGTCCGATGCGATGCTGCCCTATCTTGCGCTGATCGTCGGGCTGGCGTTCTTGTTGCTGATGCTGGTGTTCCGGTCGGTCGTGGTGCCGCTGAAGGCGACACTGGGCTTCCTCGGCTCGGTGGTCGCGACGTTCGGCGCGGTGGTCGCGGTGTTCCAGTGGGGCTGGCTCACCGATCTGCTCGGCGTCGCCTCGACCGGCCCGATCATGAGCATGCTGCCGATCCTGCTGATCGGCGTCCTGTTCGGGCTCGCGATGGACTACCAGGTGTTCCTGGTGACCCGGATGCGCGAGGAGCACGTGCACGGAGCCGAACCGCAGGAGGCGATGGTGACCGGGTTCCGGCACGGGTCGCGGGTCGTCGTGGCGGCCGCGCTGATCATGATCTCGGTGTTCGCCGGGTTCGTGCTGGCCGAATCGACGCTGATCCAGTCGATCGGGTTCGCGCTGGCCTTCGGTGTGCTGGTGGACGCGTTCGTGATCCGGATGACCATCGTGCCCGCGGTGATGTCGCTGCTCGGCCGCGGCGCGTGGTGGCTGCCGAAGTGGCTCGACCGGATCCTGCCGAACGTGGACGTCGAGGGCGAGGGCCTCGTCCGCGAACTCGGCGCCCCCGGCGACGACGAACGCGAACTGACGCGGGTCTGACTTCTGCCGGTTTTTGTCGGTGGTGGTTCGTATCGTGGTCTCATCAGCGAACCGAGGGGGCTTGATGATCGAGGACACGGTACGGACCTGGGTAGCGGGATGGGCGTTGTCGCGGCAGACGCCGCCGCCGTTCGAGAAGCCATGGGGCCTTTTCGTCGAGGTGCCGGGCAAACCCGCGGAAGCGGGCAGGCACGTCCTTCCGGAGGCTGAGGAATCGCTGGTCCGCGCCGCCGCCGGTGCGGTCAGCGAACCTCGGACGTGGCTCAAGGCGCCCGCCGAACCGGAGACTGTCGAGCCGTGGATTCCGGACGGCTGGGTGGTCGCCCGGGACCACACCGGACATCTGATGGCGACGGATCTGCTCGCGACGAACCCGGTCGCGCCCGACGGCTACACCGTGACGGTCGAGGTCAGCGGAGCCGTCACGTTCCTCCGGGTCCTGGACGCGGCGGGCTCGCCGGCGGCGAAGGGCCAGATGGCGCAGGTCGGCGACGCGGTGATCGTGGACCAGGTGATGACCGAGGAAGCCCACCGGCGACGCGGACTGGGCGGGTTCGTGATGCGCTCGCTCGCCGACCGCGCGGTCGAGAACGGTGCGGTGCTCGGTGTTCTCGGAGCTACAGATGCTGGGCGGGCGCTGTACGAGACGTTGGGGTGGAAGAAGCACGCGACGCTGGCGGCGTGCATCTATCAGCCGCTGGAGGTTTAGCCGGGGGACGGCGCGCGTGGGGTGTGGGGGCCCGCGGCAGGTGTGTGGAGCTGCGCGGTGGTCGCGGGGAGGCTGCGTTAGCTGCGCGGAGCCGTGCGCTCATCGCCGGGAGGACGCGTTAGCTGCGCGGAGCCGTGCGCTCATCGCCGGGAGGACGCGTTAGCTGCGTGGAGCCGTTCAGCCACCGGGAGGGCGCGTTCGCTGCCTGGAACACGACTCAGCCACCGGGACGGCGCGTTAGCTGTGCGGAACCCTGTGTCAGCCATAGGGCTGCTGCGTCGGCGCGCGGAGCCGTGCGTCAATCGCCGGAAAGGCGCGCCAACTGCGCGGAACACGCGTCAGTCATCGGAAGGTCCGGACTCGGCGAGGGAAAGCGTGCGTCAAGTGCGAGGAGGCAGGCGATGGTCAGCTGACGAGCCAGGCGATGGCCCCGCCGATCGCCAGCACTGCCGCGATGCCCAGCACCACAGCGAAGAACTTCGCGGTCTTCCACAGCGAGTAGACCCCGCCGGCCAGGAAGCCGCCGAGGGCCAGCAGCAGGACCGCGATCAGTTCTTTGCTCACAGGGGTTAGCGTGCCACATGGCTTTCACCGTGACGGTACTGGGCAGTGCGACGCCGTACCCGCGCCCGGACGCGCCCTGCTCCGGGTACCTGGTGCGCCACGAGGACACCGCGATCTGGCTCGACGCCGGACCGGGAACCCTCGCTGCCCTGCAGGAACACGTCTCGCCCGCCGACCTGGACGCGATCTGGATCTCGCATCTGCACGCGGACCACGTCGCGGACCTGTTACCGACGGTGTACGCACTGTTGTTCGCGGACCTGCGACTGCGACGGCCGATCCCGCTGTACGGCCCACCCGGCACGGCGGCGCGGATCTCCGCGTTCCTCAGCAACACCGGCCGCGCGCCGATCGAGGAGGTGTTCGCTGTTCGAGAGCTGCACGACGGACACCGAACCCGAGTCGGCGAGCTGCGCCTGGAGACAGTGGCCGTGTCGCACGGGTTCCCGGCGTTCGGGGTGCGGATCACCGACGGGGCGCGGACTTTCGCGTACTCCGGGGACACCGGGCCCTGCTCGGCGCTGTCGGCCTTGGCGGAAGGAACGGACCTGTTCCTGTGCGAGGCCGACAGCATCGAGCCGTCCGCGGAACATCTGACTCCGGCCGAAGCGGGCCACGCCGCCGCCGGAGCGGCGAGGCTGGTGCTCACGCACGTCGGCCACACGATCACGGCCCGCGACGCGGTTCGCCTTGCTGCCGAACACTTCCCCGGCCCGGTGGCATATGCCGCGCCGCGCATCGTTTTTCGCGTATGAACCGGACTGCACCGGGCCGAAGCCCTCGAAGACCTGCTCGCCACCCGGTGGAGCTGCCGCGCCTGCCAGGACCGCCGGGTGCCGAAGATCTCCCGCGGCCAGGTTTCCTGCGGAACTCTTGCCGATCCGCGGGCGGTCTCGATTCGTGCTCTCCCAAAGCCTTCAGCAGGCCCCCGGGCCGGGTGTTCCCCTGCCACGGCGGCGAACAGCACTCGCACCGAGTATGCACCGCGGAAAAGGCGTCCCTTCAACGCATCCGGCAAGGGGCCAGCAGCGCCGGTATCGCGATGTCGAAGGCCCGCGAGGGAACCCCCAGGACTCTGATTCCCTCGCGGACTTCCGCCGCCAGCGGACCGAAAGACCCCACCGAGGGTGAGCTTTACAGCACGCCCTTCGTGGACGGAATCCCGCCCGCCCGCGGGTCCGGCTCCGTAGCCGCCCGCAGGGCCCGGGCCACGGCCTTGTACTGCGCTTCCGCGATGTGGTGCGGGTCGCGGCCGTGGATGACCCGGACGTGCAGCGCGATCTGCGCGTGGAACGCCAGCGAGTCGAAGACGTGCCGGGTCAGGACGAACGGGTAGTTGTTGCCGATCGTGAAAGTATCGAACTGCTCCGGCTCTCCCACGTGCACGCAGTACGGGCGGCCGGAGACGTCGATCGCCGCGTGGGCGAGCGTTTCGTCCATCGGGATCCACGCGTCGCCGAAGCGGCGGATTCCGCTCTTGTCCCCGAGGGCCTGACGCAGCGCCTGGCCGAGCACGATCGCGGTGTCCTCGACGGTGTGGTGGGCGTCGATGTGGACGTCGCCGGTCGCTTCGACCTTCAGGTCCAGCGAGCCGTGCACGCCGAACGCGGTGAGCATGTGGTCGTAGAACGGCACGCCGGTGGCGATCTCCACCTGCCCGGTCCCGTCGAGGTCCAGCTGGACCAGGATGGACGATTCCTTGGTGGTGCGCTCCACCTTGCCGACGCGGCTCATCGCTTGATTTCCTTACTCGCCTCGAGGAAGGCGTCGTTCTCCTCCGGGGTGCCGATGGTCACCCGCAGGTGCCCTTCGATGCCCACGTCCCGGATCAGCACGCCGTGGTCCAAATAGGACTGCCAGCTGGCCGGCGCGTCGCTGAACTGTCCGAAGAGGACGAAGTTGGCGTCGCTCGGCACCGGGGTGAATCCCAAGCCCAGCAAGGCTTCCACGACGCGGTCGCGTTCGGCGGAGAGCCGGTGCACCGACGCGAGGGTGGCGTCGGCGTGCCGGAGGGCGGCTCGGGCGGCCGCCTGGGTGACCTTGGAAAGGTGGTACGGCAGCCGGACGAGCTGCAGTGCATCCACCATCGCCGGTGCGGCGGCGAGGTAGCCCAGCCGTCCGCCGGCGAAGGCGAACGCCTTGCTCATCGTGCGCGACACGATCAGTTTCGCCGGGTACTCCGCGATCAGCTCGATCGCGCTGGCCTGCGACGAGAACTCCGCGTACGCCTCGTCCACCACGACGATCCCCGGGGCTGCGTCGAGCACGCCGCGCAGCTGGTCCAGCGGGATCGACCCGCCGGTGGGGTTGTTCGGGCTGGTCACGAACACGACGTCCGGCTTCCGCTCGGCGACCGCTTCGGCCGCGCGCGCGGTGTCGAGCGAGAAGTCCGCGCGGCGCGGCACCGGCAGCCAGTCGGTGCGCGTGCCGGTCGCGATGATCGGGTGCATCGAGTACGACGGTTCGAAGCCCAGCGCGGTGCGGCCTGGACCACCGAACGCCTGCAGGATCTGCTGCAGGATCTCGTTCGACCCGTTCGCCGCCCAGACGTTCGCCTCGGACAGCACGACCCGCGTGGACACGGTGAGGTAGTCCGCCAGGTCGGTGCGCAGCGCCAGCGCGTCGCGGTCCGGGTACCGGTGCAGCGACGCGGCTTCGGCACGCACGGCCTCGGCGACGTCGGCGACCAGTTCGGGCGGCGGCGGGTACGGGTTTTCGTTGGTGTTGAGCCGGATCGGGACGTCCAGCTGCGGCGCGCCGTACGGGGTGCGGCCCCGCAGGTCGTCGCGCAGCGGGAGGTCGGCGAGGGTGACCTCGCCGCCGGGGGTGGCTTCGTTCATCGGCCGTCTCCTTCGAAACGCGCGGTGACGGCTTCGCCGTGCGCGGGCAGGTCTTCGGCGTCCGCGAGCGCGACGACGCGGGGGGCGACCTCGCGCAGGGCGTCCTCGGAGTAGTCCACGACGTGGATCCCCTTCAGGAAGCTCTGCACCGACAGCCCCGAGGAGTGCCGGGCGAACCCGCCGGTGGGCAGCACGTGATTCGAGCCCGCGCAGTAGTCGCCCAGCGACACCGGGGCGTACGCGCCGACGAAAATCGCCCCGGCGTTGCGCACCCGCGCGGCCACCTCGCGGGCGTTCGCGGTCTGGATTTCGAGGTGCTCGGCGGCATACGCGTCCACCACGCGCAGTCCGTCGTCCACAGTGGACACCAGGATGATGCCGGACTGCTTGCCGCCCAGCGCCTGGCCGACCCGCTCGGAGTGCTTCGTCGCGGGGACGCGGGCAGCCAGCTCGGCCTCGACCGCGTCGGCCAATTCCTCGGACGTGGTCACCAGGACGCTCGCGGCCAGCGGGTCGTGCTCGGCCTGGCTGATCAGGTCGGCGGCGACGTGCGCCGGGTCGGCCGTCTCGTCGGCGAGGATCGCGATCTCGGTCGGACCGGCTTCGGAGTCGATCCCGATCACGCCGCGGACCAGGCGCTTGGCCGCGGTGAGGAAGATGTTGCCCGGCCCGGTGACGATGTCCACCGGGGCCAGCTCGGCGCCGTCGGTGTCGACGCCGCCGTACGCGACCAGCGCGACCGCCTGCGCGCCGCCGACCGCCCAGACCTCGTCCACGCCGAGCAGCGCGGCCGCGGCCAGGATCGTCGGGTGCGGCCGGCCGCCGAACGCGGCCTGCGGCGGCGAGCACACGACCAGCGAGCGCACGCCGGCCAGCTGCGCCGGGACGACGTTCATCACCACGGTCGACGGGTACACCGCCAGCCCGCCCGGCGCGTACAGGCCGACGCGGTCGACCGGCACCCAGCGTTCGCTGACCGTGCCGCCGGGGACGACCTGCGTCGTGACGTCCTGGCGGCGCTGGTCCGCGTGCACCTTGCGTGCGCGCTTGATGGACTCCTCCAGAGCGGCGCGGACCTGCGGGTCCAGCTCGGACAGCGCCTTGGCCAGCTCCTCGGCAGGCACCCGGACCGTCTCCGGGCGCACCTTGTCGAACCGCTCGGTGAACTCGAGGACCGCCTCGACCCCGCGGTCGCGCACCGCCTCGACGACCGGCCGGACCTGATGCAGCGCCGCGTCCACGTCGTACTCGGCGCGCGGAAGCGCGGCACGGAGCTCGGCAGCGGAGGGGACCTGCCCGCGCAGGTCGGTGCGGTTCAACATGGACACCAGGGTACGAGGTGGCCCGCGCGCTCCCGGCAGGGATACTCGATGCCGACCCGCTGTCCCCGGACCAGGGAGGCTCGTGTGCCCCGGATCGCGTTGTGCCAGCTCAACTCGGGCGACGACCCGGAAGAAAACCTGAAAACGGTTCGCTCCGGCGTGGAGGCCGCGGCGGCCGCCGGAGCGCGGGTGGTGGTCTTCCCGGAGGCGACGATGGCCCGGTTCGGCCGCCCGCTCGCCCCGGTGGCGCAGCAGCTGGACGGCCCGTGGGCGTCGGCGGTGGCCTCGATCGCCTCGGAGCACGACGTGCTGGTGATCGCCGGGATGTTCACGCCCGCCGACAACGGGCGCGTGCGCAACACGCTGCTGATCACCGGGCTGGGACAGCATCGGGGCTACGACAAGATCCACCTGTACGACGCGTTCGGGTTCGCCGAGTCGGACACCGTCGCGCCGGGGTCGGAGGTCGTGACGTTCTCCGCGGAGGGGACGGTGTTCGGCGTCGCCACCTGCTACGACCTGCGGTTCCCGGAGCTGTTCCGGCGGCTGGCCGACGACGGCGCGGACGTGGTGGCGGTCCCGGCGTCGTGGGGCGCGGGCGCCGGGAAGCGGGAGCAGTGGGAAGTCCTGGTCCGGGCCCGCGCGCTGGACTCGGGATGCTGGGTGGCGGCGTGCGGACAGGCCGATCCGGCGGCGACCGGGGTGGAGGTCAACCCGAAGGCGCCGACGGGGATCGGATATTCCCTGGTGGCGGACGGTTTCGGCCGCGTGGAGGCGCAGGCTGGGGCCGGACCGGAGATGCTCGTGGTGGACGTGGAGCCGGAGGTGGCCGGGAAGGCCCGGACGGCTACTGGGGCGCTGGCCAACCGCCGACTGTAGAGCCCCCGCCACCGACCGGGAACGCTGAGCGGCAGGAGAAGAAATGACCGGCCCCGGCATGATCACGGTCGCCAGCCCCTGGTCCGTCGAAGCGACCGTCGACCGGCTGGAGGCCGCGCTCACCGGCGTGGGCCTGCTCGTGTTCGCCCGGATCGACCACGCGGGCAACGCGGCTCGGGCCGGGATGGAACTCCGGCCGACCGAACTGCTGATCTTCGGCCATCCGAAGGGCGGCACCCCGCTCATGCGGGACCGCCAGACCAGCGGTCTCGATCTTCCGGTCAAGGCCCTCGCCTGGCAGGACGAAACAGGCCGAACCTGGCTGACCTACAACGACGCGAGGTGGTTCGCCGACCGGCACGGGCTCGGCGCCGGAAGCGAGCAGGCGCTCGAAGCCATCGAGTCGGGTCTGGCCCGTCTCGTCGAGCAGGCAGTGGCTCCCTAGCGGTCGGAGCGAAACCTCAGCGCAGCAACCCTTCCCGGATCGCCACCCGGACGAACCCCGCCCGTCGGCGTTCTCCCGTCTTGTCCCGGATCCGGTCCAGGTACGACCGCACCGTCCGGACGCTGATGTCCAGGATCTCCGCGACGTCGACGTCCCGCTCCCCCGCCGCCACCAGGCGCAGGACCTGTTTCTCCCGCTCCGACAGCACGATCTTCGGCCCCGCGTGCCGTTCGTCGCTGTCCTGGATGATCATCCCGGCCAGCGTCGGCGAGACATACGCGTTGTCCTCCGCGATCGTCCGGATCGCGCGCAGCAGTTCGTCCCCGTCGACGTCCTTCGACAGGAAGCCCTTCGCCCCGGCTTGCATCGCGCCAAGAACCTCGGGCTGTTCCGCGTGCGCGGACACCACGAGCACCTTGTGCCCCATCTGCCCCACCTCGAGCACCGCGGCCGCGTCCTGGACGCCGCGCAGTTTCAGGTCGAGCACGACCACACTGCCCTTCGGCTGGTCCTGCACCGCGAACCGGGCCACGGAGTCGGCTACCGCGCCCAGTTCGATGTCCGGTGCCTCGTTCAGCACGCGCGCGACCGCGTCCCGGTACAGCGGGTGGTCTTCGATCACCCCGACCTGGATGGGTCCGCTCCGGCGCCGCCCCTCGTCGGCTTTCACGTCACTGTTTCCTTCCCCACCAGGCCGCGGCGGATCGCTTCCTTCACGAGGCCGGGGCGCCGCCGTTCGCCGGTCTTGTCGCGGATCCGGTCGAGGTAGCCGCGCACGGTGCGGACGCCGATGCCGAGGATCCGCGCGATGTCGACGTCCCGCTCCCCCGCCGCGACGAGCCGCAGCACCTGCGCTTCGCGCGGCGACAACTCCATTTCCGGCCGGGTGACCGGGCGGTCGGTGTTGTCCTTGATGATCATTCCTGCGACGACAGCCGACACGTACGCGCCGCCGCCCGCGACCGCGCGGATGGCGATCAGCAGCTCGTCGACGTCGACGTCCTTCGACAGGAATCCCTTGGCCCCGGCGGCGATCGCGGCGAGCACCGTCTCCGGCTCGGCTTGCGCGGACACGACCAGCACGTGATGGCCCAGTTCGGCGACCTCGAGCACCGCGGCCGCACCGGCGACGCCGGGCAGGCCCAGATCGAGGAGTACGACGCTTCCGGCCGGCTGGCGCGCGACGTGGAAGCGGGCAACCGAATCGACCACCGCGCCGAGTTCGACGTCCGGGGCTTCGAGGAGAACCCGTTCCACCGAGCGGCGGTACAGCGGGTGGTCCTCGATGACGGCGACCTGGATGCTGCCGGGAACCGGGGATTCGGAGCGGTCCGGAACGTCGCTGGGTCGCTGCGCTGTCTCGGTCACCGGTTCGCTCACCCCGTCCCCGCAGGCTGCCCGGCCGCGGCGGGATCCAGCGCGGGACCGGTCGGCATCAGCGCGAGAAGCCCGCCCGCGACCGGATGCCCGGACCCAGAACCGTAGCCCAGCGACGTGAGCGCCGTCCCGTTCGCCACCGGATATTTTCGTCCTGTGTCCGTGACGAGATAAACCGTGCCGGACCCGGGATCGGTCGCGACCGCGCCGCGCGAGGGCGGAACGTAGACGACGTCCGCGACCCGGGCGTCGGTCCGGCTCTGCACCGGCAGCACGCGGGCGCCGGGCGGCACCGGCAGGTCCGCCGAGACCGTCACGCGGCCGTTCTGCGCGCACAGGGTCACCGCGCTGCCGGTGATCGGCGCCTTGCCGGGGATCCGGTCCGGGTACGCCGCCGGATCCGCGCCGCCGGAACGGGATTCGCTCACTTTCTTCACCGACGCGACGTCCGCCGCGCGCACCCGCGCCGGTTCCGGACGGCCCGGATACGCCGATTCGTTCGCCGGGGTCGTGACGAGCAGCGCGGCTTCGGTCTGGCCCACGGGTTCGAGACCGTCCGGGCGGACGAGGTAGTAGGTCGAGGCGTTCGCCGGACCGGCCATCGGGTCGACAACCGTCAGCACCTGGCCGACGCGCGTCTCCTGCGTTCCGACGCGCGGGCCGCGGTTTCCGGCACCGTCGACTGGTATCTCGCCGAGGTCGCGTCCGGCGGGCACGGTGTCGATCCAGCGCGCGGACACGGTGATCGTCGGGTAGCTGTCGAACTGCAGGGCCGCCGCCGCTTCGTCGCTCAGCCGGTACCGGTGGCCGCCCGCGAGCAGGAACCGGCCGCCCTGCGGAACGCGCACGATCACGCCCGAATCGCGCGGCAGTTCGACCCCGGTCGCCGCCGCTTCCAGCAGCACGGCGACGAGCGGTTCCGCCGAAGCGGGCGCGTCCTGGGTGGTGCGGCTGCAACTCGTCCACGGGGTGGTGATCAGCGTGCTGGGCAAGGAATCCGGCGCACCGACGATCCCGATCTGCGTGCCGCGCGGGGCGGTGCCGAGCTTTTCCGCGGGGACGGTGACGGTCTCGTGGCCGTTGCCGCCGGCCAGCAGCCGCGCGGACGCGTAGTTGAGCACCGGGTGCACCGCGCCGTCCGCGCCGAGCACGAAACGAGCCCCGCTGTCCTCCTCCACGATCACCTTGCCGCCGGCCAGCCAGTCCTTCCCGCCGGACGGGCTGACCAGGCCGATCACCCCGAAGACCGCGGTCACGAGCAGGGCCGCGCCGACGCCGAGCACTGTGCCGAGCACGAGACGGCGGCTGGGCGACACCGGATGGTTGGCGTCCGCGGCGACGAGCGCGGACACGAGGCGGCGGCGCAGGAACTGGTACGCCTGGATCTGGTCCCGCTGCGTCCACACGCTGTCCCCGCCCCCTGGAGCTCACATCCGCTTCCCGCGCAGGCTAGACAGCCCGCCGAGGGGCGCACGAGGGTAATTTTTACGCCCACGCGCCCGCGCGGGGGCGCTAGCGTTCGCGGGGCCGGGTCGCTGCCCGGGGAAGAGGGGAATGCGTTGTCCGTGTCCGCGCCGCCTGCCCCGGCTCATGCCCGCGCCCCCGGGACCGCCGGGATTCCGGGCACCACGCCGTGGCCGTGGCTGCTGCCGATCCGCCCGCTGCAGGCAGCCGGGTGGGAAATCGCCGCGCTGGCGCTGCTGCTCGCGTTCACCGTGCACGGCCTGGCCCAGCCGGTGCGGATCACCGTCGCCGCGCTGGCCGGGTTGGTGCTGGTGACGACGTCAGTGCGGGTCGCCGGACGGCATTTCGCCGGCTGGGCGTGGACGTGGCTCGCGCATCGCCTGCGTCGGCACGACAGCCGTCGCGACAGTCCGGACGCCCTGCTTCGCGTCGCCGGCCCGGTGAAGGTCCGCCAGCACGTCGACCGCGCGGGCAACCGATTCGGCGTCGCCGAGGTCGACGGCGACTGGAGCGCGATCGTCCGCCTCACGCCCGGCGCTGGGGAGCCGTCGACGGACGACCTGCTGGCCATCCTCCGCACGACGTTCCAGGGCACGGACATCCCGCTGGCCGCCGTGCAGCTGCTGACGTGGGCGGTGCCAAGGGAGGCGCAGGTGTACCGCGTGCGCTGGCTCGCGGTGCGCTACCGGCCGGACGACGCGCCCATCGCCGCCCTCGCCCGCGGCGGCGGTGAACTGGGCGCTTTGCGGAGCACGGCGAGTGCGGCGTTGAGCTTGATGGTGGCGCTGGCGGAGGCGGGGTATCCGTCGACGGTCCTCGAGGCTGGCGAGCTGACCAACGAGCTTCGGGTGGCGCTGGGCGTTTCGACCGGCAACCCGGAGTCCGACGGGGATTTCTGGCGCGCGTGGAAGTGGGGCGGGCTCACCCAGACGTGCTACTCGCCGCGGTCGTCGCGAGGCCTCGCCCGGACGTTGGGGACGGCGGTGCCGGGAGCGGCGTTCACCGCCACGTCCGCGACGCTGCGCCGAACACCGGGCGGGCGGGAGAAGCTCGAGCTGACCATCCGGGTGGGCGCGCGGGCGGAGGAAGTGCCGGTGCCGCAGGGGGTTTCGGTGGTCCCGCTGCACGGCGGTCACGGGGCTGCGGTGCGGAGGACTTTGCCGCTCGCGCTGACCTGATCCTGCCGACCGTGCGCCACCAACGGGCGAGCTTGCCCGTTCGCCGAAGGCTCCCGGCTGGCATCCGGTTGCGAAACTCGCAGCCGCCCAGTTTCGATGGTGCGAAATCCGGGAGCGCGGGCCATCTTTGCTCGCCGAATGCAGGCCCGGCCCGGTCACGCCCCGTCGCGCGGGCGAAGCAACCGTTCCAGCTCCGTCTCCGCTTCGCTGCTCCCCGCGTCCGAAAGTCGTTGCAACTCGCGCAGATCGCGCCTCTCCACCGCCCGGCGGGTCAGCAACCGCCCGGCGTGTTCGCTGCCCTCGTCCAGCAGGTCCGACAGCTCGGCCAGGTCGCCGCGGGCATCGGCGAGGTCGGCGAGGCGGTCCAGTGCGGTCTCGTTCCCCTCGTCGGCGAGCGCGCGCAGGGTCTCGTAATCGTGCATGCCGACAGCTTCCGTCCTTGCCCCTGGGACAAGGTCAAGCGCGATACTGGCGCATGCTCACCATCGGCCAGCTCGCCCGCCAAGCCGGGGTCTCGGCCAAGGCTGTCCGCGTCTACCACGCCAAAGGGCTCCTTCCCGAGCCCGCGCGCGACGCCTCCGGATACCGCCGTTACGACGCGCAGGCGGTCATCGACCTGGCCCGCATCGTCACGCTCGCCCAGGCGGGCGTCCCGCTGGCCCGTATCCCCCAGGTGCTGAACGCCGACGAGACCGCGGACCAGCTCGACCGGATCGACGCCGAGTTGCGCGAGCGGATCCGGCAGCTCGAACAACGCCGCACCCGGTTGCGGGACGTCGAGCACCCCGACCGGCTCTGTCTGCCGCCCGAAGCCATTGCCTTCGTGGAGCGGCTGAGGCCAGTCGGACTGTCCGAACGCCACGAGCGCGCGATCCGCGACGGCTGGATTCTCGCCTGCGCGCTGGCACCGGACGTCGCTCGCGCCATTCTCCGCAACCGCATCGCGTTGCTGGACGATCCGGAGTACATCGCCGTCCTGCGCGGCTACGACGAGGCCATCGAGTGGAGTCCCGACGATCCCCGGCTCGACACGATCGCCGACACGGCAGCCGCGCTCGCGCGGCGGATGACGTTGCCGTCTGATCTGCCGGACTTCCGGAAAGTGCCCCGGCAAGTCGTCGAGCTTCTCACCACGCATCTCGACAGCCCCGCTTGGCAGCGCCTTGACGAGCTCGTCGCTCAGCGGGTCAGCGAAGCGAAGAACGCGCGGTCGGAGCCAAGCGAAGCCGCTGCACCTGAGTCGTAGCCAACCGGGATTCGAACGACCGCAACGAAGCGAGGTCCGGGAAAATCCAGACTCCCACCCGGACGTTCTCCCCTTCCCGCACCGGCAGCGCGCGGAAAGTGTTCTCCGCTGGCTCGGTGACGAAGGAAGCGAAAGGTTCGGGGAAGGCAACAGAAGCCGGGCCGATGAGCACCAAAACGCGAGACGCGGGCTCGACGGCGTCGAGTGGCCGGTCCAGCGGCGGGAAGTCGGATTCGGGGCGCAGCAGCAGGACGTTGTCGCTGTCGAGCATGGTGGCGTTGGCCGCGTCGCGGTGTTTCCGCCAGGCCTCGCCTTCGAGATAGAACGCCGTCAGCGCGGCGTGCCGGGCCGCCAGGTCCGGAAAGGAGCGGAACCACACGAACCGGTCCGGGTCGTCCTCGTCGCGGAATTGGCCGACGACCGTGCAGCCCGCGGCCTCCTGCGGTTCCAGCAGTTCCCGGTCGAACAGGTCGATCAGGATGTCTCGTTGCCCGGGCCGGAGGGTGTACTGGCGGAGTTCCACGACGGTCACGGCACCGAATCTGCCACCGCGCCGAAGCACGAGCGAGTGGCAGGACTGACTCCTTTCGCATAATTCCTGCCGTATCATCGAGGCCATGCGAACGGTCGCGGTCGCGCTGGTCGACGACATGCCGCTGTTCGAGCTGGCCATCGCCGCCGAGGTGTTCGGGCCGTCCCGGACCGACCTTGCTGACCCCTGGTACGAGCTGCGGTTCTGCGCGGCGAAGCCGGAAACCCGCACCGAATTCGGCTTCCGCCACCACGCCAGTGACAGTCTCGCCGCGCTCAAGGACGCGGACACCGTACTGGTTCCCGCCCTGCCGTACGCGTGTGTCCAAACTGGACAGCCCGTCCCGGCGGAGCTGGTCGACGCAGTCCGCGTGGCGGCCAAAAACGGCGCGCGGATCGTTTCCCTGTGCACGGGCGCGTTCGCGCTCGCCGCGGCGGGGCTGCTGGACGGCCGGCGAGCGGCGACGCATTGGATGTACGCCGCCACGCTCGCCATGCTGTATCCGCAAGTCCAGGTGGACGCGTCAGTCCTCTACGTGGACGACGGACAGGTGCTCACCAGCGCTGGGCGCAGCGCGGGCATCGACCTCTGCCTGCACGTCGTGCGCAGCGACCTCGGCGCACACGTCGCCAACGAGGTCGCGCGCCGGATGGTGCTGCCCGCGCATCGCGGCGGCGGGCAGGCGCAGTACGTCTCCGCGACGGTGCCGGACACCGACGACGCCGGGCTCGGTCCGGTGCTGCACTGGGCGACGCGCCACCTCGACCAACCGTTGACCGTCGAACAGCTGGCCCGCCAAGCCGGAGTCAGCTCGCGCACGTTCGTCCGCCGCTTCCACGAGGCCACCGGGACCACGCCGTTGCAATGGCTGCTGGACCAGCGCGTCCTGCATGCCCGGAGCCTCCTGGAATCCACCGACCTGCCGATCGGCCTGATCGGCGAACGCAGCGGCCTCGGCTCGGCGGCCAACCTCCGCCGCCATTTCACACTCCGGCTCGGGACAGCTCCGACGGAGTACCGGCGCGCGTTCCGCGGATGAGCCCGATCGCGGTCAGCCCGGCCGCGAGGGTCAGGGCGACCGCCGTCCAGCACGCGATCGTCACGTCGGTGGCGAGGAAAACCATAGTCAGCACAGCGACTCCGATCGTTCCGCCGAGTTGCTGTACCGCGTTCAGCAGCCCGGCCGCGGAACCCGTCTCCGAGGGCCGGACGAGCGCCAGCGCCGCGGTGAAGAACGGCACGGTGAACAGTCCGGTTCCCGTTCCGGCGACCGCCAGCGCGACCAGCACCGGCCAGCCCACCGCGAGCCCGACGATACCAACAGCGAGAAAAGCCACGCCAGCAAAGAGAATCCGGGTTCCGAAGCGCGGGACGAGCCAGCGTCCGGCCGCAAAGGACGAAACCGCCAGGCCGCACGACCACGGCAGCAGCGAGAGTCCGGCGGTCCGCGCGTCGGCGTGCTGGGTCAAGTGCAGGAACAGGACGACGACTTGGGTCAGGCCGGTCATCACCGCGAAGAACAGCACTGACGTCGCCAATCCGGCGGGGAAGGCCAGGCCGCGGAAGAGGCTGCGCTCGATCAGACCGCCACGAAACCGTTGCTGGAGCGCGAAAACCACGAGCACCGCCACCCCGGCAGCGACGAGGTAACCGTTCCACTGCGTGAGCAATGGGTAGACCACGAGCCCGGCGCCGAGGACGACCAGGCCGGTCCCGAGCAAGTCGAGCCGCGGACGGGAGGCGGACCGGTCTTCCGCGAGCAGCCCGGACGCGGCGAGCACGGCGAGTCCGAGCGGGACGTTCACCAGGAACACCGATCGCCACGACCACGCGTCGGTCAGCAGCCCGCCGAGGACCGGACCGGCCACCGCGGCCAGCCCCATCACCGGACCGATCATGCCGAGCGCCCGCGCCCGGGCCGCGCCGTCGAACAGGACGCGGATCAGCCCGATCGTCTGCGGGATCACCAAAGCGGCCGAAGCCCCTTGCAGCGCCCGGAAAACGAGCAGGAACCCGGGAGCGGCCGCAGCCGCGCACAAACCCGAGGTCAGCACGAAACCGGCCACGCCGACCTGGAAGGTGCGCCGGCGGCCGATGATGTCGCCGAGGCGTCCGCCGGTGATCAGCAGGAGCGCGAAGGGCAGCGTGTACCCGGCGGTGTAGAAGGAGATCGTGCTGGCCGCGCCGCCCAGTTCGGCGTGCACCGCGGGAGCGGCGACCTGGACGATCGTGGTGTCGAGGAGGTTCATCGCTTCCGCGACGAGCAGGACCGCGAGCGCGGCCCAGCGGCGTGAGTCGTTCATGCCGCCAGCCTGGGCAGCGACCAGACAAGATTCCAGCCGCCCACGCAAACGAGCAGAAATCTTCCACCCCGGACTTTTTGGTGCAGAATCAAGCCATGCTCGACGACCTCGACCACGCCCTCGTCCACGCGCTCCAGATCGACGGCCGCGCCCCGTTCGCGCGGATCGGCACCGTTCTGGGCGTCTCGACGCAGACCGTCGCGCGCCGCTACCGAAGGCTGCGCGCCGAAGCAGGACTACGCGTCGTCGGGCTGGCCGCACCACATCGCGCGGGACGGACGCAGTGGCTCGTGCGGCTCACCGTCGTCCCGGCAGTCGCGCAGCGCGTCGCCGACGCGCTCGTCCGGCGCACCGACACCACTTGGGTCAAACTCGCCGGCGGCGGTACCGAAATCTGCGTCATCGTCCACAGTGCCAACGACTCCGAGCACGGCCTGCTGCTGCACGACATCCCGCGCACCACCGGCATCACCGCCGTCTCCGCGCACCAATTGCTGCACCTGTACCACGGCGGCCCCACCGCCTGGCTAGGCCGCGCCGAGATCCTGACCGACGCTCAACGTCGCCAGCTGGAACCGGAAACTCGCACCACGCACACCGAAGCGACCCCGGCCGACGAGCCTTTGCTCACCGCGCTTCAGCGGGACGGCCGCCTCGGCCAGACCGAGCTGGCCGCCGTCACAGGCTGGTCCGCCGCGACCGTCGCCCGCCGGATCGCCGACCTGCGCGCGGCCGAAACCCTCTATTTCGACGTGGAAATCGACGCCCGGCTCTTCGGCGCGACCACGCAGGCGCTGCTGTGGATGGCGGCAGCCCCAGCCGATCTCGACGCCGTCGCCACCGAACTCGCCACCCACCGCGAGCTGGCCGTCGTCGCCGCGACCACCGGGCCGACGAACCTGCTCGCGCACGCGCTCTGCACCGATCCGCCTGCCCTGCACCGCTACCTCACCCACCGGCTCGGCGCGCTGCCCGGCATCCGGTCCTGCGAAACCGCGCCGGTCCTGCGGACGCTGAAAACCGCCAGCCCGCTCAGCCGCTGACCGCCTCGTACACCCCGGCGATCAACGCCACGAACGGCACCAGCGACAACAGCACCAGGAATTCCGATATATCCAGCAGCCGCGACCAGTACGGCGACCGCACCCCGCGCGCGACCCGCGTCGCGTAGAACAGCGACACCACCGCGGCCAGCACCAGCGCCAGCCCGGCCGCGAGAAGTGCGATCCGCTGGTCGGCCGCGATCAGCCAGAAACCCGCGGTCAGCAAAGCGACGAGACCGAAGGCGACCAGGACCAGCCGTTGCGTGCGACCCGCGTACGCGCGGGAACGCTGAATCCACGCCGTCCCGAGGAGCGCGGCCAGCCCCGCTTCCCACGGTCCGCCGGTGGCGAGCACGATCGACGAGCCGACCACCACCAGCCCGAGCGCGACCAGCAGGCTGGTGAGCAACGCCTGCGCATACGTCGTGCGGCCGGCCATTTCCGCGCCGAGCGACGGCTGTTCGTTGGCGCGGAAGGATTCCATGTCGTCCGGCACGCGCGGAAGCGGCATCCGGCCCAGCCGCAGCGCGAGCATCGGCGCGACGGCTGCCAACGCGGTCGCCAGCACTCCCGCGACGGCCGCGGCGGCAACCGGCTTCGCCCCAGTCAGCAGCACGACGCCGGTCGCGATCGCGCCGATCCCGGCCGAGCCGACGGCCGCGACGAAGAACGGCAGCCGGTCGGCCACCGAAACCGCGGCCAGGACGCCGTAAACAGTCACCGCGGCGAGCCCCGCGGCAAGCGGCCCAGCGGAGAGCGAGAAGGCCGAATGCGGTGGCAGCAACGACATTCCAGACAGGAACGCCACGCCGACCCCGGCCAGCGCACCGGCCGCACCCGCGCCCGAATCGCCGTACGCCCGGCTCAGCGCACCGCCGCCGAGCAGCACTACGATCGCCAGCAGCCCGGTGCCGATCGGCGCGAGGACACTGCCCGCCAGCGAGGCCTGGATCAGCGCCCCGCCCGCGAACAGCAGCAACGCGGCCGTCGTGATCCCGGCCCGTCGCGCGATCTTCGGCCCCCACGCGGTCGACGCGGATTCGCCGACGCTCGCGATCGAGTCGACCACGTCGTCGAAGAGCAGCGGTCCGCGCGGACGTTCGCGCGGGGTCAGGTGCAGCACCTCGCCGTCGCGCACCTGCGCGGCGGCCACGGTGAGCCCGAGCGCGAGCGGAGCGCCGCCGAGCCGCGACAACACCCAGCCCGGATGCTCGGCCGACGCCTGTCCGGCCGCCCCGGCCAGCCGGACCAGCTGCGGCACCAGTTCGGCGAACGTGCTCTGCTGCGGCAGCGCGACGTCCACCCTGGCGCGCGGGGTGACGATCGTGACGCGCCGGGTCGACCCGGCGACGGCCGGCGCGCTCACTGCGGGGACCTGGACGCCTCGATCACCGGGGCGAACTTCGCGCTGCTCGCCTCGGCAAGCTTCTGCAGACCCGCGTTCACCGCTTCGAGAACGATCTCCGACAGCGTGCGCGCGTCGAACTCGCGGATCGCGCGCTGGTCGATGTCGACCGAGGTGAACCGGCCGTCGCCGCGCAGCGTCACGGTCACCTCGTTCTGTCGCGAGGCGGCCGTGACCTCCATCGCCTCGACCGTGCGCTGGATCCGCTGCACCTCTTCGGTCTGCTTGCGGACCTGCGCGAGCAGCTCGTCCATGTCCGGCACGGCATACGGTTCAGTCACCGTCGTTCTCCTTCTCCTGCGGGGTTTCCCGGCGGACGTGCACGCTGGCGACGAACTTCCGGAAGTCGGGGACGAGCGTGCGCGCGTCCTGCGGACCGGCCGTGCAGACCAGCTCCAGCACGACGCGCCCGGCCGGACCGGGCACGGTCAGGAACACCTGGACCTGCAGCAGATCCTGGCCTTCGCCGGTGCGCAGCCGCAATGTCTGGGTGCAGCCGGGGGCGGCGGGGCTGCCGACTTCCTGCCGGTCGAGGACCTCCAGCAACGCCATCGTCCGGCCGAGCCGTTCGACCGCCTCTTCGGCGATTTCCTTTATCGGCAAGGCATCCTCGCGCTGCTGGATGCCGAGCGTGATGTTCGGCGTGAAGTCCGCCTCCGGATTCGGGTGCACTGCCACGAAAACAACGCCGGACACGACAGGCGGCACCGGCGTCCAGCCCTCCGGGACGTCGAAGCCCAGCGGCAGTGTCACCAGATCCGCCATGGCGCTCACCACGAACCCACATACTGCACGGCGTCGTCCCAAGCCCCGCCCAGCGCGTTCGCCGCCTCGCCCGCGGCGTCGCCGACCGCGTCGATCGCCGCGCCGCCGTATTCGCTGACTGCCGCGCCGACCTTCGGCAGATCGATGTCGATCTTCGCGCCCAGTCCGGCACCGAGCCCTAATGCGGCACCGGCCTTGAAGTTCACCTTCACGTGCCCGTTGTCATACACGAACTGGCCGTCGAGCTGCGCGCCGATTCCATATTGGACACTTCCGCTCGCGCCTACGCCGACGCCCGCGACATCCGCCGCGACCTGGCCCTCCAGCTTGCCGCCGGCGAACGCGTTGGCGTGCACGCCGAGCCCGTGCACCCCCAGCTGCCCGGAAGCGCTGACCTCGCCGCCCGCGAAAGCGGAACCGCGAGCGCTGCCGTGCGCGGCACCGTAGTTTCCGCTCGTCCCGACGTCCTCCCGGAACCCCAGCTCAGCGTGTCCGGACGCCTTCGCGTCCCAGCCCTGCGAGGAGACTTTCCCGTCGTACTCCGGAATGAAGCCGTCTTGCTCGTGTGCCGTCTTGTAGTAGGTGATCTCGGTGGCGCGGGCGATCGCGCTCTTCGGCTTCGGCTGCCCGAACGGCGTGTCGGCCTTCTTCGGCGCGCGCGTGCCTTCCAAGCCGTTCCAGGTCAGCTTCTTCCAGCCGGAATTGCCGAACCACGACGGCACCGAACGCGGCCGCTTCCGCCCGTCGAGCGTGTCTCCGTTGACCCACGACAACGGGCCATAGCCGCGTTTGCCCAGCTTGCCCGGCTTGCTCATCGGCCCGGCCCACGGCGCGGGGAACAACTCCGCCAACGCGTCCGACAGCTCGTCGGCGACCTGCCCGGCCGCCGCGACCGCCTGCTCACCCAAATCCCTTGCGGCCGCGATAAAAGCACCGACCGCGTTCGGATCCGCTGCGCGCGCTTGATTGACGAGCTGCGCCCCGTACTGATCGAACTGCGAGAGGACTGAATCGACCCCAGAACGCGCCCACCGTAATAACTGTCCGGCCATCGACAGCCGCTCGCCTTGCTCGGCCAGCTTCGTGCCGTCTTCCGTCAACACGTGCGCAACGTTGGTCGCAGCTGTCGCGTACGCGGTGTACGCGGCACCGTCCCAGTCAGCATGCAATGCCGTGGCAGCGTCCGCGATTTCGGTGGCTTTGCCGGTAATCGTGGACGCGTTGGTGCCACAGCGGTTCGCCGCCGCTTCGAGCGCCGCCGGGTCGCCGGTGACCCGACGCTGGTATTCGACCAGCACCTGCCGGTAGTTCGACAGCACCGAGCTGACGACTCCGGACGCGTCCACGGCCACCGGCTACGCGCCCTTCGCGTCGATGTCGACGTGCTGCTGGAAGTGTTTGCCCTGATAGGTCACGTCGACATCGATGTCCACGTCCTGTCCGGCCGGGGCCTCGACGGTCGACTGCCCGGTGTTCAGATCGGTGTGGATCACGACCTCGTGCGCACCGGTCGACTGTCCGGGCACCGAAGGCGCGGGAGCGGGAGCCGGATCCACGGGGATCCAGCTGTTCGCCGGGTTCGCCCCGGTACCGGCACCGCCGCCGGAAGGCCAAGCTCCAGTTCCGCTGCCGGACGGCCAGCCGCCGTGGGACAGTGCGGGCGGCGTGTAGTTCGTGAACGACGGGACTCCGCCGCCGCTGCCGCCGATCGCCGCCTGCCCGGACGCGCTCGCGACCGGCGCGGGCAGCTGCGGCGCGCTGACCGGAGTACCGGAGATCGCCGCGTTGCCCGCCGCGCCATTGGCATCGGAAGAACCGTGGTGGAACAGCTTTTCAATGTCCCCGATGATCGTCGCGACCTGCGTGATCTGGTTCGCCAGGTCGCCCGCGCCGAGCGCCTTCAGCAGACCGCCGACCGCGGTGATGAATCCGCGCAGCGTGGCGCTGGTGGCGGTGGAAAGCGCGACCGCGGCCCCGTAGGTCCACCAGTTCGACATCAACGACGCGACGGTCGGGTTCACCGCCGCGACCACCGCCCGGTACGCCTCCTGCGCGGTTTTCACCAGCGTGCCCGAGACGCCGAGCAGTTCGGAGCCCTTCTCGATCACGTTGATGATCTTGGTGAGCTGATCGAGCGAGTGGGAGATCTTCCGCAGCGCCGACTCCGACGCCTCGCCGGACCACACCTTGCCGAGCTGGTCGGCGGCCTTGCTCAGCTCGGTGTAGAGCGAGGTCAGCTCCGCGGCCTTGTGCAGCAGGTCGAGGACGTGCTTCGCGATCTGCTCCGGCTGGCCGGTGACGATCTGCGGCAGCACGGTGATCGGGCCTCCGCCGGAAGCGGTGGCGTCCATCGCGCTGGAGTTCGGGAAGAGCATCGGACCTCACTTGGTCGGTGGTCGGGGTCAGACGGAGGCGGGCCGGTACACGCTGACCTTGGCCAGTCCGCCGAGGCCCGGATCGAGCAGGCCGTGGTTGTAGAGGGCGCCGCCGTCCCCGGCGACGCCGATCACCGGAGGGCGTTCGGCGACCTGCAGCGGCTCCACCACGACGACGTCGCCGCTGTGCACGCCCCCGGGCACGTCGCCGAAGGTGCGCGCGGTGCCCGAATAGACCTCGATCAGGCCGACGCGCGCCTGGTTGTCGGCGTCGCCGGCGAGCCAGTCGTTGAAGTCCGCGACGCCGTGGAACCGGGCATCGGTCAGCGGATGCTCGGCGAGCCTCCCGAGGTCCGCGTCGCCGAGGTAGCGCAGCACGTTGCCGACCGAGGACGGTTCGCCGTGCGCGCCGGCGCTGTCGGTGATCGCCGCCGCGGCCAGGTGCGCCGCGTGCGGGGTTCCCCAGATCGACGTCAGCGGCGGCGCCGAAGGCCCCCCGCCCCCGCCGTAGCCTTCGGAGACTGCTTCGTCGGCGCTTTGGTAAGCGTCCGCGCTGTGCTTGACCAGGTCGTTGATCTCCTGCAGCAACTGCAGCAGCGAGCGCACCGCGGTCACCTGCTGCGAGTGCAGAGCTTCGTTCGCGGCCGCGACGACGCTGCCGAAACTGGCGAACGTCGTCGGCTGCAGGACGAGTTTTTCCAGGTCTGCGACGGCGTTGATGCCGTGGGCGATCACGGCGCCCACGTTGCCGACGGTGGAGCGCATGGCCTCCGGCTCGGCCCGGTACTCGCCGATCGTGCCCATGGCGCTCCCTCCCGGTCTCCTGCGATCGACGCACCGGTGCGGGGCGTCTGCGCAGAGCGTAAGTTCGCGCCGCCGGGCGAGCGGACGGCAAAAGTACCCACCGCGAGCGGGCGACCGGCGGCCAAAATACGGGGCATGAGTTCCCCCCGCGACCGCCTCGGCCTGCTCGGCGAGCAGCCTGGGGAGATCATGCTGCAATCCCCGCCGATGCTGCCCAAGAGCGGCTCCGGCGGCGTGCTGCAGCTCATGATGTTCCTGCCCATGATGCTCGGCATGGGCGCGATGTCGTTCGTCTACATCGGACGCGACGGCGGGGTGATGACCTGGATCTTCGGCGCGCTGTTCGTCACCGCGATGGGCGGCATGATCGTAATGTCGCTCGGCCGCGGCGGCATGGCGAAAAAGGCGCAGATCAACGAGGAGCGCCGCGACTACCAGCGGTATCTCGCCGGTCTGCGCACGCGCGTCCGCGCGGTCGCCGACTCGCAGCGCGCCACGCTGATCGCGCAGCAGCCGGATCCGGCGGACCTGTGGGCGTATGTCGAAACCGACCAGCACTGGGACCGCCGCCGCGGCGACCGCTCCTTCGCGATGGTGCGCGCGGCGACCGGTCCGCAGCCGCTCGCGACGCCGTTGCGCGCACCGCAGATCGCCCCGCTGGAAGAGCTGGACCCGGTTTCCTCCACCAACCTCAAGCATTTCATCCAGACCTTCTCGACCGTCGAAGGCCTGCCGGTTTCGGTATCGCTGCGCTCGTACGCGGCCGCGACACTGTCCGGTCGCAGGTTCGACGTGCTCGGGATGACGCGCGCGGTGCTGGCGCAGCTGGTCACTTTCCACTCCCCGACCGACCTGCGCGTGGCGTTCTGCGTCGCCCCGGATCGTTCGCACGACTGGGAATGGGCGAAATGGCTGCCGCACGCCACCGCGCCGGTGCTCGCCGACGCGACCGGCCCGCGACGCTTGTTCGCCGACAACGCCACGGAACTCGCGAAGCTGCTCGGTCCTGACCTTGGCGACCGCCCGGCCTTCTCGCGTCGCGGAGCGTCGGCGGACCTGCCGCACATCGTGCTCGTCGTCGACGGCGGCGACTCGCACGGCGAACCGCGGCTGCTGGCTGAAGAGGGCCGGTTGGGCGTGACGGTGCTGGAGATCGGCGGCGACCAGCCGCGCACGACGTCGACCGAGCGGCTGCTGAGCCTGCACGTTTCACCGGACCAGCTCGGCATGGTGGTCCTGGACGGCACCGAAGCGCGGCTCGGCTTTCTCGGCACGCCGGATCGGCTCGACCACGGCGCGGCCGAAGCGCTGGCGAGGATGCTGACGCCGCTGCACCAGGGCGGCGCGGTGGTCAGCGAGCAGCCGATGTCCTCGACGTTCGGGCTCGCCGGACTGCTCGGCATCGGCGACCCGCGCGACACCGACCCGACCGTCACCTGGGCCCCGCGCCCGGCGCGCGACCGGCTGCGGATCCCGTTGGGCGTGAACCCCGAAGGCCGTTCGGTCGAGCTGGACCTCAAGGAATCCGCCGAGGGCGGCATGGGCCCGCACGGGCTGGTGATCGGCGCGACCGGGTCCGGCAAGAGCGAACTGCTGCGCACCCTGGTCACCGCGCTGGCTGTCACGCATTCGTCGGAGACGCTGAACCTCGCACTGATCGACTTCAAGGGCGGCGCGACCTTCGCGGGTATGACGAACCTGCCGCACACCTGCGCGGTGATCACGAACCTGTCCGACGACCTCGCGCTCGTCGACCGCATGGCGGACGCGCTGAACGGCGAACTGCTGCGGCGTCAGGAACTCCTGCACTCAGCCGGAAATTACGCGTCAGTGCGCGATTACGAAAAGGCGCGCGCGGACGGCACGCCGCTGCAGCCCTTGCCGTCGCTGCTGGTGATCATCGACGAATTCTCCGAACTGCTTTCGTCGCGGCCGGAATTCATCGACCTGTTCGTCGCGATCGGACGGCTCGGCCGCTCGCTGGGGATCCACCTGCTGCTCGCGTCGCAACGGCTGGAGGAAGGCCGGTTGCGCGGGCTCGACTCGCACCTGTCGTACCGGATCGGCCTGCGGACGTTCTCCGCCGCGGAAAGCCGCGCGGTGCTGGGTGTCGCGGACGCCTACCAACTGCCGCCGGTGCCCGGTTCGGCTTACCTGAAGTCCGACAACGACACTCTGATCCGGCTCAAGGCCGCGTACGTCTCAGGCGAATTGCCGCCGCGCAGCCGCATCGTGCGTACCGACGGACAACAACTCGGCGTGCTGCCGTTCACGCTGGGACCGGTTGAAGTACCCGTCGCCGAACAACCCGCCGCCGAGACTCCCGCGCAGGGCACTGGCGAGACGATCATCGGCGCGATGCTGTCCCGTTTGGAGGGACGCGGCCCGGCCGCGCACCAGATCTGGTTGCCGCCGCTGGCCGAACCGCCCACTTTGGACCAGCTGCTGCCGCCGATCGGCGAAGACCCCCGCCGCGGTCTGTGTCCTCTCGGCTGGGGCGGCAACGGCAAGCTGACCATTCCCGTCGCGTTGGTGGACAAGCCTTTCGAGCAGCGCCGCGACATGCTGTGGGCGGATTTCTCCGGTGCCGCGGGCAACGCGGTGATCGTCGGCGCACCGCAAAGCGGCAAGTCGACATTGATGAAGGACATCGCGGCGATGCTCGCCCTCACCCACACCCCCGCCGAGGTGCAGTTCTTCATCCTGGACCTGGGCGGCGGCGCGCTGGCCCCGATCGCCGGCCTCCCGCACGTTTCGGGCTACGCCACCCGCCGCGACCCGCAACGCTGCCGCCGGGTCGTCGCGGAACTCGTGACTTTGCTGGAACAGCGGGAAGAATTCTTCGCCGCCCACGGCATCGAATCGATGGCCGCCTTCCGCGGCCGCCGCGACGAGTTCACCGAAAGCAGCGACGACCGCGAGTTCGGCGACGTCTTCCTGTTCGTCGACAACTGGACCACCATCCGGTCCGAATACGAACGCCTCGAAGAACAAATCACCGCGCTGGCCCAACGGGGTCTGGGCTTCGGCATCCACGTCCTGGTCTCGCTGAACCAGTGGATCGGCGCCCGCGCGCAACTCCGCGACGCCATCAGCACCCGCTTCGAACTGCGCCTCGGCGACCCGGCGGATTCGTCCATCGACCGGAAGGTCGCGCAAAACGTCCCCGCCGACCGCCCCGGCCGCGGCCTCACCGCGGACAAACTGCACTTCCTCGCTGCTCTCCCGCGCATCGACTCCGACCAACGGCCAGAGACCGTCGGAGCCGGCGGCCTAGACCTCGTCCGCCGAGTCTCCGCAGCCTGGACCGGTCCGCGCGCTCCCCAAGTCCGGCTTCTCCCGCCGGAAGTCCCCCTGGACTCTCTACCTGCCGCCCCGCGCGGCCAGATCACCTTGGGCCTGGCGGAATCCACCCTGCGCCCGGTCCATCTCGACTTCCGGACGGACCCGCACTTCCTGGCCTTCGGCGACGTCGAATCGGGCAAGAGTTCCCTGCTGCGCGCCCTCGTCACCGGCATCTGCCGAACCACCACCCCCGACGAAGCCCTGATCCTGGTCGGCGACTACCGCCGGGGCCTGCTGGGCGCGGTCGACCAACCGCACCTGCTCGGCTACGCCGGTGCCGAGAACACCCTGACGGACCTGGTGAACCAGTGCGCGACCGCGATGCGCAACCGGCTCCCCGGCCCGGACGTCACGCCCGACCAACTGCGCAACCGCTCGTGGTGGCGCGGCCCGGACCTGTACGTGGTGATCGACGACTACGAACTGGTCGCCACCGCCGGACGGAACCCAGTGCTGCCGTTGCTGGAATTCCTCCCGCAGGCCAGGGATATCGGCCTGCATCTGATCCTGGCCCGCTCCTCGGGCGGCGCCGGACGCGGCTTGTACGAGGCGGTCATCCAACGGGTACGAGAACTGGGCTCGCCGGGTCTGATCATGTCCGGAGGAAAGGAAGAGGGCGCGCTTCTGGGCGATGTGAAGCCCTCGCCGCAGCCTGCCGGTCGAGGAACGCTGGTATCGCGACGGTATGGGACGGAACTGGTGCAGGTGGCGTGGACCAAGCCGGTGGAGGATTGAGCGGACTCAGCCGGGGAAGGAAGCTTACGAAAGCCCGAGGACCGGATAAGCCTTCTCGATCGCGGCCAGCCCCGCCACAACCTCCGCCAGCTGCGCGTATTCCATCCCCTCGAGCCGGAACAACAACCGGTTCCCGCTCGAATGATCGGCGACCGCGACGCCCTCCGCCTCGACCCGTCCATCAGCGGCGACGGTCACCGTCAGGTCCAGCCAATCCTCCAGCGACGTCAGCCGCGCACTGCCGCCGGACTCCGGGCAAGCCGCGAGCTCCTGCCGGAACTCCCGCAGTTCGTTGGCCCGCAACCCGGCGCCCAAGCGCGCGGTGAACCCGCCCGACACGATCTCGATCGGGCTGACCAGCCAGTTCCCGTCCCAGAAATCGTCCGCGCCCGGATGCATCCGCCCGTGCACAGCGATCACCAGACGATCCCCGCGCGGCGCGCCGAAGGTGACCGTGTGCATCCCTCTCCCCGGTAGTCGCCCGTCAGTTCTGCCAGCATATGCAGTCCGCGAGCGAGGGAGCCCTGATGCCCGGTCTGGTCGAACTGGCTTACACCACCGGCGGAGGCGTCGTCGGCGCCGCGCTGACGAACTACCTCACCAAGGTCCAGGAACGCCGCCACCTCCGCGCCGAGGTCTAGCGGCGGCTCGAAGCGATCCGCGCGATTTTCGGCGGCGTGCCCGATATCCGGATCGGCCGGCCTCCGAACACCGCGGCCAGCCGGAGATCCCTCGCCGACGCACTCGGGATCGTTGCCGTCCTCGAAGACGGAACGGACGCCCACCGCGCCCTCCGCGAAGCGCGGAAACCACCAGCCTCCTGCTCGCCGTCCTCTGGCATCCGTGGCGAGCCCGGCTCCGAGTACGCGGCCGGATTCGCAAGCTCCGCGTCGCCGTGCACGCGCTGCACCTTCAGCAGCGAGCCGCCCTCACCGTGCTACCCGTCCGAAGCAAGCCGAGACCCTGCACCGGCGGCTGGACCCGGACGGCACCCTCCGCGAAACGTGGATCGAAGACCGACTTCCGTAGGTTACCGGATTTCCAGATGTTGCCTACGGTCGGGAAATCACCACCGAGGCGGAGGGATTTTCCATGCGTTACGCGAAAGCGGCGGCCGTGGTCGCCGGGGCTGCGATGGCGTTCGGGGTCGGGGCGGCGGTCCCGGCGAGTGCCGACACGCACATCATCGGCGGCACCACCGTGCAGTCGGCCCCGTGGGGCGCCCAGGTGTTCTGGGACGACGTCACCGACTACGGCGGCTTCGAATGCTCCGGCACGATCATCGCCTCCCAGTGGGTGCTCACCGCGCAACACTGCCTGAACAAGGGCGGCATGCACGTCAAGGTCGGCGACGTCGCGCTGGGCAAGGGCACCGAGGCCGCCGTCGACGAGCAGAAGGCCTCGCCGAACGGTGACATCGCGCTGCTGCACCTCAAGTCCGCCGTGGACACCACGTTCATGAAGCTGGCCGACAAGGACCCGGAAAACGGTGCCACCAACCAGATCTACGGCTGGGGCCGCACCAAGGACCAGAGCCCGCCCTCGGACACGCTCAAGACCGCGGACGTCCAGGTGACCGGCGAGAGCACGGACGCCTTCAACGGCAAGGCAATCGCGAGCAAGGGCGTCACCGGCTCCTCCTGGCACGGAGACTCCGGCGGCCCGCAACTGGCCGACGGCGTCCAGGTAGGCGTCTGCTCCACCGGCGAAAACTCCGGCAGCGACGAACACGGCACCCAGAACTACGCCAGCGTCGCCAACAGCCGCGACTGGATCAAGCAAACCGCAGGCGTCTAACCGCCGCGTACGTGAAGGGCTCCTTGCGGGAATCTGTTTCCCACAAGGAGCCCTTCACGGCATCCAAAGCCGGAATCGTCCGCCACCGCCCGCGCGACACACCCAACCGCACACCGCGAACCCCACCCAACCACCCACCCCACTCACCAAACCGCCACCGACACACCCAACCCACCAAGCACCCCCCCCCCCCCCCCCCCACACCAAA
>NZ_JACJHR010000008.1 GCF_014174495.1 Amycolatopsis echigonensis
GGGGTGGTGTGGGTGCGCTGGTGAGTTGGGTGGGTCGGTGGCGGTTTGGTGGTGGGTGTGCGCGGGTTGGCGGCTGGTTGCGTGGGGTTCGCGGCTGCCGGTTGGGTGCTGGGTTTGCGGCTCGATGTGGGGTTGGGTGCGTCTGATGCAACGAAAGCCGAGTTGGGTGCTTGGCGGTAGCAGCGGCGCGGCGACGGCGGGCGGTCCGTGAAGGGGCCCTTGAGGGAATCCAATTCTGTGAGGGGGCCGCTCACGGACAGGCATGCCAGGGGAAGTCTGAGGGAATCAGAGTCCGCGAGGGCGGCCCTCACGGAGGGCGGCAGGGGCGCGGGCCTCGGGCAGAAATGAGCCAGGCCCCGCACGAAGTGGATTGGGCCACTTCGTACGGGGCCTGAAATCAGGGGCGCCGGTGGGGACACCGCGGAAGGTGGATCAGCTAGCGGCGAGCCACTTCGAGCGGCCGCCTCGGCCGGGGATCCAGCAGCCGTTCGCGGAGGCGGCTGCGGTGACCGGGGGGCGCTCGGGGAGGGCGAGGACCTCGCCCAGCACCTGGCTTGCCTCGCCGCGCGAACGCCACAGCGTGGACGTCGGGGCGAAGATGTTCTGCTCATTGCCAGGGAGGCGGGCGGCCTCGACGTCGTCCTCGGCGTTCAACCGGACGACGTCCACCACGTTGTCGTGGACTCGTACTCCGACCACGGCCTGCATCTCGCCGCTTCCGTCCGTCTGGTGGACGAACCGATAGCCGCGGGCGATCAGTTGCTGCAGGCCTCGTTCGATGTCGAAGGTGGAGCCTACGACGGCGGCCTCAGCCGAGGACATCGTCGAATTCGCCGTCCTTCGCGCCGGCGAGGAAGGCGGCCATCTCCGCACGCGTGTAGACGAGCGCCGGGCCCTCCGGGAAACGGGAGTTCCGCATCGCGATCTCGCCCGAGGTCAGCGGAGCCACTTCGACGCAGTTGCCCACCGCGCCGCTGTAGCTCGCCTTGCGCCACTGTGCGCCGGTCAGACGGTCGGCCGGAATACCGTTCTCGAACCGCTCAGCCATGATGCCACCTTCCGGGAAGGACGATGAAAAGCTCAGGAATCTGCATGTGCATCTGCCTGTGACTTCGACGCTAGCACGCGCGCATGCAGCGGTAAATGCACGTGCAGAATTTCCTGCAAATTTCTCACTGCGTGACGACACGGTTCAGTAGAAGTTCCCGGACAGGTGATTAGAGCACTACCCGAACGGGTTAATTATCACCTTGGGTCACGATATGGGCGGCCGGTTAACGCAGTGCGTTCGTGACTCGCCGCCGCTGAGTGCGGCGGGCGAATCGGGAACACTCACTGTGACAACGAGGGTCGTCGCGGGAAGAGGTCGAACCGGGTTAGGGGTAACGGGTTTCCGGACTTATGCACAGCCGGTGATGAGAATGGAGGCGGGCGTTCTCTATTGGCTGCTCGTCGCCCGGATGGTCGGGCCGGAATTCTCGGCCGGGAGAATTTCACTGCGACCTTGGCGCAGAGAGAGGCGCGCTTAGATCTCGGCCTTGCGCTTGGCGATGCGGGCGCGGCTGCGCTCGGGAGTCTCCGCGTCGACGGCCAGCAGGTCGAGCGCCCGGCCGTACTTCTCGATCTCGTCGCGCTTGTCCAGATAGTGCGCGCCGGTCAGGTACTCGACGTAGACGATGTTCGGCAGTTCCGCCTCCGCGAAGCGCAGCAGCGAGAACGCGTGCTCGGCCGACAGACCGCTGCGGCAGTACGGCAGGATCTGCACCGACACGTGCGGCAGCGTGGTGACCTCGAGCAGGTACTCCAGCTGCTGCCGGAACACCTTCGGTCCGCCGATCGGCCGGTACAGCACCGATTCGTCGAGCACCGCCCAGATGCGCGGCGCGTCCGGGCGGGCCAGCATCTTCTGCCGCCGCATGCGCAGGGCTACCAGCTGGTCCACGCGTTCGTCGGCCATTTCCGGGCGGCCGTGGCTGAAGATCGCCCGCGCGTACGGCTCGATCTGCAGCAGGCCCGACACGAACAGCGGCTCCCAGATCTGGATGCGGGACGCCGCTTCCTCCAGGCCGACAAGATCGGTGAACCACCCGGGCACCGTCTCGCCGAACTTCCGCCACCAGCCGGCTTCGTTCGACTGCTTGACCATGTCGAGGAACGCTTTGCGCTCTTCCTCGTCGGAGACTCCGTACATGGTGAGCAGGTCGGCGACGTCGCGTTCCTTGAAGCCGACGCGGCCGAGTTCCAGCCGGGAGATCTTGGATTCCGAACCGCGGATGTTGTAGCCCGCCTGCTGGCGCGTGATCCCGGCTTCCTCGCGCAACCGGCGAAGCTGCGAGCCGAGAATCATCCGGCGCGCTGTCGGGCCGAGGCTCTGCTCGCCGGCGGACACGCCTACCGCGTTCATGACCAGGGCCCTTCCATCGCCGCTCGCTCGTCCTGGGGACCGAATTCCGACCACCCAAAGTACACGCAAGGCCCTGCCCCGGACAGCGTGGCACGAGCCTCTGCTCAGGGGATTCTACGGAGTGTGTGCCTCAGAAGACACACCTGCGAGAACAATTGGCGCGGAAAATCAGATCCGCACGATCGGGAGCCAGTGCGAAAGGTCCGCGCGGCTGCCCGAGGCGGTCACGCGGGCGGCGCTGAGCGCGTCGTCCCATTCCAGGAGGCCGGTCGCCAGTTCGAGCCACGTCCGAGGATCGGTCTCGACGACGTTGGGGGGCGTGCCGCGGGTGTGGCGCGGGCCCTCGATGCACTGCACCGCGGCGTACGGAGGCACCCGGACCTCGACGGTGTGCCCGGGCGCGTCCTGGGCGAGCGTCCGCAGCGTCGCGCGCACCGCGGCGGCCAGCTCAGTGCGGGCCGGATCGGGCCCGTCACCACGCAACCAGTCCGAAACGGCCAGCACCGCCGCCCGTAACTGTGCGGGATCGACCGAACGCGAAGAGGCCATGCGACAACAGTAGAGTGACCGCGGACGGACTTTCAGGCACCCGGCACCGAGGGACGGCGATGGCGCAGCGGGACGAGGCAGATCGGATGGTTTCCCGGACCCCGGCGGGCAAACGCGCGCGCCGGAACGCGTACCCCCGCCGCGGCCCGCAAGGCAAACCCGAGATCACTCCCGAGATGCGCGCCAACGCGCGGACGAACCCGAACAGCTGGCTGTATGTCATCGACGAGGCCTTCGACGCGCGCGGTCCGGTGCCGTCGTGGGCGGTCGTCGGCGCGTACCCGGTGAACGGGACGGGAGAGGTCGTCGAGGACTTCCACCCCAACGACCGGTACCGCCCCTCCCCGAAGGCGCTCGGTTTTCCCGAGCCGCGCAACGAACTCGAGCAACTGCTGCAGATGGTCCGGACCGAACACCGGCCCCCCGAGGACCTGCCGCGCGTCATCCTCGATTCGACGCTGCTGGTCTACGCCCTGTCCCCGGTGCAGCGCACGGTCATCGGCTTCCACAACACCGACGGCCGGGTCATGGTGCCGGCGTACACGTCGAAGTCGCTGGTGCCGCGCGAATGGCCGCACGCCCGCGCGGTGCTCGGCCGCGACATCGTCGGGCTGCTCGCCGGACATCCGCTCGCGATCAACCCGCACGACCTGATCACCGCCGTCGTCCCGGCCGAGCACCTGATGAAGGCGCTGGCCGAAGAACGGCGCTGACCTGGGCAGACCACTCTGCCGAGTGATCATGATTCGCCGAAATCCGCTCACCCGGGCATCGTGACGCAGTAGAAGTACACGTGTCCGGTGAGGAGCCTTGGGTGAAGCGTCATCTGCTGCTGCGCTGGAGCGCGGTTCTCTTCGCCGGGATCACCGGCACGTCCTTGTGCGAAACGGCGCTGGCCGCCCCGAGCTACGCCGGGGCCGCCGACAACTACGCCGGTTCGCAAATCGCGAAACACGAAGGCGTGCTGGGAGCGCCGAACATCTCGTACACGACGGAAGACCAGTACCTCGGGCACGACGTCAGCGGACACCAGGGAGCGGTCGACTGGCCGGCCGCGGCGGCAGCGGGCGCGAAGTTCGTGTACGTGAAAGCGACCGAGGGCACCGGGTTCGTCAGCGGGCAATTCGCCCAGCAGTACAACGGTTCCTACCAAGTCGGGATCGTCCGCGGCGCCTACCACTTCGCGCGGCCGGACGTGTCCGACGGAGCTGCGCAGGCCAACTACTTCCTCGCGCACGGCGGCGGCTGGTCGGCCGACGGCAGGACGCTTCCGGGCGCACTCGACATGGAATACAACCCCTACGGCGAAACGTGTTACGGCAAGGACGCGAACGGGATGGTCGCGTGGATCCGCGCGTTCTCCGACACCTATCGCGCGCGCACCGGACGGCTGCCGACGATCTATACCTCGACCAGCTGGTGGAAACGCTGCACCGGAAACAACCCTTCTTTCGGAGGGAATCCGCTGTGGATCGCGCGCTACAACTCCTTCATCGGCGAACTGCCCGCGGGCTGGGGACAGCACGCCATCTGGCAGTTCTCGGACAGCGGGACCCTGCCCGGGGACCAGAACTGGCTCAACGGAACCCAGTCGGCGCTGCGCAATCTGGCATTCGGGTGAACATTCGTGACGTCGTCACGAATTAGTCATCACCGCCCGATGAAAATCACCCACCCGCCCATTCATCTTCACGGAACTTGATGACAAACGACGATTCGTCCTCAAGAATCTCCCCCGTGGCGGCTACCTGCACATAGCCGCCCTCCGCGAGGGTATCTGTGAAGGGATCGACGATGTCCACTTCCCGAAGAGGACGGCGTACCGCGCTGCTGTCCGCTCTGACCGTCCCTGTTGTCGCGCTCCTGCTCGGCGCTTCGACGGAGGCGACGGCCGCCCCGGCGGCTTCCCCGCTTTCGCCGCGGGAGATCAACGCCGTCAACGCCGACATCCAGGCGAACAACCACACCATGGGATCGCAGATCCGGCGCGTCGAGGGGGATCACTCCACCCCCGACACGAAAGCCGCCGCGCAGCAGCCGCAGCCCGCGACCGCGCTGCCGAACCAGGTGGCGGCCACCGTCGCCGGCATCGATGTCGCCAGCTACCAAGGCAACGTCGACTGGGGCAACTGGTGGGGCCAGGGCAAGCGATTCGTCTGGACCAAGGCGACCGAGAGCACGAACTACACGAACCCGTACTTCGCCCAGCAGTACAACGGTTCCTACAACCAGGGATTCATCCGCGGCGCCTACCATTTCGCCACTCCGAACACCTCCAGCGGCGCGGCACAGGCGACCTACTTCGTCGCGCACGGCGGCGGCTGGTCCGGGGACGGCAAAACGCTGCCCGGCGCGCTGGACATGGAGTACAACCCCTACGGCGCGACCTGTTACGGCTTGAGCAAATCCGCGATGACGGCGTGGATCAAGGACTTCCACGACACCTATCACGCGAAAACGGGGCGCTGGCCGGTGATCTACACGTCGACGAACTGGTGGAACCAGTGCGTCAGCGGCGATTTCTCGAGCACCGCGCCGCTGTGGGTCGCGCGGTACGCGTCCTCGGCCGGCACGCTTCCGTACAACTGGGGCTACTACACCGTGTGGCAGTACACCTCGAGCCCGCTGGACCAGGACACGTTCAACGGCGCCTACGACCGGCTGCAGGCACTCGCCAACGGCTGACCTGACGGCGCGACCGACGCGGCTCCCGGTTCTCCCCTCCTCCTGCCGGGCGGGGCGGCCGGGAGCCGCCTTTGTGCGAGCGTCGCCCGCCTTGCACAATTGCGGGCCTGGGGCGGAGACGGAACCGCCTGGGCCGGCGGGGCGTCAGACCGCGGCGCGAGTCGGTGCAGCAGGAAGGCGGAACCATGACTTACCCACCGCAGCCCGGACAGGGCGGGGACCCCTATGGCCAGGGCTGGCAGCAGCCCGGCTCGGGCGGGGTTCCGCAGCAGCCGGGGTGGGACCCCAACCAGGCTCAGCCGCAGCCGGGCTGGGACCCGAACGCCCACCAGCAGCAGCCTTACGGCGGCGCCCCGCAGCAGGGCTGGGACCCGAACGCCCAGCAGCAGTACCCGGGATATCCGCAGCAGCCATACGGCGGCACCCAGCAGTTCCCGCAGCAGGGCTGGGACCAGGGGCAATACCCCGGCGGGCCGGGCGGCGAACCGCCGAAGAACAACAAGACCGGCCTGTGGATCGGCATCGCGGTCGCGGTCGTCGTGCTCGTCGCGCTGGGCATCACCGGATTCGTCGCACCCGGCTTCTTCCTGAGCAAGGACGACAAGAGCAGCTCGCAGGCGCAGCCGCCCGCCCCGGCACCGTCCCCGTCGTCGGACGCTCCGTTGCCGAGCGACTCGTCGTCGCCGTCCACTGATTCGAGCGACGACCCCGGCACCGGCGGGTCCGGTTCGGGCGAGGCGAAGCAGGTCATCAACGACTTCATCGCCAAGCTCAACGCCAAGGACGCGGCCGGTGCGACCGCGATGGCCTGCCAGGGCACCGAGAGCATGTCGAAGAAGAGCATCGACGAGACCACCAGCGGCGACCCGCAGCTCACGCTGACCAAGGTCACCGAGGGCAGTGCCACGACGAGCGCCCGGCTCACCGGCAAGCTGTCGGGCAAGGACGCCAGCGGCACGATGGTCGTGATGAACCGCGGCGGCGGTTACTGCGTGGGGCTGTACCTGATCCTGGCGTTCTGACCCGGTGCGCTCGCCGCTGCCGTGGACGTTGATCGCGTCCGTAGTACTGCTGTGCGGGGTCGGTGGCTGGCTGCTCACCGACCCCGCGACCAGCCGCAGTGAAGCGCTGAAAACCGGCGGTCTCGCCGGTGGCGCGGTCGTGGCGCTGTATGCGTTGTGGCTCAACGATCGCCGTCGCCGCGTCGAGGAAGCGCGACAGGTGATTGAACAGCAGCGGCACGACGTCGACCGCGAGCGGATCTCCGACGAGCGGTTCGCGAAATCGGTGGAATTGCTGGGGCACGAGGCCGATCAGGTGCGGGTGGGGGCGTTGCACCCGCTGGCCGGGCTGGCGCGCACGCGACCGGAGTATCGGCAGACTGTGCTGGATGTGCTGTGTTCATACCTCCGGCGGCCGTTCACGCATGGCCGCTACGACGGTAAGGACAGCACTCCGGAGCAGGAGCGCGAACTGCAGGTGCGGCTCACCGCACAGCGGCTGGTCCGGGATCTGCTGCCACCGTCCGATGTGGACGGTCCGGGTCCGGACCTCGATCTGACCGGCGCGGTGCTGGAGTATTTCGACCTTTCCCGTCGCCGGATCGGCGGCCTGCTGCTGCGGCACGCTTCGCTGTACAGCAGCACGAACCTCAGCGGGTGCGTCTTCACCGGGCAGGCCTACTTCACCGCGGCGGGCACCGGACCGGGCCGCCTGGTGGGTCTTTTCCGTTGCCGCAACGCGACTTTTCTCGACCGGGCTTGGTTTTCCGGCACCGCGTTCTCGGAGCGGACCAATTTCTCCGACACCGCGTTCAAGGGCAGGACTACCTTCAAGGGCGCGAGTTTCGCGAAGGAAGTCCTGTTCGACGGGGCCACTTTTTCGGATTCGGCTGAAGTACAGCTGCCCGACGGCTGGAAGTTAGAACCACAGAATGGCGGCTATGTCGCGGTGCCGATCTGAGTAGCATCGAGAAACCGTGGACGTCTACGAAGCGGTGCGCTCCCGGCGGTCTGTCCGCGGCTTCCTCGGCAAGCCGGTCCCCGACGAAATCCTGACCCGAGTCCTCACCACGGCGTTGCGCGCCCCCTCCGGGGGAAACCTGCAGCCGTGGCGGGTTTATGTCCTGTCCGGCGCGAAGCTGGACGAGCTGAAATGCCTGGTCCAGCGGCGCATCGCCGAGGGCGATACCGGTGATCCGCCCCAGGTTCTGCCCTATCCGCAAGCGCTGCCTGAGCGGTACGCGCGGCGGATCGAGGAACTAGGCGTGCTGCGCTACGGCGCGGTCGGGATCGCGCGGGAGGACTACGCCGGCCGGGAGCGGGTCCGCGTCCGGAATTGGGATTGCTTCGGCGCTCCGGTCGCGCTGTTCTGCTATCTGAACGAGCACATGCTGCCGCCGCAATGGCTGGACGCGGGGGCTTTCCTGCAGACCGTGATGCTGCTGCTCCGCGCGGAGGGGCTCGACAGCTGCGCCCAGATCGCGTGGGGCCGGTACCACCGCAGCGTCACGGAGATCGCGGAACCGCCCGCCGGATATGTCCTCGGCTGCGGCATGTCGATCGGGTACGCCGATCCCGACGAACCCCGGCCCTCGATCCCGCGCGCGCCGCTGGCGGAAGTGGTCACCTTCCGGTCGTGAGTGCCGGTGCCGGTCAGCACCGGCACTCACGAGGGCTCAGTCGAACAGCGCCGGAAGCGTCTTCTCCCAGGTCTCGCGCAGTTCTTCGAGAGTGAACTCCGTGATGCCCTGGATCTCCAGCGTGCCGGAATCCGGGTCGACCACGCCGGTCTTGCGCCACGGCAGGCCGCGGGCGGTGCACATCTCGGTGAACCGCAGCTCCTCCGTGCGCGGGACCGCCACCAGCACGCGGCCGGAAGACTCCGAGAAGAGCTGCACGAACGGGTCCTGGTCGCGGTCGAGGAACACCCGGGCCCCGCACTGTCCAATGAGGACGGTTTCGGTGAGGGCCTGGGCCAGCCCGCCGTCGGCGAGGTCGTGCGCGGCGGAGATCATGCCGTCGCGCGAACCGGCCACCAGGATGTCGGCCAGCAGCTTTTCGCGGGCCAGGTCCACGCGGGGCGGGACGCCGCCGAGGTGCCCGTGCAGCTCGCGCGCCCAGGCCGAACCGTCCAGTTCGTCGTGGGTTTCGCCGAGCAGCAGCAGCGTCTCGCCCGCTTCCGCGCCGATGCCGGTCGGGATGCGGCGGGTGACGTCGTCGATCACGCCGAGCACCGCGATCACCGGGGTCGGCAGGATCGCCGTGTCACCGGTCTGGTTGAAGAAGCTGACGTTGCCGCCGGTGACCGGAATGCCCAGCTCGACGCACGCGTCGGCGAGACCGTGCACGGCCTGCTCGAACTGCCACATCACGCCCGGGTCGGTCGGGGCGCCGAAGTTGAGGCAGTCGGACACCGCGACCGGGGTGGCGCCGCCGGTGGCGACGTTCCGGTACGCCTCGGCCAGCGCGAGCTGCGCGCCGCGGTACGGGTCGAGGTAGACGAACTTCGCGTTGCAGTCGGTGGAGACCGACACGCCGCGGTTGCTCTCCTCGTCGATCCGGATCATGCCCGAGTCGGACGGCTGGGCCAGCACCGAATTGCCGCGCACGTAGCGGTCGTACTGCGAGGTCACCCATTCCTTCGACGCCTGGTTCGGCGACGCGATGAGCTTCAGGAAGTCCGCGCGCAGTTCTTCGGGCGTCGACGGACGCGGCAGCTTCGCGGAGGTGTCGGCGATCAGGCCGTCCTGGAACGCGGGGCGCTCGATCGGGCGGTCGTACACCGGGCCCTGGTGCGCGACGGTGTGCGCGGGCACGTCGACGACGACCTCGTCGTTCCACGTGATGACCAGGTGCTCGCCGTCGGTGACCTCGCCGATGTCGGTGGCGATGACGTCCCATTTGGCGCAGACCGCCATGAACGCGTCGACGTTCTCCGGCGCGACGACCGCGCACATGCGCTCCTGCGATTCGCTGGAGAGCACCTCGGCGGGCGTCATTCCGGTGGCGCGCAACGGAACCCGGTCGAGGTAGATGTGCATGCCGCCGTCACCGGCCGCGGCCAGCTCCGACGTCGCGCAGGACAGCCCTGCCCCGCCGAGATCCTGGATGCCGACGACCAGGTTTTCCTTGAACAGGTCGAGACAGCACTCGATGAGCACCTTCTCGGTGAACGGGTCGCCGACCTGCACGCTGGGCAGCTTGCGCCGCCCGGACGCGGATTCGTCGCCGGAGAAGGTGTCGCTGGCGAGCACGGACACGCCGCCGATGCCGTCGAGACCGGTGCGCGCGCCGAACAGGATGATCTTGTTGCCGGAACCGGACGCGAACGCCAGGTGCAGGTCCTCGGTGCGCATCGCGCCCACGCACAGCGCGTTGACCAGCGGGTTGCCCGCGTAGGACGGGTCGAAGACCAGCTCGCCGCCGATGTTCGGCAGGCCGAGGCAGTTGCCGTAGCCGCCGACGCCCGCGACCACGCCGGGCAGCACGCGCTTGGTGTCCGGCGCGTCGGCCGGGCCGAAGCGCAGCGCGTCCTGCACCGCGAGCGGCCGCGCGCCCATCGCCATGATGTCGCGGACGATGCCGCCGACACCGGTGGCCGCGCCCTGGTACGGCTCCACATAGGACGGATGGTTGTGGCTTTCCACCTTGAAGGTGACCGCCCAGCCGTCGCCGATGTCGACGACGCCCGCGTTCTCGCCGATGCCGGCCAGCATCTTGGCCTTCATCTCGTCGGTGGCGGTCTCGCCGAAGTAGCGCAGATGCTTCTTCGAAGACTTGTAGGAGCAGTGCTCGCTCCACATCACCGAGTACATCGCGAGCTCGGCGTCGGTGGGCCGGCGGCCGAGGATCTCCCGGATCCGCGCGTACTCGTCTTCGGCGAGGCCGAGTTCGACGTACGGCTGGCTCGTTTCCGGGGTCGCCGCGGCCACTGCGGTGGTGTCTGTGTTAACAACAGCGCTGGTCACAGTGTTTGTCCGACTGTCCGTGTCAGGGTTCGCCACAAGGCCAAGACTACGTGTAGGCCGGGTCACACCCGCAGCCGCCCGGCCTGGGTCCGCCGGGGATAAATCAGTCGCGCCGGACAGTCCCGGCGGCTTAGCGTCAGTGATCGTGCTTTCCGCCACGTACCGCTTTCCCGCCATCCGGCTTCCGGAGCACCCGACGCCGGTCCGGTATCTGCTGGCGGTCCTGCGCGCGCGGCCGGGGCTCATCCTCGCCGCGATCGTCACCGGGGCCGGCTGGTCGCTGCCGAGCGCCCTGCTGCCGCTCGTGATCGGCCGGGGCGTCGGGGCGATCGCCGCGAGCGACTCGTCCGCCCTCGTGCGCTGGGCGCTGATCGCGGGCGTGCTCGGCGTGGCGCAGGCGCTGCTCGGCACCGGACTGCACTTCGCTTCGTACGGCCTGTGGATGCACGGCGCGGGATCCACCCAACGCCTGGTCACCGACCATACGACCCGGCTCGGCGCGTCCCTGCGCGACGCGACCAGCACGGGCAACGTCGTCGCGGTCACGTCGTCGGACATGAACTGGGTCGGCAACGCGTTCGAGGTCGTCGGCCGCACGTTCGGTTCGATCGTGGCGTTCGTGGTGATCGGGATCGCGATGCTCGGCACGTCGCCGGTGCTGGGCACGGTCGCGCTGGTCGGCGTCCCGCTCGCGGTGCTCGGCATCGGTCCGCTGCTCGCGCCGCTGCAGAAGCGGAAAACCACGCAGCGGGAGAATCTGAGCGACGTGAACGCACTCGGCGCGGACATCGTGTCCGGGTTGCGCATCCTGCGCGGCGTCGGCGGCGAACGGCGGTTCCTGCGCCGGTTCCGCGAAGCCAGCCAGCTGGTGCGGCGCTCCGGCGTCGAGGTCGGGCGCAGCGAATCCTGGCTCGCCGGCGCGGAGGTGCTGCTGCCCGGGCTGGTCACGGTGGCGATCACCTGGCTGGGCGCGCGGCTCGCGCTCGACGGCACGATCGGCGTCGGCGAACTGGTGGCGTTCTACGGTCTTTCGGCGTTCCTCGTGGTGCCGGTCAGCACGGCGACCGAACAGGTCAGCTCGCTCAGCTCGGGCCTGGTCGCGGCGCGCAAGGTGTGCACGCTGCTGGCCCTGCGACCGAAGCTCGCCGACCCGGTGTCGCCGCGGCCGCTGCCGGACGGTCCGCTGGAGCTGGTGGACACCGCCAGCGGCATCCGGATCGAGCCGGGCAAGCTGACGGTCGTCGACCTCGGCGCCGAGGCGGAGGCGATCGCCGCCCGGATGAGCCGGTTCGCCGACGCGGACGCGGGCGAGCAGGTGCTGATCGGCGGGGTGCCCGCGGATCAGGTCGCGCTCGCCGAACTGCGCCGGCGGGTGGTGTACGCGCACAACCAGGACCTGTGGTTTTCCGGCGTGCTGCGTGCTCAGCTGACTCCGGAGCATCCGCGCGAGGTCGACATCTTCTCGGCCCTGCACGCGGCGGACGCCGAGGACATCATCGAGGCCCTCCCGCGCGGCGTCGACGAGCTGATCGGCGAGCGCGGCCGCGAGGTGTCCGGCGGGCAGCGGCAGCGATTGAGCCTGGCCCGCGCGCTCGCGATGGACTCCGACGTGCTGCTGCTCGACGAGCCGACGTCGGCGGTCGACGCGCACACCGAAGCCCGGATCACCCAGCGCGTCAAGGAATTGCGGGCCGGGCGGACCACGGTGGTGTTCAGTCAGAGTCCACTGTGGAGGAACGTGGCCGACGAGGTCGTGCACGGAAAGGCAGTGACGGTATGACGACGCGGCTCCCGCTGGCGTCGAAACGCGAAGTGCGACGCTGGGCGAAACGCGTAGCGGTCGAACACCGGCGCGAGTTTTCCATGGTGCTCGGCCTCTTCTGCCTGGCCACGGTGGTCGGGCTGGCCGGGCCGCAGCTGCTCGGCAGGCTCGTGGACGGCGTGGTCGAGCACGGCACGACGCTCCAGGTCGACCTGCTGGCCGTGGCGTTCGTGGTGGTGCTCGTGCTGCAGGCGTGGGCGAGGAAGGCGGCGCGGCTGCGCGGCCGGATGTTCGGCGAGCGTGTGCTGGCGGAGACCCGCGAACGGTTCGTCACGAACGCGCTCGACCTGCCGCTCGGCACCGTCGAGGCGGCCGGTACCGGCGACCTGCTCAGCCGGGCGACCAGCGACATCAACCGGCTGGACGTCGCGGTGCGGTTCGCCGCGCCGGAAATCCTGATCGCCGCGGTGACGGTGCTGTTCACGACCATCGCGATGATCGTGACGTCGCCGCTGCTCGCCTTGGCCCTGCTGGTGGCGATACCGCTGCTGGTGCCGGTGAACATCTGGTACCAGCGGAAGATCCCGACCGCGTTCGCGTGGATGCTCGACCGCTGGGGCGACCTGCAGTCGATCACCCACGAGACCGTGGAGGGCGCGCGGACCACGGAGGCGCTCAACCTCACCCAGCGGCGCATGCGCACCGGGCACCACGCGCTCGACCAGGCGACGCTCGGGGAACGCCGGATGCGAGCGCTGCAGATGCGCTGGCTTCCGTCGCTCGAGATCAGCTACGTGCTGCCGATCGCCGCTCTCCTGCTGCTGGGTTTGTTCGCCTACCGCCAGGGCTGGGCCGGGCTCGGCACGATCACGACGATGCTCGCGTACGCGCAGGCGATGACCGCTCCGCTCAGCGAGGCGATGTTCTGGCTGGAGGACCTGCAGGTCGCGGTGGCCGCGACGCGCCGGATCCTCGGCGTGCAGCCGACCGAAGCGGCGGACAAGGTCACCGACGTGCCGCGCGGGCGCGACATCGAGGTGCGCGACGTCCGGTTCGGCTACACCTCCGACCGCGAGGTGCTGCACGGCATCACGCTGAGCGTGCCGCGAGGAGAACGGCTGGCGATCGTCGGGCCGTCCGGCGCGGGCAAGTCGACGCTGGGCAGGCTGCTGGCCGGGATCTCGGCACCAACGCAGGGGTCGATCCGGGTCGGCGGCACCGAGGTGTCGACGCTCGCGGACGACGTGCTGCGCGGCGAGGTTCTGCTGCTGACGCAGGAACACCACACGTTTTCCGGGACGCTGCGGGACAACCTGGCGCTGCCTGCCCGGCGCGGCGGCGGAGACTGGACCGACGAGGAACTGATGGCCGCGCTCGCGTCCGCCGGCGCGGCGGAGTGGGCGGCCGGGCTGCCGGACGGGCTGGACACGAAGCTCGGCTCGGGCGCGTACGCGGTCCCGGCCGGTCTCGCGCAGCAACTGGCGCTGGCCCGGGTCGTCCTGGCCGATCCGCACACGCTGGTGCTGGACGAGGCGACGTCGCTGCTGGACACCGGTTCGGCGCGGGAGCTGGAACGGTCGCTGAACGCGGTGCTCGAAGGCCGCACGGTGATCGCCATCGCGCACCGGCTGCACACGGCCGCGGCGGCGGACCGGGTCGCGGTGGTCGAGGGCGGCAAGATCACCGAACTCGGCCCCCATCAGGACCTGATCGCGGCGGGCGGTCCCTACTCGCGGCTCGTGGAGGCGGCGAGCTGAAGGGCGATTCCCGGACGGCAAATCTGGCGCGGTGAAAGCTGCGGCGGAACTTTGGAGGAATCAGATTTCCCCAAATACACTACCCGCATCGAAAGGGGGAGCGGGTAGTGACTGAGAAAATGGGGGGCCGGCGGGTCCTTCTCGTAAGCTCGGCATTTCTGGCAGCCGTGGTGATCGCGGCGATCGTGGTACCGCTCGCGCTCAACAGCGGCAAGGTGCCCGGCCACGCGATCGCGGTGTCCCAGCCAGGCTCATGGCAGCTGGGATCGGACCGGATCCCGCCGTACGAGAACGGCATCGATTCCTGGGTCGTGGGCGACGAGCTGGTGCTGGTGAACGACACCTATGCGGTCGCGTACGCGCGGAGCGACGGCAAGGAACGCTGGAGAATCCCCTCCCCCTCCGGCCATTTCTGCGGGGCGAGCACCTCTGTCGTCGATAACCACATCGCCGTCGGCTATGGGGATCTCTGCTCGAGCGCGGCCGTGCTGGATGTCAACGCGGGAAAGCTGCTGTGGCAGCGGGCGATGCCCATCACCTCGTCGGGAAGCCCGTCGGAGGCGAAACTCGACGAGCACGCAGTGCTGGAGATCGTCGGCGGTTCGGTCGTGGTCGTGCACTACCAACAGCTGCTCGGGCTGGACGCGGCCACCGGCGCCGTCCGCTGGTCCGAGGTCTCGCCACCGACCGACGAGAAGGTGTACTCGAACTGCATCCCGTCGGACGGGGTGCCGCGGACCGCGGACTTCGTGCTGCTGTCCCACTGCAGCGCCAAGGACTCTGGCGAGGACTTGTACGTCGCCGTTTCCGTCGATCCCACGACCGGAAAAACCAAGCAGCACAACGAGTTTGTGAAGAGCAAGTCCTACCTCACGATGGCGTGGGTGAGCGCGTCGCCACTGGTCGCCTACCTCAGCGATGCATCGAAAGGGGTGTACGAAACTCTCGACGACTCGCTCGAACCGGTTTCCACCATCGAGGCCGGAGACGCGTTGAACGGCTTCATGGGCGACGACGGATTCGGCTACAGCCTGAGCGGGATCTCCAACGGCACGTCGCATCGACGTTCGCGATCACTCGTCACGGGCACCACGATGATCGCGCTGACAAGCCCGCAGAAGCCCAATCGCCTCGCCGCGTTCGACCTCCACACCGGTGCCAAACGCTGGGGAGCTCCGGCACCCGGCGGCGGCATTGTGGCGGCACCGCTCGCGGTGGACCACGGGCAGGTGATCGCCGTGGTCTCCGCTGGCCAGGACAGTCCTGACCAGCACATCGTCAAGTTCTCACTGGACACCGGAGCTGTGACACCCGTGCGCACGGTCTCGCTCACGGGTTCCGGCGATCGCCGCTTGGCACCGTGGTTCTGCCGCTTGTTCTGGGCGGACGGGGCCGTTTTCGGAGTCCGCGGGATCTACAGCGGGCAGTCCGCGGCGCTGGTCTTCCGGCTCGGCTGAACACGGTCATCCCAGCCCCAGTCCGTGAAGGGAACTGTGCGGGACTCAGAGTCCCGGCTGGTTCCCTTCACGGATGCGGGCACCTTAGGCTTTCACGAGCGCGTCGACCGCGCTGTAGAACAGGCCGAGGCCGTCGTCGGACGGGCCGGTGAGCGCGTCGATCGCGTGCTCCGGATGCGGCATGAGACCGACCACGCGGCCGTTCTCGCTGGTGACGCCCGCGATGTCGTTGCGGGAGCCGTTCGGGTTGCCGCCGACGTAGCGGAACACCACGCGGCCTTCCGCCTCCAGCATGTCCACAGTGGACTGTTCGGCGACGTAGCAGCCGTCGTTGTTCTTGACCGGCACCAGGATTTCCGCGCCCGCCTCGAAACGCGTGGTCCACGCGGTGGTGTTGTTGTCCACGCGCAGCCACTGGTCGCGGCACACGAAGTGCAGGCCGACGTTGCGGATCATGGCGCCGGGCAGCAGACCGGCCTCGCACAGGATCTGGAAGCCGTTGCAGATGCCGAGCACCGGCATGCCCTTGCGGGCCGCGTCGATGACCGAGGACATCACCGGCGCGTAGCGGGCGATCACGCCGGCGCGCAGGTAGTCGCCGTAGGAGAAGCCGCCGGGGACGACGACCGCGTCGACGCCCTTCAGGTCGTCGTCGGCGTGCCAGAGCGAAACCGCCTCGGCCTCGGCGTAGCGGACCGCGCGGGCGGCGTCGCCGTCGTCGAGCGTGCCGGGGAAGGTGATGACGCCGATGCGGGCGCTCACGCCTCCACCCGCCGGATCGTCCACTGCTCGATCACCGGGTTGGCGAGGAACCCCTCGGCCATCTTGGCCAGCGTCTCGTCATCGACGTCGTCGTCGACCTCGAGTTCGAAATGCCGCCCCTGGCGCACGTCGGCGACCCCGGAAAAGCCCAGCCGCGGCAGCGCGCGCGCCACCGCCTGGCCCTGCGGGTCGAGGATCTCGGGTTTGGGCATGACGTCGACAACGACTCGAGCCACGGCTGGCTGCTCCTTATTTCTGCAGGTCGTGGGTGCGGTTGAAGCGTACTTCACCAGCCTGACCGGCAGACAGACCGGTATCGAGGGGGAGACGTGAACCACCTGCCGCAGGGGCAGTTCCCGCCGCGGACCGCCGGAAGGATGATCGTGCACGTCGACGCCGAACTCGACGGGTCGGCCAGCCAGGGCGGCGCGGTGGACGGCGCGTGGACCACCTCCTTCGACCCCACTTCTGACTGATCGGTTTTCCGGGGACTTGCGCGTAGCGTGACCTGCGCCATGATGTGTCGTTGACAGGGCGTCAACACGACCGGGAGGCAGCGTGCCAGAGCAGGACTCCTTCGACTACGTGATCGTCGGCGCGGGCAGTGCGGGCTGCGTCCTGGCGAACCGGCTGAGCGAGGACCCGTCCGCGCGGGTGCTGCTGCTCGAGGCGGGCGGCGAGGACACCGCGGACGAGGTCCGGATCCCGGCGGCGTTCGCGTCGCTGTTCAAGACGAAATGGGACTGGAACTACGAGACCGTCGAGCAGAAGCACACCGGCAAGAGGGAGTACTGGCCGCGCGGCCGGATGCTCGGCGGCTGCTCGTCGATCAACGCGATGATCTACATCCGCGGCAACCGCGCCGACTACGACGGCTGGCGCGATGCGCACGGAGCAACCGGCTGGGGCTGGGACGACGTGCTGCCGTACTTCAAGCGCGCCGAGGGCAATCAGCGCTTCGGCGGTCCGCTGCACGGCACGGACGGCCCGCTGCACGTCGAGGACCGGCGGTTCACGCACGAGCTGTCGCACGCGTGGGTGGACAGCGCGGTCGCGTGGGGGCTCAAGCACACGGACGACTTCAACGGCGAATCGCAGGAGGGCGCCGGGCTCTACCAGGTCACGTGCAAGCGTGGTCGACGCTGGTCCACCGCGGACGCTTACCTGCGGCCCGCTTTGTCGCGGCCGAACCTGACGGTGCGGACGAACGCGCAGGTCACCCAGGTGGTTTTCGAGGGCACGCGAGCGGTCGGTGTGTCCTATTTGGACAAGGGAGTGCCGACGACGGTCCGCGCGGACGCTGAGGTCCTGTTGTCCGGCGGCGCGATCAACTCGCCGCAGTTGCTGATGCTGTCCGGCGTCGGACCGGCCGAGCACCTGCGCGAGCTGGGCATCGACGTGGTCGCCGCGCTGCCCGGCGTCGGCGACAACCTGCACGACCACCCGGCGGTCGGCGTGATCTGGTCGACGAAGGGCACTACGGACATCGCGGACTCCGCGACGCCGGCCGGGCTGATGCGCTACCAGCTCACCAAACGCGGCCCGCTCGCGTCGAACATCGGCGAGGCGGGGGCGTTCTACTCGACCCGCGACGGACTGGCCGCGCCGGACATGCAGATCCACGTGGCCCCGACGTTGTTCTATGACAACGGACTGCGCGAACCGACGTGCCCCGGGTTCACGTCGGCAGCCACGCTGGTCGACGTCGCGAGCCGTGGCCGGCTGCGGCTGAAGTCGGCGAATCCGTTGTGGAAGCCGGAAATCGATCCGGCGTATTACGCGGAATCGATCGACCTGGAGACGGTGAAGTCGGCGTTGCGGTCGCTGATCGAGATCGGACGGTCGGGTCCGTTGGCGAAGTTCTTGGACCGGCCGTTCCTGCCTGCGACGCATGATCTGTCGGACGAGGCGTTGACTGAGCACGTCCGGCAGAACACGCAGACGCTGTACCACCCGGTCGGCACGTGCGCGATGGGCAGCGGCGAACATGCGGTGGTGGACCCGGATTTGAAGGTGCGTGGGGTTTCGGGGCTGCGAGTGGTAGACGCCTCGGTGATGCCGGTGGTGCCGCGAGGGAACACCAACGCGCCGACGATCATGGTGGCGGAGAAGGCGGCCGATCTGATTCGTTCTCGATGACCGCTCTGTCCACCTGGCGGGACCTCCTTGCCTCCTGGGCGATTCCGGACACCGTGCGTCCTCCGGAATCGCCGTGGGTCCTTCCGCGCGAGGTGTTCCTGCGACGGGCCGACCGGCAGATCGCCGCGCCGATCGGGGCGACGCACCGGCTGGCCGCCGAGGCACTGCAGGAACCCGGCACAGTCCTCGACGTCGGCGCGGCGGCCGGGGCGGCGAGCCTGCCCCTGGTCGGCCGGTCGAACGTCACCGCCGTGACCGCGCTGGACACCGACGACGAGTTGCTCGCGGCCTTCGCCGAGCGAGCCGCGGGCGTGGAGCATCGGCTGCTGTCCGGCCGATGGCCCGATCTCGCCAAGAAAGCTGGCCAGGCAGACGTCGTGGTATGCGGAAACGTGGTCTACAACGTCCCTGACCTGGCCCCGTTCGCCGCGGCGCTCACTGCGGCGGCGCGGCGGCGGGTGGTGGTCGAGACGGCCGCGCGGCATCCGTTGACCGAGCTCAACCCGTTGTGGCAACGGTTTCACGGCATCGAGCGACCGACTGGTCCGACTGTCGAGGACTGTCTCGCGGCGCTCGCGGAAGTGGGGATCGAGCCGGAAGTCGTGGAATGGCGACGGCCGCCGGAGCCGGAATACGCGGAGTTCGCGACCACGGTGGACGTCGTCCGGCGGCGATTGTGCTTGCCTGCCGACGCGACCGGGGAGGTCGAGCGGGCGTTGCTGGAGATGGGGGTCGACCCGGAAATGCCGCCAGACCTCGGGTCTTCCGGGCGGGATCTCGTGACCCTGGTGTGGCCCGGTTCGGCTTAACGGGCGCGTTCGAAAGCAGGAACGCGGGCAGGCTGCAACGCGAAGAGCTGCCACGCGAGGAAACCTAGGGCGAGAATGAGGTAGGAGTCGCCGACGAGGTGCTGCCACGGGGTCCAGGCGAGTTCTTTCATTCCGCTGGACGGCACGAGGGTGTGCGGCGCGGCGACGAAGACCGCGACACTCGCGACCAAGGCGGCGGCCGCGCGGGGCGTGCGTACCCGGGCGGCGAGGACGAGCGTCGCGGGCACTGCCCAAACCCAGTGGTGTGACCAGGAAATCGGGGACAGGACGAGCACGGCTGTCGCGTTGACGACGAAGGCCAGTGGTCCGTCGACGCGCCGCATGACGAGCACGGTGGCGATGAGGACGAACGCGGACAGGGTCAGCCACAGCAGATCGTGGGCGTGCGGCAGCAGGGCGAGACGGTTGAGAGCGCCTTCGATGGTCTGGTTGGTCGCGTAGGGAGAGCCGCTGAAACCGTCGGCATTGGTGAGGCCGCCACCGAAGAAGTACTCGGCGGAAGCGCGCGGGGCGACCAGAAAACCGGCCAACGTGGCTGCGGCACCGACGAGAAGGGCGTTTCGGGCGGCGCGGAAGTCCTTGGCGAGCAAGAAGAACAGCAGGAAACCGGCGGGCGTCACCTTGATCGCGGCGGCCAGGCCGACGAGCACGCCGCGCGGCCAGCGGGGGTTGGGCGTGAGGCAGTCGACCGAGACCAGGGCCATCAGGACCAGGTTGATCTGCCCGAAGGAGAGCGTCGAACGCACCGGTTCGAAGGCAAGCGCCGCAACGGTGAGTGCGGACGCGGCCACTGCCGCGGTGCTGCGGTTCCAGCCCTGCCACAGACGGCGGACGGTCACGTACAGGACGGCCCAAAGCGACGCCGCCGAGACGAGGTCAATCAGCACGGACGCGACGGAGAGCGGCGGAAGCGCCAAGGCGGAGAAGAGAATCGCGGCGAACGGCGGGTAGATGAACGGCAGCATGGAACCTGCCGTGGTGGTGGGGAGAGCGCCGTAAAGGTCGCCGCCGTGGAGAACAGCGTCCGCGCCGAAGCGGTAGACCTGCAGGTCAACCGGCGTGAAGCTGCTGAGGGCAGCCGCTGCGCCCACGACAAGCACTATCGCGGCGACGACGGACAACACGGCGGGCGTCCGCCTGACCTTTCCCTGCAACCACATATGGGCGGCGATTGTAACGGCCAGCCGGACGCCAGACGGTTTGTCGATATTTGGCTGTTTTGTCGGACCCCGTCGCTACGCTCGCGCCATGAGCACTTCCCTCCGCTGCCACGCGAGCCAGCTTTCCCTTATCCGGACAAGGAAAGCCTCTCCCTGGATGAGGACAGCATCGAACCAGGCTCGGTCGTTGCCGATGCCGTTCGACCCCGGACCGGGTGATGCCCGTGCTCGAACAGGTGCGGGGCTCGGTAACCGAGTTGCGCCGCGCCGTTCCGGACGCGCAGTGGCGCGTGCACCTGCACGATTTCGATCTCCCGTGGAACGAGAGCGAGGGGTACTTCGTGCCCGGGTAAGCGGCTAGCCGACGTTCCGCAGCGCATCCCTGGTGAGGTCCGCCAGGGTCGGATAGCCGTCGACAGCCATGATCAAGTCAGCTTCAGCGAGCAAGGTACGCAGAACATGGACAACGCCGTCCTCACCAGCCAGCGACAAGCCCCACGCGTACGGGCGGCCGACGCCCACCGCGGTCGCGCCCAAAGCCAGCGCCTTGACCACGTCGGCTCCGGAGCGAACGCCGGAGTCGAACAGCACCGGGGTGCCGTCCGCGGCGTCGACCACCTCGGCCAGGCAGTCCAGCGCCGGGAGGCCGCCGTTGGCCTGCCGTCCGCCGTGGTTCGAGCAGTAGATCCCGTCGACCCCGCCGTCGATGGCGCGGCGGGCGTCCTCGGGGTGCTGGATGCCTTTGACCAGCAGCGGAAGCTTCGTCAGCGACCGCAGCCAGGGCAGGTCTTCCCAGGTCAGCGGGTTGCCGAAAAGCTGAGCCCACAGTCCGACGGCGGCCGCCGGGTCGTCCTCGGGGGCCTTGTCGAGCCGTTTCCGGAAAACCGGGTCGGTGAAGTAGTTGGCCAGGCAGTGCCCGCGCAGCTGCGGGAAGTTCGCCGTCGACAGGTCGCGCGGCCGCCATCCGGTGACCCAGGTGTCGAGCGTGACGACGATGCCGCGGAAGCCCGCTGCCTCGGCGCGTTCCACGAGCGAAGCGGCGACGTCCCGGTCGGTGGGCGTGTAGAGCTGGAAGAACCCTGGGGTGTCGCCCAGTTCCGGGACGAGCGTTTCCATCGGGTCGACGCTCAGCGTCGAAGCGACCATCGGCACGCCCGTCCGAGCGCTGGCCCGCGCGGTCGCGAGGTCGCCGTGGCCGTCCTGCGCGCACAGGCCGATCACCCCGACCGGCGCGAGGAACAGCGGCGACGGCAGCCGCATTCCGAACAGATCCACCGACAGGTCGCGTTCCTTCGCGCCGACGAACATCCGCGGGACCAGGCCCCAGCGCTCGAACGCCTCGACGTTCGCGCGCTGGGTCCGCTCGTCACCCGCACCACCGGCCACATAGGACAGTACGGACGGCGGAAGCGCTTGTGCCGCACGCGCTTCCAGTTCCGCGTACGCCATCGGCAGGTCCGGAACGCGGCCGGACAATCCGGCGAAGTAGATCTCGTGCTGGAAATCGCCGAAGGCGGGCAACAGTTCTCCTCAGCGCTTGCCGTGCAGGACGGTGATCAGCTTGGCGACCAGCGCGTCCGTGGATTCCTTGCGGGAGAAGGAAGTGAGCGTGATCGGCGCGGTGAACCGCTGCCGGGCCACCGCCTTCGGCCGGGCGAACTCGCGCAGCCCCTCGGGACCGTGGATTCGGCCGAATCCGGAATCGCCGACGCCGCCGAAGGGCAGCGACGCGATGCCGGCGAACGAAAGCGGCGCGTTCACCGAGGTCATGCCCGCGCGCAGCCGCGATGCCAGCTCGGCACCGCGCGCCCGGGAGAACACCGTGGATCCGAGGCCGTACTTGGTGGCGTTGGCCTTCTCGATCGCTTCGTCCATGTCGCGGACCTTGGCGATGGTGACCGTCGGCCCGAAGGTCTCCTCGCGCACCGCCTCGGAGTCCTCGGGGACGTCCACCAGCACGGTCGGCTGGACATAGCGGTCGCCGACGCTCTCCACGCCGCCGACCACCGCCTTCCCGCCGCGTTTCAGGGCGTCCTCGATGTGCCGACGGATCACCGACAGCTGAGACGGCATGGTGATCGGGCCGTACTGCGCGTCCTCGTCGGAGCCGGCGCGCACGTTCTTCGCCTTCTCGACGACCCGCGCGACGAACTCGTCGGCCACGCGTTCGTGCACGTAGACCCGCTCGACGCCGATGCAGGTCTGGCCGGAGTTCGAGAACGCGCCCCAGACGGTGGCGTCGGCCGCCGCTTCCAGGTCCGCGTCCGTGTCGACCAGCAGCGCGTCTTTGCCGCCGGCCTCGATCACGACCGGGGTCAGGGTGTTCGCGGCGGCGGCCATGATCTTCTTGCCGGTGGCCGCGGAGCCGGTGAACGCGATCTTGTCCACGCCGGAGCCGACCAGCGCGGCCCCGGTCTCGCCGAAACCGGTGACCAGCTGCAGCACCGGCTGCTCGGGCACGATCTCCGCGAAGGCGTCGACCAGCCATTTCCCGACGCCCGGGGTGTACTCGCTCGGCTTGAAGACGACGGCGTTGCCCGCGGCCAGCGCGTACGCGATGGAACCGAGCGGAGTGAACACCGGGTAGTTCCAAGGCCCGATCACGCCGACGACGCCGAGCGGGAGGTACTCGACGGTCGCGGCCTGGTTGGCCATCAGGAGGCCGGACGAGCGGCGGTGCTTGCCGAGCACCTTGCGGGCGTTCTTCGCCGCCCACGCGATGTGCTCGATCGCCAGCACGCTCTCGAGCTGGGCGTCCGCGATCGGCTTGCCCGTTTCGTCGCGCACGACCTGGCACAGCTGCGGGAGCCGCCGGGTCAGCACGCCCTTCCAGCGCTGGAGCCGCTCCGCGCGACCGGCGAAGCCAAGCCCGTCCCACCAGCGCGCGGCCGCCCTCGCCCGCTCGACAGCGGAGCCGACTTCCTCGGCCGTGTGCACCGGATAGGTGCCGACGACCTCGTCGGTGGCCGGGCTGAGCGAATCGAACGTCTCGCCGACGGGCGTCGGCTTCGGCTGGACCGCGGTCATCGGCGTCTCCCCGTCTCGGTGGACCCCCAGGCTACGAGGTTGCTGACACTCTGCCAACAGTTGCCCGGGCTTCCCGCCAGCATGGCATCCGGGAGCGAGCGCGGAAAGTCCTCCGACCGGGAGCCCGCGCTGGACACCAGCGTCCGGCCGGGCCTCAAGCGTAAAGTTGAGGCGACCAATCTGGTAAGGAGAAAACCTGATGCGGATCGTCCATTTCGGACATTCCTGCGTACTGCTCGAGACCGCCGCGGAGCGGATTCTGCTCGACCCGGGCACGTTCTCCACCGGCTTCGAGGCCGAGCGCGAACTGTCCGCGGTGCTGATCACCCACCAGCATTTCGACCACCTCGACGTCGAACGGCTGCCCGGCCTGCTCAAGGCGAATCCGGACGCGAAGCTGATCGTCGACCCCGGTTCGGCCGAGGCGATCGAGAAGCTGCACTTGGAGTTCGAGATCGCTCGGCCCGGGGACGCGTTCGAGTTCGGCGGCACGTCGGTGTCGGTCGTCGGCGGCGAGCACGCGGTGATCCACGCCGACATCCCGGTGATCCCGAACATCGGCTACCTCGTCGACCACGGGGCGTTCTACCACCCGGGCGACTCGTTCTTCGTGCCCGAGCAGAAGGTCGACGTGCTCGGCCTGCCCACCGGGGCACCGTGGCTGAAGGCGGGCGAAGCGGTCGACTTCCTGCGCGCGGTCGCGCCGCGCCGGTCGGTGCCGATCCACGAGGCGGTGCTGGCCAACCCGGCGATGCACTACGGGCTGTTCCAGAACCTCGCCCCGGAGGGCACCGACGTGAAGGTGCTGGAACGAGGCGTCGCGACGGAGGTCTAGGCGGGAGCGGTGTGGCGCAGGGAGCCGTAGGTGCTCCCGAACGCCCGGTTTTCGAGGGCGACGTCCACCGCGTCCAGCAACGCCTGCCGCAAGCCGGGGCGGCTGAGGTCAGCGGCGTCAATGCCGAGCCGCACCAGCCCGCCTCGGCGCGCGGCCCGGGCGGAGGCCAGTACCAGCGCGAAGCAGCGGACAGTCTCCGTACGGTGCGACTGACTCGTGAAGTCCTGTACCCGCGCGCGCCGGATCTCGCCGGTCACCAGGTCCCGGACGGCGTTTTGGTCGGCGCACAGCGTGAAGCCGTGCTCCCGCAACGCCTGCACAGTGCCAGGAGACGCGAGCCAACGCGGCGGTGCGAAGCCGTCGACAGCTACGCCAGTCGCGTCGAGAGCGGCCTTCGCGGCGATGAGCCGAAGCCGCGCTTCGTGCGCGGGGAGCGCCGCGAACTCCGCCTTACGCCCCAGGTGCACGGCGCGATGCGTCGGCGGGATGCGGTGGTCGTAGCCGTTGAGCAGCACGGAATCACCCGCTGCGGCGCGCGTACGGACCCAGGCCGTGACAGGCCCGTCCCCGGTGCGCGCGACGTGCAGAATCGACAGCGGGACGTGCCGACGTTCGAGTTCGGCCGCCAGATGCGCACACCGGTGCAGCGTGCGTGTGGTGACCCCGGACAGCGAGACCAGCAGGCGAGCATCCACGCCACCATTGCGCCGCAGCCGTGTGGCGACCGCCTGACCGCTCCGTGAACTGCGAGTGAGACTTACGCGGCGGACAGTCACAGCCGGATGGGCTCGGCGGTTATGCGGCTTTGCGGCAGTGCCAGATGAGCATCGACGGCACGTCCTTCGCCGCTGCGGCGAGCGCGTCCGGGATCAGGCCGTTAAGCGACCACGGCCAGAGATCCCACGGCCCGCCTCCCGGGACATGCCGCGGTTCGACCGGTGCCGGCGTCGGCTCCTGACAGCTCACCGGCGGGAGACCCGAGTTGAGGAATGCACGCACGTAGTCGCCAACGCGATGGTGGTTCGTTCGCACCCGAGCCGGAGCGCCGTCGGCCGTGCGCACGGAGGGGATCGATCCGCGCTGGACCTGCTCGGGATGCACGTCGGAGAGGACGAGGTGCCCGCCTGGGACGAGGACGCGGGCGAACTCCGCGATCACCGGAGCCAGGTCCGGCACGTGCGCCAGCGCGAGGCCGCAGAGCACGACGTCCTGCGAACCGTCGTCGACCGGGAGTTCCCGCAGGTCGGCGACGAGAGTCTCATCGGCTCTGGCGTGGCTGAGCATCTCGGGCGAACCATCGACGGCGATGACCTGGTGACCGCGTTCGACCAGGAGGCGGGTGAGTCGTCCAGTGCCGCAGGCGGCGTCGAGCGCGCGGCCGGGCGGGATGGTGTCGAGGATGGTCGCGAGGTGCGGCTCGTCGGCGAACGCCGCGTTCTCGCCGGAGTCATACGCAGCGGCCCAACGCGCGTACCCTTCTCGCGGGGCGAGCTGAGTTACCTGGACCCCGTTGGCCAGCTTATCGTCGGCTAGCAACGCACGGATGTCAGCTAGACGCGCTTCAACGAACTCGCGGTCGTGCTCGCCGGTGAACGCGCGGAGCAACGCGGCTCCTTCGATGCCGATGAGGTAGGCGAGGGGATGCTCGTAACTCACTCTTGCGCAGGCTATTCGGGCAAATACCGCAGGGCCACCTATTTTCGGGCGAGCCTGCGCTCTCCGAATGGCGACGGAACTCCAGGCCCGCTGGTCCGGTGACGCCGCGATAAGGGCGGCGGATTACGTGCTTCCATCTCGGAGAAGACCACGACGGGATTTCGGTGCTGCTGCCCAACGAGCTGGACGGTTCCGGCGAGGTCCGCCGACCGGACCACTACTCGCTGGCCAACGCCATCGGTGCGGCGACCGCGCAGATCGGCGGCAAGGTCGACCGGTATCCGTGATCGAGCCCGGCCGTCGCGAAGCCGTGGTGGACGCCCGCGGCAGCGGCGAAATCTTCCGGCTCCGGACCACTGGCTTCTTGTTCCGGGTGCTTGCGGCAGCACCGACCGCCGTTGCCCGGTTCGCGACCTGCCGCAGGATGCCGCGGCACTTCCGCCCACCGCCGTTGCTAACCGGTTTTCTCGATTGGGCTCAGCAGCTCACGGATTGACCGGTTTGGCCGCCTCGACCAGTCGCCGCACCGCGACCGCGACCCGCCCGCGCAGGTCGGGGTCGATGAGGGCCCCGTTCTCGACGGCCTGGCGGGGAATGGGAATCCGCGCACAAGCTTCGTCGACGATGCGGGTGCCCGCGTAGGTGAGCGTTTTGCGAAGAGACTCGTGCGCGTCCGCACCCCCGGTCGGCGCAGCGACCGAAGACGCGTTGATCCACGCGACGGGCTTGCCGTACATCTCACCGCCGCCGATGGTCCAGTCGAGCAGGTTCTTGAAGGAACCCGGCAGGCCGCCTGCGTACTCCGGGGTGCAGAACAGGACGCCGTCCGCCGCCCCGATCGCCTCCCGCAACGCCACGACCTCGACGGGCAACGGATCCCGATCACAGTCCGGATTGAAGTGCGGCAGCCCAGCGAGCCCACCGTACACAGTGGACGACGTAAAGCCGGCCGCGGTCGCGATGACAGCCGCATTGACCGAGCCGGCCCGCAGACTGCCGCTGATGAGCAGAAGCACGAAGCCCAGTGTGCCAGCACGGGAGTCGTTGCGGGGTCGGCTTTTTCCGGAGGTGCTGAGTTTCACCCACTGCTACCGCACGAACGCAATCGCCACACGACACGCCAGCACCGCCATCCACTTCGAGACCACGCGAGCTTGGCGGTGAACTCTCAGTGGAGATTGGATGAATCAACGGAGCGCAGACCGCAACGGCCCGGAACCAGCGGCGCGGGCCTGCGCCAAGGCTGACACGGCCCGTCGACACTCAGCCGAATGCGGGCTCGGCAGCAACCTGAAACCAGTAGCGCGGAGTCGGCGGGGCGGACCTACACCGAAGCTGACGCGGCCCGCCGACACCCAGGCGAATGCAGGCTCGGCAGCAAGCCGAAACCAACAGCGACGAGCCCGCGCCAGAACCGGCACGACCCGCCGAGCGCAACTTGCACAGCAGCCCGGAACCGACAGCAGCCCGCTCGATCCGGAACCGGCACTGCTTTGGCAGACAGCCCGAACTCAAGTTCGGCAGCACCCTGGAATCGACGAGGCAGGCCTGCGCCGGACTGGCGCGGCCTACAGACACTCAGCCGAATGCCGGTTCCGCGGCCACTGGGGAAGCAACGGCAACGAGCCCCACCGAGGCTGACTCCGCGTGCCGAGCGCAGGCCCTACGTCAACATCGACCGCCTGCGACCAGGCCGCGCCGGAGCCGACCCAGCTCGCCGATACTCGGCCGAGCGCAGGTTCCACAGCAGCCGCGCGGTGGGCGGCCGACCTGGCACGACCCGCCAACCGCCAACCGAGCACAGGCTCCACGGCAACCACGCCATCAGCGACCAACCAGGCACAACCCTCCAGCAACCAGCCAAGCGCAGACTCCATAGCAACCACGTCGTCGACGCCCAGGCAGGCTCAACCCGCCACCCGAGCGCAGGTCACACAGCAACCACGTCGTCGGCTACCAGGCAGGCACAACCCGCCAACAACCAGCCGAACATAAGTTCCGCAGCAACCAGGAACCGACGGCGAGCAGACTGCGCGCAAGTCGTTCGGCCGGCAACCGGCAGTTCGACCAAGCGCAGGCACGATTGTCCGACGACGATCTCGCGACAACCATCCGCGGCCAGCTCAAAACCGTGGCGCCGGAACCCGCGAATGGCTCGCCGAGGGTCAGCGGCAAGTCACCAGGCGGCGCGCCGACCTCACTCCCACACCACCCCTCCCCGTTGACCCTGTGCCAAGCCAGCCGCCGCGGCTGCCGCGCGGGTGCCTGGGTCCAGGGGGTTCGGGCCGATCGCCGCGACCGAGGCCTCGTCTGGCTCCAGTACCGCCACCTTCGCGCCTGCCGAGCGCAGATCCGCCAGCACCTGGTCGAACGACCGCTCCGTCGGGAACACCTCTGCCGCGCCCATCGGGACGACCACTGTCACCTGGGCGAAACCTGTTGCATAGTCCGCATTCGCGGAGGAACGGACGCCACCGTCCACGTACTGCTTTCCGTTGATCGGCACCACTGGCCAGACGCCGGGCACCGCGCAGCTTGCCTCGACCGCGTCGACCAGCGGGACGCCGGACGTGCGGTCGAACACCGCCGGTTCACCGGTTTCCGCGTCCACCGCAACGATTTTCACGGCACGCTCGGGCCACTCATGAGACGGCAGGCGGGATTCGATCACCGCGCGCCGCCGCGGTTCCGGTACGGTTTCCGCGGCCAGGGCATATTTTCCCATCGCCTGGCGGGTTTCCGCCGCGGTGCCGACCTCGGCCAGCACCGCGGCGAACTCCTCGCCGAACTTTTCCGGGTCGAACTCGGCCGCGATCTCCGCCGCTTGCAAGGACGGATCGGTCTGCCGCGCGTAGAGCTGCGGCAGCGGCAATCCGCTGCCCACCTGCGCCGCCACCGCCGCGCCCGCCGACGTGCCGATCAGCACGTCGGCTCCGGTCACGTCCTGGCCCGCTTCCGCGAGACCGGTCAGCAATCCGGTCGCCCACGCGATCCCGGCGACGCCACCGCCGCCCAACACCAAAGCTCGGCTCATGCCGCTCCTTTCCCCGGCACCCACTCTGCCCTAGGGCACCGACAATTTCCGCAGCGCCGACTCCAGCAGGGCGTCCGTCTCTGGCTTCGGCAGCGACAACTTCAGCAACGTCTCCGCCACCTCACGGTATTTCGCCACTCGCGCCGGGCTCGAACTGCTCGCGCTTTCCCGCAGCAACCGCTCGTGCACGATCGAGGGCAGGTCCGCGAAATCGAAAATCGTGAATCCCCTGCCCAGATCCGGGTGCCGGTCCGCCGGGACCACCCGCACCTCGACCTTGCCTTCCGCCAACCGCTCGCGCAGGTGCCGCAGCTGTTCCGCCATCGCCTCCGCGCCGCCGATCCTCTTGTGCAGCGCCGTTTCCCCCAGCACCAGCACACACCGCGTGCCCGAATCGAGCACTGCTCGCCGCGACAGCCGCTCGGCTACCCGCGCGTCCACCTCGTCCGCGACAACGCCCGCAGCACTCGACAGCAGCGCTCGCGCGTACCCGCTCGTCTGCAACAACGGCGGCACGACTTCCGGCTCCCAGCCGAACACCGCGTCCGCCGTGCGCTCCCACTCCAGGTACGGCTCTTCTCCGCCGCTGTCTATCCAGTCCTGCTCTCGCGCTCCTCGCGCCATCTCCACTATTCGCCTGCGGTCCGGCCCGATCACCCTGCAGTGCGCCAGGACCGCTCCGATGTCCTCCGGCTTCGGCAGCCGCAGTCCTCGTTCCCAGTTCGTCACGAAACCAGGCGTCATCCCCAGCAACCGGGCCAACTCTCTTACACCCAGTCTTCTTCTCTCCCGCGCCGCGCGTAACTCCAGGCCCAATGCCCTCGCGCGCGGTGTTGCGTACGGTGTGGTCATGGTTGCAGTGTGTCAGGGGGTGCCGACAGTTTTCGGGGTTCTCTCCCCTGGGGCCTTCGCTCTCTCTTCCCTACAGCCAGTCCTCCAGCGACAACCCCGTCATCCTCTCGTACGCCTCCACGTACCTTGCCCTCGTCGCCTCCACCACTTCACTCGGCAACGGCGGCGGCTGTACGTTCGACTCCCTGTCCCAGCCCGACTCCGGCCCCGTCAGCCAATTGCGCACGTACTGCTTGTCGAACGACGGCTGCACCCTTCCCGGCTCGTACCCCTCCGCCGGCCAGTACCGCGACGAATCCGGCGTCAGCACTTCGTCCGCCAGCACCAGCGCGCCCGTCTCGTCCACGCCGAACTCGAACTTCGTGTCCGCCAGCAGGATCCCGCGCTTCGCCGCCACTTCCGCGCCACGGCGGTACACCGCGAGCGTCGCCTCGCGTAGCTCCTCCGCGCGCTTCGCGCCGATAGTCGCGACCACTGCGTCGAACGAAACGTTCTCGTCGTGCTCGCCGAACGCCGCCTTCGTCGCGGGCGTGAAGATCGGCGACGGCAGCTTCGAGGCCTCCACGAGACCCTCGGGCAGCTCTACGCCGCACACTGCGCCCGTACGCTGATAGTCCGAGTACCCGGACCCCGTGAGGTACCCGCGCGCGACAGCTTCCACCGGCAGCATGTCGAGACGGCGTACGAGCAGCGCGCGCCCGCGTACCTCGGCAGGGATGCGCGGGTCGTCGTACGCGACAAGGTGGTTCGGGACCAGGTCCGACAGCTGCTCGAACCAGAACACGCTCATCGCCGTGAGCACGCGGCCCTTGTCCGGGATAGGGGTGTCCAGGATGAAGTCGTAGGCGGAGATGCGGTCCGAGGCGACCAGCAGCAGGTGGTCGTCCCCGACCGCGTACAGGTCCCGGACTTTTCCGGCGGCGATCTTCGGGTAATCGGCGAGCGTCGTCACCGCTGCACCCTAACCCGAGCGCCGCTCCATCGAGGATGATGCAGGTCATGGCCTACCGCTGGATTTCGTTCACCTCCGACTACGGGCTGCGCGACGGCTTCGTGGCCGCCTGCCACGGGGTCATCGCCGGCATCGCGCCCGACGTACGCGTTCTCGACGTGACTCACCTCGTCCCACCGCACCAGGTGCGCTCAGGCGCGGCAGTGCTCGCTCAGACCGTGCCGTCGCTGCCTAAGGCCGTACACCTCGCTGTCGTCGACCCAGGCGTCGGGACAGAGCGCCATGGCATCGTGGTGGTCGCGACGCACGGCATCTTGGTCGGCCCGGACAACGGCCTGCTGCTGCCTGCCGCAGAGGCGCTAGGCGGCGTGTACGCGTCGTACGTGATCGATGTGCGCACGCCGACGTCGGCGACCTTTCACGGCCGTGACGTCTTCGCCCCGGTTGCCGCGAAGCTCGCTCTCGGCGCGCACCCCGGTTCCTTCGGGCCTGCTATCGACGACCCGGTGCGGCTGCCGGAACCGCTGGTCGCGGCTTTCCCGGGCAAGCTCGTTTCGGACGTGCTGACGGTCGACCACTTCGGCAACGTCCAACTCGCCGCCACCCCCGCCGACCTCGAACTAACCGGCTTGACCGGTGAGGTGACGGTGCACAGCGAGCACGTCGCGGTGTCCGCGGCGATCGGCCGGACCTTCGCCGACGTGCCGCGCGGCGCGAACCTCGTCTACACCGATTCGGCGGGGAAGCTGGCCGTCGCGGTCAACGGCGGCTCGGCGGCTTCGGTGCTGCGAATCGGGCCGACCGAGGAATGCACCATCACCGCGTCGCCGACTGCCAGCTGACCGGGCCGGGTCACCGCCGCCTTCATGCCGAAGAGGACGCCGCCCTCCGGGTCGCGGTGGTACGCGGCGAGCGACCGGATCGGCTCCGGGCCGGAGCGCTTGCCGGTTTCCTGATCCACCATCGGCACCGCGCAACGGACGCACAGCTTCGCGTAGGCGAACTCGACCCCGCCGGCTTCCATCCGCCGGACCGAGTCCTCGGCGTGCGGTTCCGCCCAGCCGCGGATCACGAGGTTGGGCCGGAACCGGTCCATCGGCACCGGTTCGCCGCCGCGCTCGGCGATCCGTTCGTTCAGGTGGTCCAAAGAGGACTCGGAGACGACGAGGATCGCGTGCCCGTCGGCGAACCACGCGGTACCGGGGGTCTCACCGCTGGTGACGCGCTCATGCTCCGGTGTGACGCCGAGCAGCACGGATGGCTGACCCACCACGGTGGAGAACCACTCAGCGGCGTCGGCACCCTGGTGGATGCCCTCGCCGGTCCAGCTGAAGGTGGCCGCGGGGTGCCGGTGACCGTCCTTCTGGACTTCGATGGTCAGGTCTTCGATCCCGGGCGCGGACAGGGCCAGGCGGGTGCCGCCGTCCAGGATGCGGGGCCGGACCGTGGCCATGACCGGGAAGCGGCGCTGGCTGCGGAAATCTCCGTCGTGGGCGGTGACGATGAACTCACGGTCATGCGCGAGACCGGCCGGGGTTACGTCGGCGGACTGGACTGTCGTGCCGGCGCAGCCTTTGACCGGGTAGTACGTGAGCCGAGAGATCGTCCCCATGGCATCACGGTACCTGGTGGTCCGAAGCGGACGGGGTGCACGATTCCGCATGAACCGCCGCCGCGCCGGTACCCTGCGGACTCGTGGAGCTGCTGCCGTTCGACGAGTACATGCGCTCGCTGCCGCGGAAGCGGATGTCGGCTGGCACTCTGCTCCGCGACGAAACCGGACGCGTCCTGCTCGTTGAGCCGTCCTACAAGGACAGCTGGGACATACCTGGCGGGGTATGCGACGCGGGCGAGCCGCCGTGGCGCACGGCGCGCCGGGAGCAAGCCGAGGAAATCGGGATCGACCGCCCGCTCGGCCCGCTGCTGGTCTTCGACTACGCACCGGACGACGGCCGGATTCCGGAAGGCCTCGCGTTCATCTTCGACGGCGGGCGAATCTCCGCGGCAGAAACCACCCGCCTCGCTCTCACCGACCCGGAGATCCTGGCCGTGCACCTCTTGTCGATCGACGAAGCAACTCAGCGAGTAGCACCGTCACTGGCCCGGCGGCTCCGAGTGGCCTGGGACGCCGCCCAGACCGGTGACAGCTTCATCCTCTGCGAGAACGGCCAGCCGATCACAGCACCTGCGACAAGAACTGCTGCAACCGAGGACTAGCCGGTGCCTCGAACACCTGCTCCGGCGTCCCCTGCTCCACGATCCGCCCAGCGTCCATGAACGCGACCTCGTCGGCAACGCTCCGGGCGAAGCCCATCTCGTGCGTCACCACGATCAAGGTGAGACCACGCGAAGCCAGCCCCGCCATCAGGTCCAGGACGCCTTTCACCAGCTCCGGGTCCAGCGCGCTCGTCGCCTCGTCGAAGAGCATCACTTCCGGTTCCATCGCCAGCGCACGAGCGATCGCCACTCGCTGTTGCTGGCCACCGGACAGCGCCGCGGGGCGGTACGGGGCCTTGTCCGCGAGGCCGACTTCCGCCAGCCGGGCCCGGGCGACCTCTGCGGCGTCCTCTTTGGACATACCGCGCACGCTGCGCAGCGGCAGCACGATGTTGTCCAAAACCGACCGATGCCCGAACAGGTTGAAGTGCTGGAACACCATTCCCACGCGCTGGCGCAACGCGTCCGGATCCGAGGCGATGACACTCTCGCCGTCCAGCAGCAAATCGCCGCTGTCCGGTTCCTGCAGGCGGTTCACGCAGCGCAGCAAGGTCGACTTGCCCGAACCGGATGGGCCGATGACACACGTGGTGCTGCCGCTCGGCACCTTCAGGTTCACCCCGCGCAGGACCTCCAACGTGCCGAAACGAACGTGGATGTCGCGCAGTTCCACCGAGGAAGAACGAATCGCCGTACTCATATCGCCGCCCCGCCCGCGAGCATTTCGGTGCTTTCCGCGGTCACCTTGCGACCGGTCTGCAGCCGCTTGTCGATGTAGTTCACCAGGTGCGTCAGCGGCACGGTGATCACCAGGTAGACCGCCCCGGCGGCCACCAGCGGCGACAGGTTGCCCGTGTTGGCCGCGAGGTCCTGGCCGATCCGGAACAGTTCCCGTTGCGAGGTAAGGAAACCGAGGAAGTACACCAGGGTCGAGTCCTTCACCAGCGCGATGAACTGGTTCACCAGCGCGGGCAGCACCCGCCGCACGCCCTGCGGGATCACTACCAGCAGCATCGCCTTGGAGTAGCTCATGCCGAGCGCGCGGCTCGCCTCCAGCTGTCCTTTGTCGACGCTCTGGATGCCGGCCCGGAAGATCTCGCCGATGTACGCGGCGGCGATCAGGCTGAGCGCGGCGATGCCCAGCGGGTACGGGTTGTTCCCCACCAGACCGCGGGCGAGCAGGCCGACGCCCTGCCCGATCACCAGGATCGTCAGAATCGCGGGCAGGCCGCGGAAAATGTCCGTGTACACCCGCGCCGGCCAGCGCAGCCAGCGCTTGGTGGACAGGCCCATCACCGCGAGCACCATGCCGAGCAGGGTCCCGATGACCGCCGCCGACACCGACAGGATCAGGGTGTTCAGCAGGCCGGTTTTGAGCAGGTCCGGGAAAACTTCCCAGATGTAGGTCCAGTTGAGGAAAGTGTCGAGGAACTGATCCATCAGGCTACTTCGTCTTGAAATCAGCGGGGACCGGAATGTTCGGCTCGAACTGCTGGTGCACCTTCTGCCAGGTGCCGTCCGCGACGGCCTTCTTGATGCCGTCGTTCAGCTTGGCCAGCAGCTCGGTGTTGCCCTTGCGCACCGCATACCCGTGCGGAATGCTCGTGGTGATCGCCTTCGTGACCTTCAGCGCGGGGTTCTTGGCCGCGTAGTCCTCCGCGGACACCTGGTCGAACACCGCACCGTCGACCGCTCCAGAGCTCAGTGCGCTCAGCGCCGCCGCGTCGCTCGGGAACCGGACCGCCTGGGCCTTCGGCGCGTTCGCGCCCAGCCAAGTGTCCGACACCGTTCCCTGCACCACGCCGATCCGCTTGCCTGCCAACGAATTCTCGTCGGAGATGCCCGCAGTCGACTTCGCCTCGATGCCGAGCGACTGGTAATTGTACGGATCGCTGAACGCGACCGTCTTCTTGCGCGCCTCGGTCTGCGCGATCGCCGAGCTGCCGATGTCGAACCGGCCGTTCGCGACGCTGCCGAGCAGTGCCGAGAAATCGGTCGACACGAATTCCAGCTTCAGGCCTTCTTTCGCGGCGATATCCTTCAGCAGCTCGTTGTCGAAGCCGGTGAATTGGCCGTTCTCCTGGTACGCGTTGGGCCGGGAGTCGCTCAGCGTGCCGACTCGCAAGGTCTCGCCGGCGTCGCCACCGCACGCGGTGAGACCGGCGACCAGTGCCGCCGCGAGGGCGGTGACGATCAGTTTCTTCATGCCACCAGTGTGCCCGCGCATCAGGAGTTCGCCACCGGGAGGCCCGGTCCGCCCTTCTCCAGCTCCTTCGCGATCGGAGCCTCCTTGAAGAACTGCGCGTGCAGCCGGGCCGCGGTGCCGTCGGCGATCGCCTTGGCCAGGCCGTCGTTGATCTTCTTCAGCAGCTCGGTGTTCGACTTGGCGACCGCGAACGCCGACGGCGTGTCCTTGTCCGCGACGGTGTAGCCGAATTCGAGCGGCACCGCCGGGTTCTGGTCGAGGTACTTCTGGCCGATGTCCTTCGGCACGACCCAGCCGTCGAGACCGCCGGTCTTCAACTGCGCGAAACCGGCGTTGTAGTCCGGGAACCGCACGACCTGGGCCCCGGCGAGCTTGGCGGCGAACTCGTCCTGCACCGATCCCTGCACGACGCCGACCCGCTTGCCGGCGAACGAGTTCGCGGCGGGCAGCGCGGCGCCCTTCTTGCTGACGACGGTGGTGTAGCTGGTGTCGTAGCCGTTGCTGAACGCCACGGTCTTCTTGCGCGCGGCGGTCGCGGAGATCGTCGAGCTGCCGATGTCGAGCTGGCCGCCGGCCACCTTCGCGAGCAGCCCGGAGAACTCGGTGCCGACGAAGTCGACCTTGAAGCCCTCGCGCTTGGCGATGTCCCGCAGCAGTTCGTTGTCGTACCCGGTGAACTGGCCGTTTTCCAGGTAGATGCTGGGCGGGGCGTCGGTCAGGGTGCCGACGCGCAGGGTTTCCCCAGAAGCGTCCGAGGATCCGCACGCCGTAAGACCCGCGGTGGCGGCGGCTACGACGGCGAGCGTGCTGAGGATCTTTCTCATGACTTCTTCCTGAATATCCGGGGTGCGCAGACAAGAAGCGCCAAGCCGCGGGGTGGCGGCCTGGCGCTTCCGGGTTCGGCACGAAGACTAAAAGCTTCGCCCGATCGAGTAATGCCGTCTCAGCACGTGGACGACGTGCGCGCACTCACAGAATCGGCTGCGGCGCGTACGCCGCGGCGTCCGGGAATCGCTTGAGCACGTCCTCGACACGCGCCGCGACTTCTTCGACCTGACGCGGGGCCACACCGGTGAACGAGATCCGGTCGGCGAGCAGTTCGTCCAGGTCAGCGCGGTCGAGCGGGAGCCGCTCGTCGGCCGCGAGCCGGTCGAGGAGGTCGTTCTCCGCGCCGCGTTCGCGCATCGCGAGGGCGACTCCGACGGCGTTCTCCTTGATCGCCTCGTGAGCCGTCTCACGCCCGACGCCCCGGCGCACCGACGCCATGAGCACCTTGGTGGTGGCGAGGAACGGAAGATAGCGATCAAGCTCACGCTCGACCACCGCCGGGAACGCGCCGAATTCGCCGAGCACGGTGAGGAAGGTCTCGAGCAGGCCGTCGAGCGCGAAGAACGCGTCCGGCAGCGCGACGCGGCGCACCACGGAATCCGAGACGTCGCCCTCGTTCCACTGGTCGCCGGCCAGTTCGCCGATCATCGACAGGTACCCGCGCAGCACCACCGCGAGGCCGTTCACGCGCTCGCAGGAGCGGGTGTTCATCTTGTGCGGCATGGCCGACGACCCGACCTGGCCCGGTTTGAAGCCCTCGGTGACGAGCTCGTGGCCGGCCATCAGCCGGATCGTCTTGGCGAGGCTGGACGGAGCGGCGGCGAGCTGGACCACAGTGGACAGCACGTCGAAGTCGAGCGAACGCGGGTACACCTGGCCGACGCTGACGAACCGGTTGCCGAAGCCGAGGTGCTCGGCGATCCGCGACTCCAGCTGGTCCAAAGTGGACTCGTCGCCGAGCAGGTCGAGCATGTCCTGCGCGGTGCCGACCGGGCCCTTGATGCCGCGCAACGGGTAGCGCTCGATCAGGTTGTCCAGCCGGGAGAACGCGACGAGCAGTTCGTCGGCGGCGGTCGCGAACCGCTTGCCGAGCGTCGTCGCCTGCGCGGCGACGTTGTGCGAGCGGCCGGCCATCACCAGGTCGGAGTGCTCGACGGCGAGCGCCGCCAGCCGGGACAGCACCGTCGCGACGCGGGCGCGGACCAGTTCCAGCGACCGCAGCTGCTGCAGCTGCTCGACGTTCTCGGTGAGGTCGCGCGAGGTCATGCCCTTGTGCACGTGCTCGTGCCCGGCGAGGGCGTTGAACTCCTCGATCCGGGCCTTCACGTCGTGCCGGGTGACGCGTTCGCGGGCGGCGATCGAGTCGAGGTCGACCTGCTCGACCACGCGCTCGTAGTCGGCGAGGACGCCTTCGGGCACCTCGACGCCCAGCTCGGCCTGAGCCCGCAGCACGGCGAGCCACAGCCGCCGCTCGAGCACGACCTTGCGTTCGGGCGACCAGAGCGCCACCAGCTCAGGCGAGGCGTAGCGGGCGGCGAGCACGTTCGGAATGCGGGGCTTGTCCGTCACGCGGCCACGATACCTGCGCAGGTCAGCGAGGCGGTCACCACTCCGTGAAGCCGCCGTCGGGCAGCCGCCACACCGGCGACCGCCACGTGTGCCCGGTCTCGTCGGCGCGGCGGACGGCTTCCTCGTCCACCTCGATGCCGAGCCCGGGCGCGGTCGGGCGCGCGGCGTAGCCGTCGGTGAACCGGAACAGCGCGTCGTCGGCGAGATAGGCGACCGGCTCGCGGCCGTCGTGGTAGTGCATGCCGAGGCTTTGCTCTTGGATCAGGAAGTTCGGCGTCGCGAACGCCACCTGCAGCGCGGCGGCCAGCGAGATCGGGCCGAGCGGACAATGCGGGGCAAGGTTCGCGCCGTACACCTCGGCCAGCGCGGCGATCCGGCGCAGCTCCGAAATGCCGCCCGCGTGCGACGGATCCGGCTGCACCACGGCGACGCCCGCGTCCAGCACGGGTTTGAACTCCCAGCGCGAGAACAGCCGTTCCCCGAGCGCGATCGGGACCGTCGAGGCCTCGACCACCGATTTGACCACGTCGGCGGGCAGTTCCGGCAGCACCGGTTCCTCGACGAACATCGGCTGTACTTCTTCGAGCATCTTCACCAGCCGTCGCGCCATCGCGGGCGAGACACGGCCGTGGAAGTCGATCGCCAGGTCCCGATCGGGTCCGAGAGCTTCCCGAGCCTCCCGGGCGCGGGCCAGCGCAGCCGCCGCCTCCGCGGGCGTCGCGATCGGCCCGAGCGGACCGGCGACGTTCATCTTCACCGCGGTAAAACCGAGCTCGACCTGCGCGGATACCGCGTCGAAGATGCCCGAAGGACGGTCGCCGCCGACCCATGAATACACCCGCACGCGATCGCGCACCGGGCCGCCGAGCAGCTCGTGCACCGGAGCGTTCCGGGCCTTCCCCGCGATGTCCCACAGCGCCTGGTCGAACCCGGCGAGCGCGCTGGAAAGCACCGGACCGCCACGGTAGAAACCGCCGCGCCGCAGCACCTGCCAGTGGTCCTCGATGCGCAGCGGATCCTTCCCGACGACCAGCTCGGCCAGCTCGTGCACGGCCGCGCGAACGGTCCCGGCACGTCCTTCCACGACCGGTTCGCCCCAGCCGGTGATGCCCTCGTCGGTGCTGACCTTGAGGAACAACCAGCGCGGCGCGACGAGGAACGTCTCGATCCCGGTGATCTGCACCCTGCCTCCACAACGGACTAAGCGGAATCCTTCGCGGCCGACCAGCCGCCGTCGACGGTCAGCTCGGCGCCCGTGACGAACGACGCCGCGGGTGAAAGCAGGAACGCGATCACCGCGGCGACTTCGGCTGGATTACCGAGCCGTCCGGCGGGCGTCGCGCGGACGCTGCGTTCGCGGTCCTCCGCGCTGATCCGATCCCATGCCTCGGTCTCGACCGGGCCGGGAAGCACGGAATTCACCCGAACTTCCGGCGCGTACTCCACGGCCAATTGCCGGGCCAGAGACACCAACGCGCCTTTGCTGGCCGCGTACGCCGGGTGGCCGGGCAGCCCGAAACGCGCGTGTACTGAGGAAACCAGCACCACCGAGCCGCGCCGAGATCGCAGCGCGGACAGGCAGGCCCGCATGGCGAGGTACGACGCGGTGAGGTTCACGTCGAGCTGCCGTTGCCATTGCGCGCGGTCGGTTTCGTGCAACGGCCCCGAAGTCGGCAGGTACGCGTTGCTGACCACTGCGTCGACTTCGCCAGCCAGGTCGAGAACGCGTTGCCACGTCTCGTCTTCAGTCACGTCACCCTGCACGCCACCGGGCACCGGGGCCAGATCGACTCCGATCACCCGGTAGCCGTCGGCGTTGAGCTGGAGGGTGGTCGCGGCTCCGATCCCGGACGCCGCGCCGGTCACCACGGCAGTGCGCATGGTTCGCAAGCATGCCGGGGCGCTGGAGCAGCCGTCAAGAATAATTAGTAATTTATAATCTCCCTGCTAGGCTGACCGCCATGGGATACCGGTGGGAGATCACGCGCGAAGCGGTCCGGCAGGGCGTCGTCGGAATCGTGCGGACGGCGGACGCCGCCTCGGCCGTCGCCGCCGCGCGGGCAGTGCTCGACGCTGGGCTGAAGTCGGTCGAAGTCCCGCTCACCAACGCGGGCGCGCTCGTCGCGATCGAGGAGTTGAGCTCCGCGTATCCGGACGCCACGATCGGGGCCGGCACAGTGCTCGACGAGTCGTCCGCGACGGCCGCGATCCGGGCAGGGGCCCAGTTTCTCGTGTCGCCGTCGCTGCACACCGAGGTCTTGCGTACCGCTCATCGGTACGGCGTCGCCGCGCTGCCGGGCACCGGTTCGGTGACCGAAATCGTGCGGGCGATGGAGGAAGGTGCTGATGCCGTAAAGGTTTTCCCGGCGTCCGCGCTCGGCCCGCAGTGGATCAAGGACGTGCGCGCCGCGCTTCCGCAAGCCCCGCTCGTGCCGACGGGTGGAATCGCTCCCGAGGACGTGCCACGCTGGCTCGAAGCGGGCGCCGTCGCCTGCGGGATCGGGTCGGCGCTGACCCGTGGCTCCGCCGAGGACATCCGGGCCCGAGTGGCCGCAATGGTGAGGGAGAGCTCGTGAGCGACGTCGTACTCGTCGGCTGCCGTACCGCCGAAACCGGCGGGAACGGTACCGGGATCGCGGTTTTCCGGCGCTCCGGCGGCGAGCTGACCGCGGATTCGACGGTGCCGATGGTGTCGCCGACCTGGCTGACGCAGCATCCCGCGCTGCCGATGGTGTACGCGGTCAACGAGACGAGCTACGGCGAGATCACGTCCGTTTCGGTCGACGACGGCCTGACTCCGCTCGACGTGGTCGAGTCGGGCGGGGCCAGCCCGTGCCACCTCGCGGTGACGCCGGACGGCCGGTTTCTGTTGTGCGCCAACTACGGCGGCGGCAGTCTCGCCGTGTTCGCCCTGCACTCGGACGGCCGGATCGACGGTCGCACGGACCTGGTGCAGCACACCGGGAGCGGGCCGCGCGCCGACCGGCAGGAAGGCCCGCACGTCCACATGGCGGTGCCGTCGGCGGACAGTTCGGTGGTGAGCGCCGTCGATCTCGGCACTGACGAAATCCGCAGCTACACGCTGTCTCCCCAAGGAAAACTGACTCCGCTGGCCGTTTCGCCGCTTCCGCCGGGCACGGGACCGCGGCAGCTCATGCGTGGCGCGAACGGAATCGCTTACGTGGCCGGAGAATTGTCCGGCGAGCTCATTACCATGCGGGAGACTTCGCCGGGCGAGTTCGAGTTCGTCGCGGCGACTCCTTCGACGGCAGCTGGCGGCGAATCCCTGGTGGCACACCTGGAAGTGCTCGAATCGGGAATCTACCTGTCGAACCGCGGGCCGGAATGCATCACGTCGTTCGCGGGCTCGCCGCTGCGGGCAGTGGCCGACCAGCCCTGCGGCTCTTACCCGTGGAACTTCGCCGTGACGGACGGGTTGTGCTTCACCGCAGCCTTCAAAGACGACGTCATTTCCGTTTTCCCGTTGAAGGACCTCGGAAACGCGGAGGTCCGCAAATACCCGACCGGCTCGCCGACGTGCGTGCTCCCGCTCCGGTGACCGACCATCGCCCTCGCGGCCTGCACGGACAGACCGTGGAAACGCTCGCCGCACGCATTCTGTCCGGCGAATGGCGCGAGGGCATGGTGCTGGATCTGCCCGCGCTGCGCGAGGAGCTGGACATCAGTCTCACCGCGCTGCGGGAGGCGTTGAAGGTACTGGCAGCCAAGGGAATGATCGGCGCGCGGCAGAAGCACGGCACGTTCGTGCAACCGCGCGAGAACTGGCAGCTTCTCGACGCCGACGTCATGCGCTGGCAGACCACCGCGCGCGGAAACGCTGGCCTGCTGGACGAATTGGCCGAGGTACGCGCCGTGGTCGAACCCGCGGCCGCGCGGATGGCCGCAGAACGCGCGACCGCCGAAGACCTCGCCGCGCTGGAATCCGCGCTCGACGCGATGGTCGCCGCACCGGATCTGGAAGCGAGCGTGGAGGCGGATCTGGCGTTCCACCGCAGCCTGTTGGCCGCCGCGCACAACAACTTCCTGCTCCAGATCGAACGCGTCATCGCGATCGGGTTGGCGGAGCGGGACAAACTCGTCCACAGCGCCGGCCCCACCGACGATCCGGCACCGAGCCACCGCCGAGTGCTGGACGCCATCGCCGCGCACGACCCGTCCGCCGCGGAGACCGCGATGCTGGATCTGCTGGTGAAATCCGCCGCCGACGCCGGTCGCGTCAGGAAGTGAAGGCTCGCCGGTAGGCCGTCGGCGTGGTCCCGAGGGCCCGCCGGAAGTGCAGCCGCAGGTTGGCCGGGGTGCCGAGTCCGCAGTCCCGCGCCACCCGGTCCACCGAATGGTCCGTGGTTTCCAGCAATTCCCGCGCTTTGCTGAGCCGGGCGTTGAGCAGCCACTGCAACGGAGTCGTCCCGGTTTCCTCGGCGAACCGGCGCAGGAAGGTCCGCTGCGACATCTCGGCGTGCCGAGCAAGCAGCCGGATGCTGAGCGATTCGTCCAGTCGCTGCAACGCCCATTCTCGCGTGGCCGACAGGGAAGCGTCGCCAGCTTCTGCTAGTGGAGCGGGTACGTACTGTGCCTGGCCGCCTTCCCGGTGCGGGGCGGCAACCAGACCGCGCGCGATCCGATTGGCGACCGCTGCGCCCAGATCGCGACGGACGATGTGCAGGCACAGGTCGATGCCGCAGCACACGCCAGCTGACGTGAGCACGTCGCCCTCGTCGACGTAAAGCACATCCCGATCGACCCGCACCGACGGGTATTCCCGCTCGAATTCGTCAATATATTCCCAATGCGTCGTGGCGTGCAGGCCGTCCAGCACTCCCGCCGCGGCCAGCGCGAACGCACCCGTGCAGATGGACACCACCCGACGCCCCCGCTCGCGCGCCTCGGCCAGCAGCTCGACCGCCGCCTCCGGCGTCTCGTGGATCGGGTCGTACCCCGGCACGATCACCGTGTCCGCCGCGCGCAGCTCCTCGATCCCGCCTTCGGCAGCCAGCTCGAACCCGGCGCTGGTGGCGACCTTCGGGCCGAGCGCGCACAGCGTCATCTCGTAATGCGTTTGCGGCCGGACGTGGAACACCTGCGCCGGGATCGCCAGGTCCAGCGGGAGAACGCCGTCGAGCGCGAGGACCGCGACCCGATGCACCGTCATGGCAAGATTCTATCGAAGTACGGCAATCTTGCCACTCGCCAGGTCAGAGCGGTGCGGGCCAGTCTTGAAGGCATGATCGAACTCCTTCCGGACCCCGTGGTCGCGCTGCCCGCGACTCCGCTGGCGGACGCCGTCCTCGACGTCGTCCGCCCGGTGGAATCGCCGTCGGTGTTCAACCACAGCGTCCGCACCTATCTGTTCGCCCGGCTGGTCGCCGAGCGGCGAGCGATGTCCGGCTATGACGACGACCTGCTGTTCGCCGCCTGCGTGATGCACGACATCGGCGTGGCACCGGACGGCCCGCACGTGGAACGCTTCGAGGTCGAAGGCGCCGAGCGGGCAGCCGGTTTCCTCGTCAACCAAGGGATTTCCACCGCAGACGCCGATCAGGTGTGGCAGGCGATCGCCCTGCACACCACCTCGGGCGTCGCGGAACACCGCGGTCCGCTGTGCGTACTCGTCCGCGCCGGGGTCGCCGTCGACTTCGGCGGACCGATCGGCACCGAGCACCTCGACGCCGTCACCGACGACCAGGCCGAAACGATCCACGCCGCTTACCCCCGGCTGGAGATGGTCCGCTCGCTCACCGACGCGATCGTCGCGCAGGCGGCGAAAAACCCGAAGAACGCGCCCGTACCCTCGACGCCCGCTGATTTCCTGCGCGAACGCGCGGCCGACGGCGAAACCCGGCTGGAGCGTGCCGCCCGCACGTCCCGCTGGGGCAACTGAGAAGGGAAGCCCATGTACTCCGTCACAATCCCCGAGGACTCCAAGGTCTTCGGACCGTCTGGCGCGTCCGCCTTCGCCCGCTTCGGTTACTCCGCGGCCGTCCGCGCGGGCAGCCTTCTCTTTATCGCTGGGACGATCGGCCGCCGTCCGGACGGAGAGATCGCGGAAACCATCGAGGAGCAGACCGAGATCGCGCTCCGCCGGATCGAGGAAATCCTTCGCGTAGAAGGCCTCGATCTCTCCGCGCTGGTCGACATCACGAGCTACCACGTCGACATCCACCAGCACCTGCCCGGTTTCCTGGAAGCCAAGAACCGCCTCGTGACCGCCGAGCCCTATCCGGCATGGACGATGATCGGCGTCAGCGGGCTCGCCAGTCCGGGACTGCTGATCGAAATCCGCGCCACCGCGGCGTACCCGGAATAACTGTCCTCAATGGACGCTGGTGGAGTCCGCGAGCGCGGTCCGCAGCATCCGCCCGGCCGCGGCGCGCGGGGCCGGGTCGACCGCGATCAGCGCGTTCACCACGGCTCCGTCCACGAGCGCGACCAGCCGGTCCAGCTCGTCGGGGGCCACGGGCGTCCCGGAACGGGCGAAGATCTCCGTCAGCAGTTCGTTGAGCTGCTGGGACAGCGTCCGCATCAACGGACGCAGGTACGGCCGACGTCCGGTCGCGACCAGGCGTTCGTAGCGCAGCAGGACCGCCTCGGCGTCGGCTTCCGGGTCGCCGCTCTGCGGGCCGAGCAGCATGTCCAGCACGAGTTCCACGGTCGCCTGCACGCCCCGGTTCCGGGTCGTCAGGTCCTCCAGCTGCCGTCGCCCGTTGGCCAGCTCGGTCTGCCCGTGGTGTTCCACCGCGGCGGTGACGAGCTCTTCCAGCGAATCGAAGTAGTACGTCGTGGACGCCAGCGGCAGACCGGCCCGCTCGGCGACCGCGCGGTGCCGGACCGCGTCGAAACCGCCCTCGGCCAGCAGCTCAGCAGCGGCTTCGACGAGCGCTGCCCGTCGTCGCTCGCCCTTGGGGGTGGTGGCTGCTGCCGTCATGCCCGGACATTCTGCCAGCCGCGCCGGAGGCCGCCGATCAGAACCGGGGGGCCAGCGACGCAGCGAAGCGCGTCAGGTCGGTCGCGTACGGTGCCGGATGCCCGGAAGTTCCCGGCACGCTGACCAGCACGAGAGTTCCGCCACTGCCGGTTTGCTGACGCACGGTGACGGATCCGGCCGGTTGCGTGGGCACGTTCACCGCGGTGCCGCGAGCGAACACCGCCGCGCCGATCGTCCCGTCCGGAAGCGGGAACCCCGCGCCGCGCGAGGACGTCGTACAGACGCTGCCTGGGGAAGCCTGCGCGGCGGTGAAGTGGCCTGGGAGCTCGCCAGCGAGGGCAGTGGCGAGCTCCCAGTCCACCCGTCCGCACCCGGAGGTGCCTTCGGCCCGAGGGCCGGTCCTCCCGGTTTCGCCGGCTCCCTGCCGAGACGGCTGATCCGGGAAGTCATCCCCATTGCTGAAAGGACGTGCCGCCGGCCCGCCGGGTTGCGCCGGTGCGGCCGCGGAATTCGAGGCAGAACCAGACTTATCGCTCGAAACACCCACGATTCCCCAGGTGCCGAACCCGGCGGCCACGACCAATGCCGCCGCGCCGACGGTGATCCGGTTGCGCCTGCGCAGCGTCTCCCGCTTCGAACGGCGCACCACGTCGTCCACCGAGAAGGTCGGAGGCGGCACCTCGCCCGGAACGGCGGAGAACAACGTCTCGGCCTCCCGCTCATCCATTGGTCTCCACCTCCCGTTCCAGCACCTGACGCAGATTCGCCAGCCCGCGCGCGGTCTGGCTCTTCACATTGCCTTCGCTGCAGCCCAGCGCGGCAGCCGCGGCTCCGACGTCCAGGCCGTCGAAGAACCGCAGCACCAGCACCGCCCGCTGCTTGGGCGGCACTTCCTTCAACGCCGCGAGCAGGTCCTCGCGAGTCGCGACGCGTTCGGCGAGCCCGGGACTGTCGTCCACGGGCTCCGGCAGCACCTCGGTCTGCCGCTCCCGCCGCCACGGACGCCGGGACTCGTCGATGACCGCGCGCACCAGCGTCTTGCGCACGTACGCGTCGGTCGCCGCGCGGTCTCTGATCTTCTTCCACCTCCGGTGCAACGCGACGAACGCCGTCTGCGCGAGATCGTCGGCCTTGTGCCAATCCCCGCACAGGAGATAGGCAGTCCGGCGCACGGCGTCCCGCTTCGCGGCGAAGTACTCCGCGAACTCTTGTTCGTCGCGCTGGTCCACGCGCTTCGCAGCTCCGCTCTGGCCATGTCCGGTGAAGGGACGGATCCGGGGGCGTCCACGGTTGCACGTCCGGCCGGAAACGTTCCACCCCCCGCCGCATTGATGCCGAGCCCACCTGTGTGATGTGATCGGACTGTGACCATGACTGGGCAGCTGATCGACTTCCGTTCCGACACCGTCACCCGCCCGGACGCGATCATGCGCGCGGCCATGGCCGAGGCCGAGGTCGACGACAACGTCATCGGCACCGACCCGACCATCGCCGAACTCGAGCGCCGGGCCGCTCAGACGCTCGGAATGCCCGCCGCGCTGTGGACGCCGAGCGGGACGATGGCGAATCTCATCGCGCTGAGCGTCCACCTGCGGCGCGGCGACCGGTTCCTCGCCACCCGCAACGCGCACGTGCTCGCCAACGAACTCGGCTCGGCGGCCTGGCTGGCCGGCGGCATGCCGGACATCCTCGAACACGACGCGGGCCCAGGCCGATGCCTGCCGGAAACGCTCGAAGCGGCGATCGGCAACCCCGGCCCGTACTTCGCGCTCCGCACCACGCTGCTGTGCCTGGAGAACACGCACAACGCGGCCGGCGGCGCGGTCACTCCGCCGGACGAGCACGCGCAACTGCTGTCCGTCGCGAAGCAGGCCGGGCTCACCGTGCACCTCGACGGCGCGCGGATCTGGCACGCGGCCGTCGCGCTCCAGGTGCCGCCCGCCGCGCTGACGGTCGGCGTGGACTCCGTGTCGGCGTGTTTCAGCAAGGGCCTCGGCGCGCCGGTCGGCTCGGTCGTCGCGGGCAGCGTCGAGTTCGTCGAGCAGGCCCGCCGGATGCGGCAGATGCTCGGCGGCGGCGTGCGTCAGGGCGGGGTCCTCGCCGCGGCCTGCCTGGTCGCGCTGGACCGCGTCGACGAGCTGGCCGAGGCGCACGACTTCGCGAAACGGCTGGCCAACGGTCTCTCCGAACACGGCTGGGACGTGCCGACCCCGGACACCAATATCGTGCTCGCCGGGGTGCCCGACGTGCCGACCGCGCTGAACTGGCTCGACTCGCTCGGCATTCAAGCCCTGCCCATGGCGGGCAAGGTCCGGTTCGTGACGCACCGCGACCTGTCGTCCGCGGACATCGACGAAGCACTGCGCCGGATCAAATCCGGCGCCTGAACCCTGGGGGACTCGGGTGACCAACTGGATCGTGTTCGACTACGGCGAGGTGCTCAGTCTGCGCACCGCCGCGGTGCCGAAGCTGGCCGCCGCGATGGGCGTCTCGCTCGAGACGTTCGAACCGGTGTACTGGAGCGTGCGAGACCCGTACGACCGCGGCTGCACCGATCTGGAGTACTGGACGTCGATCGGCGACCAAGTGGGCGCGAAGGTGGACGACGCGCTGTCGGCCGAGCTGACCGCGCTCGACGTCGCGGGCTGGGGGCAGCTCGCGCCTGGCTCGCTGGACCTGCTGCAGTCGCTGTCCGAAGCCGGAGCCTCGCTCGCGTTGCTGTCGAACGCGCCGTCGGCCTTCGGTGTCTGGGTTCGCGAGCAGGAGTGGTCGAAGCTGTTCAAGCACACGCTGTTCTCCGGCGACGTGAAGGTCGCGAAGCCGGACGCCGAGATTTTCCAGCTGCTGCTGGACAAACTGGGCGCGAAACCGGACGAGTGCCTGTTCTTCGACGACCGCCAGGTCAACGTCGACGGTGCCCGAGCGGTCGGAATCCGCGCGCACCTGTGGGACGGAGCCGAGGCCGCCCTCGCGGCACTGGCCTGAGCATCGAAACGGCTCCCGCACTTCCTCGGTGCGGGAGCCGCGGTGTGCTCAGTATGGCTCGGCGCCGGTCAGCGGGTGATCCGCTTCGACTGCTTCTTCCCGGTGATCGCCCCGTAGGCCGCGGTGCCCAGGAACAGCACCCCGCCGATGATGCCGATCCACAGCACGGCCTTGAACACGAAGCCGATCACTGACCCGAGCACCATGAAGGCGATCCAGGCGACGATGAGCGCTCCGACGATCTTCCAGAACATGGCTCCTCCGATGCCGTTTCCGCGCCACGTCGGCCCGGTGCCCTCCAGCGTGCCATCCGTACGACGGAAACTCTCTCGTTCAGGCCAACGTTCAGGGGTATCTCCGGGTTCCCCCTGACCGGATTCACCCCAGCCAGCCGCCCAGCCGGCGCAGCCCCTCGGTCACGTCCTCGCTCGCGCCCGCGAAGGAAAACCGCACGTAACGGCCGCCGTCGACCGGGTCGAAGTCGATTCCCGGGGTGATCGCGAGGCCGGTGTCGGCGAGCAGCCGCTGGCACCAGCTCAGGCTGTCGGTGGTGTGGTCGGAGACGTCGGCGTAGGCGTAGAACGCGCCGTCGGCCGGAGCGAGCTTGTCGAGGCCGATCTCGCGCAGGCCGGCGAAGAGCAGGTCGCGGTTGCGCCGGTAATGCTCGACGTGCGCGTCCGCTTCGGCGTACGACTCCGGCGTGAACGCCGCAACCGCCGCGTACTGCGAAACCGCCGGCGGGCAGATGGTGAAGTTGCCGGTGAGGACGTCGACCGCGCGGTGCAGCCGTTGCGGCACCAGCATCCAGCCGAGCCGCCAGCCGGTCATCGCGAAGTACTTCGAGAACGACCCGAGCACCAACGCTTCCCGGCCGTACTGCCAGGCGCAATCGAGCTGCTCGCCGTACGAGATGCCGTGGTAGATCTCGTCGCTGATCAGCTGCACGCCGTGCGAGGCGCACCAGCCGGAGATCGCGGCCAGCTCGCCCGGCGGCAGCACGGTCCCGGTGGGGTTGCTGGGACTCGCGACGATGAGCCCGTCGATCGGCCCGAGCTGGTCGAGCTGCTCGACGGTCGGCTGGAAATTGGTCTCGGCGGTGGTCGCGAACTCGACGACCTCGCAGCCGAGGACGCTCAGCAGATTCCGGTACGCCGGGTAACCGGGCCGGGCCATCGCGACCCGCGCGCCGGGGTCGAACGCGCTGAGGAACGACAGCAGGAACCCGCCGGACGAGCCGGTGGTCATCACGACGTCGGACGCGGTCACGTCGATGTCGTAGGTGCGCCGGTAATGCCCCGCGACGGCTTCGCGCAGCTCAGGGATGCCGAGCTGTTCGGTGTAGCCGAGGGTGTGCTGTTGGAGCGCTTCCTGAGCTGCTCTGAGCACCGCCGCCGGAGCGGGCACGGAGGGTTGCCCGGCGGCCAGCGAAATCAGGTCGCCGTGGCTGCGCTGCCGCGCCTGCGCCGCGGACAGCACGTCCATCACGTGGAAAGGAGGCACGCCTGCCCGCAACGCGGGCTCGCCGAAAGCACCGATGTCGACCATGCGGCCAGGCTAACCGGCGAGCCCGCGCGCGGGGCGTGGCGTGGCGTCAGTAGCCTTGGTACGCGCCGCCGTGGGCCATCGACTGGATGCCCGGCACGTTGCCGAGCGAGCCGTACCGGTCGATCGAGTACCGCACGCCAGCGATGATGTTGTCGACCGGGTTGTAGATGTTGTCGTGCCCGGGCAGCTTGTGCGCGTTGAACGTCGAGTCGATGCACTGCATCAGGCCCTTGGAAGGATGCCCGGCCGCGGCGTTCGAATCCCAGTTGTTGATCGCGTTCGGATTGCCGCCGGACTCGTGCTGGATGATCGCCCAGATGTTCTTGATGTCCGCGTCGGTCACGTTCACGCCCGCGGCCTGCAGCTCCTTGATCGCTTCCTGGATCCACTGCTGGACGTTGCCGGGCGGAGGAGAGGAGGGCGGACCGCCGCTGGGGCCGAGACCGCCGCCGCCACCGCTGGCGCCCCCGCCACCGCCGCCGTGGTGACCGCCCCCGCCGCCGCCACCGCCGCCGTGTCCGGTGTGCAGGCCGCCGGTGCTCTGCGGCACGGTGCCGTCCGAGTTGGGGAGCGGGACCTCCGAGTAGCCGCCGGTGATCTGGGTCTGCATCAACTGCTGCGACTTCTTGACCATGTCGTCGGCTTGGTTCAGCAGCGGGTCGATGGTCTGCTCGGCGTTCGTGGCGTCCGCTTGGTTGTCCCTGTTCGCGGCGTCGATGATCGACTGCGACGTCGGGCTGGGCGGCGGGCCCTTCTTGTCCGACTTGTCGTTGGCATACGCCGCCTCGGCCGCCTGCGCCTTCTGCGCTTTCTCCGACTCGACCTTGATGCGGTTGTCGATCTTCCCCTTGGCGGTGTTGAAGGCCTCGGTGACCTTGCTCTTGATCCCGCCGAGGTCGCTCGACAGCTGGGTCAGGTCCTTGCCGACGTCGTCGAGGTGCCCCTGCACCTTGTCGCCCGCTTTGGTGATCTGCGTGACGTAGTCGACGAAGGCGTCTGCCGCCGGACCTTCCCACACTCCGCCTGACAACGACTTCGCGGAATTGTTCAGCGCGGCGCTGTGGTCGCCTGCTCGCTTCGCAGCCTCGCTGAACTGCTGCCCGGCTTTGCTGATCGCGTCCGGGTTGATCTTGTCGACCTTCTGGGCCTTGTCGACAACGCCCTGCCAGTTCGGCGGATAGTCGATCAGCGCCATGCTCTTGCCCCCTCGTGCCTGCTCAGCGGTCTTCGTGCACAGTCAGGTCGGTCTTGTGGACCTGATCGGTCTCCTGGATCAGCCCCGCGGCCTTGCGAAGGATGAAGCCGGTCGCCTCCATCAGCTTCCCGGCCGCGTCGAACTCGCTGTGCACGCCCTGTTTGAACGTGCCGACCGCACTGTGCACGTCCTTCGAGCCGCCCATCGTGCCGAACGGGCTCTCCGGCTCGTCGTCAACGCCGGTGAGGTGCTTCTTGGACTTTTCGAACTCGTCCTTCAGCTTCTCCACGTTCCTGGCGGCAATGGCCATGGAATCCGGGTCGTAGACAGGCACCGTTCGTCATCCCCTTCGCGACACTCGCTTCCCGACCAGTTCGGACGTTCCGCTCCCCAGGTCGGTTCCCGTGTTTACTCTAAGACTTCGGACGCGTGCCGTGTGCAGTTCTTCGCGACTTCCGGCCGCGAACCCCCGAACCGGGTTAGAGCAAGGTCAAAACGGGAGAAAACGGTCTGCCTCAAGGCGTCAAATCGCGGCCTGCAACTCCCGCACCCGCTCCGCCAGCACCGCGTTGTCCGCCGGGCTTACCGTCGCCCAGGTGTGGCCGTCCGAATCGTCGGTGAGTTGGAACAGATACCGCCCGGAATCGGTGTCGTAAAACGCCGCCACGTGCGGTGACCGGCGCACCGTTCCGTCCCGCAGCACGCGTTCCGCGCAGAACTGGCCGCGGGCGGCCTGACCCATCAGCATGCCCGCCAGCTCCTGCGCTTCCCACAACGCCACGCCCCGGTCCTCCAAGGCCGTGACCAGCGCTTTCGGATCACCAGCAGCAGCCGCGTCGGCGGCGACGAGCGTGCTGTGCGGTACCGAGACCGACTGGCCGACGCCCGGGTCGAGCGATCCGGCGACCGACACCACGGCGTCGGCGAGCGCGCTGGCGTCGGCGGGAATCAGCCACACCTCGTCCCGGTCGACCACGGCGAGCACGGCTTGGCTGCCCCGGCTCACCGCCCGGCCGTGGATCTCGCGGTCCGCCCACACCCAGACGTCCACCGCTTCCCTCGGGCGCGCCAGCAAATGCAGCTGGTCGAGCACCGTCCCAGAAGGACGGCGGCCGCGCGCCAGCCGTCGCTGCGCCAGCGAATCCCAGACGGACTCGATCAGTTCGGCCCGTTCGGTGTGCGTGCGCCCCGGCGACGGAACCGCGAGCGCGGCCGGACGCCCGCCCAGGTCCAGCGATTCCCACAGCACATCGAATTCGAGGGCGGTCAGTACCAGGTTCACGGCCGGCGCACGTCTCCCGTGCCGTCGCCGAGGACGTCGCGCGTCACCATCCGGCCGTCGGCGAACAGATCCTTGTCGTCAACGCCGAATCGGCGCACGTGCTCGTCGTCGCTTTCCTGCGGAGCGGCTTCGGAGAGGAATTTGGCGTCACCGCCGCCCGATTTCGGCGCGATCTGCTCGGCTTTCCGCAGTGCGACGGCTTCTTCCTCGGGAAGCTCGTCGACCGGCAACGGCCGGACCAGACCTTTCTGCTGACCTTCCGGTGCGCGGCCTTGCCGTTCGCGGTCTCCGGAAAGCGCGCCACCGGCCACTCCCGCGCCCAAAGCGGCAGCGCCTGCCCCGATTTCTCCGGGCGACGCTCCTCCTCCGCGCAGGACCGGGGCATTGCCGGGGGTTTCGGCGGCGGGGGCCGGCGGCGTCTGCGGGACACTGCCGACCAGTCGACCTCGTTGCAGCGCTTGGTTTTCGTGACCGCCACCGCTGCCGCCCGCGGCACCGCCGGGATTTCCCGCCGAGCCACCGCCGACCGCGGAACGCCCGGATCCGCTGGTCCCACCGAAACTTTCCGAACTGCCCACGGTTCCGCGGTTAGCCGGACCGCTTTCGGATCCGCTGCCAGTCCCACGCGGACCAGTCGGCAGAAACGACCCGGACTCCCCGGGCCGCATTCCGCCAGGAACCCGCGAACCACCCGAAGTGCTTGGCACACCAGAACTTCCCGGCCCGCCGGTGGAACCGACCGACCGAGGCGCACCAGGCAATCCCGGCTCGCTGACCCGAGGCGTGCTCCCCGGTGCCTTCTCCCAACCCGACGGCGGAGGAGGCGAAGACGGCGGCACGTAACTGGCCGCGACCACCGGCGCAGCTGGCCGAGCCGCCGGTGCTGGCGAGGGCGTGCCGTAAGCAGGCGTCGGCGGATCCGCAACCGGAGCAGGAGGCGGCGGCGGGGGAACGTACTCCGACTTCACCGACGCCGCGGCCGGCCGCACCTGGCCGTCCGGTGTCACGTCGACCGCCGCGGCCGCGCGGTCGACCGGGCTCGGCCCGCTGCCGGGCTGGACCATCGTCAGCGACTGCGGCTGGCTCAGCGGTTCGGTGGACAGCAGGTTTTCCCCGCTCTGCTGGGCATAGGCGTTCAACGCCTCGACCGCTTGGCCGCGCGCGTTGTCCGCGGCCTGCACCTGAGCCGCGTGATCAGTCTCGAATCCGAGGAAGCTCGCCACCGAATCGACGAGAGTGAGGCTCTCCGCGCCTTTGCGCACCGCGGCCGGATCGGGCAGCTTGTACTTGGTGCGGTTGAACGCTTCCCCTTGCGCGAAAAGCATTTCCGCGGTGTGCGCGACCTTCTGCATCGCGTCCTGCGAGAAGCCCGCCTGGTCGGACAGCACCTGCCCGGCCTGTCCGCCCGCCTGGCTCTGCCATTCGACACCCAGCTTCGCCAGCTGATCGCGCAACGTGTGGTCGGTGCTCGCGAGCGCGGTCGCGATTTCCCGCAACGCCTCGACCGCGGTGGCGATGCTGGCGATTCCGTCGCCGGTGCCGAACTTCTCGATCTCGTCGGCGATGGCGGTGTCGGTCCACCCGTCGAAACGGTGGTCGCGGATCCTGCCCGCGAGTTCGGAGATCTCCACGCGCCCTCCCTAGGTCCGGTTCTTCAGGCCCTGCACGGCCAGGCCGGCGGCCTGGGTGGCGATGTCGCACAACTGCGGCTGGCTGAACGCGCCCGCGGTGACCGCGAACTCCTGTGCCGCGATGGTCTGTCCCGCGGCGACGCCGACGAGCACCTCGCAGTCGGCAGGCGTGCCCGCCGCGCGGTAGTTCGTGATCGCCGGATAGCCCTCGACGCTGGTCGGCGCGGTGGTCATGCTGTTCTTGCGCCGCGATCCGGTGAGCCACTCCTGCACGTCCGCGCTGACGATCCGCAGGTGCAGCGCGTGGAACGGCTCGGTCTTGTCCGAGTCGAACACGCAGGTGGGCCCGTCCTTCGCCTCGGCGGCCTTGCGCGGCACGCTCGTGACCTTCAGCAGGTCGAGCTGCGCCTGCCCGAGCAGATCGCACGGATCGGTCCCGGCGACCGGCAAGTCCGACGGCCGCGGCGGCAATGCGGCCGCTTTCGTCTGCTGCGCCAGGGAGCTCATCGCGGGCTCTACGGGGTACGCGGTGCCTTGCTCGCCCGACGAGCAGCCCGCGACGCCGAGCACCGCGACGACGGCGAGAACTGGCTTAGTGGATGCCGTGCGCACCGCGGTCCCCGAACGCCGCGGCCTTGTCCGCGTCGCTGGCCTCGTACGTCTTCGCTGCTTCGCGCAACTGTCCGACAAGCTTGTGCAGATTGGCGACGTACGCGCGCACCTGCGCGGCGTACGACTGATCGCCTTCCGCGACAACGGTGTTCCACGCGGCCATGGCGTTCACGCTCACCGTGTCCGACGAAGGAGTGTCGACGCGCAGCTCGCCCAGCCGCGTGAGGAGCTTGTCTTCGAGCGCACTGACCTGCTCGTCGACCACCCGCGCGACCTCGAGCAGCTTCGCCGGCTCAACGACGATGTCCGCCACGCCCGGCGCTGCCGGTACCGACGAAGCCAGGTCGGTGAGCGGTGTGCTTCCCGGCATGCGCTAACCCCTCCCGTGATACGGACGGTGACCGTACGGACCCGTTTCGAGGCTACCAACCGGCGCGTGAACCCGTGGCGAACTTCGTGGAGAAGCCGCTCAGGCGGGTGCGGTTACTTCCCCGTTGGCCGCGCGCAGTGCGATGTCGGTGCGATGGTGCGAGCCAGCGAGGTGTACGCGCTCAACAGTCTCGTACGCGTGCTTACGCGCCGCCTTAAGCGTCTTACCAGTGCCGACAACCGACAGCACGCGTCCGCCGGCCGAGATCACCGCACCGTCGTCGCGACGCCGCGTACCCGCGTGAAGCACGCCTTCGATCTCTCCGCCGGTGATGACGTCACCAGTGCGCGGCTTGCCCGGGTACCCGTCCGCGGCGATCACGACGGTGACCGCAGCCCCGCCCGACCACTCCAGCGGCGGCAGCTCAGCGAGCTTCCCAGTGGCCGTCGCGTTCAGCACGGACAGCAGCGGCGTACGCAGCAGCGCCAGCACAACCTGCGTCTCGGGGTCGCCGAAGCGGCAGTTGAACTCGATCACCTGCGGGCCTTCCGAGGTGAGCGCGAGGCCGGCGTACAGCAGGCCGGAGAACGGGCAGCCCCGGTCGGCGAGTTCGTCCACCACCGGCTGCACGACTCGCGCGACGACGTCGTCCACCAGGTCGGCGGGCGCCCACGGCAGCGGCGCGTAGGCACCCATGCCGCCGGTGTTCGGGCCGGTGTCGCCGTCTCCGACGCGCTTGAAGTCCTGCGCGGGCAGCATCGGCACCACGGTGCGGCCGTCGACGAAGCAGAACAGCGACGCCTCCGGACCGTCCAAAAAGGACTCCAAGAGGACCGGGTGCCCGCCGTCGAGCAGCATCAGCGCGTGCTTGCGCGCGACCTCGACGTCCTGCGTCACGACCACGCCCTTGCCCGCGGCGAGACCGTCGTCCTTCACGACCCAGGTGGGCCCGAAGCGCTGAAGCGCGGCGTCGAGGCGCGCGGGAGTGTCGACAACCTCGCTGCGAGCCGTCGGCACCTTCGCGGCCGCCATGACGTCTTTCGCGAACGCCTTCGACCCCTCGATGCGCGCAGCTGCGGCAGACGGTCCGAAGCAGGCGATGCCGGCTTCGCGCACCGCGTCGGCGACGCCCGCGACGAGCGGCACCTCCGGCCCGATCACGACGAGGTCGGCCTTCCACTCCTTGGCCAGGGCCGCTACGGCCTCCGGCTCGGCGAGCTCGACCCCGAGCTGCTCCGCGACCGCAGTCGTGCCGGCATTGCCGGGGGCGCAAGCGAGCGCCGTGACCGCGGGGTCGCCTGCCACCGCGAGGACGAGTGCATGCTCCCGAGCGCCGGAGCCGATTACCAGTACGCGCACGCGGGACAGCGTAACGGTGCGTGTCGCGCGGCGGCAGCGCGCCGTCCGCGACCCCGGCCTGGACCAGACGCGCGACTGGTCCGGTGCGCGCTCAGCCTGGCGCGAAGGTTGTCCGGATTCGGGTGCCATCGACCGTTTACCCGGTTGTCAACCGCTCGTCCGGCTGGTGCCGTGCGCCCGACGCTTGCGGCGGTGAGGGTGACGCGGTAGTCGTGGCGAGCTGCGGATCGCCCGGTAGAGAAAGGTCCCCCATGAAGCGCAAACGCCTCGGCGTGCTCGCCCTGTCCGGCCTGGCCCTGCTCGGCGTCGCCGGCCTCGCGATCGGCCCGGCCGCCGCGAGCGAGGAGACGGCCGCGGGTGCGGCCGCGCACGGTCCCCGGCACGATGACCCGGTGATCGTCGGACACCGGGGCGCGCCCGGCTACCGCCCGGAGCACACGCTCGCGTCGTACGAACTCGCCTACCGGATGGGCGTGGACTACGTCGACGTCGACCTGGTGCCGACCAAGGACGGCCAGCTCGTCGCCCGGCACGAGCCGGAGATCGGCGGCACCACCGACGTCGCGGCCCATCCGGAGTTCGCCTCGCGCAAGACGACGAAGGTCATCGACGGAACCACGATGACCGGCTGGTTCACCGAGGACTTCACGCTCGCCGAGCTGAAGACGCTCTACGCCAAGGAGCGGATCCCGCAGAACCGGCCGAACAACCAGCTCTACGACGGCCGCTACCGGATCGCGACGTACCAGGAGGTGCTCGACCTGACCCAGCGGCTCGGCCGCGAGCTGCACCGGACGCTGGGCACCTACCCGGAGGTCAAGCACTCGACCTACTTCTCGTCGATCGGCAACCCGACCGAGCCGAAGCTGGTGTCGATCCTCGACCGCAACGGCCTGAACCGGCCGAACGCGCCGGTGATCATCCAGTCGTTCGAGGTGTCGAACCTGCAGGCGCTGCACAAGCAGGTGCGGGTGCCGCTGCTGCAGCTGACGGAGGCGAAGGGCGCTCCGGCGGACTTCGTCGCGAAGGGCGACAAGCGCACCTACGCCGACCTGGTCACGCCCGCCGGTCTGCGCGAGATCGCGAAGTACGCGAAGTACCTCGGCCCAGAGAAGGGGCAGGTCATCCCGCGGGACGCGCAGGACAACCTCGGCAAGCCGACCACGCTGATCGCCGACGCGCACCGCGCCGGGCTTGAAGTGCAGCCCTACACCTTCCGCAACGAAAACCCGTTCCTTCCGGCGAACCTGCGCTCCTCGGCAAGCCCGAGTGCGTTCGGCAACGTGTTCGCGGAGGAAGCGGCGTTCCTGAAGGCCGGGGTCGACGGGTTCTTCGCCGACCAGCCGGACACCGCGCTGGAGTCGGTGCGGGACTTCACTGGTCGCTGATTTTCGTTTGCAGGCTTAGGTTTCTTCTCGGCCCGCCGGTGACGTTCGTGTTCACCGGCGGGCCTTTCACACCGGGAACGGTGGACAGGCTGCCCGTCGGCATCGTCGTGCCGCCCAGGACGAGATGCTCAATCATCGTGACGATGGAGTGCTCCGCGGAGCGCGCGGGCGACAGTCCGTTGCAATCGCCGCAGGATCTTGATCGTCTCCTCATCCGAGAACCCGGTCGTAATCGGCCAATCCATCCCGGACCCGAACCCGTCGCTGGCGAACACGATTTCGGTAGCTGCCACCAGCCGCCGCCAGTCCCGAAGACTCAGCGGATCACCAGCGACGAGCGCCGCTCGCAGCCGGAGCCTCTCCTCGTGCAGATCAGCCACGCTCCGAAAGTCCATCGCGACCGCGAGCGCCTCGCTGCAGTGCGCTGGTCCGCCCCATTCAGCCAGCCCGCACCGCAGCACCTCGCGCTCGTCCTCAGCGAGTTCAATCGCCACCAAGTCTTCGGCGTTCACCGGCGAATCATGGCCTGCGTGCTCACCCACCCACAGATGACCGGTTCGAGTGATGCTTTCTCGAACATCAGTTCGACATACTGGGTTCATGATGATCACCGAAACCCGGACCGCCCTGCGCCGTTCGGAGGAGCTTTTGCCCAGCTACCAGCGAAACCTTGACACCCGCGAACGGAGAGGGCTAACTTCTGCCCACTCTCAATGGTCTGTCCGCATACCTTTCAGGTGGGTGCCCGATGGATGTCTCCGACCAGCAGACCGGCCAACCCGACGAAGACAGCGCTCGCCTGCACGCGCTCGGCTACGCGCAGGAACTCAAACGCACGATGTCGGCGTTCTCCAACTTCGCCGTGTCGTTCACGATCATCTCGATCCTGTCCGGCTGCCTCACGCTGTACGGCTTCGGCATGAAGACCGGCGGCCCGGCGGCGATGATCTGGGGCTGGCCGCTGGTCGGGCTGTTCGTGGTGCTGGTCGGGCTGGGCATGGCGGAAGTGTGCTCGAGCTACCCGACCGCGGGCGGGCTCTACTACTGGGCGGCGAAGCTGGCGACCCGCAACGGCCCGGCGTGGTCGTGGTTCACCGGCTGGTTCAACCTGATCGGGCAGATCGCGGTCACCGCTGGCATCGACTTCGGAGCCGCGCTCTTCCTGAACGCGTTCCTCGATCTGCAGTGGGGCTTCAGCGCGACGCCGGGGCACACGATTTTGCTGCTGGCCGTCATTCTCGTCGTGCACGGGGCGCTGAACACCTTCGGCGTGCGAGTGGTGGCGGTGCTGAACAGCGTCAGCGTGTGGTGGCATCTGCTGGGCGTGCTGGTGATCGTGGGCGTGCTCGTGTTCGTGCCGGCGAAGCATCAGGAAGCGTCGTTCGTGTTCGGCAGCTTCGTGAACCAGACCGGCTGGGGTTCCGCGCCGTATGTGTTCTTGCTGGGTTTGCTGCTGGCGCAGTACACCCTCACCGGCTACGACGCCTCGGCGCACATGACGGAGGAAACCAAGAACGCCGCGAAAGCGGGACCGCGCGGAATCATCAACTCGATCCTCGTGTCGCTGGTCGCGGGCTGGATCCTGTTGATCGGCCTGACGTTCGCGATCCAGGACTACGACGGAGCCGTCAATTCGGCCACGGGTGTTCCGCCGGCACAGATCTTCATCGACGCGACCGGAGCCGTGACCGGCAAATTCCTGCTCCTGATCTGCATCGGCGCACAGTTGTTCTGCGGCATGGCGTCAGTGACCGCGAACTCCCGCATGATCTACGCCTTCGCCCGCGACGGCGCGATCCCGGGTTCGAAGATCTGGCACAACATCAACAAACGAACCCAAACCCCGACCAACGCAGTATGGCTCGCGGCCGGTGGCGCACTGGTGCTGGCGTTGCCGTACCTGTGGAGCGCGACGGCTTACGCGGCAGTCACCTCGATCGCGACAGTGGGCCTGTACGTCGCGTACGTGATCCCGGTCTTCCTCCGCGTCCGCCGCGGCGACAGCTTCGAGAAAGGCCCGTGGAACCTGGGCCGCTGGGGCAAACCGATCGGCATCGTCGCGACGGCGTGGGTCGTGGTGATCTTCGTGCTCTTCATGCTGCCGCAAGCAAGTCCCATCACGGTCGACACGTTCAACTACACGCCGATCGCCTTCCTGGTGGTGCTGGGAGGAGCGGCCCTGTGGTGGGTCTTGTCCGCGCGGAAGTGGTTCACCGGCCCGAAGGTGCAGGGCTCGGCGGAGGAATTGGCCGCCGTGGAAAAGGAACTGAAGGAGCTCGGCTAGTCCCGCGAGTTCTCGAGACTGCCGACCGTTCTCCACCCTGCGTCGCTTCGCCTGGCGTCCCTTCGCCTGGTGCCGGTCTGCCCGGCTTCGCTTGGCCCCGCAGCGTGCCGTCTGGCATCGCACGGTCTGGCAGCGTGCCGTCTGGCATCGCACGGTCCGGCGGTGTGCCGTCTGGCATCGCACGGTCTGGCAGCGTGCCGTCTAGCGGCGTTCGGTCCAGCGGCGCGCCGTCCGGCGTCGCACGGTCCGGCGGTGTGCCGTCTGGCATCGCACGGTCTGGCAGCGTGCCGTCTAGCGGCGTTCAGTCCAGCGGCGCGCCGTCCGGCATCGCACGGTCCAGCGGCGTCGTCCGGTCCGACATCGCTCCGCCGAGCGCCTGATCGGAGCCTGCGAACGGGAGTCTGGTCGGCCGCTCGCCGAACCGCCGTGTGCCGACCGCGTCGCCCGACCGGTTCATCCGCGGCGAGGCGGACCGGCTGCCACAGCATCGCTGGGCTCGCCCGCCGTCGCCTGCCCGCGACTGCCTCGGCAGAGCCGTTTTGCCCACGGTCAACCGCTACTTGCGGTGTCGCCGGGCGGCTTGACTCACTACGACCAACCATTCCGACGTTCGCGCCGCCCACGGTTTCCGCCTCAATGCAAGGCGGCTGTCCCGTCCACCCCGTGACCCACCCGGGCGCGACGCTTCCTGGCCGTCGCCGTCCGCCAAGCCACCGCGTCGATGCCGGGTCGCCACCCGACCCGGCCACCAGGCCGCAGGTGCTGCCCCCCGAACGGCGGGGCGCGATGCCCGCGTCGATCCGCCTCCGCCCATCACCATCCGCCAACCGCCGCCGAGCCCGATACCGCTGACCCGAAAGGACCCGCTCACCAACGCCTCACGAAGCCCACCAACAAGCCGCCCTCCGCCCGCAACCCACCCGTCCACCTCGTCCCGAAGGGAGTCCCGACACGAACCCACACCATCCGTGCCTCCTCCGACCCATGAGTCAAGATGCGAAGCATGGAGACCTTGACGCTGGTCGGCGTGCTCGCCGGGTCGCTCGGGCTGACTGCGATCGCCCGGCGGTTCAACCTGTCCGCGCCGCTGCTCATCGTGGTGGTCGCGCTGGGGGTCGCGTTGATTCCCGGCGTTCCGCGGGTCGAGCTGGAACCCGAACTGATCCTGACTGTCGTGCTGCCGCCGTTGCTGTACTCGACGTCGCTGGAGAGTTCGATCGCCCACTTTCGTGCGAACTTGAGGCCGATCATCACGCTCGGCGTGCTGCTCGTGGTGGCCACCGCGTTCGTGATCGCGTTCGTCGTGCACCTGCTGCTGCCCGATTTGCCGTGGGCCTCAGCGCTGGTGCTCGGGGCGGTCGTGTCTCCGCCGGACGCGGTCACTGCTGTCGCGATCGGACGGCGGCTGGGGTTGCCCCGGGGCGTGATGACGGTGCTCACCGGCGAGAGCCTGGTCAACGACGCGGCCGCACTCACGCTGTACAAGGTCGCGCTCGCGGCGGTGGCCGGGACGGCGGGATCGCTCGGGCACGGGTTCGCGGTCTTCGCCGTCGCGACGGTGGTCGGCGTCCTCGTCGGACTGGTCGCGGGCGGGGTCGTCGAGCTGATCCGCACGAGGCTGGACGATCCGCTGCTCGAATCGGCGTTCGGGATCGTGGTGCCGTTCGCGGCGTACGTCACCGCGGAACATCTGCATCCGTTCGGCTCAGAGTTCAGCGGGAGCGGCGTGCTGGCAGTCGTCACGGCGGGGCTGTTCCTCGGGCACCGGTCGTTGCGCGCATCGCCGGCGACGCGGGTGCAGGACCGATCTGTCTGGGCGTCGATCGACGTCATGCTCGAGGCACTGGTGTTCGCGTTGATGGCGCTGCAACTGCCGTTCGTGCTCGACGGGGCGCAGCATGCCGCGCGGGACAACGGGACGCTCGCGTTGTCCGCGATCATCGTGTTGCTCGCTACGATGTTCGTGCGGATACCCGCGGTCTTCCTGTCCAGCTACCTGCCCCGGTCACTGCAACTTCTCCGGCGCACCAAGCATGATCCGCCGCCCTGGCGGTCGCTGGCGGTGATCTCCTGGACCGGCATGCGCGGTGTCGTCACCATCGCCGCCGCGTCCGGCGTGCCCGCGGACACTCCTGGTCGCGCCGAGATCCAGCTGTTCGCGTTCGCCGTCGCGGTCGGGACCGTGCTGATCCAAGGCCTCACGCTGCCACCGCTGATCCGGCTGCTCAAAGTCCAAGACCCGGACGAGGATGCCCGCGACCAGGCCGAAGAGCTGGCCGCGCGCAAGGTCGCGCAAAAAGCCGCGCACGAGCGGCTGCACGAGCTTGTCCGCGACCAACTGTCCACATTAGACATGGAGCCGGAGAAGATGAAGCGGCTCGAGCAACGGCTGGAACGCGTCGTGGACACCCGGTACCGGTTCGCGCAGGCCGCGATCACGCTGTCCGGCGAGGAGCGCCGCGACAGCCCGCAGGCGCAGTTCGCCAAGGCGCGGCGGGAACTCCTCATCACCCAGCGTGCGGCGATGATCGAGGAGAACCGCGCCGGCCGCCTTGACGACGACGTCCTGCAGAAGGTTCTGCGCGAACTCGACCTGGAGGAAATGTCCGTGACGACAACCCTTACGAACCGGATGAGTTGAGTTCGCCCGTCAGCCGCCAGGTGCGCCGCCGGTCCTCGTCGGTGTGCAGGGCGGTCTGGGTGAGCAACACGTCGGTCGCGCCAGCGTCGAAGTAGCGCTGCACGCCGGCGGCGACCGTCTCCTCGTCGCCGATCAGCACCAGGTCCGCCGCGTTTTCGACGCCACCTGCCGCAAGCACCCGTTGGTACGACGGGATCGAACCGTAGAAACCGAGTTCCCGTGCCGCGAGTTCGCGCACCGCATCAACGTCACTGGTCACCACGGCTGGAACGGCGGCGACCACTCGCTTGCCAGGACCGATCCCGGGCACGATCAGGTTCGAGAGAGCCTGCGGGCTGGCCAGATACGGCAACGTGCCGTCGGCCAGTTCACCGGTGACGCGCAACGCCTGCGGCCCCATCGCGGCGACGAGCACCGAAATCGGCACCGCCGGCGCGGGCTCCGTCAGATGCGCCTCCACCGTCGAGCCAGCGAAGTCGACTTGTTCCCCAGCGAACACTGCGCGCAACACGGTCAGGTACTCCCGCAGGTGCCGCACCGGCGGCGGGTACGGCGTGCCATAGACCGGTTCGAGGAAGTTCTTGGCGCCAAGACCGATGCCGAGTGTGAACCGCCCGCCGGACGCCTCGCTCGCCGTGCGCGCGGCGGACGCCAGCGCCAGCGGGTGCCGCGGGTAAATCGGCACGACGGAAGTGCCGATTTCGACCCGAGAGGTCACCTGTCCGGCCAACGCGGCCGCCACCAGCGCGTCGTGGCTCAAGGGCAATTGGGCGAACCAGATCGACGCCGCACCAGCCTCCTCGGCCTCGCGTGCCTGGTCCAGCAATTCGGTCACCGCGATGTGCGCCCGCGGCAGGGTGGGCAAAGTCAGTCCGACGCTCATGTCTTCAAGTATTCAGGCGTACCACCGGTTTCTCACCAGCCGAAACAAGCGCGCATCTTTGTGTCAGCCGCGTTCACAGCCGACGAGAGACCCTGCCCGACGCCCCGGCAGACCCGCACCCTGGACGCCCGACGACTCCAGGAGGACGGATGTCCCTGACCGACGTCATCGACGGCACCCGCCAAGCCGTGCAGACAGACCGGCACAACGCGGCGGTGTCGTTCAGCGTCGACCACGAGCTGGCCGCCAACACCGCGACCGTGGTGGACGTTCGCGTGCGCGACCACGCGTTCACCGTCGACGAGCCGCCCGCGCTCGGCGGCACCGACCAGGCAGCGAACCCGGTCGAATACGCGCTGGCCGCGCTCGGGTCCTGCCAGGTGATCACGTACCAGTTCTGGGCCGCCCGCCTCGGCATCCCGCTCGACGCCGTGCGCGTGAAGGTGGACGGCGACCTAGACCGGCACGGCTTCTTCGGCTTCGACGAATCGACCCGGCCAGGTTTCAGCGACGTGCGGGTGTCCGTCGAACTCGAAGGCCCGTCCGCACCCGAAGCCTACGAACAACTCCACCGCGCGGTGGACGAGCACTGCCCGGTGCTCGACCTTTTCCGCAACCAAACCCCAGTCACCACAACGGTTCGCTGACGAAAACGGCCAGGCCGGTACGAAACCAGCCTGGCCGCTCAAGCCGAGAACTCAGGCGAACTCGTGCCGCACGATCGTCTGCTCCCGCCCGGGACCGACGCCGATCGCCGAAACCCGCGCGCCCGACAGTTCCTCGATCCGCTCGACGTAGGCCCGCGCGTTGGCAGGCAGTTCGTCGTACGTTCGGCAGTGCGAGATGTCCTCGAACCAGCCCGGCAGCTCTTCGTAGATCGGGACCGCGTGGTGCACGTCGGTCTGGGTCATCGGCATGTCCGAGGTGCGGAAGCCGTCCACCTCGTAGCCGACGCACACCGGGACCTTTTCCAGGCCGGACAGCACGTCCAGCTTGGTCAGGAAGTAGTCGGTGATTCCGTTGACCCGCACCGCGTAGCGGGCGATCACCGCGTCGAACCAGCCGGTGCGCCGGGAGCGGCCGGTGGTGACGCCGAATTCGCCGCCCTGTTTGCGCAGGTACTCGCCGGACTCGTCGTCCAGTTCGGTCGGGAACGGGCCGGAGCCGACACGGGTCGTGTACGCCTTCAGGATGCCCAGCACGGTCGTGATGCGGCCCGGGCCGATGCCCGAGCCCGCGCTCGCGCCGCCGGACGTCGGGTTCGACGACGTGACGAACGGGTACGTGCCGTGGTCCACGTCGAGCAGCGTGCCCTGCGAGCCTTCCAGCAGCACCGTCTCGCCGCGCTCCAGCGCCTGGTTCAGCTGCAGCCGGGTGTCGGCGATGCGGTGCGCGAACTTCTCGCCCGCCGCGAGCACCTCGTCGGCGACCTGGTCGGCGTCGAGCGCCTTGCGGTTGTAGACCTTGACCAGCACCTGGTTCTTGAACTCCAAGGCGGCTTCGACCTTCTGCCGGAAGATCTTCTCGTCCAGCAGGTCCTGGACGCGGACGCCGACGCGGGCGATCTTGTCCTGGTAGCACGGCCCGATGCCGCGGCCGGTGGTGCCGATTTTGCGGCTGCCGAGGTAGCGCTCGGTGACTTTGTCGATCGCCACGTGGTACGGCATGATCAAGTGCGCGTCGGCCGAGATCAGCAGCTTGCTGGTGTCGACGTCGCGCTCCTCGAGACCGGCCAGCTCGTCCAGCAGCACGCCCGGGTCGATGACCACGCCGTTGCCGATGACGTTGGTCACGCCCGGCGTCAGGATCCCCGACGGGATGAGGTGCAGCGCGAAGTTCTCGCCGTTCGGCAGCACGACCGTGTGGCCCGCGTTGTTGCCGCCCTGGTAGCGGACGACCCACTGGACGCGGTCGCCGAGCAGGTCGGTGGCCTTGCCCTTGCCCTCGTCCCCCCACTGGGCACCGATCAGCACGATGGCCGGCATGTGACACTCCAGGTGTTCGGCAATAGGAATAGTGACCCCGGACGGGGGCACGGGTGGCGCTGGTAAATGCCGGTGCATGACTTTAACGGAGGACGCCGGAGTGCGCGGAATAGTGGTGGCCTGCGGCGCCTCGGCGGATCTGTCCGCGCGGCTCGGCGACGTCCCGCTGGTGCACGCCGGACCCCGTCCCGGCAAGGCGGAAATCGACCCCTTGCTGGGGGAACACGACCGGCTCGTCGTGCTGGGCACCGACGCCGACCTCGCCGCCGTGGTGGTGCGTCTCATGCGCCGCGAACTCCTCCCGGGCGTGTCAGTGGGTTTCGTCGCCGCCGAGTCCGGCTCTCGCGTCGCCGCGCACTGGCGGCTGCCTTCGGACCCGGACGAGGCGTTCGCACTCGCCTGGAAGGGTGAGGACGCCGAGATCTCCCTCGTCCGCGACGACACCGGCGGCGTGCTGCTCGGGCACGCGACCCTGCGCGATGTCAAGGGCCAAGCGTATTGCGACGAACAGGTGGCTTTCGACGGTTCAGTTTCCGGCATTGAGGTCGCACCGGACGACTCCGGAGTCACCGCCCGAATCACCCGCGGCAAGCTCCTCAAACGGTCCGCGACGTATCGCGGCCGCGCCTTCCAGCTCGGCTGCGTGCCGACGTCTTCGCTGGTCATCGACGGTGTCCCGCAGGATCGCGAGATCACCCGGCGGACCTGGTACCGGCACACGGCCGACCTCCGCGCGGTCCGCGGCTGACCCGGCGGCACCGGGCGAGATTCAAGCGAACTTGGACTCTCGGTGACCTTCCGTTTACAGAAGGTCGGCTTGCTGTCACCTGACGGTGTTGCACACGCCACTTTCGTGGTCAAAGGTGAATCAGTCCCACATCTGACCAGGAAGGCAGCAAGATGCCGACCACTCGTACAGTTCGCAATTCCTTGACCGTCCTGGCCGGCGTCGCGCTGCTCGGCTCGATCACGGTCGGCGTCGCCGACGCCACCCCGCCGGGCATTCCGTCGGCGGACACCGCGAAGAGCCAGCTCGCCGGTCTCACGGTGAAACCGGACGGCTCGCAGACCGGCTACAGCCGCGACAAGTTCCCGCACTGGATCGACCAGGGCAACAGCTGCAACACGCGCGAGATGGTGCTCAAGCGTGACGGCACGAACGTCCAGGTCGGCTCCGATTGCTATCCGACGTCCGGCAAGTGGACCTCGCCGTACGACGGGGCGACCTGGAGCTCACCGTCCGATGTGGACATCGACCACGTGGTGCCGCTCGCCGACGCGTGGCGCACCGGTGCCTCGTCCTGGACCCAGGAGCAGCGCCAGGCCTACGCCAATGACCTGTCCGACCCGCAACTGATCGCGGTGACCGACAACGTGAACCAGGAAAAGGGCGACAAGTCGCCGGACCAGTGGAAGCCGCCGTCCACCGGATACTGGTGCACCTACGCCAAGATGTGGGTGACGGTCAAGTACAAGTTCAAGCTCACCGTGAATTCGGCCGAAAAGTCTGCGCTGACGGACATGCTGGGCCGCTGCTGAGCCGATCGGCCCTACCGCGGGCGCCGCCGCCGTCCTATGGTCCGGACCATGAGGAAGATCACGGCGGCGGTGCTGGCGGTGTTCCTGGTGGCCTGCGGAGCAGCCCCGGCCACGGCGGCGACCGGGCGCAGAGTTGTTGTCTACTACCAAACGACGCACCAAAACGGGTCGTACCTCTCCCCGTTGGGCCTCACCGACCACGACACCGGCGTGACTGACGTGATCGTCGGAGCCGTGCACCTCAACGACGGCGGAACCATGACGCTCAACGACGATCCGCCGTCGGACGCCAAGTTCACGCAGATGTGGGCTGATCTCGCCACGATGCGAAGCAAAGGCGTGCACACGCTCGCCTTCGTCGGCGGTGCCGCGAAAGGCAGCTTCCAGCGTCTCGAGCAGGACTTCGACACTTACTATCCGTTGCTGCGCAACCTGATCCGCGACCATTCGCTGTCTGGCATCGACCTCGACGTCGAGGAGCAGATGTCGAACGACGCGCTGAACCGGGTGATCGACGCGCTGCGGAGCGACTTCGGCCCGGACTTCCTGATCACCCTCGCGCCGGTCGCGACCGAACTCAGCGGCGGGGGCGGCCTTTCCGGCCTCGACTACGACCGGCTCTACCGCGAGCGCGGCGACCAGATTTCCTGGTTCAACGCCCAGTTCTACTGCGGCTGGGGATCACTGGCGGACACGTCGGGTTACGACCAGATCATCGGCCACGGCGTCGTCCCGGCGAGCAAGGTCGTCGCCGGAACGGTCACGAATCCCGCTAACTGCAACGGTTACGTCGACATGCCGACGCTGAAGAACACCGTCAGCAGTCTCGTCCAGAAGTACTCGGACTTCGGTGGCATCGACGGCTGGGAGTACTTCAACTCGTTGCCCGGCGACACCGCCGCACCGTGGGAATGGGCGCAGCAGATCGCGCCGACGGTCAAGGGTTAGCCAGCCGCAGGATTTCTCTTGCCAGTGCGTCGTTCTGCCGGAACGAGATCGCGTTCGTGCGCGGACGCGTGAAGGCCCCCGCCGAACGGACGCTCGTGTGCGGGCCCACCGCGAACCGCCGCTGATGCGGCGATCCGTCCACAGTGAGCAGTCGGAAGTCGCTGAGCGTCGTGGCGATCCGTCCGGACGGCAGGGTCGCACCGTCGACATCCGGCACGGTTTCCTCAGCCAGCGCACCGGTGTCCCGAAGGCTGCGCAACAGCGGATCGGACACTCGGGGGACGCTCGCGTCCGGCAGCCGCGCCTCGATCAACGTACGCGCGGCGACAGTGTCCGGATGGCTGGCGCTGGACGCGACGAACGTTCCGGCGGTTTCGTCAGCTGCGATCGAGATGTCCGCGCCGAGGAACGACACGATGCCAGCGTCCTCGAGCGCGAGCAGTTCATCGAGACGACGCGGCGGCGGACCACTTGCGTAGTAGGAAAAGAAGCCGTGGAACCAGCCGTCCATATCGGACACTTGCGACGCCGCGGTCAGCCGTCCGGTCGCGAGCAGCGTGGGCAGCTGGCCGATCACCGACAACAGAGCCATGAACGCGCCGAGGTCCGCGCTGTGGTGCGCGTCCGCTCGGCGTGCGAGGTCGGACTCGATGTATTTCCGCACCGCTTTCCCGAATTCCTCGCCGGAATCGAAGCGGCGGCCGGCGAACGGGCGGTCCAATCGCTCCAGGTCGAGCCGGTCCTCCAGAGCGGGCACCGCAGCCGTGACCAGAGCGTCCATTTCGGACGTTCCCCACGGCAGGTCGGCGAATTTGTCCGCGAAAACCGCGAAATCCATGCGCACGCGGTCCGGATGTCCGGTGAACAGCTCGGTGTAGTACGCCCAGGCGAGTTCCTTCGCGATCAGCGGCCACACGTCCGCGCGGAAATCGAGCGGACCGGTCAGCCCGTCGATGGCTCGCTGGTCGAAGAATCTGGGCAGCTGCAACGGTTTCCCGCGCAACCGGTAGCCGGTCTTCGCGTGGTACGGCACCCCGCGCCGGGAACCGACGTGCAGCACCGGCTCGGCGCCGCTCGGGCGGTAACGCAGACCGCCGCACGGCAGTTCCTCGAACCGGCCGCCGCGACCCTCCGTCAGCAACAGCATCAGGTCCACGAACGCTAGCCCGAAACCGCGCACTAGCACCGGTTCTCCGGCGGGCACCGCGGAATAGTCGACGTCCGCGGTGTAGCCGGCGGGGTAGTAGGACAGCTCGTGCTGCTCGGCGAACGCCTCCAGTTCGCGTTCCCGGGAGTCGGGGACCGCGTCGAGGTGACCGACCGTCAGCACTACGGCATCGGCGCTCACGGTCGTGCCGTCGGAAAGCCGCACGGTCTCGTCGTCGCCAATGCTTTCGGCCGTGGCGAGATGCTCGACCACCGTGATGCCGGGCGGCAGTTCGGCCACCACCTTGCGGTAGAACCACTCCAGGTACCGGCTCTGCAGCCGCCGGGTCGGGAAATCCGTGGACGCGAGCGTCTCGAACTCGGCGCGGACGTCGTCCGGCACCGGGTACTCCAGGGTGCCCGCGCGCACCTTTCGCACCCACTCGATCAACGACGGACCCGGCCGCACCGGACCATCGATCCGGACCGTGTCGTCGGTGAACACGGTGACGTCCTCGGGCATCGAGTTCATCCGCAGCAGCGGCGACTGCTCGTACCGCCACACGCGGCCGGGGCCGGGCGGGAACGGGTCGATGAGGTGGACTTCGACGCGCCGGTCGCCGAGCAGGTCGTCGGCGTTCGCGGACAGCCGTTCGAGGACGCCGACCCCGCGAGGTCCGGCGCCCACGATGGCGAGCGTGAACGTCGGGAGAGCGGTCACCCGGGCGAAGCTACGCGGCTGGACGACGCCGCGGCGGACGTTCCACTCTGCGGACGGCCACCTGAACGGATGTGTCACAAACCACAAAGATCGATCCGGCCCCGGCGGGGAGTGCGGAGCGCTATCGTCTGGACACGTGGCGAACTGATCGTGACCTGTCGGATACCGGCGAAAGAACCTAGAGAATCACCAACAGTCACGAGACACTGAGCTTGACAACTCACTTCGTGTGACCGACCCGTGACCAGGAGGTTCTAGGGTCACCCGTTGGTCACTAGTGCGGCACAGTCCGCGCACAGCAGCGGGGAGAACACGCATGACGACAGCACCGCACCGGGTCACGTTCCGCGAGGTGTTCGGAGTCGCCGAGTTCCGCGCGATGTGGTTCGGCGAACTGCTGTCGATCGCCGGTGACCAGCTGGCCCGGGTCGCGCTGTCCGTCCTGGTCTACGCCAATACGGGTTCGGCGACGCTGACCGGCCTCACCTACGCGCTCACGTTCTTCCCGTCGTTGCTGGGCGGCATCTTCCTCACCGGATTCGCCGACCGTTTCCCGCGCCGGGCGGTCATGGTCACCGTCGACCTCACGCGCGCGGTGCTGATTCTGTGCGTTGCCATTCCCGGACTGCCGTTCTGGGCACTATGCGTGCTCGTCGGCTGTGTTTCGCTGCTGAATCCGCCGTTCAAGGCGTCTCAGCTGGCGTTGCTGCCGCAGGTGCTCGAAGGCGACCGATTCGTGGTCGGCATGGGCATCCGGAGCATGACCGTCCAGTCCGCGCAGTTGCTCGGCTTCGCCGGCGGTGGCGCGCTGCTGCTCGCGGTGGACGCCCACCTTGCCCTAGTGCTCGACGCGGGCACTTTCGTGCTCTCGGCGCTCTTCCTCCGCTTCGGACTGAAGACCCGCCCCGCTGCTGCCAGCGGCGAAAAACGCAAGCCGTTCTTCTCCTCGCTGAGCGCGGGCGGCAGGGTCGCCTTCGCGACCAGCGCGTTGCGGTCCTTGATGGTCTTCACGTGGCTCGCCGGGCTGATGCCGGTGTACGAAGGCATCGCCGCGCCCTACGTCGCCTCCTCGGGCGGCGGGTCCGAAATGATCGGCTTCCTGCTCGCCGCCGACCCGGTGGGCAGCGTGATCTTCACGTTCGTCTACACGCGCTGGGTCCCCGCCGAGATCCGGCCGAAGCTGATCGGCCCGCTGACCGCGCTCGCCGCGATCCCGCTGCTGCTCTGTTTCCTGCAGCCGGGCCCGATCGTCTCGGTGATCCTGTTCGTGATCTCCGGCGGCTTCGGCACGATCGCGCTGCTGCAGGCGACGGCCTCGCTGACGGTCGCGGTTCCGGACGAGAGCCGGGCGCAGACGATGGGCCTGTCGAACACCGGATTGACCACGACGATGGGCGTGACGCCGTTGATCGGCGGGGTCATCGCGGACCACGTGAGCGCCCAGACGACCGTCGGGATCTTCGGATTGGCCGGCCTGCTGATCACGATTCCGCTCGCGATCGCGTGGCAGCGGACCTTTTCCGGACATGCCGAAGACGGGTCAGCGAAGGAAGCCACACGCGCTGAACATGCCTAGCTACCCCGGCATGCCCCGCGCGTGAGGCTCTGACCTGCGCGACCTTGCGGTGCTGCTACGCGGTCACTGTTCCTTGCTGCGCATCGCTGGTCACCCTTCATCCGGCGTGTTCGGGAAAAATGTACACACCTAAGGCCCTTGTGGACAGGCGGCAAACGGTCTGAAACTGTGCGTAAGGCGAGTGTCACTGGAGATCCGCGCAAGACCCGGGGGGAAGAATGGTCACATTGGGGGAATTTTCAGCTCTGGGGCTGCGCGACGCGGTTTCCCGGTGGTCGATCTGGTCAAGGCCGCGGCAGTGGGTCGCGGTCACGCTGACGAGCATGGCCGTCACGGCGGTGCTCACCGTGGTGAGCACGCTGGTGTTCCCGGTCAGCCTCGGCCAGTTCGGCATCCTCGCGATGCTCGCCGGCTTGGCGATCGCGCAGACCGAGGTCACGCGGCAGATCGAGCGGCAGCGCCGGATGCTGAGCCAGGGCCCGCACATCACCGTCACCTCGGTGTGGCTGCTCCCGGCGGCGCTGCTGGTGCCGCCGCAGCTGGTGGCCGCCCTCGGCGTGATCATCTACGTCTACCTGGCATTCCGCAGCTGGAACGGCACGCGCCCCGGTGAAGCGCACCGCGTCGCGGCCAACGCGACCACGATGATCCTGTCCGGCTTCGGTGCCGCGCTGGCCGGACACCTCGTGGACGGCCACAGCGTGACCACCGTGGTGGCGGGCGCGCTCGGTTATTTCCTGGTCAACACCGCATTGACCGGCCTTGGCCTGTACCTGACCGACCCGGCGAAGGCGACGCCCGAATCGTGCCTCGGCACGATGGACGACAACCTGCTGGAACTGGCGACCCTGTGCGTCGGCGGGCTGCTCGTGATGGTGCTGAACCAGGAACCGCTGCTGTCGGTGCTGGTCATCCTGCCTCTGTACGTGCTGCAGCGGTCGATGCTGATCAAGCGGCTCGAGGAACTCGCGACCACGGACCAGAAGACGCAGCTGCTCAACGCCACCACCTGGCAGGAGGGCGCGCAGCGCGAGATTTCCCGCGCCGAGCGCGAGAACGGCAGCTTCGGCGCGCTGATGATCGACCTCGACCACTTCAAGCGGATCAACGACACCTACGGCCACCTCGCGGGCGACGACGTCCTCAAAGCCGTGGCCGCCGTGGTGAAACAGGAAACCCGGGCGCACGACCTCGTCGGCCGATTCGGCGGCGAGGAGTTCGTCGCACTGCTCCCGTCGACGTCGAAGGAAGACGCGATCGTGACAGCGGAACGGATCCGGCAGCGGATCAGCGAGCTGGTGATCCCGACGCAGACGAACGAAGGCGAAGCGGTCGCGATCGAAAACCGCACGGCGTCGATCGGGGTGGCCGCGTTCCCGCTGGACGGGACGAGCATCGACGAAGTGATGGCCGCGGCCGACGCAGCCGTGTACGCGGCGAAGAACAGCGGCCGCAACCGCGTCGTCGGCTCGGTCACGCCAACCCGAGAACTCGCAGCGGTCGCCTGACGACCTGGGACCCGGCCGGCACCCTCCCCCGGCCGGCCGGGTCCTTCCTTCGCGACCATCCGGGAAATCGGGAGTGAAACCTGTGCCGGTCACCGGGATCCGCTTAGCCCGCGACGACGAACTCGCCGCCGTCGCCGCGTTGCGGTGGCGGTGGGTCGAGGACAGCGATGGGCTGCCGCAAGGTGATCGGGCCGAGTTTGTGCGTGAGTTCGCCGCCTGGGCTCGAGCACACGCCGAAACGCATCGTTGTCTGGTGGCGGTGCGGGACGAGCAGGTGCTCGGGATGGCGTTCCTCGCGCTCACCCCCAGAGTGCCGACGCCGCACGACTTTTCGCGGATCTGCGGCGACGTGCAATGCGTGTACGTGGTGCCGGAAGCACGCGACAGCGGCGTCGGCGGGCTCCTGATCGAGGCGATCTTGCGGCTGGCCGCGGGATTCGGACTGGAGCGGGTGACCGTGCATTCCTCAGACCGCGCGATCCCGGCCTACCTGCGGCACGGCTTCTCGGTGTCGAAGAACCTGCTGCAGAGCGTGATCGACGTACCGGCTAGCCGGACGAATTCCTAGACTCCTCCGGCTTTTTCCCCTGCGCGATCTCCCGGAATTCCTGCGCGACCTGCTGCACGAACGCAGCCGACCTGCGGGAGTCCAGGGAGATCTCGCGGATCCGGTCCGCGACCTCGCAGTAGGTGTCGTTCCCCTCGTCGAGGAGGAAGGCCCCCGAGTGCTGGTGCTCGAAGTAGACGATCGGGTCGCCGACCTCCACGTGGTACACGCAAAACCGCCCAGCCAGTCCTGGATGCCCCCCGTTGCTCGCGGGCACGACGCGGACCGACAGCTTCGCCGACGTCGCCATCAGATCGGCGAGGAACCGCAACTGCCGGGCCATCGTCGCGGGCCCGCCGATCGGATTGCGCAACGCCGCCTCGCCCAGCAGCACCTCGCACGGAATCGCACCGGGACCGACCACCAGCGGCCGGCGCATCATCCGGATCTCCGCCTGGCGTTCCGCGTCCTTCACCGGCAAACCGTCGGCGAGGAACAGCGCTCGCGCGTAGTCCGGGATCTGCAGCAGCCCCGGCACGAGGAGCGGCTGCCATTCGACGACCGACGTCGCGGCGCGTTCGCAGGCGAGCAGCCCGCCGAGGTGGTCCGGGTCGGACTGCTTGCCGCGGGCGACCCAGCCCGGTTCGGCGGTGCCGCGCGCCAGTTGCAGGATCCGTTGTTTCTCCGCACCCACGACACCGAGCGCGCCGAGGATGCCCGCGACGTCCTCCAGCGCGGGAACCCGTTGTCCCAGCTCCCAGTTCGACACCAGAGCGGGGTTGGTGCCGACTCGCCGGGCGAGTTCGCGCAGTCCGAAACGGGCGTCGATCCGGGCCTCGCGCAGCGCGGTGCCGAGGGTGCGGATCCGGGGGGTGAGCATGGCCGTGCCTCGCATGGCCGCCTTTGTAGGTGTCACCAAATGCGAACACCTCAAGCTGTCACCCGAAGGTGGGCAGACGGCCCGGTCGCGCCCGGTTTTCCTGGGCGCGCCGGGCGGCCCGCGTCACTTCAGGCCGGTCGCCTCGGCAGCCGCCGGGTCGGACTCGGCGAGGAACGTCTTGCAACGCTCGTGCTCTTCGGACTCGCCGATGCGGCCCGCGGCGATGCCGAGCGCGGCGAGCGCGCGCAGGAAACCCTGGTTCGGCCGGTGTGCCCACGGCACCGGGCCGAAGCCCTTCCAGCCGGCGCGGCGGAGCTGGTCGAGGCCGCGGTGGTAGCCGGTGCGGGCGTAGGCGTACGCGGCGACGATCTCGCCGTCGGCGAGCGCGCGTTCGGCGAGCGCGGCCCAGGCTTCGCTGTAGTCGGGGTGTTCGGCGGCCACGGCGGACGGGTCCGTCCCGGAGTCGAGCGCGGCCTGCGCGTCGGTGTGCTCGGGCAGCAGCGTGGGCTCGGGGCCTAGCAGGTTGTGCGTCATGCCGCCATTGTGCCCACGGTGCCCTCGGTCAGAGGAACAGGCTGGTCAGCACGCCTCCGCCGGCCAGCACGAGTGCGGCGATCAGCACGGCGGCGACGGCTCGTTTCGGCATCATGGGCCGACACCCTGCCGTGCCGTGCGGCGCGAGGGCAAGTCCGCCACCCGTAGGGGTGAACCCCGGTTTTTGCCCCTTCTCCCGCCGCGTGCTCTTGCGGCAGGGAATGATGGCGCCTATGACGAAGGCGGTTGAAGGCGTCGCCAGCCCCGTGGTCCCGCGCGGACCGGTGGGCAAGACCAGGCTTTTCTTCGCGACGCACTGGCACCGCGGCGCCCCGGGACAGCCGACCCCGGCGTGGGTGCTGCGGTTCTGCTACGGCATGTGGCTGACCGCGTTCGCGTTCAAGCTCGTCGGGTCGTCGTGGGACATGTCGTGGCACTTCAAGTGGCTGCGCGACGACCTCGCCCCGCCGCACCTGATCAACACCGTCGGCACGGTGATCATCATCGTGCTGGTGGCGATCCACAGCTACACCGGCCTCGGCTGCGACCGGCGCTCGCTGCGGCTCATGCAGGCCGGGCTGATCGTTTTCCTGGTCGCGGCTCCGCTCGACGTGATCAACCACCGCGTGAACGGCCTCGACCTGACCGCGTGGAGCCCGTCGCACATGATGCTGTACCTCGGCACGGGCATCATGCAGGCAGGCGTCCTGCTCGGCTGGCTGCGGCTGGCCCCGCCGGGCCGCTTCCGCACCGGAGTGCTGCTCGCGCTGTGGGCGTTCTTCCTGGAGAACACCTTCTTCCCGAACGGCCAGCAGGAGTACGGGATCCTCGGCCTGCGTGCCTGGGAACGCGGCACACCCGAGGCGGAGCCGTCGCTGCTTTCCTTCGCCGCCAACCAGATCGGCCACCCGGTCGACCGGGCCGCGGTGGTGCACTTCACGATGCCGATCCCGGAGTGGGTGTACCCGCTGTGGGGCATCGGGGTTTCGGCACTGATCCTGGTGCTGGCGCACAAGACCGTCGGACGGCGCTGGGCCGGGTTGACCGTGGCCGGCGCGTATGTCGCGTACCGGTGCGTGATGTGGCCGCTGCTGCTGGCGCTGAGCTTCCCGGTGTCGACGGTGCCGTTCTACCTGCTGGCCGTCGGGTTCGCGGTCGATGTGGCGTTCCTGCTCCCGCGACCTGCGCTGGCGGGGGCGGTTTTGGTGACCGTGCTCGGGTATGGCGCGTTCTGGGTGCAGTCTCAACTGCGGCCTTGGCTGCTCGGGGAACAGCAGACGGAGTCGGCACCGCCGATCGCGTATTGGACGGCTTTGGTCGCTGTGGTGGCGGTGTTCGCGTTGTGGGCTGGGGCTGGTCCGGCGAAGGAGTGGTGGGCTTCGCGGCGTGCAGTCGCGGCATAGGACCGCCTGCCATTCGAGTGATTCGCGATCACGATCGCCCCGGGTTTGATTCCTTTCCGGAATACTGCGGATACCAGCAGTAACCTCGGGGAGGGGTTCAGTGGCGCTCAGTTCGCACGCCCGAAAGCGACAGCTCGCCGCAAACCTGGTGTCGGAGCGGTATCCCAGGCTGACTTCCTTGCAGCGCACCGTCTTCACCGAGCTGGCCGCGCGCACCGCGGAAGGCTGGCGGCTCGCGGTGCACACCGGATCGGCCTCGGCCGCGGATGCTTACCTGATCGGCCGGGTCGGGGTGTTCGCCATTGTTGTCGCTGATCCAGCACCGGACGCCGAGACGGTGCAGGCGGTGCAGGCGGTGCTGCGCCAGGTCGACGAACAGTTCGCCGCGTTGTCGCTTCCCGGCGGACGGCGCATCGCCGCGAGCGCGGTCACCCCGGTCGTGATCGGTGCGCCGAACTCCGCGGCCGGACCGCGCGATGCCGGGCCGTTCTGGTCGCTTCCCGCGTCCCGGCTCGATCAGCTTTTCCGGCGCGACGCCGTGCATCTGACCACCAAACAAGTGGCCCGGATCGCCGAGGAGCTGCGAACGCTGCTGGACGAGTACGACTGGCCGCGAATCGAGATACCGGCTGCGGACGAGGAGCCCTTCGAGCTGCTCTCCGCGGAGAGCGTCGCCGAGAATCAGCTGGCGGCAGCGGTGGAGCGGCCGTTCGACACCTGGATGACGTTCCTCCACCCGGACCAGGCGGCGTTGGCGACGCGGAACTACGGCGGTCCTGCCCGGATCAGCGGACCAGCCGGTACCGGCAAGACCGTCGTGGCGCTGCATCGGCTTCGGCACGCGGGACGGCGGAGCACCGGCCCGCTGCTGTTCACGACCTTCGTGCGGAATTTGCCGCCAGTGAACGAGACCGCGTTTCGACGGCTGGCCCCGGAGATGGCGGATCGTGCGGAGTTCATCAGCCTGCACTCGGTGGCGAGCGCGTTCCTCGCCAGCCGGGGAATCCGCCTGAACATCTCGTTCGAAACCTCGTTCAACCTTGCTTGGAAAGCGCACAGCAGCGAGCTGCCGGACAACGTGCCGCGCTATTGGGCGGACGAGGTGCACCGAGTGATCAAAGGCAGGGGCATCAAGACCCTCGCCGAGTATCAACGGGTGATCCGCCGGGGACGGCGACGCCGTCTCGACAACCGCCAGCGCGCGACGGTCTGGCAGGTGTATGAGGACTACCAGAAGAACCTCGCGGAGCGAGACGCCCACGACTTCGACGATCTGCTGACCCGGGCGCTGGAAGAGCTAGAACGGCACCCACTCGAAGAACCGTACGCCGCCGTGGTCGTCGATGAAGTGCAGGACATGACCTTGACCGGTCTGCGGCTGCTTCGCAAGATCGCCGGCGACGGACCGAATCAGCTGCTGCTCGTCGGGGACGGGCAGCAACAGGTCTACCCGGGCGGCTGGCGGCTTTCCGACGCCGGAATCCCCGTTCAGGGCCGCGGCGAGGTGCTCAAGGTCAACTACCGCAACCGCACCGGCATCCTGGATTTCGCCCGGCGGATCACCGCGCTCAACGAGGTCGACGACCTCGACGGCGCGGCTGGGGTGGCGCTGCGCGACGCGGCCGCGGTCAACGACGGCGGAATCGCGAAGTCGTGGGAGGGCTCCGAATCCGAGCTTCCGGACGCATTAGCCGCCGCGGTGCGGGACCTCGACATTCCGCACGGCGAGACCGCGCTGATCACGTTCAGCAACAAGGATGCGCTTACGTGCCGGAAGCTGTTGGACTCGGCCGGTATCGCCACCCGGCCGATCGAACAGCACACCGGCGAAACAGGTGACCGGCTGTACGCGGGGACCGTGCACAAGGCGAAAGGCTTGGACTTTCGTGCGGTGCTGGTCGTGGACTTCGTGCGGCCAGAGCCGGAGGAACCCGGCACCGAGCAGGAAAACCGCGAGCTGCGGAACCGGCAACGGCTCGTCGCGGCTACCCGGGCGCGGGATTTTCTGTGGTGGGGAGTCGTTCGGTCCTAACTGGACAGAAGGCGGCGGTAATAGTCGGTGGCCGGTTTCATGCCGTGGTCCGGGTCGGCGTTGTACAACCCGTCGGGGCCTTTCGGGCCGAAGCTGTACGGCTGGTACAGCGTCGCGCAGGATGGTTCGGCATTGGCAAGTTGTTGCCAGCCTTGCCATTCCGCGTCGTAGCGGGCCAGGTGGTAGCGGAGTACGGCTTTGTCGTACCCGCCGGCGTAGCCGCGCAGCATTACTTGCCAGCCGTGGTGCACGACGCGGTGCCAGGATTGCCCATAGCGTGCGGACACTCGCAGGTACGTCCGGTCGGCGTGGTTGCGCAGCGGGATAGTGCCGGACAGCGCGACGATTTCATCCCACATCCGGGCCGCGCCGGCTTTCTCGGCGAGCACCTCTTCGACTCGGCCAGCTGCGACGATCGCGGCGTAATCGCTGGTCAGGTCCTTGTCGGAGCCGCCGAGGAACTGGTCGCGGGTCCACATCAGCCTGCTCATCGGGTGCACCACGCTGTAGTGTCCGCGCAGTACGGCGGCCGCCGACAGCAACGCTAACCGGCGGAAGCGGCGGATTTGGTCGCCGCGCAAGCCGAGCCGCGTTGTCGCGTATTCGGTGAACGCGCCCTCCTCGCCGAGGCCGGTGTCGCGCGTCCAGCGGGCGATCACCCAGGCGTTGAGGTCACACCACAGCTCGTTCCGCAGATAAGGTCCGCGCCAACCGCCGCCGCGGGACCAGGTCCAGATTCCGGCGATGATGGGATTGTCGACGACCTCGGCGAGTCCGATCGGGCCGGTGCGCGGCTGCGTGCGGAATTCCTCGAAACCGTTGACTACGCCGTCGATCACGTAATTCGGGAACGCGCCTTTACCCTCGTACTCGCGCTGGCATTCCACTTCGATGATCTGCCGGTGTTTTCCGACGCCGATGGTGCGGTTGAACGGGATGGTCCGCCAGAAGTCTTTCGCGGTGTGTTTGATCGAGAAGACCAGGTTCTCGTGCGTTTCGACCTGGTTGGTCACCTGCCGATAGAAGTCCGGATCACTGGTCAGCTTGTCGCTGCCGGTGGACCAGGTGCGGTAGAAGACCCGTTTGCCAGCGCGCACGCACAGCTCGTCGCGGAGGATACCGAGCAGGGTCAGATGGCTGGTGGCACCGTTGGTGATCGGGTTGTTTCCGGTGTGGAACGGTACGTTCTGCACGTAAGTCTCGCCGGTGCGCACGACAATTCCGTCCAGGCCAGGGAAACGCGCGCAGATCTCGCGCAGCATCAGCCGGTGGATCTGCTGGGTGAGCGGGCGGTCGAAGCTGATTCTGCCTTGACTGTCGAGGATTTGGTCGCCGTAGAGTTCGACCAGACGCTTCGGCAGCACGATGATGTCGGTGAAGAAGTACGCCGCGATGCCCGCTGCGTGCGCTCGCGCGATGTGGGCGTCGATCTTCTTCGCGGTGGCTTCGACCCAGGCGCGGCCTGGGGATCCAGCGGGGAAAATGCGCGCGTCGAAGGTTTCGAAGGTGATCGCGGTTTGCGGCGGGGTGAACTCGTTGATCACCTGGCCGTCGTAGCCGTAGCTTTTCAGTGTCAAGGGATCGTTGAAACGACTGGAAAACAACGGTTCGCCGGGGTTGTTCTGCACCATGTCGAGCAGGAACGGCAACCGCCGCCCGGCGGGTTTCGGATCGGCGAACGCGGTCCCCGCGGTGGCGGCCAGTGCCGCGAGGGCGACCCCGCCGCGCAACGCCGTCCGCCGACTGGTTTCCCACGCTGCACCCATTGCCGCCACCCTCCATAGATCTGATGTATTCGCTCGACCATAGGAAAGGCCTTTTACCGAGTCAATCGGCCAGCTGCCGCGTTCATGCATGTGAACAGCTGTCTTAGGTGGACAGGATCCTTGCCTCGGCCTCTCGGAAACTGGTACCCCTGAATGGCCAAGACATCTGATGACCGCCGCCGCGACGGGAGTAGATGCGTCATGGACCAGGCAGGAATCAGCCGCCGCAGCGTGCTCGCCGCGGCGGGTGCCGCCGGGCTGCTCGGACTGGCCGCGACCCACGCGCAAGCCGCCCCCGCCGCCACCCCGTGGTACCCCTCAGCCAAATTCGGCATCTTCATTCACTGGGGCGTTTACTCGGCCGCTGCCTGGGGCGACGCCAAACACGCCGCCGAGTGGTACCTGTACGCCATGAACGTCACGGACCCCGCCCGCGGCACCGGAACCCGTGACCATCACCTGAAAACCTACGGCGCGGATTTCGCCTATGACCAATTCATCCGGCGCTTCACCGCTCGCCGCTACGATCCGCACTCCTGGGTACGCCTGTTCGAGCAAGCCGGAGCCCGGTATTTCGTGCTGACTTCCAAGCACCACGACGGTTTCCAGCTGTTCCGCAACACCGCGTCCGACCGCAATTCCGTCCGCCTAGGCCCGGGCCGCGACCTGGTCGGCGAACTCTTCTCGGCCGCCGCACACTCCCCGCTCAAGCGCGGTCTCTACTACTCGCTGGGCGAGTTCTACAATCCCGCGCTCGGCACCGCACCCAGAAACCCTTACACCGGCGCGGAAATCCCCTACACCGGCTACCGCCCAGTCACCGACTACGTAACCCAATACGAGCATGTACACCTGAAAACCCTGATCGACCACTATGATCCAGACGTCCTATGGGCAGACGGCCAGGGCTACCACGAATTCGGCGGCGGCCCGATCTTCCGGCCGAAGACCTGGGACTGGCGCAGCGACGAAATCCTGTCCTACTACTACCGCAACGCCGCCGACCGTCCGCGCCCGAAGAGCGTCCTGGCGAACGACCGCTTCGAGGCGTCACATGCGGATTTCGCGACCGTAGAAGGGGATAACAAGAAGTACGTCCTGCGCCCGGATCCGTGGGAAGCTTGCCTGAACATCGGGAAGTCCTGGGGTTACAACGAGAACGAGGATCCGGCGAAGATCAAATCTTCGGTACAGTTGCTTCGGCTGCTCGCCGAAGTCGTCAGCAAGAACGGAAACCTGCTCCTCAACATCGGCCCGCGAGAGGACGGCACGATCGCGGACTGGATGAGTTCGCGGCTGCTGGACATGGGCCGCTGGCTGCGCCTCAACGGCCGCGCGATCTACGGTTCGACGCCCTGGACCCGAGCCATGGACGGCGACCTCTGCTACACCCGCACGCGCGGCGCGTTCAATCTGATCCCGCTCCATTGGCCCGACGGTCGGCTCCTCGTGCCAGACGATGTCCCGATCAGTGCCCGCTCACGGATCCGGTTACTGGGCGGGCATTCCGGGCCCCTGCCGTGGACCCGCACGGAGCAGGGGATCGTGATCGAGGTGCCCCGTCGTCGCACGGACGGCTTTACGGAGGAGTTCCCGGCGGTCCTCTCGGTGACGGATTGGTAGCCGCAACCGCAGGTACACCCAGCCGCCGCGGCAGGTCCGTCGCGTTATGCCAGCTAGCGTTGGCGCGTTTTGTCGGCTAGAGATTCCGCGTTTTGGCGGCTAGGTTGACTTCGTGATGAGCCTCGTGCAGGGCCTCCTCGGAAGTTGAGCGGCCCGCCCATCGCTGTTTCACCAGCCGCGTTCGCGCCACTCAGAGAGCTTCGGGCGTTCCGCACCCAGCGTGGAATCGCCGCCATGGCCTGGATAGAACCAGGTTTCGTCCGGCAGCTCGCCGAAGATCTTCTCCTCCACGTCCTTGAGCAGCGACGCGAAACGAGCCAGGTCCTTCTCAGTGTTTCCGATCCCGCCCGGGAACAGCGAATCCCCGGTGAAGAGGTGCGGAATGCCTTCCGGGTCGGGGTAAACGAGCGCGATGCTGCCTCCGCGACTTCCTCCAGTGCGATCCAGTGGTCCCAGTGCTGGTGCGTCGTCACGATCGACGCGAGACCGCCGTCGCCGATCAGCGCAGGAGGTACGCGTTGTTGTCGATCGTGCCGACTGAGACCGGTCCAGCCAACCGAGGCGAGGGAGAGCCGTCAACCGGGCTTGAGACTTCACAACGGAAAGGCCGCCCCGACCCAAAGGATCGAGGCGGCCTCCCTCAACAGAAACTCCGTCAGCCGAGCTTCTTGCCCGCCGAGCCCAAGGCCTGCGAGGCCTCGACAACGCGAGCCGCCATGCCGGCTTCCGCGGCCTTCAGGTAGCTGCGCGGGTCGTAGACCTTCTTGTTGCCGACCTCGCCGTCGATCTTCAGGACGCCGTCGTAGTTCTTGAAGAAGTGGTCCGCGATCGGGCGGGTGAACGCGTACTGCGTGTCGGTGTCGACGTTCATCTTCACCACGCCGTAGGACACCGCCTCGCGGATTTCCTCCGGGAGGGAGCCCGAGCCGCCGTGGAAGACCAGTTCGAAGGGCTTCGAGCCGGCTGCGAGACCGAGCTTCTCGGAGACCACTTCCTGGCCGCGCTTGAGCACGTCCGGGCGCAGCTTCACGTTGCCCGGCTTGTACACGCCGTGCACGTTGCCGAACGTCGCGGCCAGCAGGTAGCGGCCCTTCTCGCCGGCGCCGAGCGCGTCGACCGTCTTCACGAAGTCGCCTTCGGCGGTGTACAGCTTCTCGTTGATGTCGTGGGCGACGCCGTCTTCCTCGCCGCCGACAACGCCGATTTCGACCTCGAGGATGATCTTCGCCGCCGCGGCCTTGGCGAGCAGTTCCTGCGCGATCTGCAGGTTCTCGTCCAGGTCGATGGCCGAACCGTCCCACATGTGGGACTGGAACAGCGGCAGGCCGCCGCCGCGGACGCGTTCGGCGGAGATCTCGATCAGCGGGCGGACGAAACCGTCCAGCTTGTCCTTCGGGCAGTGGTCGGTGTGCAGCGCGACGTTGACGTCGTACTTCGCCGCCACCACCTGCGCGAACTCGGCCAGCGCGGTCGCGCCGGTGACCATGTCCTTCACCTTCTGCCCGGACGCGAACTCCGCGCCGCCGGTGGAGAACTGGATGATCCCGTCGCTTTCCGCCTCGGCGAACCCGCGGATCGCGGCGTTCACGGTTTCCGACGAGGTCACGTTGATGGCCGGATAGGCGAATTCGTCGTTCTTCGCCCGGTCGAGCATCTCCGCGTACACCTCGGGGGTGGCGATGGGCATCGGTTCCTCCTCGAGACGACTGGCTTCTACAGCGGCATCGTACGAGGTGGACCGGCCGGGCCGACCGGTCCTACCTCACACGAGACGAAACCGACTGGAGCGATTCAGAGCAGCTCGGCCGCGATTGCCCGGTAGGCAGGGAACGGATCCTCGTCCAGCGACTGCACGCTGACGTGCTGAGCGCCCGCGTCGAGGTGCGCTTGCACGCCCTTGGCCAGCGCTTTTCCGTCGCCGTGGACGGCGAGCGCGTCGATCAACCGGTCGCTGCCGCTGTCGGCCAGGTCCTCGTCGGAGAAACCGTGCTTGCGCAGGTTCGAGGTGTAGTTGGACAGGCCGAGATAGAACTGCACGGTCTTGCGGCCGGTCGCGCGCGCCCGCTCCGGGTCGGTGTCGAAGACGACCTTCTGCTCCGGCGCGAGCACCGCGGAAGAGCCGACGATCTCCCGCGCGGCCCGGGTGTGTTCCGGCGTGGTCAGGTACGGGTGCGCGACCGCGGTGCGGTCGCGAGCGAGTTCGAGCACCTTCGGGCCGAGCGCGGCCAGCGCGCGCGACTCCTTGGGCACCCCGGCCGCGTCGAGCGCGTCCAGGTACTCGACCAGCGCCGCGTACGGCTTCTTGTACTCCTGCGTGTGCTCGCGGTGTCCAGCGCCGACGCCGAGCAGGAACCGGCCCGGGTACTTGCCCTCGATACGGTGAAACGCCTGTGCGATGCCCTCCGGCGCGTCGGCCCAGATGTTGACGATCCCGGTGGCGACCTTGATCCGGTCGGTCGCGGCCAGCAGTTCGTCGACGATCGCCAGGTCGCCGCCGGGCGAACCGCCGAGCCAGATCGTCCCGTAGCCCAGTTTCTCCACCTCGGCGGCGAACGCGCTGTCCACCTGGGCCGACATCCGCCACACGCCTAGCTTGCCCAATTCGATAGCCATGTCCCGCCCAACGCGCGAGAACCCGGTTTTCCTCCCGCCCCGGCCGGATTAGGTTCGAAAGCATGACCAAGCTCGGCTCCACGGAACTGGATATCCACGGCCTCAACCTCGGCTGCAACGTCTTCGGCCACACCGCGGACGAACAGGCTTCATTCGCTGTTCTCGACGCGTACACCGCGGCCGGCGGCAACTTCCTCGACACCGCCAACACCTACGGCGGCGGAGGCGGTTCCGAAACGATCATCGGCAACTGGCTCGCCCAACGCGGCCGACGGGACGACATCGTCATCGCCACCAAGGTCGGCATGGGGGACCAGCGCCCCGGCCTCTCCGCGAAGAACATCGCCGCGGCGGCCGAGGAATCGTTGCGCCGCCTGCGGACCGACCACATCGACCTTTACTACGCGCACAAGGACGATCCCGACACCCCGCTGGAAGAAACCCTCGCCGCGTTCGACCAGCTGGTCCGCGACGGCAAGGTCCGCTACATCGCGGCGTCCAACTACGAACCGGACCGGCTCGCCTCCGCACTGTCCATTTCGGACCAGAACGGCCTCGCCCGATACGTTGCCCTGCAACCGCATTACAACCTGGTCGAGCGCGATTACGAGCGCGAGCTGGCCCCGCTCGTCGCCCGCGAGAACCTGGTCACGCTGCCGTATTTCGGGCTGGCCAAGGGATTCCTCACCGGCAAGTACCGTTCGAAGGACGAGCCCGGCGACTCGCCGCGCGCTCCGCGGGCGCTGGAATACCTCGACGCCCGGGGCGAACGAGTCCTTGCCGCACTGGATGAAGTGGCGGCCGCGCACCAGGCTTCGGTCGCTAGCGTCGCGCTCGCGTGGCTCCGTCAGCAGCCGACCGTCGCCGCGCCGATCGCCAGCGCGCGCACCCCCGAGCAGCTCGTCGATCTGCTCGCCTCGGTCGAGCTGACGCTGACCGACGCCGAACTCACCGCTTTGGGCGAAGCGTCGAGCTGATACTTACCGAGTAGTAGCTTACTGCCGGTAGGTTGTTGTACGGTGCCCTCCGAACAGGCAAAAACCGGCTCAGGAGGGCACCGTGGCTCAGCAGAAGCAGGTCGACGGCAAGGTCGTGCTCATCACCGGAGCCGCTCGCGGGATCGGAGCCGGCCTGGCCGAGCGGCTCGCCGCGCGCGGAGCCAAGGTCGCGCTCGTCGGGCTCGAAGCCGGCGAACAGGAAGCGGTCGCCAAGCGGATCGGGCCGAACGCGAAGTCCTGGGAAGCCGACGTGACCAGCTGGGACGACCTCGAGCGCGTCACCGCGGGCGTGGTCGAGCACTTCGGCGGCATCGACATCGTCATCGCCAACGCGGGCATCGCGACCGCCGGGTTCGTGCGCTCGGTGGACCGCGCCGCGTTCGAGCGGGTGATCGAGGTCGATCTGCTCGGCGTGTGGCGCACGTTCCGCGTCACGCTTCCGCACGTCATCGAACGCCGCGGCTACCTGCTCGGCATCTCCTCGCTCGCCGCGATCACGCACGCGCCGGGCATGGCGAACTACGCCGCCGCGAAGGCTGGCGTCGAGGCGTTCTGCAACAGCCTGCGCGCGGAGGTCGCGCACCTCGGCGTGAAGGTCGGGGTCGCGCACCCCACCTGGATCCGCACCGACCTGGTCGAAAGCGCCGACGCGCACCCGGTGTTCGGCAAGCTGCGGGCCGGGATGCCGGGCCTGCTCGGCAAGACGTACCCGCTGGACGTCGCGCTCGACGACCTGGAGGCCGGGATTCTGCGCCGCGCCCGGACGATCCACGTGCCACGCTGGGTCGGCGGCCTTAAGCTGCTGCGCTCGTTCCTGCCGCCGATCGTCGAACTCGGCGCGCGGACCCGGGTGCCGGCGGCGGACCGGGCCGCGCTGAAGGACGTCGAGGAACGCGGCGCGTTCGAGTCGTCGGTCAACGGCCACGGCGGGCGCGCGGCCACCAAGCGCAGCTGAGGAGAGCCATGTCCCGTCGCGACCAGATCCGGATGACGCCGGACGAGGTGCAGGCCTATCTGGCCGAGCAGAAGGTCATCAACGTGGCCTCGATCGGCCCGAACGGCAGGCCGCACCTCACCGCCCTCTGGTACTACCCGTACGAGGGCGGGGTCGCGACGTGGACCTATGGCGCCTCGCAGAAAGCGAAGAACCTGCGCCGGCTGCCCGAGGCGACCGTGCTGATCGAAAGCGGCGATTCGTACGACCAGCTGCGCGGGCTTTCCTTCGAGGCGGACGTCGAGTTGGTCGACGACACCGACCAGGTCACGACGATGGGGACCGCGCTCATGATGCGCTACTCCGGGGTCGAGCCGGGCGCGCCGGTGCCCGACGAGCTGCGGACCCTCGTCGAACGGCAGGCCCCGAAGCGGGTCGGGCTGATCCTGCGTCCGACGAAGATCACGAGCTGGGACCACTCGAAACTCGGCGGCGTCTACTAGGGCACGAGGGCGACGAAGCTGAGGCCCGACGTGCGTTCCGCCAGGTCGAGAGCGGATTCCGGATCGTCGAGGCCGACCTTCAGCAGCTCGACTGCGGAAAGGTCCAGCGCGCCTGAGCGGATCAGGTTCCACACCGTCCGCACCGTTTCGTCGTCGCTCATCCAGGAGCCGCGCAGGGTGAGCCTGCGGTGCATGAACTCGCCGTACGGAATGGTCAAGTCCTGGCGTACGCCGCCGACGAGCACCAGGGTGCCGCGCACCCGCAGGCTGTCGTAGGCGGCCATCGTCGCGTCCGCCGTCGGCGTGGCACCGAGAGCGTCGAGGGCCACGTCCACCGGCCCGATTGCCGCCGCGTCGGTCGCGCGATCGCCGATCAGCTGGTGAGTACGCACGCGCGGACCGAGTTCGGCCAGCCGATCGAGCGCGACCTTGTTGCGGCCCACCGCCGTCACCGTTGCCGCGCCTTCGGCCAGCGCCAGCAGCACCGCGGCACCGCCCATCTGCCCGGTCGCACCGATCACCGCGACGTCGCGTCCGGCCAGCGGACCAGCGGTGTGCAGGCCCGCGGCGGCCACGCAGAGCCACGGCAGAAACGCCAGCCGCGCCGGGTCCGGGTAATTCTCGGCTCCGGGCAGCTTGACTATCGTTTCCTTGGCGCACAAGGCTTTTTCCGCGAAGGCACCGTCGCGCCACACCTCGCGCATGCGGTCCGTGCGCGCGGTGCCGCCAGAGGCGCCGAGGCCGACCCAGCCGACCAGGATCTCGTCGCCGTCGCCCGCATCGAGCAGCGCGGTGTCCACCACGAGATCACCCGGCGCGACATGGAAAACGTCCGGCGCGACCGCGGTTACCCGGCCAATGCACAACGGTCCGAGGATCAACGGCTTCGGCAGGTCGCCGCGTCCTCCCGACACCACCACATTCGTGTACGCCGGGAGGTGCGCGGCAAGCACCTCCACGACCACTCCGCCGCCTCGCAGCGCGGGTTCCGGCACCTCGGAGAGGCGCAGGCCTTGTGCGTCAACAGTCCAAGCTCGCATGAATCCAGCCTCGCGCGCCGCTAAGCTGGTATCCAGAATCGCGTTATTCTGGTACTGGAGGTTCTAGGGTGAGCGTCGAACTGGGCACGTTCCTGCGCAGCCGCCGTGAGCGGATCGCCCCGGCCGACGCGGGCCTGCCGGTCACCGGACGCCGCCGCACGCCCGGGTTGCGCCGTGAGGAGCTGGCGTTGCTGGCCGGGATCAGCGCCACCTGGCTCACCTATCTCGAGCAGGGCCGCGACGTCCGCCCGTCCGACCAGGTGCTCGACGCCCTGGCCCGGGCACTGCGGCTGACCAGCGCCGAGCAGGAACACCTGCGCCGTCTCGCCAATGGCGGGGCACCCCCTGAAGACGCTGCCGAAGAGGCCGCGCCGGAGGTCGCGGGCGTCCCGGCATTGCTGGGCGACAACCCCGCGTACGTCACCGGCATCTGCTACGACCTGCTCGCCTGCAACGACGCCGCCGCGGAGCTGTTCCGGAACATCGAGCCGGGCGCGAACGTCGTCCGCTGGATGTTCACCGAGCCCGCTGCCCGCGAGGTCCTGGTCGACTGGGAACAGGAGGCGCGCAACATCCTGGCCCGGCTGCGGGCGATCGCCGGACGGCATCCCGGCCACCCGCGCGTGACCCGGCTGGTGGCCGAGCTGACCGAGGCGAGCCCCGAGGTGCGCGAGTGGTGGCCGCACTACGAAATCCAGTTCAGCCACGCAGGTCACAAGCGCTTTCGGCATCCCCGGCTGGGCGTGGTCACCGCGACGCACGCCGCGTTCCACGTGGCCGAGCGTCCGGAGCAGACGCTGGTGGTCTACCGCCTGCCGAGTGGTACTGACGAGTAGGAAGTACTTTCGAGTAACTGTTACCTGAGGTAACATCAACGCTGCCAGACCCCCAGCGCAGCGGAGGCCGACAAGATGACCGAGCGGTTCAAGGTCGTGATCGTGGGCACCGGGTTTTCCGGGCTCGGCCAGGCGATCCAGCTCGAAAAAGCGGGCATCCGGGACTACGTGATCCTGGAGAAGGCCGACGAGGTCGGCGGCACCTGGCGGGACAACTCGTACCCAGGCTGCGCGTGCGACATCCAGTCGCACATGTACTCGTTCTCCTACGCGCAGAACCCGGACTGGAGCCGGTCGTTCTCGCCGCAGCCGGAGATCTTCGACTACCTCAAGGGCGTCGCCGACAAATACCGGCTGCGCGACAAGATCCGGTTCGGCACCGAGATCACCGGCGCGCACTGGGACGAGGGCGAACGCCGCTGGACGGTGGAAACCAAGGGCGGCACCGAGTTTTCCGCGCAGTTCGTCGTCGCCGGCGTCGGCGGACTGCATATTCCGCAGATCCCGAAACTGCCCGGCATCTCCAAGTTCAAGGGCCAGACCTGGCATTCGGCGCAGTGGAACCACGAATTCGACCTGACCGGCAAGCGGGTCGCGGTGATCGGCACCGGCGCGAGCGCGGTGCAGTTCGTGCCGAAGATCGCGCCCGAGGTCGGTGAATTGACGCTGTTCCAGCGCACGCCGCCGTGGATCATGCCGAAGCCGGACCACGCGATGCCGGGCTGGGCCAAGCAGTTGTTCAAGCGCGTGCCCGGCACGCAGCGGCTGTACCGTAACGCGCTGTACTGGATGCTCGAATCCCGCGCGATCGGCTTCAACGGGCACCCGAAACTCATGCAGGCCGCCGAGATCCTCGCGCGCCGGCACATCGCGAAGGGCATCAAAGACCCCGCGCTGCGCCGGAAAGTCACGCCCGACTACACGATGGGCTGCAAACGCGTCCTGCTGTCGAATGACTATTACCCGGCCCTGGACCGGCCGAACGTCGATGTCGTCACTGACGGCGTCGCCGAGGTCCGCGCGCACAGCATCGTCGACACCGCCGGAGTCGAGCACGAGGTCGACGCGATCATCTACGGCACCGGCTTCAAGGTGACCGACGCGCTGGAGTACCTCGACATCACCGGCGTCGGCGGCCGCGATCTCGCGAAAACCTGGGCCACCGAAGGGATCCAGACGCACAAGGGGATCACCGTGTCCGGGTTCCCCAACCTGTTCTTCCTGCTCGGCCCGAACACCGCGCTCGGCCACAACTCCGTGGTGTTCATGATCGAATCGCAGTCCCGTTACGTGGTCGACGCGATCCGGCTGGCCGACTCCCGCGGCGCGGCGGCGCTCGACGTGCGGCCGTCGGTGCAGGATGAATTCCAGGAGCAGATCCAGGAAAAACTCGTCAAGGGCGTGTGGACCCAGGGCGGCTGCAAGAGCTGGTATCTCGACTCGAAGGGCGTCAACCGGACGATCTGGCCGGGCTTCACGTGGCGGTACTGGCTGGAGACCCGGCGCGTCGAGCCGAGCGACTACGAGCTGAGCGGCCGGTCATGAGTGCCGAGCACGAGCAGATCGTGCTCCACGCGCGCGACGTGGAGTTCGACTGGTCGAAGCTGCCGATGCACTGGATTCCCGGGCAGTCGCAGGCCACGCACAGCATCAACGTGCTGCATCTGGCGCTGCCCGAGGGCGAACGCTGGTTCGTCGAGGTGTTCAAGCAGGCCGTACCGCTGATCCGCGACGAGCGGCTCAAGGAGGACGTGCTCGGGTTCATCGGCCAGGAGGCGATGCACGCGCAGGCACACGACGGCGCGGCCGCGCACCTGGAGTCCGCCGGAGTCGCGGTGCGGCCGTACATCGCGCAGATGGAGTGGATGTTCCGGCGGCTGCTCGGCGACCGGCCCGGATCGAGCCGGGAATGGCTGATCGAACGGCTCGCGATGGTCGCGGCGATCGAGCATTACACCGCGTTTCTGGGTCAGTGGATCCTCGACGCGAAGGAACTCGACGCGGCCGGCGCCGACGAGACGATGCTGGATCTCCTTCGCTGGCACGGCGCGGAGGAAGTCGAACACCGCTCGGTGGCGTACGACCTGTTCTGCCACCTCGACGGCCGTTACGGCCGGCGGGTGCGTTCGATGCTCGTGGTGACGCCGGTGCTGGCGTGGATTTTCGTGCGCGGGACCCGATTCCTGATGAAGAACGACCCGACTCGCCCGGGCCGCACCAGCTGGCGGGCTTACCGGCGCGCTGCCCGCCAAGGGCTGCTGCCGGGACCGCGCGAACTGCTGCGCGAAATCCGGCCGTACTTCCGGAAGTCCTATCACCCGACCGAAACCGGCAACACCGACCAGGCGGTGGCGTACCTGGCGAGTTCGCCCGCGGCCCAGGCCGCCGACGCTCCGCGATGACCGCACCGCAGTTCCCGCCCCGGCTCGACGGCAGCGGCAGACGCGACCGGCTGATGTCCACATTGGTCGCGGTCGGCGCGGCTTATCGAAGGCTGGCCGAGATTTCCGGGCGACGCCGTCCGCCGGTGCGACAGGTCGACCGTCGGCTGCAGCTGGTCGTTGAAGCCGTGCGCACCGAGGCCGACGGCGTGGTGAGTCTCCGGCTCGTGCATCCGGACGGAAATCCGCTGCCCGCTTGGCGTCCCGGCGCGCACATCGACTTGCTATTGCCTTCTGGAATGGTGCGGCAGTACTCGCTGTGCGGCTCGCCTTCCGACCTGTCGCACTACCGGATTGCCGTGCGGCGCATCGGTTCCGCGTCCGCCGAGGTGCACGCGCTCACCGCCGGAACCCGCGTCACACTACGCGGACCACGCAACGCTTTCCCGTTCGTCGCCGCGCCCGCGTACCACTTCGTGGCAGGCGGAATCGGGATCACGCCGATTCTGCCGATGGTGCATCGCGCGGAAGCGAGCGGCGCGGACTGGCGGCTGGTCTACACCGGCCGCAATCGGGAGTCGATGCCGTTCCTCGACGAACTTCCGGCCGAGCGAGTGCGGATCCGGCCGGACACGGAGTTCGGCATTCCGGCATCCGGCGCGGAATTGCTGGAGGAGATGCCCGACGGAGCTTCGGTGTATTGCTGCGGCCCGATGCCGATGATCACCGGCGTCCGCGTCGACCTGGCCCGCACGGGCGCTGCCGCGGTCTACTTCGAACGGTTCTCGCCGCCGCCGATTGTGGACGGCCAACCATTCCGCGTGGTCCTGCGCCGCAGCGGGCTCACCCTCGACGTGCCCGCCGACCGCTCCACGCTCGACGTGGTGCGCGAGGTGCTGCCCGACGTGCCGTACTCGTGTCGCCAGGGCTTCTGCGGCACCTGCGAGGTGGCGGCCGAAGACGGCGGGCGCGTGCGGATCTGCGTAGACCGCGGGCCCGCCGTCCTGGAGCTTTAACCCCGCGCCGGAACCCAGTCGCCGAGCACCGGCTTGAACTCGCGCACCGTCCGCTCCGCCACGACGCCTTCGAGCGCGTACGGGTCGTTGTCGATCAGCTTGGCCAGCGCCGCCTCGTCCTCGGCCTGCCACAGCGTCAGCCCGCCGGAGTCGTCGGCGAGCGGACCCGCCACCGCGACGCGACCCGCCGCGGCGTGCTCTTTCAGGTAGTCCCGGTGCCGCGGCCGGACATCGGCCAGCTTCTCCTGGACATAGCGGATTTCGACGAGGTACCAGGCCATGCGCTTACTCCCGGGATGAGCACGACAGTGACGCCGCAGACGCTACCGGTGACGGCCGGGCGGACGCACCATGCGAGCGGTGGCAGCGGGAGGCCAACCCGATAGGCTAGGTGCGGGCGGAACCTGTGTGCACGCTGTGCCTATCGCGCACGCGCTGGGGCCTGCGGAGCGGACACGTCGAGGACAGGCGGGGATACATGCTGGAGGGGAACGCGGAACGCAGCGTCGAGGCGACCCTCGGCCACCTGCGGACCATGGACGGACCGGTCCCGGCGCAGCCGCCGACCGCCCCGTTGAACCTGGAGGACCTCTACCGGCAGCACCGGATGCGGCTCGTGCGCCTCGCCATCCTGCTGGTCGACGAGCCGGCCACGGCCGAGGACGTCGTGCAGGAGGCGTTCACCGGCCTGCACCGCAACTGGGGCAGGCTGCGCGACGCCGCGGCGGCGGTCGGCTACCTGCGCACCGCCGTGGTCAACGGATCGCGCAGCGTGTTGCGCCGCCGCAAGACCGCCCGCGAGTACGTGCCCCCGCACGCGGTGAACGCCCGGTCCGCGGAAAGCCTCGCCATGCTCTCCAGCGAGCACCAGGCCGTCGTCAACGCCCTGTCGAAGCTTCCGCCGCGCCAGCGCGAGGTGCTCGTGCTGCGCTACTACGGCGGGTTGAGCGAAGCGGAGATTTCCGAGGCGGCGGGCATTTCGAAGGGCACGGTGAAGTCGACCGCCAGCCGCGCGCTGGAGGCATTGCAGAAGGCAATGCAGCCGCCACAGTGACCTGGCCGGACCAATCTCGCGCGCGTCGGCCCTCTCTGGTCCAGACCAATATATGCTGGTCCCCGTGAAGCACCCCGGAGACTTCGTCATCACGGGCGGCCGCGTCGTGGCCCCGGACCGCGTACTCGACGACGGCTGGCTCGCCGTGTCCGGCGGACAGATCGCCGCGGTAGGCATCGGAACGCCCCCGAGCAGCCCGGATACCGCGACGGTGGACGTCGCCGGGGCACTGGTCGTGCCCGGTTTCGTGGACACCCATTGCCACGGCGGCGGCGGCGCGTCGTTCTCGACGCTCGACCCGGACGAGATCCGCACCGCGATCCGCGCGCATCGGCGGCACGGCACCACCACCATGCTCGCGAGCCTCGTCTCCGACCCGATCGACCTGCTCACCGAGCAGATCGCCGCGCTGCGCGAGCTCGTGCAGGAGGGCGACCTGGCGGGCATCCACCTGGAGGGTCCGTTCATCTCGCGCGCCCGCTGCGGCGCCCACGATCCGGACACTCTGCGTGAACCGGACACCGGCACCGTCGAGAAGCTGCTGCGCGCCGGGCACGGCTCCATCCGGATGGTCACGCTCGCCCCGGAGCTCAGCGGCGGCGTCAAGGCGGTCCGGCAGCTCGCCGAGTCCGGCGTGACCGCCGCGATCGGCCACACCGACGGGGTCGCCGAGCAACTGGTCCCGGCCATCGACGCCGGAGCGACGGTCGCCACCCACCTGTTCAACGGCATGCGCCCGCTGCACCACCGCGAGCCGGGCCCGGTCGGTGTGCTGCTCGACGACGAGCGCGTGACGGTCGAGCTGATCTGCGACCTGGTCCACCTGCACCCCACGGTCGTGCGGCTGGCCGCGCAGCACGCGGGCCGCGGACGGACCGTGCTGATCACCGACGCCATGTCGGCCACCGACGCCGCCGACGGCCGCTACACCCTCGGCCGGCTCGAGGTCGACGTCCACGACGGCGTCGCCACCCTGGACAACGGTTCCCTGGCCGGGAGCACGTTGACCATGGACAACGCCTTCCGCAACCTGGTGAAGGGTGCCAAACTCGACGTACTGGACGCCGTCCGGGCGACGTCGGCGCGACCGGCCGAACTGCTCGGCATCGCCGACCGCACCGGAGCGCTGCGTCCCGGCCTGGCCGCGGACGCCGTGATCCTGGACGACGACCTGCGCCCGACCCGGGTCCTGCACCGGGGCGAATGGGTGGCCGAGGCGGGCCGGGCTACCTTGAGTACGTGACGAGCTAGCACTTCGACAGGCGGACGGAGCGGATGAGCGAGCCGAAAGACCCGGAACGGTTACTGGCCGACGCGCTGCGTGCACAAGCCGTCTTCGCTCCGCACGTCCTGCCGAACCCGGTCGAGGAGCAGGCTGGCTCCGACGCCGCTTCCGGTGCTTCGGGCACCGGCTCGCAGGGCGCGGTCCAGCCCGGCGCTTCCGGCTCGTTCCGAGCCGCTGGCGGGCCCGGCATCTCCGGCTCCGGCTCGTTCGGCTCCGCGTCGTTCAGCGCCCCGGCCGATGCCGGCGCGCCGTCGCAAACCGGCCCGACCACCGAACTGCCGCCCAACTACGGGCTGCTGTCCGGAGCCGGCGCCGATTCGCTCGCCCGCGAACGCGCCGCCCTCGACGCGGCCGACCACACCTCGCCCGGCACCACCGGCTCGATCCCGCCGGTCGGGGCCAGCGACACGACCGTCCGCCGCCCGGCCCAGACGCCGCAGAACGGCCCCCTGCCCGCGCACTGGGTCCTGCTGCTGGCGGTGCTGCTCGGCCTGGCCGCCGGGTCCGTCATCGGCCTGCTGACGCTGATCTGAGCCGGTTCCGCCCCGGCTTGCCCGGACGGCCGCTCCGGCACGGCATTCCCGGGCCGAGTTCTTCACTCCGATCCCACACCGATGACCTGCGATTCCTTGCCCGATGAGGTCGCACTGAGTCACCCTGTACCGTTTTCGGTGTGATTCTCGCCCAGAACACAGTGACCACCATGTCCCTGCTGCCGTCGTGGCTGGACCCGCAGCATCTGCTGAACGGCCTGACGGTGCCCGTGATCGCGGTGCTGTGCTTGATCATCTTCATCGAGAGCAGCATCTTCCCGGTGCTGCCCGGTGACTCGCTGCTCTTCACCGCGGGCCTGTTCATCGCGAACGGCACGCTGAAGGCTCCGCTGTGGCTGGTGTGCGTGCTGGTCACGGTCGCCGCGCTGGTCGGCAACGTCGGCGGGTACTACCTCGGCTACTTCGTCGGGCCGAAGCTGTTCAGCAGGCCGGACTCGAAGTTCTTCAAGCAGGAGTACGTCGACAAGACGCACGCGTTCCTGGAGAAGCACGGTCCGAAGGCCGTCGTGCTGGCCCGGTTCGTGCCGTTCGTGCGGACGTTCATCACCTGGATCGCCGGCATCGGCCGGATGGACCCGAAGCGCTACTTCACCTACACGGTCATCGGCGGCATCCTCTGGGCCGCGGGCATCACCGTGCTGGGGTCGCTGCTGGGCAACATCGGCTTCATCCGGGACAACGTCGACGCGATCTTCGTCCTGATCGTGCTGGTGTCGGTGGTGCCGATCGCCATCGAGTACCTGCGCGGCCGCCGCGGCAAGAAGGCTCGCGCCGCCGACAATTCGGCCGATGTCACGCAGCAGATCCCGCGCGTGCGCGATTGACTCTTCCGAGCTCTGAAACCGAAGCGGCGTCCGGATTCCCGGACGCCGCTTCGTCGTACTGGGGTCGTGCGGAGGGTCAGTCGGTCATCGAGAACATCGAACCCGGGTTGAAGAGGTTTTCCGGGTCGAGGGCCTGTTTGATCTGCCGGTGCACGCGGATCCCGACCGGGCCGATCTCGCGGGCGAGCCATTCGCGCTTGATCTTGCCGACGCCGTGCTCGCCGGTCACCGTCCCGCCGAGGGACAGGCCGACGTCGAGGATCTCGTCGAACGCCTGCTGGGCGCGCGCGAACTCGTCCTCGGAATCGGGGGCGTACACGATGGTCGGGTGCATGTTCCCGTCCCCGGCGTGGCCGACGACGGCGATCTTGAGCCCGACTTTTTCGCTGATCCGTTCGCAGCCGCGGATCAGTTCGGCGATCCGGGTGCGGGGCACGCTGACGTCGTCGGTGAGCCAGACGCCGTAGGTCTCCAGCGCGGTCAGCACGACGCGGCGGGCCTGCAGCAGCATCTTGCCCTCTTCGAGGTCGTCCGTGGCGTAGACGAGGTCGGCGCCGCAGTCGGTGCAGATCTGCTCGAGCAGCGCCAGTTCGCGCCGGGCCGCCTCGCCGCCGGCGTCGGACTGGCCGAGGAGCAGGGCCTGGCAGTCGGAGCCCGCGCCGAGGTCGGTGTTGAGGTAGGTCTCGGAGGCCTTGATCGACGCCGCGTCCATGATCTCCAGCAGCGACGGCACCAACCCCTCGCGCACCGCCCGCGCGACCGCCTCGCCGGCCGCCTCGGTGGTGTTGAATCCGGCGACGAAAGTGGCCGGGGCCTGCGGAAGCGGCCGCAGCGAGACGGTCGCCTGGGTAATCACGCCGAGCGTGCCCTCGCTGCCGATGAACAGCTTGGTGAGGTCGTACCCCGCGACGCCCTTGACCGTGCGGCGGCCGGTTTTCAGCAGCGATCCGTCGGCGAGCACGACTTCCAGGCCGAGCACCGAATCGGTGGTCACGCCGTATTTCACGCAGCAGAGGCCGCCGGCGTTGGTGGAGAGGTTCCCGCCGATGGTGCACCAGTCGTAGCTGGACGGGTCGGGCGGATAGAACAGGCCGTGCTTCTCGACGGCGGACCGGAAGTCGAGGTTGACGACGCCCGGCTGCACGACGGCGAGCCGGTTGCCCGGGTCGACCTCGACGATCTCGTTCAGCTTCGTCAGCGAAAGCACGACACAGCCGTCGATCGCGTTGGCCGCGCCGGAAAGCCCACTACCCGCCCCGCGCGGCACGATGGGGACTCTCGCTTCGGCACAGGCACGGACAGTCGCCTGCACTCCCGCGGTATCCGCCGGAAGCACTACCGCCAGCGGTTTGCCCGAGGGAGCGAGCGGCATCATGTCGCGCGCGTACGCGTCGGTGACGTCAGCGTCGGTGAGCACCGCGGCCGGGCCGAGGTCGTCCCGGAGCCGCTGGAGGAGGGCGTCGTTGCTCATCTCCGCATGGTAAACCGAGATCTCCGCAGTGCGGAATATTAATTCCGATCTTGCCTGGTCCGCTGGGCGCGCAGCACGGTGTCGCGCGTGTGCGCCGTGCCCGGCGGGGCTGGTGCAACCCGCGGCCGGCTCTCGTTGACGAGGACGGTCCATCCGTCGCCGAGAACCCGCGCGATGTCGTCAGGCTGGCAATAGCCGGAGTGCTCCGGCCCCAGGTCCCGCGGATCATGACTGGCGAAGAGAAAGGTCCCACCGGACGCGACGACGTCGAGCAGCTTCCGCACCACGCGGTCGTCCTTGCGGAGCGGGAAATACTGGACGCTGACCAGGTCGAACGCCCCGGCCGGAAGCGGACTCGCGGCCAGATCCGAACACACCCAAGCAATCCCGGCATTGGCGGCGGCCGCTCGCCGCAACGCGGTGCGCGAGATGTCGATAGCCGTCACCTGCCAGCCACGCGCCGCCAACCACCGCGCGTCGGCCCCCTCGCCACACCCGACGTCCAACGCCTGCCCCGGCGGCAACCCCTCGACCTCGGTGACGAGCACCCCGTTGGGTTCGCCGCTGAACACCTGCTCACGGCTGCGGTAGAGGTCTTCCCAGAACTGCGTGGTTTCGGATTCCCCGGACGGAGCCATTGTCGTTACCACCTCCGCCGTTCACGATTCCGCTGACTGAGCCGGACGACAAGGTTCTTTGCCGGAACCGCAAAGTTCCTTCCGGAAGATCGTCGGGTCACCTGAGTCGATCCCGTCTGGTGGCCGCGCTGGAGAAGCTTCGGAGACGAGCGCCCGGACAACTGCCGAAGCGGATTGCCACGAACCCACGTGTCCCGGCGACCGTCCTCCCTGTCGGACAAGCACCGGTGCTGTAGCCAGTCCTCGTCGCCCGGCAGACAGACGCCTGGGTGAAGGCCGCAGCACGCAACTCCAGGAGCCGACGCCTGCGGAACACCTGGCACCGCGCAGGAGAAGCCTCGGAGACGAGCGCACCGGCCTGGGCAAGAACCAAAACGGGCTCCCGCGAACCCACGCATCCCGGCTACCGTCCTGCCTGCCAGCCAAGCACCGACAGAAGTCGCTCGGCCTGAAGCATGCCCATGCCCAGCAACCAGAATCCTCACCGGCGCAGTAGGCAACCCGCGCTGGCCGTCAGGCTGGCGGCTCTCGTCCTCGGGTGAAGACCGCGACCAGCATGAAGCTCCAGGAGCCGACTCCCGCAGAGCACTGGCGGGTGCGCAGGAGAAACTTCGGAGACGAGCGCACCGGCTTGGGCAGAAGCCGAAACGGGGCACCACGAACCCACGCGTCCCGGCGGCCGTCTCCGCCCGGCTCGGATCAGGCGGGATGCGATCCGCATCGGCCAAGCAGTGACGGCAGCAGCTCGGTCTGGAGGATTTCCCTTGCGCGGCAACCAGAACCCCTCACCTGCGAGGTAGCCAACCTGTGCTGCCCGTCAGGCAGGCGACTCATTCGCCTGCCTGACGGGACCAGATCATGCGCACATCGCGGGCTCCTCCGGTTGAGCTTCCTGCGGGCGGTTTCGCCGACGGCCCAACAGGAAGTACGCCTGCAGTGCGGTGTACACGAGAATCGCGGCGCCCACCCACGCGCTCGTGTGCAGTGCCGTCACGAAGGATTCTCGGGCGGTGCTCAGCAGTTCCGCGCCCTCGGCGGCGGGCAGGGTGTGTGCGGTGGCTACGGCGCCGCCCAGGGTGTCGTGGGCCGCGGCTGGGGTGGTGGCGGGCAGGCCGGACTGGTAGACCGCCGTGGCGAGGCTGCCCAGCAGGGCGGTGCCGAGTGCGCCGCCCAGTTCGTAGCCCGTTTCCGAGATCGCCGACGCGGCACCGGCACGGTTGACCGGGGCGGCGGAGATCACGAGGTCGTTCGTGAGGGTTTCGGACAGCGACACCCCGCCGCCGACCAGGACGAACGCCACCACGACCGCGGCAAGTCCGGCGTCGGCACCGATCATGGTCAGGACCAGGAAGCCGGCCGCGCCGAGCAGCAGGCCGAGGCTGATCAGGACCGGCACCCGGACTCGGCGGGCGAGCCAGGCGGCAGCGAGGGCACCGACGACTCCGGCGACCGTCGCGGGCAGCATCCACAGCGCTGCGACCAGCGGGGTCAGCCCGAGCACCAGCTGCAGGTATTGCGGCAGCAGGAACAGCAGCCCGACCAGGGCGAACACGCCCAGCAGGTTTGTGATCACCGAACCGGCGAACTTGCGGTTGGCGAACAACCCGAGGTCCAGCATTGGCTGATCAAGCCGCCGCTGCCGGCGCACGAACGCCACGCCCAGCGCGAGCCCGAGCACCATCGCGGCACCAGCCGACCAGCTCATCCCCTCCGTCGCGGCGATCTTCACGCCGTAGACGACCGGCAGCATGGTGCCGAGCGACAGCAGCGCCGACCACGGGTCGAAGCGGCCCGGGTTCGGGTCGCGGAATTCCGGCAACAGCAGCGGTCCCGCGACGAGCAGCAGCACCATCACCGGCACGTTGATCAGGAATACCGAACCCCACCAGAAGTGCTCGAGCAGCCAGCCGCCGACGACCGGGCCGACCGCCATCCCGCCGGAGAACGCCGCGCTCCAGATCGCGACCGCGGTGCGCCGCGTGCGGTCCTCGGTGAAGATGCTGCGGATCAGCGACAGCGTGGACGGCATCAGCGTCGCACCGCCGACGCCCAGCAGGGCCCGCGCGACAATCAACATCAGCGGCGACGTGGCGAACGCCGCCAGCACCGAGGCCGCGCCGAACGCCGCACCGCCGATGAGCAGCAGCCGCCGCCTGCCGATCCGGTCGCCCAGCGTGCCCATGAAGACCAGCAATCCGGCCAGGACGAACGAGTAGACGTCGACGATCCACAGCTGCTCGGCGCCCGTGGGCGCGAGGTCCTCGCTGAGGTAGGGCAGGGCGAACCCCAGGACTGTCGTGTCCACGCTGATCAAGAGGACCGGCAGCACCAGAACTGCCAAAGCCCACCACTGGCCTCCGCGCCGCACCATGGCGCACTCTTCCTTTCTTGTACCGTCCAGACGGTACAGTTTCGTTCCTGAGGTAGAAGGTAAACCGTCTGGACGGTATAGTCAAGGCGATGCCTAAACCTTCAGCACGCGAACGCATCCTCGGTTCGTACGAAGTCATCCTCGCCGACCGCGGCCCGGCCGAGATCACGCTCGACGCGGTCGCGGCGCACGCCGGGGTGTCCAAGGGCGGCCTGCTCTACCACTTCGGGTCGAAGGACGCTCTGCGCGACGGCCTGCTCGAACGCCTGGAGCGACTGACCGACGAAGACCTCGAACGCGCGCGCAACGCGCCGGAAGGCGTGGTCCGGCACTACCTGCGCTCGTCGATCACCGACGTCACGCGCGACCTGGCACTGCACCGCACAACGATGGCGGCGCTCCGCCTGGTGCTCAACGACCCGGTCGCGGCGGAGGTGTCGCGCCGCTGCACCGAACGCACGCGCGAGCTGATGCTGGAGCACGTCGAAGATCCGGTGACGGCGGAGCTGGTGATGCTGGTCGGCGAGGGCCTCTACATGCGCGCGGCGCTGGGCGAAGAGGTGACGGACCGCCTGCTGGCGCAGATCGAGGACATCGCGGACCGGATCGAGGCCGGGGCACCGGCCACGGCGACCGTCGCGGCAGGACGCCGCAAGGACTGAGCCGCCGGGGGATGACACGGCGAGAAGGCAGCCCGAATCCGAGCCATCCCGCATACCGAAGCACGAGCGCGATTCGGCTGGCCCGAGGCCGAGCCGAAAGCCCCAGGGGCACCAGCTAAACCGGCTGAAGGCGGCCAGGCTGGCACCCCGCCGAAGCGAACCCTCAGGGCTGCCGGATCAACCCTCGCCCGGGACCGTTCACGGCAGCCTCCTCTCGGGACCGGAGCCCGAAGATCGAGGCAAGCACGATCCCGCGAGGCCGAACCCAGCCGGGAAAACTCAGCGAACCAGCCCGTAAACCCGCTCGATCTCCACCGTCAGCACCAGCCGCCGATCCGCCACCATCGCCGCGCGGTACTCCGCCCAGTCGGGATGCTCGCCCGCCACCTTGCGATACAGCGCGATCAGCGCCTCCACCGTCTCGTCGTCCGGCGACGAAGCGACCGGCGTCAGCACCGCGCGCCCCTCCGCCACCGCGTACGACCAGCCGTTCGACGACGCCACGTGGTAGCTCACCCGCGGATCGCGGCGCATGTTCTTCGTCTTCGCGCGCGTGTCCGTGATCGACACCTGCAACTGGCGAGCGTCGCGGTCGAAGTAATGCGTCACCGTCGACAGCTGCGGGCGGCCGTCTCGTTTCAGGGTCGCCAGGACGCCTTGCTTGCCCGCCGCAATGAGGTCGTAGAGCGCTGTGTCGTCAGTCATACCCCTATGAAGGCCCGCCGCGAGGGATCTGTTCCCGCCGCGCACCCCGGATGACCAGCGGCGTCGCCAATCGGGAGAAACCGGACGTTACCCCTCCGGTTTAAATCTGCTTGCATGCGGCAACTAAAGTGTCTTGTGACACAACCATGGGCCGACCGCTTGCGAAATACGCCGTACGGGCACACTCTTGCTTAAGGCAACTAGTTGCAGTCGCCAACCAATGGTTTGCTCCACCCCAAGGAAGACCCACATGGCACCTCAGAACTCCGCCGTCAGGCCAGAGGCCGACCTCGACCTTGCCGACCAGCTCGGGCACGAGCTGGTCCGGTTCATGCGCTTGATCACCAAGGCGAAGTCCCAGGTCGCCAAGCACGGGCCGGACGGGATCGAAAGGGCCGCGTACGCGATCCTCTTCTGCCTCGTCCACGAAGGCCCGCAACGCACCAGCAAGCTGGCCGAGTCCCTGCACTCCGAAATCTCCACGATCAGCAGGCAGTCCAGTTCGCTCGTGCAGCACGGACTCGTCGAACGGCAGGCCGACCCCGAGGACGGCCGCGCCTGCTTGCTCGCCCCGACCGCCGAAGGCCTCCGGGTCTTCGACGAAAACCGCAAGCACCGCGCCCGGTGGCTGGCCGAAGTACTCGGCGATTGGAGCCAGGAGGAGCGCGAGACGCTCAACGAGCTTCTCGCGCGGCTCAACACAGGTATCGAAAAGAACAATCCGTCCCTGTCCGACACCGCAGGGACGGCACAGGCCAAGGGGGCCTCGAACGCATGACGTCCACCGTTGAAAAACAACCTCAGTCGCGAGGGGGAGCGCCCGCTGAAAACAGCGAGAGCGGTCCGCGGCTGACTCACCGCCAAATCGTCACGATCATCAGCGGCCTGATGTGCGGCATGTTCCTCGCCGCGCTCGACCAGACGATCGTGGGAACCTCGATCGTCCGGATCGCCAACGACCTGCACGGCTTCGACCTGCAGGCGTGGGCGACCACGGCGTACCTGATCACGTCGACGATCGCCACGCCGATCTACGGCAAGCTGTCCGACATCTACGGCCGCAAGCCGTTCTACCTCGCCGCGATCGCGATCTTCGTCGTCGGTTCAGCGGCCGCGTCGGCCTCGACGTCGATGTACGAACTGGCCGCGTTCCGCGCGGTGCAGGGTCTCGGCGCCGGCGGTCTGATGTCGCTGGCCATGACGATCATCGGCGACGTGGTCCCGCCGCGGGAACGCGCGCGGTACCAGGGTTACTTCCTCGCTGTGTTCGGCACTTCGACCGTGCTCGGCCCGGTGCTCGGCGGCTTCTTCGCCGGCTTCGACACCCTCGGCGGCCTGCACGGCTGGCGCTGGGTCTTCCTGATCAACGTGCCGATCGGCGTCATCGCGCTGTTCGTCGTCGCGAAGGTGCTGAACGTCCCGCACAACCGCCACGACCACAAGATCGACTGGTGGGGCGCGCTCACCATGGTCATCGCCGTGGTGCCGTTCCTGATCGTCGCCGAACAGGGCCAGAAGTGGGGCTGGGGCGACACGAAGTCGATCTGGATGTACGGCATCGGCGGCGTCGGCGTGGTGCTGTTCATCGTCGTCGAAAAACTCATGAAGGACGCCGCGCTCATCCCGTTGCGGCTGTTCAAGAACTCGACCTTCACCGTCGCCATCATCGGCGGCGTGATCGTCGGTGTGGCGATGTTCGGCGCGATCACGATGATCCCGCAGTACCTGCAGGTCGTGCAGGGCTACACGCCGACCCAGTCGGGCCTGCTGATGCTGCCGCTGATGGTCGGCATCATGTCCGCGTCGATCATCTCCGGCCGGATCACGTCGAAGACCGGGCGCTACAAGATCTTCCCGGTCATCGGCACCCTGCTGATCGCGGCGGGCGCGTTCTTCTTCGCCCAGGTCAAGTACGACACCCCGATCTGGCACCCGCTGGTCGCCGCGCTGATCATCGGCCTCGGCCTCGGCCAGTGCATGCAGACGCTGATCATCGCGGTGCAGAACGCGGGCCCGCGCAAGGACATGGGCGTGTCGACCGCGTCGGCCACGTTCTTCCGCCAGATCGGCGGTACCGCCGGTGTCGCGGTGTTCCTGACGATTCTGTTCAACGTGCTGCCGGACAACATCACCAAGGCGTTCGGCGGGCACCTGCCCCCTGGCGCGGGCAGCAAGATCGGCGACGTGTCCAGCAACACCAGCGTCATCCAGACGCTGCCGGAAGCGGTGCGCACGCCGATCCTGATCGGCTTCACCGAGTCCATCACCACGGTCTTCTACGTCGCGGGCGGCGTCGCGCTGCTGGCCACGCTGGTGCTGCTGTTCATGAAGGAGATCCCGCTGGCGGGCATGAACCCGGCGGCGGCCGCGGTCGAAGGCGGCGAGGCGCTGCTGGAAGGCCTGGACGAGCCCGCCCCGGCCGCGGACGACACCGCGGAGCTGAAGACCGCGGGTTCGCTGTTCGAGGAAGGACCGAAGGAGCCAGTGCTCGTCGGAGCAGGAGGGAAGCACGCGTTGACCAACGGCCACGGCGATGCACAGGCGGTGGCTGGCGCCCGGCCGATGCCGATCACCAACTCGGTGGCCGACGCCGAATTCGGCACGACCGCCGGCTCGGGCGGCGTCCCGGTCACCGGCCACGTGCGCCGTCAGGACGGCAGCCACGTGAGCGCGGCCGCGCTGACCCTGATCGACCAGCAGGGCCGTCAGGTGGCGCGGGCGACCGGCAACGGCGACGGCAGCTACTCGATCCCGACCCAGGGTCCGGGAACGTACGTGCTGATCGTGTCCGCTCCGGGGCACCAGCCGCAGGCCTCCAGCGTGGTGGTCGGCGGGCACCCGGCGAACCTGGACGTGACGCTCACCGGCTCCGGCGAGCTGACCGGCGTGGTCCGTTCGATCGGCACCGCGACCCCGCTGGCGAACGCGACGGTCACGCTGACCGACTCGCGCGGCGAGGTCAACGGCGCGTTCATCACCGCCGAGGACGGCGTCTACACCTTCAGCGGCGTCGGCGCCGGGCAGTACACGCTGGTCGCGAGCGGCCCGCACTACCGCCCGGTCGCGGTCACGCTGACGGTGCCGGACAGCGGCGTGCTGCGCCACGACGTCGAACTCGCCGGCGCGGTGCTGCTCCAGGGCGTCGCGCGCACCGAGGGCGACCGGATCGTGCCGGACGCGCGGATCACCGTGCTCGACGCGAACGGCAACGTCGCGGCGGTGGCCCGCACCGACAGCGAGGGCCGGTACGTGGTCAGCGACCTGCCGATCGGCTCCTACACGGTCGTGGCGAGCGGCTACCCGCCCGCCACCAGCCAGGTGACGCTGAACGACGGCGAAGCCCAGCACGACGTGCGGCTGGGCTACGACCAGGCGCTCGACGAGCTGGTCGATCGCGCATGAGCGGGGGCCTGCGCGCACAGCTGCGCTCGAACGGCGGGTGGCCGGTCGAGAACGCGGTGCTCACAGTCACCGACTTGAACGGTCGCCAGGTCGCGCGGCAGGTCACGGACGCGAAGGGGGCAGTGGTCACTGACCCGCTGCCCCCGGGCGTCTACACCGCCGTGATCACCGCGCCGGGGTACACGCCGCTGGCCCGTACGGTGCAGATCGGCTCCGACGGGGCCGGGCTGCTCGGCGACATCGCGCTCGTGCCGGTTTCCGGCGCGGTCGAGCTGCCGCCCGAGGGGCCGTGGACGATCGACCCGATGCACTCGTCGGTGGTCGCCACCGCGCGGCACATGGGCATCGCGAGCATCAAGGTGCGGTTCCCGGACGTGGCCGGGCGGATCGAGGTCGCCCGGCCGGTCGAGCGGTCGACGGTGCGCGCCGAGATCAAGGCGGGCAGCATCGAAAGCGGCATCAAGATGCGGGACGACCACCTGCGTTCGGCCGAATTCCTCGACGTCGACGCGTATCCGCTCATCACGTTCGAGAGCACCGGGCTTTCCCAGCTGGGCACGGATAATTGGGCGCTGCGCGGCGTGCTCACGCTGCACGGCGAACGCCGCGATGTCACGCTGGACCTGCGCTACACCGGGCACGGTCCGGACCCGTGGGGCGGCGTCCGTGCCGCGTTCCACGCCGAAACGCAATTGCACCGCAACGATTTCGCGATCAACTACAGCGCGATGGTGCGGGCAGGCGTGGCCGCGATCGGCACGACCGTCAAGGTCGAGCTGGACATCGAGGCGGTGCAGGGCGAGTCCCTGCCGCAGTTCTAGAGAACGACCGCGACAGGCCGCCCGGGAACTGTTCCGGGCGGCCTGTTCGTTGCCTGGGCGAAAAGGGTGAACAGTCTGGTTACCCCAGGAATACCCAAAGTCACCGTATGCGGAGGATTCGATGGTTGCGTACTGCAGCCGGTCCCAGCCACGTAGGCTCTTCGCGTGAACCTCGACGCCGCCCAGCCCGCGCACGCCGCGGGAATCGGCCTGAGCTGGCTGGACACCGCCGGCCCGGTGCTCGTCTGGGTCATCGTGCTGTCGTTCGTGCTCATCGAATGCGCGCTGATCATCGGGCTCTTCCTGCCAGGCGATTCCCTGCTGTTCGGCGCGGGCGTGGTGCTCGCCCAGCACGGCTCGGACCTCAACGCGTGGCTGCTGTCCGCGGCCGCGCTGCTCACCGCCGTGGTCGGCAACCAGATCGGCTACTACATCGGCCGCGGCGCGGGCACCACGCTGATCGCCCGGCGCGGCGGGCGGATGCTCAACCGGGACAACCTCGAACGCGCTCAAGCCTTCCTGGACCGCAAGGGATTCTTCGCGATCGTCGCGGCGCGGTGGATCCCGTGGATCCGCACGCTGGCGCCGCTCATCGCCGGCGCCGCACGGATGGACGCGCGGCGGTTCCTGCTGGCCACCACGGTCGGCGGGCTGCTGTGGGTGCCGACGCTGGTGCTGCTCGGCTACTACGGAGCCGGCCTGCTCGACGCCATCCCCTGGGTGAAGACCGCGGCACTGTGGGTGAGCATCGCGTTCTTCGTGTTCGGCACCGCGTACGGCGTGCTGCGCTACCGCCAGGAAATGCGGCGTCCGGTCGAAGAACCCGACGACGCGCACGCCTGAGTTCTCACGCCGGGTCGGACCAGACTTCCAGCTGGATGCCGTCCGGATCGCGGAACACGATCACCGCGGAACCCTCGAAGGTCTGCGACTCCGTCGCGGGCAGGTAGGACACGCCGTACTCCCGCAGGCGGTCCTCCCATTCGGCGACCTCGGCGCGCGACGACACCGAGAACGCGACGTGGTCCAGACCAGTGCGGCGTTCGTCGAAAGCGGGACGTTCGGTGTCCGGATGCTGGACCAGCACCACGGAGAATCCGTCTCCCGCCGAACGCAGAACTACTTTGCGCACCCCGGTTTCCGGGTCTTCGCGCCGATGGCTTTCCTCGAGGTCGAGCACCCGGACGTACCAGGGAACACTTCGGTCCACATCGGTCACGGTGAGCGCCAGATGGTGCACAGACGTGAGCTTGGGCATGACTTTCGCGGCCGTCCTTTCAACCCCTCGCCCCAGACTCGCATACCGGGCTGACCGCTACGGGCGAGTTGACCGAGTTCCGGGGTCAATCGTGATCTGCCCGTCGCCGGGCGTCTCACTGTCCGAGATGGATCAGCGGCCGCCGCCGACTTCCAGCACCGCGCCGACGGTGAAGGACGCCTCCGGGGACAACATCCAGAGCACGGCCGCGGCGATCTCTTCCGGCTGGCCGGCGCGCTTGAGCGGGATGGCGGCGCTGAGCCGGTCGAGCCGGTCCGGCATCCCCGCCGCGGCGTGCAAACCGGTCTCGACCAGGCCGGGGGACACGACGTTGACCCGGATTCCCTCGTCGGCGACCTCCCGCGCGAGGCCGAGGCTGAGCGTGTTGACCGCCGCTTTGGACGCCGCGTAGTGCACCCATTCGCCCGACGACCCGTTCCGCGACGCCGTGGACGAGACGTTCACGATCGCTCCACCAGGACCGCCGTAGCGCGTCGACAGCCGCCGCACCGCCTCGCGGCAGGACAGGAAAACGCCGGTGACGTTGATGTCCAGCACGCGACGCACGGTCTCGACGCTCTGCTCGTCGAGCCTGCCGGGCGTGTTGCCGGTGATGCCCGCGTTGTTCACCAGACCGTCGAGCGGGCCCAGCTCGGCCGCCGCCGAAAAAAGGCCGCTGACCTGCTGTTCGTCAGACACATCGGCGCGGTGCGCAAGCGCTTGCGCACCGTGCGAACGCACCCTTTCGGCGACCTCCTCAGCCGGGGCCGGGTCGCCGGAGTAGTTCACCACGACGTCGTAACCGCGAGTCGCGGCCAGTTCGCAGATCGCCGCGCCGATGCCCCGGCTGCCGCCGGTGACGACCAAAACCCCCACAGGTCACTCCTCACCTCAGCCTGGTTTGAGCGGTTCGACGAACTGGGCGTCGAGCCAGCGCATCTGCGCCATCCACATCCACCACGTCGCGTCGTCCGGACAGTGCTGCCCGTCGACCGCTTCGCCTCGCAGCCACGCTCCCAGCAGCGCGGTGATCGCCGTGCACACGTCGAGCAGCGCGCGGCCCCACCACCATTGGTGCATCGGCGTGTGCAGTTCGAGGACCCCTCCGTACTCCGGCAGCACCGACAACGCCCAGTCCAGCCGGGTACGGACGTCCGCGAGCACCTCCGGCTCGCGCTGCGGTTCGCTGGTGGTTTCGCGCATCCGCTCCACCAGCAGCGCCAGCCTCGGGTCCGTGACGGGTGCCGCGGGCTCGGACAGCCGTCGGTCGACCAGCGCCCGCAGCCCGTTCAGATGCGTGCGCACAAGCGGGACGTACGGCGGATACAGCACGGCGATCCGGGCGTCGCCGGCCCGGTCCCAGGTGACCGCGCCGGCGTAGGGGTCCGTCGTCGCCGGGTCGTCGAACATCACCTGGTCAGAGGGCGAAATTCGTCAGCGGCAGGTTCTCGAGCACCAGGTCGGCGCGGTCGCGGGTGTTCGCGATCAGGTCCGCGTTGCGCTGGTCGGAGCCGAGCGCGCGCTGCCGGGCCTCGACCAGCGAACGGCCGTAGCGCCGGTGCCGGGACACCAGCCGCTCGATCCGCTCCGGCTCGTCCGGCGCGAGGAACCACGCCTCGGTGAGGTACTGCCGCACGCCGCTCCACGGGTCGTCCGGAAGCAGCAGGTAGTTGCCCTCGGTGATGACCAGCTGCACCTCGGGCGCCACCGGGACCGCGCCCGCGATCGGCTCCTCGATCTCGCGGCGGAACTCCGGCGCGTACACCGTCTCGCGGCCTTCGGCGAGCCGGCGGATCAGGTGCACGTAGCCGGCCGCGTCGAAGGTGTCCGGCGCGCCCTTGCGGTCGGTGCGGCCGAGCCGCTGCAGTTCGACCTGGGCCAGGTGGAAGCCGTCCATCCCGACGACCGCGGCCCGCGAGCCGAGCGCGTTGGCGATCGCCCAGGCCAGCGTGGTCTTGCCGGAGGCGGGCGCGCCGATGATGCCGAGCACGTGCCGTTCCCGCGGTTTGGCCAGCTTCTCGGCCCGCGCCAGCAGATCCTCGAACGCCGTCATCGCACTCCCTCTTCTCTGCTCTTCGCCAGCTTCCCGACCGGCGTGGTCCACGAACGCGGGCCGACGTGCCGGACACGTTCCGCGGCTACCGCGTTCGCGTATCCGATCCAGTCGGGGACCGCGCCTTCCCTCGTCGCCACGGCGTACGCGAGCGCACCGTGCCACACGTCTCCGGCCCCCAGGGTGTCCCGCGCTTCGATGAGCGGCACGGGGACCTGCCCAGAGTCTTCCGTAGTGCTCCAGGCGACCGGCTCCGGGCCTGCCGTCGTGATCGTCACTGACACTCCGCGTTCGGCCAAACTCGGTGCGGGAGCACGGAACCGCGCTGAACAGGCCGCCACGTGAACCAGTGGCAGCAACTGGTCCAGTACCGGTTTCCAGCTGCCCGCGTCGAGGATTACCGGCACCTCGCGGGTGCGGGCTTCCTGGGCGACAGCAAGCGCTAGCTCGGGATGGTGCCCGTCGACGAGGACGGCGTCCACGCGCTCGAAAATCGGGGCGAGGTCAGGCAGTTCGAGCGGCTTGTCGGCGGCGGCGTTGCGGGAGACGACGGTGCGTTCGCCGTCGCCGTCCCGCACCACGACCGCGCTGACCGGCGGTGCCTGCGTGCGCTCCGGGGCGAGGTCGACCAGGTCGACGCCGCAGGCTTCGAGGTCCGCGCGGGCGAGCGCGGCCAGCGGGTGTGTACCGAGAGCCGTCACGAGGGTCGCTTCGGCACCGAGCGCCGCGACGGTCACCGCGGCGTTCGTCGCCGGCCCACCGGCCGCGACGTCCACCTGCAGCGACTGCACTTTCTCGCTCGGCTCCGGGAATTCCGCGACCCGCTGCACGACATCGACGGTGCACAACCCCGCCAGCAGCACTCGCACGTCAGGTCAACCCGGCGTGCGTGGTGGACGCGACCTCGACGACTTCACCGCTCTCGTCGAGCTTCAACGCACCGGTCAGCAAGCCGACCACCTGGTTCATGCTGTGCGTCTTCGGCGACACCACGGCGACGCGCTTGCCGAGCCGGTGCACGTGGATCCGGTCGGCGATTTCGAACACGTGCGGCATGTTGTGGCTGATCAGCACCACCGGCAGGCCGCGGTCGCGGATCCGGCCGATCAGCTCCAGCACCTTCGCGGATTCCGCGACGCCCAGCGCGGCCGTCGGCTCGTCCATGATCACCGCTTTGGTGCCGAACGCCGCCGCGCGCGCCACCGCGACGCCTTGCCGCTGCCCGCCGGACAGCGTTTCCACCAGCTGGGTAATGGATTTGACCTTGATGCCGAGGTCGTCGAGGATCCGCTGCGCCTCGGTGCGCATGGTCGCGGTGTCGAGCTTGCGCAGCCCGATGCCGAACGGTCCCTTCCGCCGCTTTTCCCGGCCGAGAAACATGTTCGACGCGATGTCCAGCGCCGGCGCGACCGCCAGATCCTGGTACACCGTCTCGATTCCGTAGTGCCGGGCGTCCAGCGGGGACCGGAAGTGGACCGTCTTGCCGTCCACTTTGATCTCTCCGGCGTCCGGCACCACCGCACCGGACAACGCCTTGATGAGACTGGACTTTCCGGCTCCGTTGTCGCCGACCACGGCGAGCACTTCGCCGGGGTAGAGGTCGAAATCGGCGCCGTCGATGGCGGTGACCCGGCCGTAGCGCTTCACCAGGCCGCGCGCGGAAAGGGTGGGCTGCTGCGAATTCGAGGAAGTCATGACTGCTGCTGCCTCCGTGCGATCCGGTCCACGACCACCGCGGCGATCAGCAACGCGCCGGTCGCCAGGTCCTGGTAGTTGCCGTCCACGCCCATCTGCGTCAGACCCGAGCGCAGCACCGCGACGACCAGCGCGCCGAACAGCGTGCCCAGCACCGAACCGCGTCCGCCGAACAGGCTCGTGCCGCCCAGCACCACCGCGGTGATCGAGTCGAGGTTGCCGAGCTGGAACTGGTTCGGGTCGGCGTTCGGCGTGCGGCCGAGCGCCTGCCACGCGGCGATGCCGAAGCACAGCCCGGCGACCAGGTAGACCGACAGCACGGTGCGGTTGACCTTGATCCCGGACAGCCGCGCGGACTCCGGTGCGTTGCCGACCGCGTAAACGTGCTTGCCCCAAGCGGTTTTCGTCAGCGCGTACCAGACGGCGAGGAACATCAGCAGCGCGAGCGTCATGCCGTAGGTGATCGGGATGCCGCCGAAGAGGTACCGCTTCGTGCCGAGCCAGGTGAGCAGCCCCTCGGACACCGGAACCGCCTGGCCGCCCGCGATCAGCTTCGCCACCGCGGTCAGGCCGGTGAACGTGCCGAGCGTGATGATGAAGGCGGGCAGCTTGATCCGCGTCGCGAGGGTGCCGATGAAGAGTCCGACGACGACGGTCAGCGCGACTCCGGCCAGCAAGGCGAAGAAAACGTTGGTGACCGCGGCCAGTTTCGCCATCACGAGCGTCGCCACGACCATCGACGACGCGTTGGAAAGGTCGATGCCCGCGATCAGGATGATCAGCGTCTGGCCGAGCGCGAGCGTCCCGACCACCAGCGACTGCTGGACCACTGTGGACAGATTGTCCAGGTCGAAAAACGTGTCCGTGGCGAAGGAAAACACCACGACCGCCACGACCAACGCCAGCGCCGGACCGATCGCCGGGGCCCGCAGGAAGAACTCGCCGAGCGTCTCGCGCTCGCGGTTGGTGACCGTAGCGGTCGTCATTTCCCGCCTCCCCAGCAGTTCTGCAGACCCCAGGCCGTGTCCTTGCTCGGAACACCCGGCATCGGGTGGTCGGTGATCGCGGTCGAGCCGGTGTTCACGAACCCGCTCGGCTTCTTGCCGGTCTTCGCGTACTCGACCGCCGCGAGCACGCCCTGTTCGGCCATCTTCCGCGGGAACTGCATCACGGTGACGGCGAACTGGCCGGACTTGACGTTCTGCACGCCTTCGCAACCGCCATCGATCGAGCCGACGACGAGCTGGCTGTTGAGCCCCCGCGCTTTCAGGGCCGCGTAAGCGCCGCGGCCCATCGGCTCGTTCATCGTGTACACCGCGTCGAGGTCGGTGGTGCGCTGCAGGAGGTTCTCCATGCCCTGCTGGGCGAGGCTCTGGTCGCCGTTGGCGTTGGTGTGGCCCTTGATCTCCGGCGCGCCGTCCTTGAGCCCGATGCCCTTGAGGAACCCGCCGTGCCGCTGGGTGTCGACCGAACTGCCCGCGGTGCCGTCGACCATCAGGAGCTTCGGGTCCGCGCCCTTCAGGGCCGCCTTGACGTACGCGCCCTGCTGCTCGCCCGCCGCGAAGTTGTCGGTGGCGAAGGTGGCGTCGACCGCGTCCGGCGGTTCGGTGGCGGTGTCGAGGGCGATCACCAGGATGCCGGCGTCACGGGCGTCCTTGATGGCCTTGAGCACGCCGGTGGAGGAACTCGGCGTGATCAGGATGGTGTTGACGCCCTGCTGCATCAGGTTCTCGATGGCGCGCACCTGACCGTCGTTGTCGCCGTCGAACTGCCCGGCGAGTGCGCTGAAGTCGGCGCCGTTGGCCTTCGCCGCGGCGGAGGCGGCGTTGCGCAGTTCGACGAAGTACGGGTTGGTGTCGGTCTTCGTGACGAGGCCGACCTTGGCCTTGCCGCTGCCGCCGGTTTTGGAGCTGCCGCCCCAGTGGCGTTCGACGGTGCACCCGGCGGTGGAGACCGCGACAGCGGCCGCCAAAGCGAGTGCGGTGAGACTCCGGTGTCTCATGGAGATGCCCTCCGAATCGAGGTGCGAGCTTGCCGATGGACGGGAAGGTAGACAGACTCATGCCTTGGCGCAAGCGTTTGCGCAAACGCTTGCCAACGCTCCTGGTTTCGCTCTCTTGATGAAGGACAGACATGCCGCGACCCCGCTCCGCCCGCCCGACCCAGCGCGACATCGCCGAAATGGCGGGCGTGTCGATCACGACGGTCTCGCACGTCGTCAACGGCACGCGGGCGGTGGCCGAGGAGACGAAAGCCGCGGTGCTGCGCGCGATCGAGACCACCGGGTACACCGGCGACGCGATCGCGCGGTCGCTGGTCACCGGCGGTACGCGGTCCATCGGGATGGCGATCTCGCTGGTCGCGAACCCGTACTTCGCGGCGCTGATGCACGCGATCGAGCGAGAGGCGTCGGCAAACGGATACACCGTGCTGCTGGCGGACACGCACGACACCGCGGACACCGAGCGGGACGTGGTGCGCGCGTTGCGCTCGCGACGGGTCGACGGACTGCTGATCACGCCCGCGCCCGGCGACGGGTCGGTGCTCGGCGAACTGGTGTCGCTGGACGTGCCGACCGTGCTGATGGACCGGCTCACCACCCGGACCGACATCGACCAGGTCGGTTCGGAAAACATCCAGGCGACGTCGGCGCTGACGGCGCATCTGGCGTCGCTGGGCCATCGCCGGATCGGCATGATCTCCGGCGCGCCGGGGCTGACGACGAGCGACGAACGCGTGCTGGGCTACCGGCTCGGCCTCGGCCGGTCGGGGTTGAGCTGGTCGCAGGACCTGGTGGCGTGCGGACAGTCCTCACGGGACGGCGGCGGGCTGGCGCTGAGCACGCTGCTGGCGCTGCCGGATCCGCCGACCGCGCTGGTGGTGGCCAACGACAGCATGATGGTCGGCGTCCTGCACGAGGCGCGGCGACGGGGGTTGCGGATCGGCCAGGACCTGCCGGTGGTGGTTTACGACGACGTCGAATGGGCCGATCTCGTGGACCCGCCGCTGACGACCATGGCCCAGCCGATCGACGAAATCGGCCGGCGGGCGGTGCAATTGCTGCTGGCTCGACTGGCGGATCCCGGACGGCCCGCCGAGACTGTGCGGTTGCCGCCGACCTTGCGGCACCGGGCTTCGTGCGGGTGCGCGTAGATTCTGCGACCGACTGCCCGGCGTGACCAAGCGGATGCTTCGTTCACTCACCTCAGTGATTCTCGGGACCCGATCGTCTCGGACCCTCTCGCCGGTGGCCCGGCAGTGGCTACTGTTGGGTAGGTATCTACGACGAGGGCCATGAGACATGACCGTTCTGGCGCCGGAGGTCTCCCACTGGGACCTGCCGGTCACCCATCGGTTCGGGGTGGCATTGGGGAGGCACGCCAGCCCGTACCACGACCAGCTGCTGCGGGCCATCCGCGGCGCTGCCGCGCGGGCGGGCTGCGACCTGTTGCTGGCCGACACCGGTGATTCGGCGCGCGAGGAAGCCGAAGTGCTGCGCGCACTGCAGGCGGATCGCGTCGACGGCGTCCTTCTGGTGCCCGCCCCTGGCGACGAGGCGGTCGTGAACGGGCTCGTGCAGACCGGCGTGCCGACCGTGCTGGTCGACCGGATCGCCGGCCGCAACGACGTCGACCAGGTCGGGTCGGAGAACTTTCAGGCGATGTCCGCGCTGGTCGAGCACCTTGCCGCGCGACGGCACCGGCGGATCGCGCTGATCACCGGTACCGAAGGCACCACCGTCAGCGAAGAACGCGCCCTGGGCTACCGATTGGGCCTAGGCCGAGCCGGGCTGCGGTACCACCCGGAGCTGGTGGCGTCCGGCCAATCCACCGCGGGCGGCGCGGCTCGCGCGGCGGCCAAACTCCTGGATGGCTGGCCGTCGCCCACTGCTCTCGTGGTCGCTGGGGAAGCGATGCTGATCGGCGTGCAGTGGGAAGCGCACCGCCGCGGGATCCGGATCGGGTCGGAGCTGGCGGTTGTCGGCTACGGCGACATGGACTGGGCGCGCACGGTTTCCCCTGGCGTGACGACGATGGCGCAACCGATCTCGGAAATCGGCCGCCGGGCGGTGCAGTTGCTGCTCGCCCGCTGCCGCGAGCCGGAGCGTCGGCCGGAGTCCGTGCGGCTCGCGCCGCGTTTCTTGCACCGCGCTTCGTGCGGCTGCTGAGTTTTACAGCGTGGCGGCCGCTTCCAGCAGCATCCAGCCTCCAATTTGGACAGACAGATCCCGCTCCGCTTGACCGGGCGGCGTCGGGGCTGGCCTTGCCCACTCCGCACTGAACAACGGTCCGGTTTTCTCTTGCGCCGCCCCGTTCCAGCACGCTTCCGCCGACTTCTGTACGAGCCGCTTGGCTGTTTCCGCTTCCGGCCTGGGCAGGTTCTTGGCCGCGAGTGCCAGGTAGCGAGCGGCGATCGCCGAGAAGAGCCCGCCGTCGCCACCCTCCGATCCGGGGAGGATTCCTTGTGGTGCCATGTGCTTCTCCACCGCTCGGATAGTGCGGGCCGCGTCGTCCCACCGGGACTGCTCCAGGCACGCTCCGAGGTAAACCCCTTGGCAGTACGAGAAAATATGCTTGACCACTTCGCCGGTGTCCGCCCGGATCCCGTCCCAGACAAGGCCGGTCTCCGGGTCGACGAGGGTGTCGGTGAGCCATTGCGTCATGGCGCGGGCGCGTTCTTGATCACCCGTCCGAGCGTGAAAGATAGCCGCCGGACCGTTCGCGGGGGTATTCTTGAAGGAGTCGCCGCGCCGCCACCAAATTCCCCCGCCAAGGTCTTCTGTCCAGCCTTCGTGCAGCCGTTTGTCGATGGCCTCGAGCGCTTCGTCCACTGTGGATAGTTGGAGTCGACGCACGCGCTGCAATGCGAGCCCTAGCCAGGCTATGTCGTCGTAGTAGTCGTTGACCCAGGAGTCGAAGTTGCGTCGGTGCACCGTTTTGATGAAACGGTTGATCAACAGTGCGCGCTCGTCGGTGGGGTCGCGGAGTTGCGCGTCGACGAGGCTGTCGAGGAGGTGTGCCTGCCACCAGTAGTTCCAGTGCCAGTGGAACCGCTGGCTCAAGGTGGGCGGCCAACCACTACGCCCGAGGACGGTGCCGGGGATGGCCCAGAGGCGGCGGAGATGCCTGGCGCACACCGCCCGCTCAGCTGCGACGGCGCGCTCGGTTGCCGCGGCGCGGCCGACTGCCGCAGCGTGCTCAGTTGCCGCGGCGTGCTCGGTTGCCGTGGCGCGATCGGCCGGGTCGGTGGCGTCCTCGGCCGGGTCGGTGGCGTCCTCGGCCGGGTTGGTGGGGCGCTCGGCCGGGTTGGTGGGGCGCTCGGCTGGGACGGTTGCATCCTTGGCCCGGCTCGTCGCGCGAGCGCCCGCCGCCTGCCCAGCGACGTCCGCCGCGCCCTCGGCCTGGCTGCCCGGGCGATCGGCAGTATCTGCCGCACCATCGGCCGCTTCTGCAGGCCGCTCGGCGGTGCCGGTGCGCTCGGTCGGCTCGGTTGCGTCGTCGGCCCGGTTCGTCGCGTGGTCGCCCGCCGCCGCGCGCTCAGCAACCTCCCCCGTGTTCTCGGCCGCGTTCTTCCCCGCGCGACCGACATGGTCTGCCGCACCATCGGCCGCTTCTGCAGCCCGTTCTGCGGCGGCGGCGCGCTCGGCCGGATCGGTTGCGTCGTCGGCCGCGCGACCGGCCGTCGCCGCACGATCAGCCAGATCTGCCGTGCCCTCGGCGGAGCTTGGCGCATGTTCGGCAGCATCACCTGCGCGTCCTGCGCCAGGGCGGGCTGCGTCGCCGGGTGCAGCGGAATCGTTGGGCTCTGCTGAATCGGCGGTCATGGGGTGATTCTGCCTGCGCCGAGGAAAACTTGCCTCTCCACGCCGCTTCCCCACCGCCTGGCAACTCGGCGAGGCGATTCAGGCCGCGCCAAGCCTGGATGCTCGTGCCTATACCGGTTCTAGCCGGTGTAACCACTCACGAGGACCAGGGGGTCACCAGGCTTTGGACAGGTCCGCGTGCTGTCGAATCCACGCGTGCATCACGATGCCAGCCGCGACGCCCGCGTTGATTGACCTCGTGGTGCCGAACTGGGCGATGGACACCACTTTCGCTGAGTCGGTCTGGGCCGCTTCGGACAGGCCGGGGCCTTCCTGGCCGAACAACAGCAGGCAGTTCCGGGGCAGCACCGCGGTTTCCACCGGCTCGGCACCGGGCGTGTTGTCCACGGCTACCACCGTCAAACCCTCGGCTTTGGCGAATTCCAGCAGGCTCGCGACGTCCTCGTGGTGGCGAAGATGCTGGTAGCGGTCCGTCACCATCGCACCTCGGCGGTTCCAGCGGCGGCGGCCGACGATGTGGACCTCCGCGGCGGCGAAGGCGTTCGCGGTGCGGACGACGGTGCCGATGTTGTGGTCGTGCTGGAAGTTTTCGATCGCGACGTGGAACGGGTGCCGTCGGGTGTCCACATCGGACACGATGGCTTCGCGGCGCCAGTAGCGGTAGGCGTCGACCACGTTGCGGCGGTCGCCGTTGGCCAGGAGTTCGGGGTCGTAGCGCGGGTCGTCCGGCCAGGTGCCTGGCCAGGGACCGACGCCGACCTCCTCGCGGCTCACCCACTCGGTGGGGCCCGTATCGGGATGTTCCGTCGTCACGAAGGACGATTCTCGCTCAGCCGAGGCTGACGCCGTGCGCCGGAGTCTGGTCGTGGCGGTGCCGCCACCGCAGGTACGCCCCGAGGTACGAGATCACCAGCACCGCCAGCGCCACCACGACCACCACCGGCAGCAGCGAGCGCGGGACCACCGTGCCGTAGAGGTAATACGCGTTGAACCCGCCGGGCAGGTCGCCGAGACCTTGCTGGTGCCGGAAAAAGTCCTCGAGAGCGGTGAGCGGGCACGGGATCGGCGTGACATTGACCAGCACGCCCCAGACCGCGAAGAAAACGTGCACGAAAATAACCTTCGGCCACCGCCACGCGAGGAAGCCGCCGAAGCCGATGAAGAGCAGGGCGAGGATGTGCACCGCCACGGTGAGATCGGCGAGAACATGCGCGACCGTCGTGTCCACCTTCGCCCCCTTCCCAGTGCACCTACCAGCGACGTTACTCCGATTACCCGGGCCAGGAGCGGGAAATCGGGGGACCCGATGTGATGTTCGACCCACCGGAGCAACGGGTTCACCCGGCAGGTAACGGAGGGATCACTCCGGGTAGGAGACCTCCCGCGGACACCTGCCACCGGCGCTCCGACGCGACGTAAATGCGTGCACGGGCGCGGAATGCGAATGGTCGGCGAAAGGAGGCGGAGACCCGGTTGACGACCGGGAAGGAAGGAACCACCCGGCGCCACGCGAAACCGCCGGGCACCGCAATCGCGGCTAGCCTTTGCCGCCGAAGCCCGGCCAGAGGCTGACATCGTTGAGCTTCAGGTCATCGGGCAGCAAGACACCCGCGTTCGGGCCTGCCTCCGACGTCCAGACGACCTCGGAATCGGGGTGAAGCGACACCTCGAAGGTCAGGTCAGCCGGGTGCGCGAACTCGATGGAGAGCACGTCATCGACCTTGAGACGAACCTCGTCGCCGTAGGGCTCGACGTTCCACGTCCGAGGCTTGTCGTCCTTCGTAGGTCGAACACGACGCTACCGACCGGACGGCGACGACCGCGGGAAGCGTTCAGTCAGTGAACGCGGTTCCGTCGATGTCCGTCACCACCAGGCGGATGCGGGCACCCGCCCACTCCGTCCCGTCAAGCGTCTCCCGCACCTGGGCCTCGGCAGCTGACAACAGGGGAGGCAGCGGCAATCGCAAAGCCACCAGCCGAATCTCCACCGCGTCCGAGGTCAGATCCACCGATCCGCCAGCGGGATCGGTCCGCAGCCAGCTGATCTCCGCGGCTGCGCTCGTCGCCGGTCGGAGGCCGTCGACGGCCGACAGGGCGTCCGCGAGTTTTCCGGCCATCTCACGCGGATCGGTCACTTCCGCCCCATTTCGATGTCCAGAATGGACACTCGGACGGCGTCCACAGAACGGCCGGTCTGCGCGAGGACTTCCCGGAACACCGCCCGTTGCACGGCGCGGCCCACGGCGGCGGCTTGGTCCGCACCCGAGATGACCACATCCACCTCGACCGTCAAACGATCCTCGTGGGTGCGGACCCGGACGCCGTCCGCGGGGGCCGGTTCCAGGCCCTTCCAGCGTTGCCGGGCGGCGCGCGTCCAGGCGGTCGCCAAGCCGCGCAGGCCGGGTTCCAGGCGCACGACTCCGGCGGTTTCGGCGGCCGCGCGGGCGGCAACGCTCGCGATCACCGGGCCGGCGATCACGTATTCGGCGGTCATTCCCCGTCCTCGTACACGTCTTCCACCAGCAAATTCAGGCTGACCAACGAAATACCCACCCGCGAGGTCGCGGCGGCGGACACCAGTTCACGTACGCGGGCCAACGTGTCCGCGCCGCTGGTGTTCCCCAGGCGCGTCGCGAGGGTGACTTCGACCTCGACTTGGGCCGCGCCAGAGTCATCCACCCCGACCTTTCGCACCCGTACGCGGCGGGCGCGGACGTCGCCGGCGGAGTCGGCCGCGTAGCGGAGCACGACCGCGACGGCTTGCTCGCTCACTTCGACGGAGCCTGGTTCGGCGGCGGAAAGATCCAGCATCTGGCCGCGCCGCACCTCGGCGCGGACGGCCGACATGATCCGGCCTACCAGGTCCGGCGGAGTCGGGTCGGGCTCGTCGATCAGCTCCTGCGTCGCCGAGCGCAGGGCCAGCAGGCTTTCCCGCGCGGTACGGCAGTGGACACAGTCCGCCTGGTGGTCGTCGACCTCGTCCAGGTTCTCCCAGACCGTCTCCAGTTCCCGGCCGCACGGCAATTCGTAGTCCTGGTTCACCTCCACGGCTTCATCACCTCCGCCAGCTGCGCACGGGCCCGGGAGATCCGCCCCCGGACCGCGGTGGGGTTCGCGCCGACGATCTCGCTGATCTCGTCGTACGACCGGCCGTGCACCTCACGCAACAGCCAGCACGCGCGCTGCTGCGGCGTGAGCGTCTGAAGCGCCTCGTCAAGCGCGGCGAGCTGACCGCTGACCTGCGCCGCGTGCTCGGGCTGAGTGTCGCGGCGCGGCGATTCGGCCAGGTCGAGGTCGACATCGGCCTGCGGGCGGCGCGCCCGGATCACGTTGAGACAGCGGTTGGTCGTTCCGCGGTACAGCCAGCCGACGAACGCGTTGGGATCGTTCAGCTGCGCCAGCTTCCGCCACGCGCCGAGGAACGCTTCCTGCACTACGTCCTCGGCGTCGCCGCGGTGGTGCAGCATTTTCAGGGCAAGACGGAACATCGGGCCCTGATAACGCAGCACGAGCTGTTCGTACGCGCGCACGTCCCCGTCTCGCGCACGGCTGACGAGAGTGGCGTCGTCAAGCTGCACACTTGTCGTGGTCACGGCATCCCCTTCCGTCAGGGAGACACCGCGAGGCGGGAATTCGTCACGCACGCATTGTGGGTGACTGTGCTCACTCTCGCTCAGTTGAGCCCGAGGTCGTCCTTGTTCAGCAGGTACCGGTATTCGAGCCCGGCCTTCTCGATGGCTTCCCGCGCGCCGGTGTCGCGGTCGACGACCGTCGCGACGCCGACCACGGTGGCCCCGCTTTCGCGCAGCGCCTCGACCGCGGTGAGCACGCTGCCGCCGGTGGTGGAGGTGTCCTCGACGGCCAGCACCCGCTGTCCGCGCACCTCTACGCCCTCGATCCGGCGCTGCATCCCGTGTTCCTTGATGGCCTTGCGGACGACGAACGCGTCGAGCACCACGCCCTCGGCCGCGGCGGAGTGCAGCATCGCCAGCGCTACCGGGTCCGCGCCGAGGGTGAGCCCGCCCGCCGCGACGTAGTCCCAGTCGGCGGTGAGCTGCCGCAGGAGCTTGCCGATGAGCGGGGCGGCCGCGTGCTGCAGCGTCGCCCGCCGGAGGTCGACGTAGTAGTCGGCTTCCTTGCCCGAGGCCAAGGTGACCTTGCCGTGCACGACAGCCAGTTCGCTGACCAGCCTTGCCAGTTCGAGCTTCGCAGTTTGATCCAACCCGGGGTACGCCACGGCCGAGAGTCTTACACACGGCACCGACAACTTCCGCGCGTCACTCCCCGGTCGCGACAGCCGTCACCGGACGCGTCCGCGTCGCCACCCAAGCGGGCACGACCGCGGCGAGCAACGCGAGCACGATCGCGGTCGCGATGATCACCAGGTAGATCGACACCGGACCGTCGGGCAGCACCCGTCCGGTCGCGACGAGACAGAACGGCACGATCGCGCCCGCCGACACCACGGTGCCCAGGAGGATGCCGATCACCGCGATCAGCCCGCCTTCGCCCGCGGCCATCCGCAGCACCTGACCGCGGGTGAACCCGCCGAGCCGCTGCAGGCCGAACTCCCTCCGTCGCCGCGAAGTGGCCATGACCAGGGTGTTCACCACGGAGATCACCGTGTACCCGACGATCATGCCGACCAGCAGGTAGTTCACCCACGCGCCGGTCTCGTCGCTCTTGGCGTTCGCGGCGGCCAGCGTGCTCCGGTCGCCGACCGACACCGGGAGACCGGCGGTCGCGGCGGTCAGGCTGTGCGTCAGCCGGGCCTGGTCGACCCCGGGCTCGGCGCGGACGAGCACCTGCCGGACGAGGCCGGCGGTGGTGTGTCCGGCGAGCAGGTCGGCGGGCAGCAGGAGCTGTTCGGCTCCGGCCCGCTGGTGCACGATCGCGACGATGCGAAGGGTCCGATCGGTCCCGTCGCCGAGACGGAGCGTGACGGAATCGCCGACCGACCGGGACACCTCGGCGGTGTCCGGCAAGGCGATCGTGTCGCCGGTGAGGTCGGCGAGGTTGCCGCGCACGACCGTGGCGGCGTTGGTCGTCGCGTCGGTCAGGCCGAGCGCCGGGTAGCCCTTCTTGGTCTGGTTTTCGTCGAATGGCTCGGTGACGAACGCATGGCTGGTGACGTACGGCGAGGCCGCCGCGACGCCGTCCGCGTGCTTGATGCGGTCGAGTGCTTCCGGGGAAATCCCGGTGGGGCCCGAGACGATCGCGTCGGCCCGGAGGTCTTCGGCGAAGGCCTGCGCGGAAGCGGCGGTGGTCGTGGTCTGGAGGTAGATGTTGGCGGTCGCGATGCCGACGGCGAGCATGATCGGCGTGACGGCGCCGGCCACGCGGGTGGCGGCGTTGCGCGTGTTGGTGATCGCCAGCCAGCCGGTGACGCCGCTGACCAGGCGCATCGGCCCCTGCACCACGATCGCGGTCAGTTTCGTGACGCCCGGGCTGATCATCGCGACGCCGATCGCCCACAGCATCACCGCCGGACCCGCCGTGCTCGCCGCGTTGGGTCCCGTCATCACCGCGAGCGTGACGATGCCCAGCGCGGTCCCGCCGCCGAAGCACAGCAGCGCGACGATCAGCCGCAGCGGAGTCAGCCAGCCGCGCGGCACGGAGGCCTCGGCGAGCGCCGCAGTCGGGCGGATACGGCCGACCCGGAATCCGGCTACCAGCGCGGAAACCCCGACGGCGAGCAGCGTCGCGCCCGCCGCGATGAGCATCGGGATCCAGCCCTGGTGGAACTGCACGACGGGCGAAATGAACCCGCCCGACGTGAACTGGTCGAACAGCCAGCGACCGAACACCGGCCCCAACGCGGCCGCGACACCGGTCGCGAGCACACCGATGACCAGCGCTTCGCCGAGAACCATCCGCCGCAGCTGCCGCGGCGTCGTGCCGATCGCGCGCAGCAGAGCCAATTCCCGCTGCCGCTGGCGCACCGACAGCATGAGCGTGCTCGCGATGACGAACACCGCGACGAGAATGGACAGTCCACCCGCGACACCGGCCAGCGGGATCAGCCGGCCGCCGCTCGCTTGCGCCTCCGGGAATTCGGCGAGACCGCGCTCGTCCCCGGTCAGCACGGACACCCCCGAACCGAGCTGCAATGCGGCCGGATTGTCAGTGACGACACCGAAGTAGTCGACCTTGCCGGGGTGTCCGGAGAGCTGATCGGCCACATCGTCAGCGAAGAAAACCTCGGGACTGGCACTGGTCCGAACGACGTGGTAGCGGCTGATCTTCCCTTGCACCGCAAGGTCAACCGGGCTTCCGGCGGACACGCCACTGGCCGCGGGCAGCACTACTTCGTCGGCACGCGGCGCGGGTCCGGGCAGCCGAGCGGACTCCCACCCGTGCGCGACAAGAGCCTGCTTGCCCAGCCACACTGGGAAATTCACTTCACCGACCACAGTGGACACCCCAGGCGTCGCACGGATCTTCTCCGCCAGCGACCGGTCCAGCCGGACCCGCTCCGGCAGCGCGACCGACTGCGTCTTGGGCTTGTCGGAGTGCTTCCGCAGTTCGAAGTCCTGTTGTCCGGCGACGACAGCCGACGCCCAGGCCAGCCGGTGCGACGGTGCGGCGGACCGGATCCCGGTCTCCATCAGACCGGCGCAGGCGGACACGATCACCGCGCCGAGGAACGCGGCCACGAACGCGGCGATGAACCCGCCGGTCCGGAAACGCAAGGTGCGCAAGGCGAGGCCGAACATCAGAAGCCACCCACCGGCATCCGGTCGGCCCAGGCGCCGAGGTGCGTCATGCGTTCCGCGATCGCCGTCGCGGTCGGCTGGAGCAGTTCGCCGGCGACGCGGCCGTCCGCGAGAAAGACGACGCGGTCCGCGTAGGAGGCCGCGACCGGATCGTGCGTCACCATCACGACGGTCAGGCCGTCGCGCACCGATTCCGCCAGCAGGCCAAGGATTTCGCCGGCAGTGCGGGTGTCGAGCGCACCGGTCGGCTCGTCGGCGAACAGCACCGCGGGACGGCTGACCAGCGCGCGAGCGATCGCCACCCGCTGCTGCTGGCCGCCGGAGAGCTGACCCGGCAGGTGCTTGCGCCGCTCGCTCAGGCCGACGTGCCCGAGCAGGTCGGCGACACGGCGGCGCTCCGCACGACGACCGGCCAGCCGCAGCGGCAGCACGACGTTCTGCTCGACGGTCAGCGCGGGCAGCAGGTTGAACGCCTGGAAGACGAACCCGACCTTGTCCCGGCGCAGCTTCGTCAGCCGCGTTTCGGAGAGCTTGCCCAGTTCCTGGCCGTCCAGCCGGACCGAACCGCTGGTCGGCCGGTCGAGTCCGGCCGCGCAGTGCAGGAACGTGCTCTTGCCCGAGCCCGACGGGCCCATCACCGCGGTGAACCCGCCGCGCGGAAAGGACAGGCTCACCCCGTCCAGTGCCGTGACCCGGCCGTAGTCCTTGCGTACGGATTCGAGCCGCACCGCTTCCCCAGTCGCCATGGGGAAAACGCTAGGGGCCGGCGGGGGAAAACACCCTGGGGCACGCACGCCGGGGCGGGGTAGGGCTGCCCCTACCTCTCAGGTGCGGCGGCGGTTGCCGAACCCGCCGGCGAGCTTGCGCAGCACCGGGCGCGGCAGCAGTCCGCCGATCCCGACCAGGGCTTTGTACTGCAGGCTCGGCACCGAGATCACCTTGCCGCGGCGCAGGTCGGCGAGTGCTTCGTCGACGACCTGGGCCACGTCGAGCCAGAACGCCTTCGGCCCCTCCGGTCGCAAACCGGCGCGCTGGTGGAACTCGGTGTGGGTGAAGCCGGGGCACAGGGCCATCATCCGCACGCCCTTCGGCAGCGACATCGCGATGCCCTCGGTGAACGAGGTCACCCAGTTCTTGCTGGCGGTATAGGTCGAGCCGCGTCCCGAAAAGAAGCCGGCGACGCTGGAGATGTTGATAACCGAGCCGCTTCCGCGTTCGACCATGCCCGGCAGCGCCGCCCGGGTCAGCTGCAGCACGGCGGTCACGTTCACGTCGAGCTGGCGCTGCAGGTCGTCGGCCGGGATCTCCCAGAACTCGCCGCTCAGCCCGAAGCCCGCGTTGTTGACCAGCAGGTCGACCGGCTGTGTTTCGAGCAGCTCGGCGACGCGACGACGGCCGTCCACTTCGGACAGATCGGCGGGGAGCACGGTCACCTCGACGCCGTGCCGCGCGCGCAGCTGGCCAGCCAGCGCGGCCAGCCGCTCCTCGTCCCGGGCGACCAGGACGAGGTCGTGCTTGTCGGCGGCGAGCCGGCGCGCGAATTCCGCGCCGATGCCCGCGGTGGCTCCGGTGATCACAGAACTGGTGGTCATGTGGGTGAAGCTACCCGTTTTTCAGCTGCGTTTGCGCTGGTGGCGCAGTATCGTCCGGCGCATGGGCAAGCACACCAAGCGGACGCCCGGATATCTGCCCCGGATGGCCGCCGGTGCGGCGCCCCTCGCTCTGTTGCTCGCCGGCCCGGCCGCGGCGCTGGCGGACACCCCGCGCGGGGGATTGCCGCTCGACCTGCACCAGCACGGTTCCTCTTCCGATCTCCAGTTCACCCGCGACGAGACGATCGCGACGCGCGACCTGCCGGCGTCCGCCACGTCGAACCTGCACCAGGCGCTCGGCCCGGACACCGCCGGTCAGTCCCAGACCCACGAGCTGCGGCTCGGCGAGGCAGGCCGCGCGCTCGCCGGCGACGACCTCGGCGTGCACCACACGCAGCCGTTCGACGGTGCGCACGTAGCCGGTCTGGACCAGTCGGCGCGGCACGGCGTTCAGCTGCCGCACGGCGTCGACGCGCTCTCCAGCAGCAAGACCGGTGCCGAGACGGGTCTGGCCGGGCGGTTCTCCGGCGACCTGATGAGCGGCACCCGCGTCGAACGCACCGCCGCCGACGCCGTCGACCTCGGCCCGGCGGGCTCGGTGGTCGCGAACTCCGACGAAAGCGTGCTCGGCCAGTTCACCGGCAAGCTCGACGTGACGCGGCTGGAGTCCACGCAGCGGCACAGCGTCTCCGGCGACCTCGGCCCGGTGCACACACTGGCCGCGACGAGCCAGTCGACCGCCGACCGCACGGAGGGGTTCCACGGCGAACTGTCGGCCGCGGACCTCGCGGCGGCGCACGCGAGCACCGCTTCTACCCTGGGTATTCCGGTTACCCGGAGTCAGCACGTGGGCGCCGAGGTGCTGGGCAATCCGGTCATTGACAACGGATGGACAGTTTCCGGGCCGCCGTTCACTTTCTCGCCCGGCTAAATTCACCGACCTGCCGAGTCCGCTTTCGGCAACCGAGTCCGGACCGTTTCCGGATCGTGAAACGGCCCCCGACGCGAGCCGCCGCGAGCTGCCGACCTTCACCCGTTCGTCTTAAGCGAGGTGGGGTTTCCTTTACCCACCGTGGTTATTCGGCGCAGGAATGTGGGCTCGACCAGGTGGGGCCGCCTTCGAGAGAGTCCCCAGCGGGACGCGCGCATCCGCTTGGATAGCCTGCGGGGCGTGGTCGACCTCGAATCCGTTGCCGCCGAAAAGGCGTCGCCGACAGCTATCGGCAAGAGCCCAGCCGCGCGTCGGGCGCGGTTGCTCGCTGCGGTTTTCGGAATCGCCGGCGCGATCCTCGCGATCGCGGTCCCGTTCCTGCCCGTCACGCTTGAGCAAACCACCCTCGACTGGCCGACGGCCCAGGGCACCAGAGCGGTGTCCGCCCCGCTGACCGCACAGGCCCCGATCTCGCTCGACGCGAAGGTCCCGTGCGCGACCGCCCGGGCGCTCGACGCGCGCACCGACGGCAAGGCCGTGCTGTTCAGCACCAACCCGCCGAGCTCCAGCATCGGCACGGTCACCGGGATGGCCCTGCAGGTCGGCGACGGCCAGCTCACGCTCTCCTCACAGGGCCAGCAGCTCGGCTCGGCCCCGGTAGGCGAGGGCGACTGCACGATCACCGTGCACTCCGACGCGAAGCACACGACCGCGTCCGTCGGCGGGACCCGGCTGGCCGACGTCAGCGACGACCACCGGCCGCAGCTCACCGGCTTCTTCTCCGACCTGACGAACCAGGACGACACGCACGGCCTCTCGGTCTCCGCGCAGGTGGACAACCGCTGGGCCAGCACCGCGACCGCCATCAAGCTGGCCGCCATCGTCCTGTCGGTGCTCTGCTTCGCCGGCGCGGTGATCGGGCTGTACCGGCTGGACCGGCTTTCCGGCCGGCGCGCGCCCCGGCTGGCCGCGCGCGGCTGGTGGAAGCTGAAATTCCTGGACATAGCAGTGCTCGGCACGCTCGTCGTCTGGTGGCTGATCGGCGCGATGACCGCCGACGACGGCTACTTCACGACCATGGCGCGCGTCCGCGGCGACGCCGGGTACATCGGCGAGTACTACCGGTGGTTCGCCGCGCCGGACGCGCCGATGGCGTGGTTCGTCGACGTCTACTCGTGGATGGCCAAGGTCAGTTCGCTCACGCCGTGGATGCGGCTGCCGTCGCTGTTGATGGGCGTCGCCTGCTGGATGCTGATCAGCCGCGGCGTGCTTCCCCGGCTCGGCAGGCAGGTGCGGATCAGCAGCGCGGCCGGCTGGGCGGCGGGAGCGGTCTTCCTGGCCTTCTGGCTGCCCTACGACAACGGACTGCGCCCGGAAAACCTGGTCGCCCTGCTGTCGCTGATCTCGATCTGCACCGTCGAACGCGCCGTGGCGACCCGGCGGATGGGCCCGGCGGCGATCGGGCTGACGGTCGCGGCGCTGTGCGTCTCGGTCAACCCGCACGGGCTGATGGCCGTGCTGCCGTTCGTGGTCGGGCTGAAACCGCTGGCGAAGATCGTGCTCCGGCACGCCCGCCAGTTCGGCTGGGTGCCGGTGCTCGCGCCGATCGCCTCCTCCGGACTGGTGATCCTCGCGCTGATCTTCTGCGACCAGACGCTGAGCGGCACGCTCGAATCGGTGCGGCTTCGGTCCTCGCTCGGGCCGACTGGGGCCTGGTACAACGAGCTGGACCGGTACACGATGCTGTTCAGCAACGGCCCGGACGGCTCCATGACGCGCCGGTTCCCGGTGCTGCTGATCTTCCTCTGCCTGGCGACCTGCGCGGTCGTGCTGCTGCGGCGCGGGAACATCCGCGGCGCCGCGCTCGGCCCGAGCCGTCGCCTGCTCGGCATCAGCGCACTGTCCTTCGTGGTCCTCGCGCTCGCTCCGACCAAGCACTCGCACCACTTCGGCATGCTGGTCGCGGTCGGCGGTCCGCTCGCCGCGCTCACCGCGTTGTCGACCAGCACCACCGTGCTGCTGTCGCGCCGCAACCGGTCGGCGTTCTTCGCCGGGCTGATGGTGATCGTCGCGCTGGCCTCGACCGGGCCGAACGCCTGGTGGTACGTCTCGGCGTGGGGCGTGCCGTGGTTCGACCTGCCGCCGCAGCTTTTCGGCATCAAGCTGAGCACGATGGCGCTCGTCGCGGCCGCGGTCGCGCTGGCGATCGCGGCGATCGAGCACATGAAGCACAACGAGCACGAACCGTTCGTACCGCCCGCCCCGGTGGCGAAGTCCGACCTGGAAAACCGCGGCCGGGCGCTGCGGCTCGGGCTCGCGCCGCTGTCGACGGTGTGCGCGATTCTGGTGCTGTTCGAGGTCGGCAGCATCGCGAAGGGCATCCAGAAGCGCTGGGACACCTACAACATGGGTGCCGACAACATCCGGCAGCTGGCCGGGCAAAGCTGCGGGCTGTCCGACTACATCAAGGTCGAACGCGACCCGAAGGCCGGCCTTCTCGAAGCGGCTCCGCAGCAGCCGCAGAACGCCGCGCCGGGCTGGCAGGTGCCCGCCGACGCCGACCGCGGAACCACGCCGAAGGACTGGCTGACCAGCACCCAGAAGGGTTTCGTGACCAACGGCGGCCTGCCGACCGAAAACGCCGACCAATGGAACCCGCCGTACCAGTTCGGCAAGGACGGCGCCCCGATCTGGGGCAGCTACCACAAGTCCGGCGACGGCGCGGGCGACCTGCGCACCCCGTGGTACTCGATCCCGGAGCGGGCGCGCGACGGCTCGGTGCCGATCGTGGTCGCCCTCGCGGGCAAGGCCGACGACCCGAACTCGCTGACCGCCGAATTCGGCAGGAACACCCCCGCCGGGTTCCAGGTGCTCAGCCGCGAGCAGCTCGACGCGAAGAAGAAGGACACCAACTGGCGGGACGCGCGGGTCAGCGTGCCCGCGGGCGCCGACCAGGTGCGGATCGTGGCGAAGGGCCGCGGGCTCGGCAGCGAAGGCTGGTTCGCGTTCAGCGCGCCGCGGGCGCCGAAGATCGCGAAGATGACCGACGTGGTCGGGCAGGACCCGGTGTTCCTGGAGTGGGCCGCCGCCGCGCAGCACCCGTGCCTGCGTCCGTCGTCGATTCACAACGGGATCGCCGAGATGCCGAAGTACCGGATCAGCGCGGGCGACGACCTGCGGACGGTCGGCCGGTACTGGTCCTCGCCGGCCGGCGGCGGGCCGTTCACCTGGATGAACGCGAGTACCCAGATGGAGGCGTTGCCGACGTATCTGGAAGGCGACGTCGACCGGGACTGGGGGACGTTGTACGAGGTGAAGCCCGAGGTCTCGAGCGCGCTTCCGCCCTCGGCGGCGTTGCATCAGAAGTCGGTGACGCACTCCGGGATCTGGTCGCCTGGTCCGCTGGCCAAGCCCGCGAACCCGACCGGCGAGACGTAAACCGGGCGTGCGGTGAAGGGCCCCTTGATTCGCTCAAGGGGCCCTTCGCGCTTTTCAGGGTCGATATCGGGTGAACTGCTCGTTCATGATCAAGAACGCGCCGAGCCCGTGGAAGTCGTTGGTCAGCCGCTTCCGCGCGAAGTAGAACTGCAAGTCCCCGACGTTCGTCCCTTCGCAGATGTCGGTGATATTCGTCAGCCCGTCCGGACCCAGGGACACCTTCTGCAGGACTCCGGCATACCCGCGTTGAGCGACCGAGGCATAGGACGCGGGCAGGTATCCGCGCTCGATCGCGCGGGAAACGGTGAACGCGTACATCGAGGACGCGGACGTCTCCAGCCAGTTCCCGGCGTCGCCGCCGTGGTCGACCACCTGGTACCACCGGCCGGTCCGCGGATCCTGGAACCGGCGGTACCCCTCCGCCAGGAACTTGACGATCCCGACCAGCTCCGGCCGTCGCGGATGGTCGGCGGGCAGCACCTCGAGGATGTCGATCGCCGCCATCCCGAACCAGCCGACCGCGCGGGCCCAGTGGAAGCCGGAGTGCTTGCCGGGCCCGGTCGCCCACGGCTGGGTGCCGCTTTCGTCGTAGGCGTGGTAGATCAGGCCCTTCGCGGGTTCCTTGAGGTGTCCGAAGTAGACGGAAAGGTTCTTGGCGGATTCCTCGTAGCAGTAGCCCGGATCGTTGAAAACCTTGCCGTACAAGGCGAGGAACGGCTGCGCCATGTACACGCCGTCGCCCCACAGCTGGTGCTGACGGCTGACCGCGTGCCACATCCCGCCGTCGCTCGTGCGCGGGTAGGTCTCGAAGCGTTTGCGCAGCTGGTCGGCGGCCTTGCGGTACTTGGCGTCGCCGGTTTCGTTGTACAGCAACGGAAGCATCTGACAGGCGCGCATCAAGTCGAGGCTGCTGAAGCTGTTGGAGATGCCGTCGTCGGTGATGAACCGGTCGTACCAGGCGATGACGTAATCGAGGTATTCGCGTTCCTTCGTGCGCCGGTAGAAGAGGTACTGGCCGTAGAAGTAGAGGCCGAGCGGGTAGCTCCAGCCGCCGATGGACGCCGGGGTGTAGCGCTTCATGGTGGAGTCGATGACGGCACGGGACCAGTCGCGCGCTTCCCGGGCCGACGCGGCCCCGGGCAGCGCGAGCGTGCCGAGCGCCGCCGCGGTGCCGGCCAGAACCGATCTTCTCGAGAGGGACATGCGGGTGTCCTTCCTGCTGTCGGCGGCGGCGGGAAAGGCTGTCGAACGACCTCTACTCGGTCCCGGAGCGGTCCGGCAAGAATCCTGTCCTGGATGTCCGCTCCGATCGCTGGATAGGCGCAGCGGGCCCTCCGGTCAGCGGGAACCCGTCCGCACGGGACACCGAATCCGGGCGATTAGCCGATTTGTCGACGCGACCTGGACGGTTCCGGCCAAACGGGGCGCGCCGACACGGTGCTGCCGTCCCGGTCGGAGCGCCCGGCAGCGATACCCTGACCGGCGTGGGTATCTCGGCGTGGATCTGGTTCGTCATCGCCGCCGTCGCGCTGGTGGCGGGGCTCGGCCTGCTCTTCGCGGACCGGGCCAGGGAAGGCTCGCGCAACCGTGAGCGGCAGCGCTGGGCCCAGTTGCGCGGCTGGCAGTTCGTGGAAGAGGACGAACGGCTGCCCCGGCAGTGGTCGGGGGGCGCGATCGGCTACTTCGGCGCCGACGCGGCGGTGAACGTCGTCGCGGGCTCCACTTTCACCTCCGACGGCCGCCGTCCGGTGTTCATCTTCGACATCGAATCCCAGGGCCAGGTGCCCGCGGTGGTCGTGGCCGTGCGCTGCAACAAGACGCACCGGGTGCCGGTCGAGATGTGGCTGTCGAGCGTGCCGTTCCAGCGCGAGAACATGCCGGAGATGCTCGGCCCGATCGGCCAGCGCTACGCCTTCGCCGACGATTCGGAGGGCGCGCGCCAGGTCATCACCCAGGACCTGGTCGACGCGGCCGACCAGCTGGGCGGCGACGTCGGCGTGGCCTGGCTGGAGAACGAATGGGTCCTGGCCAGCGTCGTGCCGGGCGCGGGACCGTCGCGGCTCGAGCGGCTGCTGCGCGACCTGGGCGAGATCGCCGACATCGTGGACCCGTTCGACGAGGACTACGACTCGAACCGCACCTGGACGCCCTCCGCGGGCACCCCCGTTGGCCCCCCGACGAGCGCTCCGTCGCCAGCGGACACCCAGGCGACCCGCCCGGTCGACACGCGGGCGGTCGAGACGACAGCTCCCTCTCCGGCGGACACCCGCATGACGGAGCGGCAGCCTTCCCCGCCCGCGCCGCGGACTCCGCCGGGCAGCCAGGGCGGGAGCGCGGTTCCACCGGGCCGGCCGGGGGAGCCGGAGCGTGGGGAAAACGCTTAAGGACTTTGAGACAGGAAACCGCCCGGTCGCGTGTTGCGGCCGGGCGGTTTCGTGTTTGAAGCTGGGCTCGGCCTGAGTCCTGCCGTGAAGGTCGGTGAGGCAGTGGCCTGCCTACTGCTCGCGCAACAGCGGCTTGGAGATGCGGCGCAACCCCAGTCCCCAGCTTGTCGTTCTGCTGGTGAGAAACTCGCGCGGCGTGGTTTCTCGCCGTGGACTCGTGGGCCTAAACGCCGTGAAGGGCTCCTTGAGGGAATCTGGTTCCCCCAAGGAGCCCTTCACGGACCGCCGTCAGGCTTTCGACACCTTCAACGTCTCGCCGGTCTCCAGATCCGGCAGGTCCACCCGCACGGTGTCCCCGTCCCGGACCTCGCCGGAGAGCAGTTGCTTCGCCAGCTGGTCCCCGATCGCCGACTGCACCAGCCGGCGCAGCGGGCGCGCGCCGTAGATCGGGTCGAAGCCGTTCAACGCCAGCCATTCCCGGGCGCCGTCGGTCACCTCGAGGTGCAGGCGGCGCCGGGCGAGCCGCTTGGCCAGCCGGGCGACCTGGATGTCCACAATGGACGTCAGCTGCTCGGTGCCGAGCGCGTGGAACACCACGATGTCGTCCAGCCGGTTCAGGAACTCCGGCTTGAACTGCCGCTGCACGACCTCCATCACCGCGTCGCGGCGCTGGCGTTCGTCGAGTGCCGGGTCGGCGATCGCTTGCGAGCCGAGGTTCGACGTCAGGATCAGGATGGTGTTGCGGAAGTCCACCGTCCTGCCCTGGCCGTCGGTCAGCCTGCCGTCGTCGACGACCTGCAGGAGCACGTCGAACACGTCCGGGTGCGCCTTTTCGACCTCGTCCAGCAGCACCACCGTGTACGGGCGGCGCCGGACGGCTTCGGTGAGCTGGCCGCCCTGGTCGTAGCCGACGTAGCCCGGGGGAGCACCGACGAGGCGGGCCACCGAGTGCTTCTCGGAGTACTCGCTCATGTCGATCCGCTGCATCGCGCGCTCGTCGTCGAACAGGAACTCCGCCAGCGCCTTCGCCAGCTCGGTCTTGCCGACGCCGGTCGGGCCGAGGAACAGGAACGAACCCGTCGGCCGGTCCGGGTCGGCGACTCCGGCCCGCGCCCGCCGCACGGCGTCCGCGACGACCTGGATCGCCTGGTCCTGGCCGACGACGCGGCGGGTCAGCTCCTCCTCCATCCGGAGCAGCTTGCCCGTCTCGCCTTCCAGCAGACGCCCGGCCGGGATGCCGGTCCACGCGCTGACCACGTCGGCGACGTCGTCCGCGCCCACCTCTTCCTTCAGCATGACGTTCTGCTTGCTGGCCTCGTTCGCGGCCATCGCGGCCTCGAACTCCTTCTCCAGCGCCGGAATCCGGCCGTACCGCAGCTCAGCGGCCTTGCCGAGGTCGCCGTCGCGTTCGGCGCGTTCCGATTCGCCGCGCAGCTGTTCCAGTTGCACCTTCAGCTCACGGACGGTCTCGATCGAGCCCTTCTCGTTCTGCCACCGTGCGGTCAGCGCGGTCAGTTCCTCCCGCTTCTCGGCCAGCTCGGCACGCAGCGCGGTCAGGCGTTCGAGAGAAGCCGCGTCGTCCTCTTTGGACAGCGCCATCTCCTCGATCTCCATGCGCCGCACGGCCCGTTCGACCTCGTCGATCTCCACCGGACGCGAGTCGATCTCCATGCGGATCTTCGACGCGGCCTCGTCGACCAAGTCGATCGCCTTGTCCGGCAGGAACCGCGCGGTGATGTAGCGGTCCGACAGCGTCGCGGCGGCGACCAGCGCGGCGTCCGTGATCCGGACCCCGTGGTGCACCTCGTACCGCTCCTTCAGCCCGCGCAGGATCGCGATGGTGTCCTCCGGCGACGGCTCGCCGACCAGCACCTGCTGGAAACGGCGCTCCAGCGCCGGGTCCTTCTCGATGTGCTGGCGGTACTCGTCGAGCGTGGTCGCGCCGACCATCCGCAGCTCGCCGCGGGCGAGCATCGGCTTGATCATGTTGCCCGCGTCCATCGCGCCCTCGCCGGTCGCACCGGCGCCGACGATGGTGTGCAGCTCGTCGATGAACGTGATGACCTCGCCCGCGGAGTCGGTGATCTCCTTGAGGACAGCCTTCAACCGCTCCTCGAACTCGCCGCGGAACTTGGCCCCGGCCACCATCGACCCGAGGTCGAGTGCGACGACTCGCTTGCCGCGCAACGATTCCGGCACGTCGCCCGCGACGATCCGCTGGGCGAGGCCTTCGACGATCGCCGTCTTGCCGACGCCCGGTTCGCCGATCAGCACCGGGTTGTTCTTGGTACGCCGGGACAGCACCTGCACGACGCGGCGGATCTCGGTGTCGCGGCCGATGACCGGGTCGAGTTCGCCCGAACGCGCGCGCTCGGTCAGGTCGACGCCGTACTTCTCGAGCGCCTTGAACGTGCTTTCGGGGTCCGCGCTGGTGATCCGGGCCGACCCGCGCACCTTCGCGAACGCCTCGCGCAGCGCGTCCGGCGTGGCGCCGTGCCGCTTGAGCAGGTCCGCGACCTGGGCTCCTTCGGTGGCGAGGCCGACGAGCAGGTGCTCGGTCGACACATACTCGTCACCGAGTTCGGTGGCGAGCTTCTGCGCCTGCGTGAGCGACTTGACCGCGGGCGCGTCGAACTGCGGGGTCGACACGGTCGCGCCGGTCGCCGACGGCAGCGCCTGAATGATCGGTTCGAGCTCCTTGTGCACCGTCTCCGGGTCCGCCCCGACCGCGGTCAGCAGCGGTGCGGTGGTCCCGTCACCCTGCGCCAGCAGGGCGCCCAGCAGATGGGCGGCCGACACGTGCGGGTTGCCGGCCACGGTGGCCGCCTGCGCCGCGGACGAGATCGCCTGCTGGGTCTTCGTGGTCGGGTTGAAAGCGTCCATCCCTCACCTCATGCGTTTGTGGAAAGTCCTGGTGACCGGCCCGACCAAGGCCCGTCGATAGCTATAACGTCAGCAAAGTTGAGTCTGTTCCGCTCAACTCTGAATTGGTGCCACGGCGGCCGCGGGCAGCCTCGGGCCCAGCCTGCCGAGCCCGAGCGTGGCGAGGCAAGCACAACCCCCGACCAGAACCCAGGGTAACCAAGCCGCCACGGAGAACAACGACACGACCGCTGGAGCGAGCACCTGAGCCACAGTGAACGCGTATTGGAACGCGGCGAGGTAACGGCCCTTCGCCTCGGGCGGTGCGGCGGCCTCGGCGAGTGCGCCGGAGCGCGGGCCGAACACCAGGTCACCGGCGGCGAACACGAGCGTGGCGGCCAGCAGGTACGGCACCTGCCAGCTTCGCGGAACCAGCAGTACGCCGACACTCGTCAGGCACCACGCGGCGAACAGCGCGGACCCGGCCCGCATCGCGCTGATCCGGCTGAGGCCCCGGGTGAGCCGGAGCGCGACCGTGCCGCCGGCGCTGGTCAGCACGGTCAGCAGGAACAGGATCGCGCCGGGCAGCCAGGTCGGCGCGTGCAGCCGGTCGAGCACGAACACCGGGGTGCCGATGAGGAAGAAGTCGAGCGACAACCCGAACAGCCCGCTCAGCAGGATCAACGTCAGGTACGGCCGGTTGCGCAGCACGCCGCTTCGCACGCGCGCCGCGGGCGCGAACCGGCGGCCCGGAGGGATGAACGCCGCGACGAGGCCCGCCGCCGCGACGAAAGTCAGCACGTCCACAACCAGCGCGACGCTGTAACCGCCGTCGCCGAACCAGGTGAGCAATGCGGACGACATCAGCCCGCCGAGCCCGAATCCGCCCGCGCGGACCATTCCGACCTCGGCGAACGGCCGATCCTTCGGCACGTCTCCGGCGACTTCGGAGATGAGCGCGAACAGGCAGCTGTAGAACATTTGCTGCCCGGCGCCGAGAAGGACGGCGGCCACCACCACGCCGCCGATGCCGTGCGCGAACAAGTACGCGCTCGTTCCGGCTGCCTGCAACAGTTGCGCCGCAAGAACTCCGGCTCTCGGCCCAGCGCGATCCACCAGCCGCCCGGCCAGCGGCGGCATGAGAAGCCCGGCCGTGGTGCCCACAGTGACCGCTGTGCCCGCTTCGACGAGCGGGACTCCGACCACCCGCGTCACGTAAAGCAGTGCGAGCGGAAGGAAAAGTCCGGAACCGAAGTTGTCGATTCCCATTGCCAGCAACATCGCGACCCTGCTTCGCGTCACATATTCGACGCTACCTCCGGAGAAGGGGGACGAGGCAGGGCCGGGAGGGCGCATCGCCGGACGGCAAATGCCACTCCCAGTAGAAAGCACGTAAGTGTCTGTCGCGGTGAGAACCGGGACAGACACTCACGAGCCCCTTTAGTCGACGCTGAGTGTTCCTTGGTGCCTAACGAACTCTCGCTCGGCGGCTTGGCTCAGCTCGACATCATGCTGTGCCGCAGCACCGTCGCCGACCGTCATTGTTTCCGCGTGAGGTGTGTATCCGTGTGCGGAGACGGTGAGCGTGTACGCGCCCGGTTCGATTCCCGTGAAGCGGTACGCGCCGTCGCCGCCCGCGATGTGCGTTGCGGTGACAGTGCCCAAGCGGTCGGTGAGGATGAGCACCGCGCCTGCGACGGCGGCGTGCCGACCGGCCACGCGTACGCGGCCCGAGATGGTGCCCTGGCTGTCCAACAGCAAGTCGTGCCAACGCGCGTTGCCGTTGAGATGCACGGTCGACACCGCCGGCCGCGTCGAACCAGCTGTCGCGAGAAGGACGTGCTCGCCCACGGTGTTCGCCGACAGTTCGTACGCGCCCGTACGTCCCGTACGCCCGACGTCGACCTGACGCCCCGCCATGTCGGTGAGCGTGAGCACGACACCGGACACTGGGCGACCGGCCGCATCGAGAACCCGGCCGCGCAGCACGCTGGTCATCTCGACTGGAGCTTCGACGACGGAGACTGCCTCGGCCGAAACTGCTGCCGGTGCAGGCGCGTCCGCGTCGAGGGTCCGGCGCAGCGGCACCTCCTTGATGAACAGCACCGCGAGGAAGGTGACCACGGCGATGCAGCCCGCGACGAAGAACACCGTGCCGGTCGCGTCGCCGAAGGCACCGCGCACCACCGGCTGCAGGGCGGGCGGGAGCGACGAGATGGCGAACGTGCCACCGCCGGAAACCGCGCCGCCAGTGTGAATACCCATCTGCGACAGGGAGTTCGCGATGTTGGTAGCCACGCGGGCGGCGAGCACCGCACCGAGCGCGGACACGCCCGCCGCGCCGCCGAGCGACCGGAAGAACGTGACGACCGAGGACGACGAACCGATGTCCTTCATCGCGACTGTGTTCTGGACGACCAGAACCAGGTTCTGCATCAGGAAGCCCAGGCCGAGGCCGACCAGCGCGAGGTAGACGCCCATCAGCGTCAGGTTCGTCGCGTGGTCCACCGTCGAGAGCAGGAACAGCCCGGCCAGGAGCGATACCCCGCCCGCGATCATGAACGGCTTGGTGCGCCCGGTGCGGGAAATGACCTGGCCCGCTCCGGTGGAAGCGACGGCCAGCCCGAGCACCATCGGCAGCGTCATCAGCCCGGCGTGCGTCGGCGAAAAGCCGCGCGCGATTTGGTAGTACTGCCCGAGGAACACCGAACCGCCGAACATCGCGGTGCCGACCGCCAGCGAGGCGAGCACGGACAGCGTGAAGGTGCGGTTGCGGAAGAGCCGCAGCGGAACCACCGGCTCCGCGACCCGCGATTCGACGAGAACCGCCAGCGCCAGCGCGACAATCGCACCGCCGACGTACGCGGCGCTCGACCACGAAACCCACCCGAAGCTGCCGCCGGCGAGCGAAACCCAGATCAGCAGCAGCGCGACGCCGCCGACCAGCAGGGTCGCGCCCAGCCAGTCGATCCGCACCTTGCGCTTGAGGACCGGCAGCTTCAGCGTCCGGCCGAGCACGATGAACGCGACGACGGCCAGCGGCACGCAGACCCAGAAACACCAGCGCCAGCCGAGCGGCGAGTCCACGATCAGCCCGCCGATCAACGGGCCGGAAACGGTCGCGACAGCGAACACCGCGCCGGTGTAGCCGGTGTAGCGGCCCCGGTCGCGCGGCGCGATCATCGCCGCGATCACGACCTGGATCAGCGCCTGCAGCCCGCCGAGCCCGATGCCCTGCAGCGCGCGGAAGGCGATCAGCTCGGGCATCGACTGCGCGATCCCGCCCAGTGCCGAACCGACGGTGAAAACGACGATCGCGATTTGGTACAGCAGTTTCTTGCTGAACAAGTCAGAGAGCTTGCCCCAGATCGGGGTGGTCGCGGTCGACGTCAGCAGCGTCGCGGTGACGACCCAGGTGTACTCGCTCTGCGAACCGTGCAGGTCGGCGAGGATCGTCGGCAGCGCGTTGGACACGATGGTCGACGACAGCAACGCCACCAGCAGGGCCAGCAGCAGGCCGGTGAAGGCCTTGAGGATTTCCCGGTGCGTCATCGACTGCCCGGATGCGGTGGTTTCCACTTTCGCTACTTCACTTTCCCGTCTGCGGGTGCGCCGGCGCAGTACCCGGACGGGCCGAGCGTCGCGCGCAGACCTTCGTTCAATTCGGCGAGTTGCGACGTGAGGCCGGCGATCCGGTCCTCGTCCCAGCCGCCCAGTGCCGTCTCGAAGAACTCGAGGTACTGCTTGCGCCAGAGTTCGAGCCGGGCGAGACCGGTCTCGGACACGCTGATCAGCGACGCGCGCCCGTCCTCGGGGGCGGGGCGGCGCTCGATCAGCCCGGCGGCCTGCAACTGGGCGATCTGCCTGCTGATCACCGACAGGTCGACGAGCCTGCGCTTGGCGACCTCGGACGGGCGCGCCTCGCCGTGTTTGGCGAGGTCGGACAGCAGCATGGCCGAGGCCGGATGCAGCCCTGGCTCGTTCTGCCACGCCTGCATGATCCACAGGTGCTGGAGCTGGGCGGACGCCTTCAGCTCCCGCAGCAGTTCGAGCCGCACATCGTCAGCTGGGCTCATCGTTCCTCCCGGGCCAGTGCCCACTTGCTTGTACTCTACAAGTTTAAGCTCAAAGGTTGCGTAGGACAACTATCTAATTGGTGAGCTGTCCCACGTCCGACCGGCCGGTAACCCGACCGGAGCAACGATGCGGGCAATCCGCCTCAGTGCGGCTACTCTGCGGACCAGACGCCCCGCGATGCCGACGCGGCGAGCACGTCGTGGACAACGAGGAGCAGGAGTGGCGAATTCCCCCGCGCGGCCGCGCGAGCCGAATCCGACAACCTCGGCCGCCCTGCTCTCGTGACCTTCCCCTCCCAACCCCCCGGCCTCCGGTTCCGCCCTATGAACGACGACAGCCCGATGACAGCCGATTCGATCAGCCCGCTCCCGCGGACCTCGGCCGCGCCCCGGCAGGCGCCCGCGGCCGTCGTCGCGATGGTGCAGCTCATCCGCGACACCTGGGCCAAATCGGAGCCGTACGCCCCGGAGATCTCGCAGTTCTTCTACGGGATGCTGTTCACGCTCGCGCCCGCCACGCGCGATTTCTTCCCGATCAACATGGAAGTGCAGGGCGGGCGCATCATCCGGGCGCTGGCCCGCGTCGTGCAGATGGTGGACCGGCCGGACGACCTGCTCCCGTTCCTGCGCCAGCTCGGCCGCGACCACCGCAAGTTCGGCGTCGCACCCAAGCATTACGAGGCTGTGGGCACCGCACTGCTGGCCGCGCTGAAGAACCACCTCGGCCCGGACTGGACGCCGGAGGTCGAGCGCGCGTGGGCGGAGGCGTTCACCATCGTCGCGCGCGCGATGCAGGAGGCCGCTGCGGCGGACGAGAACCCGGCGTCGTGGTCGGCCACCGTGATCGAGCACCGGCGGCTCACCTGGGATCTCGCGCTGGTGCGGGTGATCCCGGACCAGCCGGTGCCGTATTCGCCGGGCCAGTACATGAGCGTCGAGGTGCCGCAGCGACCGCGGTTGTGGCGGTATCTGTCGCCGGCGAACGCGCCGCGCGAGGACGGCGGCATCGAATTCCACGTGCGGGCGGTCGACGGCGGCTGGGTGTCCCGGGCGATCGTGAGCCACACGCAGGCGGGCGACGTCTGGCGGCTCGGTCCGCCGCTGGGCCGGATGACCGTCAACCGCGAACAGTCGCGCGGCGTGCTGATGGTCGCGGGCGGCACCGGCGTCGCGCCGCTGCGGGCGATCCTCGACCACCTCGCGTTGTGGGGCGAGAATCCGAAGACCCGGCTGTTCTACGGCGGTCCGACCCGGGAAGACCTTTACGACCTGGAAGAACTGCGCGCGCTCGCGGCGACCAACCCCTGGCTCACGATCACCCCGGTCGTCGAACGCGGCGACCATCTGCCGGGCTGCGAACACGGCACCCTCGCCGAGGCGGTCACGCGGTACGGCGCGTGGCCGGACCACGACATCCTGGTGTCCGGTTCGCCCGCGATGATCCGCGCGACGGTTTCGCGGATGCTGGTCGCGGGCAGCGCACTGGACCAGATCCAGTACGACCCGTTCACCGCGGACTGAGCGCGATCCGGCCCGCGTCGCTATCGTCGGCTGCCATGGACATCCGGATTCCGGTGGCGGACGGCGAAATCGACGGCTATCTGGCGGTGCCGGACGGCGACGGGCCGTTCCCCGCGGTGGTGCTCATCCACGATGTGCTCGGGCTGAACCAGGACGCGCGCGAGATCACCGACCGGTACGCCGGCGCGGGTTACCTCGCGCTGAGCCCTGATCTGTACTCGCGCGGCGGCATGATCCGGTGCATCAAGCGAACCTTCCAGGACCTCTTCACCCGGGAAGGCCGCTCGTTCGAGGACATCGAGGCGGCGCGGGCGCTCGTCGCCGGGCGGGACGACGCGACCGGCAAGGTCGGCGTCGTCGGGTTCTGCATGGGCGGCGGATTCGCTCTGGTGGCCGCCTCGCGGAACTTCGACGCGTCCGCTCCGTACTACGGACAGCTGCCGAGAGATCTGTCCGTTTTGGACGGTGCGTGCCCGATCGTCGGCAGCTTCGGCGGCAAGGACATTTCCCTGCGCGGTGCGGCGGCCAAACTCGAAACCGCCCTCGCCGAACGCGGAATCCCGCACGACGTCAAGGAATACCCGGACGCTGGCCACGGCTTCGCGAACCATTACCGGCCCGCACCGCTGGCCGCGCTCGCGAAAGTCGCCGGGATGGGCTATCACGAACCGTCCGATTCGGACGCTTGGCGACGCGTCACCGCGTTCTTCGAGGAGCACCTGAAGTAACGCTCAGCGGCCGACCGGAACTGACCTACCGCCAGACCGCCTCGGCGCGGTCGCTGGCCTCGGGCGAGAAGTAGTCGCCCGTCTCGAGATCCTCCAGCAGTGTCGCGTGGTGCGGCGTCCAGCCCAGCAGCTGCTGGGTGTGCGTGCTGGAGACGGGCACGTCGAGCGAGAAGAACCTTGCCAGGAAAGGGTTTCCGAGGTGTTCGGCGGCTTCTTCGAGAGTCAGGGACGCCGTGCGGATGTCCAGCAGCTGTGCGATCTTCTCCGCGACACTCTTGATCGTGACGGTTTCCCCTACCCCGTGCAGCATGCTCCCGGCAGGCGCTTTCTCCAGCGCTAGACGGAAAAGCACCGCCGCGTCGTCGCGATGGACGGCTGGCCAGCGGTTCATGCCGTCGCCGAGGTACGCCGCGACGCCCGCCCGGCGCGCGCCCGCGATCAGCGCCGGAATGAAGCCGTGGTCGCGCGGCCCATGCACGGTCGGCGCGAGCCGCACGACGCTGGCACGGACACCCCGATCGGCGAATCCGAGGCAGGTTTGCTCGCCGGGAATGCGGAAGTACGCAACAGAATTGGGATCCGCCGGGTCGAGTTCCGTGCTGACCTGGTCGGCCTTCAGCACCAGCGTGCCGGACGTGCTGACGAACGGTTTGCCGGTGCCGACCAGCGCCTGGCCGAGCGCGTCGATCGCCTCGCAGTCTCGGCGGATCAAGTCGTCCGGATCGGCGTAGCTGCCGCCTTGGGCCATGTGCAGCACGCCGTCGGCGGCTTCGGCACCGCGGCGGAGGCTGTCGAGATCGTCGAGCGAACCCCGGCGCGGCATCGCGCCCAGCGACTCCAGCCGCGCGGCGGCGGCGTCCGACCGGGCCAGGCCGGTGACGGTGTGCCCGGCCCGGATCAGCTCGGTGACGACGGCGGGGCCGGTCTGGCCGGAGCCGCCAGTGACGAAGAGATGCATGAAAGGCTCCTTAGTGTCAGTCACTGACTCTACGCGTAGTGACAGTGACTGACGCAATGTGGTGTCAGTCACTGTCGCAAACTCCGGGTAAGCTCACGACGTGCCACGGAGCGGAGCAGAAGCGCGCAGCCGCCTCAAACAGGCGGCGCTGGAGCTGTACCGGGAAAACGGCTTCGACAAGACGACCACCGCGGAGATCGCGGCCCGGGCCGGCGTCACCGAGCGCACGTTCTTCCGGCACTTCCCGGACAAGCGCGAGGTGCTCTTCGACGGCGAAGCCGACCTGCGCGACGACCTGACGAAGTCGGTCGCCGAAGCCCCGGAAGGCCTCGCGCCGCTGGAAATCCTGCTGCGCGCCTTCCGGAAGGCCGGGCGGATCATGGAGCGCAACCTCCCGTTCGCCGAACCCCGGCGCGATCTGATCGCCGCAACGCCGACCCTGCGCGAACGCAACCTCGCCAAGGCCGCGACGCTCGCCGAAGCACTCGCGGAAGCATTGCGGCAGCGAGGTGTCGAGGACCGGCTCGCGCGGTTGGCCGCCCACGCCGGATGGGCGACGTTCCATCACGCAACGCAAGCCTGGATCAGCGACCCGTCGCGGAGCCTGGACGACTACCTGGACGAGGCGTTCGCCGATCTGCGGACGCTCGGCGCGGAAGTCCGACCAGGCTTGTGAGTGGCGATCGCGGTGAGAACCGGCATCGACACTCACGACACCCGCACCGAGCTCGCGGACCTGGCCATGCGGGAGCCTGCCCCGCGACACCCAGGGGAGGCGGGCCCGGCCAGGCAGCAAAAAGCCCCTCCAGCGACAGCAGGAGGGGCTCGGCTCGTGAGTGGCGATCACGCTGAGAACCGTGATCGCCACTCACCAGGTGTTCAGCGGCGCTTGGGTTTCCAGACCACCAGCGCGGTGTTCTGCCGCAGCGGCACCAAATCCTTGCGATAGGACGCGTGCACCGCAGCGGCGGCCTGTTCGGCGGCCGCGTAGGCAGCGGCGAGTTCTTCAGTCAGCTCGTGCACCCGGGACCGCAGCGCGTCGACCTGGTTCTCCAGTTCGATGATGCGCTTGATGCCGGAAAGGTTGACGCCTTCCTCCTGCGAGAGGCGCTGGACCTCGCGCAGCAGGGCGATGTCGCGCAGCGAGTAGCGCCGTCCGCCGCCGGCGGTGCGGCCTGGCGATACCAGGCCGTGCCGGTCGTAGGAGCGCAGCGTCTGCGCGTGCAGCCCGGAAAGCTGGGCCGCCACCGAAATCACGAACACCGGGGTGTCCTCGTCCGCGCCGTGCGGGAGTCCCGGATTGCCGCCGAACATCACCCTCACCTGCCTTCGAGCAACTCGGTGATCTCAGGGCGCGGGTCGTGGCCCTTCATCGCCTCGGCGTAGGCCTCGAGTGCCGACCGCGCCTTGTCGTCGAGCTTCGCCGGGACCGCCGCCTCCAGGGTGACCAGCAGGTCGCCCTGCGCGCCGTCCCTCTTCTGAATGCCCTTTCCGCGCACGCGCAACACTCGGCCGCTCGCGGTACCCGCGGGCACCTTCAGCGACACCTTGCCTTCGAGCGTCGGCACCGTGATGGTCGTGCCCAGCGCGAGTTCGGTGAAGTCCACCGGCACGGTGAGCGTGAGGTTGAGGTCCTTGCGCCCGAACAGCTTGTGCGGGGCCACGTGCACGCGCACGTACAGGTCGCCCGCCTGCGCGCCGCCTCGGCCGGGTTCGCCCTGGCCGGCCAGCCGGATCCGCTGGTCGTCCTTCACGCCCGGCGGGATGCGCACGGTGAGCGTGCGCGTGCGGGTGCTGATGCCCTCGCCCGCGCACTCCGGGCACGGGTCGTCGATGATCCTGCCCCGGCCGCGGCAGTCCTGGCACGGCTCGGAGAACGCGAACGCGCCCTGGCTGCGGCTGACCAGCCCGGACCCGCTGCAGGTCGGGCAGACCCGCGGCGAGGTGCCCGGCCGCGCGCCGTTGCCGCCGCAGGTGGAGCAGGTGGCCGGGCTCGACAGCCGCAACGGCAGCGTCGCGCCCTTGACCGACTCGAGGAAGTCGATCCGCACGTCAGTCTCGACGTCCGCGCCACGCTGCGGCCGGTTCGCCGTGGCACCGCCGGCACCGCCCCGGCCGCGGCCGAAGATGCCGCCCAGGATGTCGCCGAGCCCGCCGAAGCCGCCCTGCTGTCCAGCGCCGGCCTGGGTGAACAGGTCGCTCATGTCGAACCCGCCCGCGCCGCCACCGCCGGGGAAGCCGCCGAATCCGCCCCCGCCGCCGGAGCCGAAGAGCGTGCGCGCCTCGTCGTACTCCTTGCGCTTGGCCGGATCGGACAGCACGCCGTACGCCTCGGACACGGCCTTGAACTTGTTCTCGGCCGCGGTGTTGCCCGCGTTGGCGTCCGGGTGGTTTTCCTTGGCCAGCTTGCGGTAGGCCTTCTTGATCTCGTCCGTGGTCGCGTCGGAGGAGACACCCAGCTCTTTGTAGAAGTCCTTGCCGATCCACTCCCGAGCACTCATCGGGTGTCTCCTCCTTTCGCTGCGAACCGAGTGTTACTGCTGGCCGGACTCATCGACCGAACCGTCGAGCGGCAGTTCGCCGCCCACCGGCGGATCGACCGGCTGCTGCGCGGGCGCCTCGCCGGGCTCGTGGTCGGTCACGCCGACCAGCGCCGCCCGCAGCACCCGCTCGCCGAAGCGGTAGCCGCGGCGCATCACCACGGTGACCGTCGGGCCCTTCACGTCCGGGGACGTGTTGTGCTGGACGGCCTCGTGGATGCTCGGGTCGAATTCCTCGCCCTCGGAGCCGAACGCCTCCAGGCCGGCCCGCTCCAAGCTGCTGACCAGCTTGTCGGCCACCGACTTGAACGCGCCGGTGAGGTCGCCGTGCTGCTCCGCGCGCTGGAGGTCGTCCAGCAGCGGAAGCAGATCGCCGACCACGGACGCCTTCGCGCTCTGCACGACGGCCTCGCGGTCGCGGTCGACCCGCTTGCGGTAGTTCGCGTACTCCGCCTGCAGACGCTGCAGGTCGGCAGTGCGCTCGGACAGTTGCTTCTCTACATCAGAGGCGGCCGGAACGGCTTCGTCCACGGAATCGCCCAGCGAGGGGCCCGCGTGCTCCACGGGCTCCTCACCAGCCGGAGTTTCCTCCGCGGCCGGCGGGCGGACCTCGCCGGTCTGCGGGTCCACCCGTCGCCGATCCCGCACGACTACCGGTTCCTCGGGGCCAGTGCCCTCGGTCTCGGAGTGGCGGGGGGTCACTTCTTCTCGTCCTCTTCCACGATCTCGGCGTCGACCACGTCGTCCGCCTTCGACTTCGGAGCGTCGCCCGCGGCACCGGCCGCGCCCTCAGCGCCCGGAGCGCCTTCGGCACCGGCCGCGCCCGCGTTCGCGTACAGCGCGCTGCCCATCTCCTGCGAAGCGGTGTTCAGCTTCTCGATGGACTCGCGGATCTTGGCCGAGTCGGTGCCCTTGAGCGCCTCGTTCGCCTCGTCGATCGCCGACTTCACCTTGCCCTTGAGGTCCTCGGGCAGCTTGTCGTCGTTGTCCTTGACGAACTTCTCGGTCTGGTAGACCAGCGTCTCCGCCTGGTTGCGGGTTTCCGCTTCCTCGCGGCGCTTCTTGTCTTCCTCGGCGTGCGCCTCGGCGTCCTTGACCATGCGCTCGATGTCGTCCTTCGGCAGCGCGGAGCCGCCGGTGATCGTCATCGACTGCTCCTTGTTCGTGCCGAGGTCCTTAGCGGTCACGTGCACGATGCCGTTGGCGTCGATGTCGAAGGTGACCTCGATCTGCGGCACGCCGCGCGGGGCGGGCGGAAGACCGGTCAGCTCGAACATGCCGAGCTTCTTGTTCGCCGCGGCGATCTCGCGCTCGCCCTGGAACACCTGGATCTGCACCGACGGCTGGTTGTCGTCCGCCGTCGAGAAGATCTCGGACCGCTTGGTCGGGATCGTGGTGTTGCGCTCGATCAGCTTGGTGAAGACGCCGCCCTTGGTCTCGATGCCCAGCGACAGCGGGGTCACGTCGAGCAGCAGGACGTCCTTGACCTCGCCCTTGAGCACGCCGGCCTGCAGCGCGGCGCCCACGGCGACGACCTCGTCCGGGTTCACGCCCTTGTTCGGCTCGCGGCCGCCGGTCAGCTCCTTGACCAGCTCGGCCACCGCCGGCATGCGGGTGGAACCGCCGACGAGCACGACGTGGTCGATGTCGCCGACCGAGATGCCCGCGTCGCGGATGACGTTGTTGAACGGGGCCTTGGTGCGGTCCAGCAGGTCCGAGGTGATCTTCTGGAACTCGGCGCGCGACAGCGTCTCGTCGAGGAACAGCGGGTTCTTGTCCGCGTCCACCGTGATGTAGGGCAGGTTGATGCTGGCGGAGTTGGAGCTGGACAGCTCGATCTTCGCCTTCTCGGCCGCCTCGCGGATGCGCTGCAGCGCCATCTTGTCCTTGGTCAGGTCAATGCCGTTGGCGGCCTTGAACTTGTCGACCAGCCAGGTGACGATGCGCTCGTCCCAGTCGTCGCCGCCGAGGTGGTTGTCACCCGAGGTGGCGCGCACCTCCACGACGCCCTCGCCGATCTCCAGCAGCGAGACGTCGAACGTGCCGCCGCCGAGGTCGAAGACCAGGATGGTCTGTTCCTTCTCGCCCTTGTCCAGGCCGTAGGCCAGCGCGGCCGCGGTCGGCTCGTTCACGATCCGGAGCACGTTCAGGCCCGCGATCTGGCCGGCCTCCTTGGTGGCCTGCCGCTGCGCGTCCTCGAAGTACGCCGGGACGGTGATCACCGCGTCGGTGATCTCCTCGCCCAGGTACGCCTCCGCGTCGCGCTTCAGCTTCATCAGCACGCGCGCGCTGATCTCCTGCGGCGTGTAGGCCTTGCCGTCGATCTCGGTCTTCCAGTCGGTGCCGATGTGCCGCTTCACGGACCGGATGGTGCGGTCGACGTTCGTGACGGCCTGGTTCTTCGCCGGCTGGCCGGTGAGCACTTCGCCGTTCTTGGCGAAGGCGACGATGGACGGGGTGGTACGGGAGCCTTCCGAGTTGGCGATGACCGTCGGCTCGCCGCCCTCAAGGACGGCGACGACCGAGTTGGTCGTGCCGAGGTCGATGCCGACCGCTCGCGCCATGGTGCTTCCTCTCGTGTTCTGGACAGGGTTGCTGCTATGTTCGTGACCTGCGGTTTCGAGGCACTCTTGAGTACCTTCTTAGCAGGTTCTCCCGGTCTCGCGCTCGGCCTGGCCTGGCAGACTTGAGCCGACTGCGCTCAACCTTGATATCAGGATAACGGGCAACCCTCCGGTCTTGTTCCCGGGTTCACCCGCAGAATTCGCCCCGCGGTGGTGTGACGCCGCTCACCAGGTAGCTGGCCTCGACGCGCCGCACGCATTCGGAGTTGAGCAGCCCGGTGTGGCCGTCGCCGTAGTACGTGAGCAGCGCCGATCCGTCGATGCTCGCGGCGAGCCCGCGAGCCCACGGCAACGGCGTCGCCGGGTCGTGCGCACCGCCCACGACGAGGATCGGCGGGGCGCCGTGCACCGGATGCGGCTGCGGCGGGTTCAGCGCGGGCAGCGGCCAGCCGGTGCAGCCCGCGGACAGGTCCCAGTACTCGCTGTAGCGCCAGCTGTGCGGGGCGACCGCGCGGATCGTCCTGGCTGTCGCGTGCAGGTCCGCCAAGCCGGTGAACGGCGACGGGAAGTCCTGGCAGCCGATCGAGCGGTACGCGCCGTAGGTCTCGCTCGCGAACTGCGAGTTCGTCGCGAGCGCGCTCGCGTCCGGGTCCGCCAACGCGCGGCTCAGGTTCGGCCACTGGGCGGGGAGATACAGGTAGCCGTACGCGCCGGAGGCCAGCTCCTCGCCGGTTGCCTGGCGGCCCAGCGCTTTCGCGTACGCGCCATGGGTGACGAGGTCGTCGTAGCGGACGAGCGCGTTCTTGCCGTGCAGCGCACAGTCGCTCGAGCGGTCGCACCACGCGGCGAACCGCAGCAAGGCGTCCTCGGTGGCAGCGGCTTCCTCGACCATCGCCTGCCGCATCGGCCGGGCGTGGTCGACCGCGCCGTCGAGCACCATCGTGCGCACCCGGTCCGGATGCTTCGACGCGTACACCGCGCCCAGTTCGGTGCCGTACGAGACGCCGAGCCAGGAGATCTTCTGTTCGCCGAGCGCGCCGCGGATCGCGTCGATGTCCTCGGCGGCGCTCTGCGTGTCCACGTGCCCCAGCATCGGCCCGGTCTTGGCCAGACAGTCCTCGCCCGCCGCGCGGTTGTGCGCGACGAAGGCGTCGTACTGCTGGTGCGTGCTCGGGAAGAGGCCGATCTTCGGGTCGTACAGCTTCGCCTGGTCGCAGCTGATCTTCGGATCGCTGAACCACACGCCGCGCGGGTCGAAGCCGATGAGGTCGAAGCGGTCCTGCAACGGTTTCCGGGCCGAGCCGATGGCTTTGGGGTCGAGTCCGCCGAAGCGCGCGAAGCCGACCCCGGATCCGCCCGGCCCGCCCGGATTGACCAGCAGCGAACCGATCCGGTGCTGCTGATCAGCCGCAGGCAGCCGGGTGAGCGAGAGGTGCGCCGTGCCGGTTTCCGGATGAGTGCGGTCGATCGGCACCTCGATCTGGCTGCATTGCGCGGCCGGTTCCTGCTCGGTCCCGCACGGCGTCCACGTCAACGCCGGCGTCGGCGCGCTGACCAGCGGAAGCAGGGTCAGCGCGGGAGCGGCCAGGTTCATGCCCGGCGCGCCGTCCGATCGTCGGCCGCGGTGCGGAGCACGACCGCCTCCGCGTTCCGGACGACCCCCTGCTGCACCGGGATTTCCACGACCGCGACCGGTGCCGTGGCCGGCGGCTCAGGCGAGTGGCCGACCGCCGCGGTGATCGCGAACGCCCCCACCGCGCCCGCCAGCACCGCGGCCAGCAGCCGCGTTTCGAGTTTGCGCATGATGTGTCTGTTCTCCCCTTCAGACGGCCTTGACCGTGACGCTGCCGCTGTCCGTGGTGACCTCGAGCGTCTTCGCGTCCGGACCTGAGTTCTGCGGAACGTCGATGCTCCGGTGACCGCTGTCGCTGTTGCCGGTGACCTGGTAGGACCCGCCGCGCGGCACGGTCAGCTCGACGCGGCCGGAGTCGGCCTGCGCCTTGACGTTGTTGGGCTGGGCCAGCGCCAGTTCGATGCGCCCGCTGCCCGCGAAGACGTCGACCGGCCCGCGCAGGCCGTCGCCCTCGATCCGGCCGGACTGGCTGTGCACCCGCACCTCGCCGACGTTGTGCAGTTCGGCCGCGCCGCTGTCCATCTGCAGCTTGACCAGCCCGGGGACGTCCCGCACCTGAGCCCGCCCGGAATCGGCGGTGACGTCGACGCTGCCGACGCCCGCGAAGTCGAGCGTGCCGGAATTGGAGCTGCCAGTGACCGGGATGCCGGCCGGGACGACCAGCTCCGTATCGGCGGTGCAGTTGCGGCCGCAGTCGGCGATGACGAGCTGATCGCCCTCGACGCGGTAAGCGTCGCCGGGCTGGCCGCTGAAGTGGTAGCGCAGGGTCTGATGCACGCGGGCCGCGCCGGGAGCCGTGCGGATACGCACGTCACCGGAGCCGTTCTCGAGCTTCACCCCGCGGATCTCCTGCGACAGCGTCGCGTCCCGCGAAACCGTGGACCCGAATCCCCACCCGCCGAATCCGATCGCCACCCCAACGCCGATCACCGCGATGCCGGCCAGTGCCAGAAGCGGGCGTGCCATGTCAGTTCCCCCCAGTACCACTCTCGGCTGTCGCGAGAAACGTTAGAAGGTGCGGCACCCTGGGGACATCCGGTAAACCCCCCGAAACATCCCTGAGGCGGCGACGGGAGGGCCAGGGTCCTAACCTGGCGGCCGGAGAGCCCCGTGGATCAGGAGGAACCCATGCCCCAGCCACCCAATCCGTACGACTACCTGCCGTCGGTTCCCTCGTTCACCCTGCGCAGCACGGACATCGCCGACGGAGAAACGCTGGCCCAGGCGCATCTGTCGGGCATCTTCGGCGCCGGCGGCGAGGACCGTTCGCCGCAGCTGGCGTGGGAAGGCTTCCCGGAAGGCACCCGCAGCTTCGCGATCACGGTGTACGACCCGGACGCCCCGACTGCCAGCGGTTTCTGGCACTGGGCGGTGTTCAACATCCCGGCCTCGGTGACTTCGCTGCCGGCTGGCGCGGGAGACTCCGCCGGGACGGGGCTGCCGGACGGAGCAGTCACGCTTAAGGGTGACGGCGGGGTGAAGCAGTTCCTGGGAGCCGCGCCGCCTCCCGGACACGGGCCGCACCGGTACTTCTTCGTGGTGCACGCGCTGGACGTGGAGACGTTGGACGTTCCGGAGGACGCCACGCCCGCGTTCCTGGGCTTCAACATGTTCGGACACACGCTGGGCCGGGCGACGTTGGTGCCGGTTTACGAGAACAAGGGCTGAGATTGCCGATGGGGGAGCCGGGGGTCGCGGTTGCGGCGGGAGTTCGTCTTCCGCAACCGCGACCCGACGTGGTGGGCGCGATCGTCCTGAACGCCGAGGGGCGCGCGTTCGTCCAGTTCCGCAGCGCGCGATACCTTGATCCGCGACGTCGTGGCCGCCGCCCTATCCGTCCACAATGGACTTACCGAAGAGACTCCCGGTTAGCCCCCTCGCGCTCGAGGAACCGTCCCTTCACGTGTTCCGCGAACCCGAACTGCCGGTAGAGCCCGTGTGCGTCCGCGGTGTGCAGCATCCAGCGGAAGCTCGCTCCCGGCCCGTTGTCGATCATCTCGCGCACGATTTCCTTGCCCAGCCCGGCCCCGCGCGCCTCCGGGAGCACGAACACGTCGCCGAGGTACGCCGAGGTCACTCCGTCGGAGAACGCTCGCGCGAAGCCGACCTGCCGGCCGCTCGAACGCGAGTACGCGCCGACCACCCGCCACGACCCGGCGACCGCCGCTTCCACCTGTTCTCGCGTGCGCCACCGGCCCCAATAAGCCTCGGTGGAAAGGAATTCCCACAGCACGTCGAGGTCGAGCCGCTCCGGCCGGTCGTCGACCTCGTATTCACCCACGACCCTCATGCCCGGCAAGCTAGCCGACCGCGTCCCGGAAACTCCACCGAATTCAGGCGGGTTTGAGCAGGTAATCCACCACCGGCCGCAGCTCCTCCGCGGACGGCGGCTCGTCGTCGATCAGCCCCTGGATCAGCAGGCCGTCGATACCCGCGAGGAACACCCGGAACGCGACCTCGTCGTCGTGCCGGACCATCGACGTCAGCACATCCAGCCAGCGCCGCGCGGCCGGGCGCAGTTCGGGTTTGCGCGCGGCCAGCAGGTACAGCTCGTACTCCGCCATCGTGCGCCCGCGACGAGGCCCGAGCGCCTCCGCGAGCAGACCGGCCACCTCCTCGGCGCCGCGGCTGCCGCGCGAGCGGGCGCGGTCGATCATCCAGTACACCTCGGTCGCCATGTCGCGCGCGCAGGAAATAAGGGTCGCCACGAGCAGGTCGTCCAGCGAGGAGAAGTGGTACGTCGTGGACGTCGTCGGCACGCCGGCTTCGGCCGCGACCGTGCGATGCGTGACCCCGGCGACGCCGTCGCGTTCGATCACTCGCAGGGTCGCTTCGATGATCTCGGTCCTCCGCTTCTCGCCGCGGGCCTTGCGGCCGTCGGTCTGGATTTTCACGTTTGGCTCCCGGCCTCGATGAGCACCACCCCGCCGATCACGAGTACGAGCCCGGCAATCGTCACGAGGTTGATCGGTTCCTTCAAAAACAGCACTCCGACCAGCGCGACCAGCGCCACGCCCGCCGCGGCCCAGATCGCGTAGGCCACCCCGATCGGCAGCCCGAGCTTCAGCACGCGCGACAGCGCGAAGAACGCCAAGCCGTATCCGACGACCACGAGGATCGACGGCGTTAGCCGCGAGAAGCCCTCAGAGAGTTTGAGCGAAACGGTAGCGGTCACTTCTGCGGCGATGGCCAAAGCGAGGTACAAGTAAGCACCCATAGCAGAAGAAACTACCTGAACGATCGTCCCACTTGCTAGCGAGGCGTGCACCACATCGGTGGGACTTGGGACCGTCGGACCGGTTACCCATCAGTAAGAAGCGTTACCCTGCTCGGCACCGGCGCGCTCGCGCGGCGGCACCACCACACCGGACGAAAGGCACCCGACGATGGGCGCTGTACAGCTGACGCTCGGGGGGATCTCCGTCCTCCTGGGCATCGTCGCCTGGGGAATGTTCATCGCGACCATTGCCCGCTTCGTGCGGGTGATCAAGCTCGGCCAGCCGGACGCGACGCGCAACGGCCCGTTCATGGCCCGCTTGATGACCCTGATCAAGGAGTTCGCGGCACACACCCGCATGGCGAAGTTCCGCCAGGTCGCCCCGTGGCACTGGCTGGTCATGTGGGGCTTCCTGATCGGGTCGCTCGCGCTCTTCGAGGCCTACGGCGAGGTGTTCGTCCCGACCTGGGGCTGGCCGATCCTCGAGGACTGGTCGCTGTGGAGCCTCCTGATGGAGCTGCTCGGCGTCGGCACGGTCGTCGGCGGCGTCGCGCTCGCGATCATCCGTCAGCTGAACCACCCGCGCCGCGCCGACCGGCTGTCGCGGTTCGCGGGCTCGAACTTCAAGTGGGCCTACTTCGTCGAGGCCGTGGTGATCGTCGAGGGCATCGGCATCATCGGCGTGCGCGCGGGCAAGGCCGCGATGCACGTCCACGAGACGCCGACCTGGGCCGCGTTCGTCTCGAACCCGCTCAGCGAGCTGCTGCCCTCGAGCGCGGCGCTGGTGTCGGTGTTCGCCTTTATCAAGCTGATGAGCGCGACGGTCTGGCTGATCGTCGTGGCCCGCACGATGACGATGGGCATCGCCTGGCACCGGTTCAGCGCGTTCTTCAACATCTACTTCAAGCGCGAGGCGGACGGCGGCGTCGCGCTCGGCGCGGTCAAGCCGATGATGAGCAAGGGCAAGGTGCTCGACCTCGAAGAGGCCGACCCGGACGAGGACACCTTCGGCGTCGGCGCGATCGAGGACTTCAGCTGGAAGGGCTGGCTGGACTTCTCCACCTGCACCGAATGCGGCCGTTGCCAGTCGCAGTGCCCGGCGTGGAACACCGGCAAGCCGCTGTCGCCGAAGCTGCTCATCACGCAGCTTCGCGACCACGCCTACGCGAAGGCTCCGTACCTGCTCGCGGGCGGCAAGCGCGACATGGCCGGCGACGAGATCGGGTTGTCCGGCGACAACATGTACGCGGGCATCGACGTCCTCGCGATCGCCGAGTCGCAGAAGGCGCTCGTCGGCGACGACGGCGGCGTGATCGACCCGGACGTCCTGTGGTCCTGCACCTCCTGCGGTGCCTGTGTCGAGCAGTGCCCGGTCGACATCGAGCACGTCGACCACATCGTGGACATGCGCCGCTACCAGGTGATGATCGAGTCGTCGTTCCCCACGGAGCTGAACGGCATGTTCAAGAACCTGGAGAACAAGGGCAACCCGTGGGGCCAGAACGCCAAGGACCGTCTGCAGTGGACGGAGGACCTCGACTTCGAGGTTCCGGTCTTCGACGGCGACCTCGGCGACGCCGAGTACCTGTTCTGGGTCGGCTGCGCCGGCGCGTTCGAGGACCGCGCGAAGAAGACCACCCGCGCCGTCGCGGAACTGCTGCACATCGCGGGCGTCAAGTACACCGTGCTCGGCTCGGAGGAGTCCTGCACCGGTGACCCGGCTCGCCGCGCGGGCAACGAGTTCCTGTTCCAGATGCTGGCGCAGCAGAACGTCGAGGTGCTGAACTCGGTGTTCGAGGGCCGGGAACGCAAGGCACGCAAGGTGGTCGTCACCTGTGCGCACTGCTTCAACACCCTCGCCAACGAGTACCCGGAGCTGGGCGGCCAGTTCGACGTCGTGCACCACACGCAGCTGCTGAACCGCCTGGTGCGGGAGAAGCACCTGACGCCGGTCGCGCCGGTCGCCGAGGACGTCACCTACCACGACCCCTGCTACCTGGGCCGGCACAACAAGGTCTACGACGCTCCGCGCGAGCTCGTCGGCGCGTCCGGTGCGCAGCTGCGCGAAATGCCGCGGCACGGCGACCGGTCGATGTGCTGCGGCGCGGGCGGCGCGCGGATGTGGATGGAAGAGAAGATCGGCAAGCGGATCAACGTCGAGCGCGTGGACGAGGCGCTCGGCACCGCTCCGTCGAAGATCGCGACCGGCTGCCCGTTCTGCCGCGTGATGCTCACCGACGGCGTCACCTCGCGCCAGAGCGACGGCATCGCGAGCGAGAAGGTCGAGGTCGTGGACGTCGCGCAGCTGCTGCTCACCGCGGTGAAGCGCAAGCCGGAGCCGGCGCTGGTCGCCTCGGGCGCGCCGTCGCTGGACGAATCGGACGCGGAGCTGTCGGCCAAGCCGGACGTCCCGACCGACGAGAAGCCGACCGGAACGCCGTTGCCCGAGGGCGACGACTGACCCGTCAGCAAGACTGAGAACGGCCCTTCCAGCCTCGCGCTGGAAGGGCCGTTTTCGTCTGGGGCCATTACGCTTTCCGGCGTGAGCGACGAATCGGAAGGCGGCGGCGAAAGCACCCTCACCGTGGTATTGGCCGGCGGGGTGAACCTGGCGATCGCGGTGCTGAAGCTCGTCGCGGGCATCATCACCGGATCGGGCGCGATGCTCTCGGAGGCCGCGCATTCGGTCGCCGACACCATCACCGAGGTTTTGCTGCTCACCGCGTTGAAACGGTCGGAGCGGCCGGCGGATCGCCGCCATCCGTTCGGGTACGGCAAGGAACGGTACTTCTGGTCGCTGCTGGCCGCGGTGTCGATCTTCGCTTCCGGTGCGGTTTTCGCGCTGTACGAAGGATTTACCACCGTTTTCGGGAAAGGCGCGGAGCAGACGAAACCGATCGTCGGCTACATCGTGCTGGCCCTGGCTTTCGCGCTCGAATCGGTGTCGTGGGCGCAGGCGGTCCGCCAGGTCCGTCGCGACGCGACGGCCGAGCAGCGCACGTTCTTCGCCTATCTGCGGATGATCGACGACCCGGCCCCGAAGACGGTCCTGTTCGAGGACTCGGCGGCGCTGGTCGGGCTGCTGCTCGCGTTCGCCGGGATCGGGCTGCACCAGCTGACCGGCTCGGACGTGTGGGACGGCATCGCGTCGATCCTCATCGGCGTGCTGCTGGCGTGCGTCGCATACCTGCTGGGCAGCACGAACCGCGGTCTGCTGATCGGCCGCCAGGCGGATCAGCGCCTGGTCCGCGGCATCCGGGACCACCTCGGTTCCGCGCCGGAAATCGACGCGCTGGTGGATCTGCAGACCATGCTGATGGGCACCGACCACGTCCTGGTGTGCGCCCGCGTGGACTTCGACGACGCGCTCGGCGCCGCCGACCTCGAACGCGCGTGCGTGCGGATGGCGGAGGAACTGAGCGAGCGGTTCCCGGACGTCGCAGAGGTGTTCATCGAGCCGGTTCCGCGGACGGATCCCAAACTGCGCGCGACAGTGCTGGCCCGGTACGGCCTTCCGCCGCGACCGAATCAGTAGCCGAAGTCCTGGGTCCAGTACCAGCCGTCGGTCGCGACGCCGACGCCCAGTTTCTTCAGCGAGCAGTTGAGGATGTTCTTGCGGTGCCCGCTGGAGTTCATCCACATCTGCATCACCTGGTCCGCGCTGGTCGCGCCCTTCGCGATGTTCTCCGCGCCCGGCTGGGGATATCCCGCGGCGGTGATGCGGTCGGCGAAGCTCTCGCCTTCCGGGGTGTCGTGGGAGAAGTAGTCGCGCTCGGACATGTCGTCGCTGTGCCCCTGCGCCGCTTTGTCGAGGTGCGATTCCTCGGTCACCGGGTCGCAGCCCGCCTTGTCCCGCTCGTCGTTGACCAGCGCGAGGACCTGTCCCGCCAGCGTCGGCGTACTGCGCGGCTGGGGTGCCGGCTTCGCGCTGCTGCTGCTACTGCTCGTCGGAGTGTCCTTTTTGGACTCTGCAGTGGAGGACGGCGGCAGCGGGGGCGGGGGTGGTGCGGGCGTGGCCGAACTCGACCGCGTCGTCGTGGTCGCGGGCGCAGTGGTGCTCGGTGTCGCCGACGTGGAGGACGCCGGCGACACCGCGAACGGTCTCAGCGCACCCGCGGATACGCCGTCGGTGCGCGTTTCCGGGACAGCGACGCTCAGTGTGCCGAGGTGCCCGGAGCGCAGCGCGAAGGTTCCGCCTGCTGCTCCGATACCCCCGACGAGAACACTGAGAGTCACACTTACCGCCCGGACGCGCACACTAATGGAGGACACAGCCGCGGAAACTATCACGAACTGATTACGATGGTTACCTCCAAATGGCGCAGCGGCCGGAGACCCACTATCCGGCGTCGAGCACCTCGAGGTACCCGTCCGTCCCGTTGACCCGGATCCGCTGACCGTCCTTGATCAGCCGCGTGGCGTTCTGGACCCCGACGACCGCGGGCAGTCCGTACTCCCGCGCGATCACCGCGCCGTGCGTCATCTGGCCGCCGACCTCGGTCACCAGGCCGGTGATCGCCACGAACAGCGGTGACCAGCTCGGATCCGTGTACGCCGTGACGAGGATGTCGCCCGGTTCAAGATCGGCCTCGGCGAGATCCAGGATGACGCGGGCGCGTCCTTCGATGGTCCCGGCGGACACCGGCAGTCCGCCCAGCGCGCCTTCGGGCAGGTCGTCGCGGCGGTAGCTGCCGGAAACGGCCTCGCCGTCCGACGTGAGCACGCGGGGCGGCGTCAGCGATTCGCAGGACCGGAACGCTTCCCTGCGCTGCCGGATCAGCTCGCGGTCGGCCTCGTTGGTCCGCACGACCTCCTGGAATTCCTGCAGCCGCAGGAAAAAGAGGTCCTCCGGCTCGTCGAGCACCCCGGCCCGCACCAGGCGCTCGGCCTCGCCGAGCAGGGCTTGCTTGTACACGAAATAGCGGCTGACCATGCCGTACTTCGGGTACTCGCGGTATCCGGTGAACGTGCGGACACGCTCGATCATCCGCTCGGTTTCCTCGGCCTTCGCCTCGCCGTCCGGCAAGGCACGCAAGCGTTCCAGCACTTCCCGCGCCTTGTCCAACGCTTCCCGACGGCCTTGTTCGAAGCGGCGTTTCCCGGCTCCCGGTTCGAAGTTTTTGATGTTGGACAACAACATCGGCACCAGCGCGACCGGCTGTTCGCTCCACCGCGGCCGGGTGATGTCGATTTCGCCGACGCAGCGCATGCCGTACTTGTCGAGGTACCCCTGGATCGCGGCGCGCGATTCCTCCCCGCCGGCCAGCTTCGGCAGTTCGTCCAGGAACCCGTTGTCCTCGACGTCCTGCAGGAACGCGACGACCTCGGGATGCGTCCGGAGCACGTCCGCGACGTCGAGGAGTGCGAGGCCCATCTCCGAGGTGATGTTGTGCGGGACCGACTGGGTGAGCGTGTCGGCGACGTTCTTTTCGCCGAGCCACTCTTGCAGGTGGTCGTTCAACCACCAGGACGCCTGCATCGCCGCCGTGAACACCTGGTGGCTGCGCGGGTCGAAGAGAATCCGGCGCATTTCCTTGATGTCCTCGAAGAGGAAGTCGAGCAACTCGCTGCCGGACTTCGTGGCGATTTCGCGTTGCAGCGCGGCGATGGAAGCCTCGCTGTGCTGGATCAGTTCGGTGACGACGGCCGGATCGGTCTCGATGGTGGCCGGTACGGCGCCGGGGACCCGCTCGCCGGGACCGTCGTCCTCGGCCAGCGGGAGGAAGCCCTCGCGGGAAAGGACGGTCTCCAGCGCGTCCTTCATCAGCGGGTCGGTTTTCCCCACCACTTCAAGGAAACTGCCTCGGCTCTGGGGCGCGGACAGCAACGCGGTGGCGTCCGCGAACAACCGTCCGCCGGCCTCGGCCATCGGCCGCGGGGTCGTCAGCTGCCAGACCGACAGGCCCAGCGGCTTCATCGCGTCGGTCATCATCTGCTGGTGGCCGACCGAGAGATAGACGTGGTTTCCGCCGTCGGCGCCCTCCGGGATCGGGAACAGCGTGGTGATCGGGCGGCTCTGGACGATCTGGAACTCGTCGTCGGCCAAGCACCATTCGATGTCCTGCGGACGGCCGAAATGCGCTTCGATCGTGCGGCCCAGTTCGACGAGCCGGAGAACCTCCTCGTCGGTCAGCGCGGCCTGTTCCTGCTGGTCTGAGACGATTTCCTGCTCTTCGGTGCCGCCGCCCTCGACGGCCAGGATGGCGCGTTGTTTGGCAGCGATCGCCTTGTCGACGATCGCGCCGTCGCGCACCTGGTAGTTGTCAGCGTTGACCAAGCCGGAAACCAGCGCCTCGCCGAGGCCGAAGCTGGCCTCCACGACGGCGACCTTCCGGTTGGACGTCACCGGATCGGCGGTGAAGAGAACCCCGGCCGCCCGCGGGAAGACCATCTGCTGCACGACCACTGCCATGTGGACTTTCCGGTGGTCAAAGCCGTTGCGCAGCCGGTAGGTCACCGCTCGTTCGGTGAACAGCGACGCCCAGCACCGGCTGATGTGCCGCAGGACCGCCTCCGCGCCGAGCACGTTGAGGTACGTGTCCTGCTGACCAGCGAAGGAAGCTCCCGGAAGGTCCTCCGCGGTCGCACTCGACCGGACCGCGTAGGCGCGTCCGTCCACCAGCGCGTCGGTGATCTCCGCGGCCAGGTCGTCCGGGATGACGATCGCTTCCAGCGCCTGCCGGACCTCCGCGCTGCCCTCGACGATCGCGTCCCGGTCGTCCGGGTTCAGCTTCGACAACCGCTCCAGCGGTCCGGCCAGTTCCGGCGCGCCCTCGATGATCCGCTCGAACGCTTCCGTCGTCACGCAAAAGCCAGGCGGCACGCGGACCCCGTCGATCCGGGCGAGTTCGCCCAGATGCGCGCCCTTGCCTCCGACGATCGCGACCTGCTCCCGGTCGATCTCCTGGAGACCGAGCACGTAGCTGCCCATTCGTTCGTTTCCCCCGTCTGTGGTCGTTCCCGGCCTTCGTTCGGCAGCCGATTCGCCGGCACCGGCGTTTCCGCTGGTGCCGGCTTCGGCTGGAGATTCTGCGGTACCACCCGGGTCTTGCGGCAAGCCCCCTGATGCGTTATAAGTTAAATACGGCAGGGAGATGAGTTCTCTTCTGCCTTTTCTTTTTCCTTCCTCAAGGCCCGACCTTCGTTGTCGTGGTGGCCTCCTTGGTGACTGTCCGGCCAGTCTGGTCAGTCGCGGTCGCGGTGATTGTCGTGGTGACGTCCGCACGAGCCGAGAGCGTGCAGGCACGGGTGACCTGCTCGCCAGGGGCCAGCTGGGCGACGGTGAACGAGCAGGCCGGGTCCGCGTCGCGAACGGTCACGTCGTGCAAGGCCGCGTCCCCGGTGTTCCGGAGGGTGCTCACGTACGTCACCGGGTCACCCGGCCGGATCGGTTGCTGCAGGTGATCGCGGCGCAGGTCTAGCGCTGGGTGGAGTACCGAGTAATCCGCTTTTCCGGTCGCGGTGACCGGCGGGCCCCACGGAGCGGCCGCGGTCGCGGTTGCCTGGGCGGCGGTTGCTGGCGCCACGCACTGGTAGCGCTGGGTTCCACCGACCGGCAGCTCGGCGAAGGTGTGCCCGCAGGCGGGGTCGTCAGTCACCCGGACGTCGTGCAACGGCTGGTCGCCGGTGTTGGTCAGCACGACCTCGAACGGCACCGGGTCGTCGGCTCGATACGCGCTGCCGGCGGCGTGCTTGGCGACGGTCAACGCGGGGTTTTTCACCTTGAACGACGCCTGGGCGGAGCCGCTCACCGTCCGCTGGGTCGGGTCGGTGCCGGTCACCTTCGCGGTGTTCGTGAACCCGGCCGCGCCCGCGGTGATCGTGCACTGGTATTCGATTTGGGCGTCCGGGGCCAGGCTCGGGATCTGGTGCGCGCAGGCTGGCGTGCGATCGTCCACAACGGACACCGCGGTCAGCGGAACGTCGCCGACGTTGCGGACCAGCAGCGAGAAGGTGACCTTGTCGCCCTGGCGCACCTCATAGGGCTGGGCGTCCTTCATGATCGCGATTTCCGGGTGGATGACGTCGATCTTCGCCGAACCGGACGCGGTGACCGGGCGGTTCGTCGGGTCGGTTCCGGTCAGGGTGGCAAGGACGGTGAAGTCGTCCGGTTTGGCCTTCAGCGTGCACTGGTAGCTCTGCGCGGCACCGGGTTCGAGGCGGTCGAACTTCTTCGGGCAGCCGGGATCGGTGCTGGTCACCCCGGTGAGCGGAACGTCGCCGGTGTTGGTGACAGCGACGGTCACGGTGAGGGTGTCGCCAGCCCGCGCGACGGTCGGGTTCGCCGACGTCATCACGGTGAGCGCGGGATGGATGACATCGATGTGCGCGTCGGCCGACGCGGTGAGCGGCGGGCCGACCGGCGGGGTGCCGGTGACGTGTGCGGTGCTGACCGCGTCGTCGGCTGGGGCGGGGATGGTGCAGTCGTAGGTTTTGTTCGCTTTCGAGGCGAGGATGTCGAGGGCTTTCGCGCAGGGGCCTTGGTCGGTGACCTTGACGGCGGTCAGCGGAGCGTCACCGGTGTTGGTGGCCGTGATGGTGAAGGTGACCGGGTCGCCTGCACGGAAGGGGCCGCCGTGGACGGTCTTCGTCAACGCCAGTCCTGGGTGCACGACGGTGAACGCAGCGTCCGCCGTGGCGGTTACCGTGCCGCCGATCGGGTCTGCGGCGGTCACCTTCGCGGTATTCGAGTAGCCGTCGTGGCCCGCCTTCGTGGTGCAGGTGTAGTGCTGTTCTTCGCCGGCGGCCAGAGCGGGGAAGTCGCGAGCGCAGCCGGGCGTCCTTTCGTCCACAACGGACACCTTGGCCAGCGGGGCGTCTCCACTGTTGCGCACGGTGACGGTGAAGGTGACTTGGTCGCCCTCGCGCACCTGCGTCGGCGCGACAGTCTGGGCGAGCTGGATCGCCGGGTGGATGACGTCGATGTGTGCGCTCGCGTTCGCGGTGACCGAGCGTCCGGACGGATCGGTGCCCGTCACCGTCGCGTCGCTGGTCAAGTCGTCGGTCGCGGTCCGGACGCAGGTGTAGGTCTGCTTTGCTTGCGGGGCAAGAGTTCCCAGCCGCTTGGCGCATTCCGGTACCGCGGAGTCGGCGACCTGGGTGTCGCGGAGTTCGGTGTCACCGGCGTTGGTGACGGTCAGGGTGAACGTCGCGGGCTGGCCCGGGCGCACGACCGTCGGCGCCACGCTCTGCGCGAGCGTGATGAACGGATGGATTACGTCGATCGCTGCCTCGGTCGCGGCGGTCACCGGTGCTCCGACCGGCGGTTTCGCGGTGACCTGCAGTGCTTCGGTGACGTCGGCACTTGGCGCGGTCGTGGTGCAGTCGAACGTCCAGGTGGCTCCGGGGGCGAGTGCGTCGTGCTGTTGTGCACAGCCTTCGGCGCGGGCCATGGTCGTGACGGCCAGTCCGGTAAGAGGCACGTCACCGGCGTTCGCCACGGTCACGTGCACCGCAACGTTGTCGTGTTCGCGGAACGGTCCGCCTTGGACAGTCGCGGTCAAGGTGACCGCTGGGTGCTGCACAGTGAACGACGCGCTCGCCTTCGCGGTGGTTGAGCGGCCAGTCGGGTCGGTGCCGGTTACGGCCAGGTCGTTCGGGAAGCCCTGCGCTCCGGCCACCGTGCTGCAGGTGAAGGTCTGCTTGCCTTGCGCAGCAACGGTTCCGAGTGCGCGCGCACATTCCGCGACCCGGTCGTCTGCCATCGTGACGTCGTGGAACTCGGCGTCGCCGGTGTTGCTCACCGTGACGGTAAACGTGACACGGTCCCCCTCGCGCACCTGCGCGGGCGCGGCGGTGACGGCAGCCTCCAGCGTCGGGTGAATTACGTCGATCCGCGCATCCGCGGTTGCGCGCTGTGTGGTGCCGAGCTGATCTTTGCCGGTCGCGACAACGGTATTCGTCACGTCGTCCGCCGGAGCTAACTGTTCGCACTTGTAGGTCTCGACCGCGTTCGGAGCCAGCGTGCCGAACTTGCGGACACAACCGGGCACGCTGTCGTCGGCTACCGCTACGTCGTCGAGCGGCACGTCGCCGGAGTTGCGCACGGTGACAGCGAAGGTGACGCGGTCCCCTTCACGCACCTGTGCGGGGGAGACCGCAGCGGTGACCGCCAAGGCCGGATGGATCACCGTGACGGTGGCCGAGGACTTGGCCGTCACCGGTCGGCCGGTGGCGTCAGTACCCGTGGCGGTGACGCCGTTTGTGGTGGTGAGCGTGGGTTTCGCGGTGCACGAGTAGTCCTGCTGGGTGCCGGGTGTGAGGGTGCCGAAGGACCGGGAGCACTCCGGAGTCGTGCCGTCGGTGACAACGACCGGGTTGAGCGGGCTGTCGCCGATGTTGCGCACGGTGACCTTCCAGGTGACCTGGTCCCCGCCGTGCACCACCGGCGGGACAGCCTCCTTCGAGACGGCGATCGCGGGCGTGATCAGCGGGACTTTCGCCTCCGCGGTCGAGGTGACGACCTTGCCCAGCGGGTCGATCCCCTTCACGGTCGCGCTGGTTCCGTCCGGCAGCGGAACCGTCGCCGTACAGGTGCCCACCACCGATTGCCCCGGCGCGAGAGAACCGAGAGCGCGAGCGCACGATTGGACCCCTCGGTCGCCGATGGTCACGTCGTGCAGCGGAACGTCGCCGGTGTTGGTGGTCTTGAGCGTGAAAATCGCCTGATCGCCCGCCCGGTAAGCCGGTTTGTCGACCTGTTGACTCAACGCCAAGGCTGGGCGGAGAACATCGACGTTGCTGCCCGCCGAAGCCGACAGCTGCTCCCCGTCGGGGCCCGCACCAGTCACCTTGACCGTGGAGACGAAGCCCTTCTCCGGCGCGGCGAACCTGCATTGATAGCGCGCGGTGGCACCCGGAACCAGGGTGCCGATCTTCTTGCCGCACTGCGGGTTCCGCTCATCCACCGCCTCCACATCGGACACTGGGTCCGCGGCCGGGTTCGTCACGCTCACCGTGAACGTCACCTGGTCGCCAGCGTGCACCCGATGGGGTTCGGCGACCGCTGCGACCCGCAGATCCCGCACCGGCCGGGCGGGCGCCGCTTTCGCGGCGTGCGCGGCGGGGGGCAAAAGAGTGGCCGTCAGGCCGAGGACTAAGAGCAGACGTTTCCCGGCCGAAACCATGTGGGCAAGTTTTCCACCATCCGGTGATGCCGCGGCGATTTCCTACCCGGCAGTGGCATTAGCTCACTCCGCTGAGCGATGAGTGAGACGCACGGTTGACTCGTGGGTGATCGCCGCTGCCTGATCGAGGAACTCGATCACCGTTTGGAGTTGCTCGTCGGTGTAGCCGGCCGCGACCGCCTTGGTCGCCGAGACGATGTAGTCCCACAGGGGAGCGGCGCGTTCGACGTTCGCCGGGTTGACGCGAACGAGAACCTTCCGCCGGTCCTCCGGATGCGGCATCCGGTTGACGATGCCTTTGCCCTCGAGCCGGTCGACCAGCGCGGTGACGGACGCGGGCGCGAGCCCCGCGTACTCGGCCAGCTCCTTCGGCGTGAGCGGACCGAGCCGGGCGAGGTAGTCGGCGACCTTGCTTTCGACCGCGGAGAGCCCGTTCTGCTCGGCGATCGCGGTGTGGAACATGACCGTCTCGGTCGACAGCTTTCGAGCACGAAGCAGCAGCTCAGCGACCAGATCCTCGCGTTCGCTTGACATGCCCCGGAGTCTAGCGGACTCTTTAGTTCGATAGAACGAATTACTTTCCAAGATATTCGAGGGGGCGAACCATGGCACGAGTCTTGATCGCGGGCGGGGGCATCGCGGGAGCGATCACCGCGATCGCGCTGCACGAGGTGGGGCACGAACCGGTGCTGTACGAGGCGTACGACCGCAGCGCGGAGGGCGTCGGCGCGTTCCTGACGCTCGCGGTGAACGGTCTCGACGCACTGACGCCGTTAGGACTGAAACCGCTGGTCAAAGACCTGGGATTCGACACGCCGCGGATGACGCTCGGGCTCGGCAACGGCCGCCGGCTCAGCGAGTTCCCGCTCGGCGGGCCGCTGCCGGACGGCACGGTGAGCCAGACCGTGCTGCGCTCCGACCTCTACGTGGCGCTGCGCGACGAAGCGGCCAGACGCGGCGCGGCCACGGAGTTCGGCAAGCGGCTGACCGACGCCACGCAGACGGCGGACGGCGTCACCGCTGCCTTCGCCGACGGCACGAAATCCGAGGGCGACGTGCTGATCGGTGCTGACGGTCTGCGGTCGACAGTCCGCCGGATCCTTGATCCTTCCGCGCCATCGCCGCGGTACGTGCCCTTGCTCAACACCGGCGGTTTCGCACGCGGCCTCGACCTCGACGACGAGCCGGGCGTCATGCACATGGTGTTCGGCCGCAAGGCGTTCTTCGCGCACGTGCTCGCCCCGGACGGCGCGGTCTGGTGGTTCGCGAACGTGCCGCACGCCAGCGAGCCGACGGAGTCCGAGCTCGCCGCGATGCGCGGCCCCGGCTGGCGGAAGCGGCTGCTCGACCTGGTCCGCCCCGATCGCACTCCGGCGACCGCGATCATCGAGGCCAGCGAAAACATCTACGAACCGTGGGCGACGTACGACTTCCCGACGGTCCCGGTCTGGCACCGCGGCCGGATCGGCCTCATTGGCGACGCCGCGCACGCGACCTCACCGGCGGCTGGTCAGGGCGCGGCGATGGCGATCGAGGACGCGGTGACGCTCGCGATGTGCCTGCGCGACGTCTCCGATCCGGCGGCCGCGTTGACGACCTTCGAGACGTTGCGCCGGGGGCGGGTGGAAGCCGTTGTCGCGCAAGGCAAACGCAACGGCGACGCCAAAGCCCCCGGTCCGGTCGGCCGGGTGCTGCGGGACTTCTTCCTCACGCGCGCGATGCGCAAACCGGCCACCGACGACCCGAACCGGTTCATGTGGGACCACCGGATCGACTGGGCGGCCCCGGTCGCGTGAGCGGCTAGCGCCAGGTGTCGACGCGGTGGAAGTTCTTGTACGCCCGGCTCGGCGTCGGCCCGCGCTGCCCCTGGTAGCGGGAGCCGGCCTCGCTGGAGCCGTACGGGAATTCCGCCGAACTGGACAGCCGGAAAATGCACAGCTGACCGATTTTCATGCCCGGCCACAGCGTGATCGGCAGATTCGCGACGTTCGACAGCTCGAGCGTGATGTGCCCGGAGAAGCCGGGGTCGATGAAGCCCGCGGTGGAGTGGGTGAGCAGCCCGAGGCGGCCGAGGGAGGATTTGCCCTCGAGCCGTCCGGCGAGGTCGTCGGCGAGCCGGACCTGCTCGAACGTGGACCCGAGCACGAACTCGCCGGGGTGCAGCACGAACGGCTCGTCGCCCTCTTTTTCGACCAGCGAGGTCAGCTCGTCCTGCTGCAGCTGCGGGTCGATGTGGGTGTATTTGCTGTTGTCGAAGACCCGGAAGTACCGGTCGAGCCGGACGTCGATGCTGGACGGCTGGACCATGGCAGGGTCGAAGGGGTCGATGCCGAGACGGCCGGCGTCGAGCTCTTTGCGGAGGTCACGGTCACTGAGCAGCACGGATGCAGCCTATCGGGCGGGCAGGCGCGGCCGGGGCGCCCCTCCGTCCGAACACCGCGTCCATCCGCTTGAGGTACCGCCGGCGGCCGAACGCGCCGACCGCTTCCTGCAGCGCAGTCGCGCCGGGCACGAGTTGCCGGACCGTCTCCGCCGCGTAATTCACCCCAGCGGCGGCGAGCACCGCGGCCTGCGCGACCGGGTTGTCCGGCAGCCCGAGAAAGTCGGCGTTGTCGCGCCCGAGCACGAGCCGGCTGATCGCGGAGTGCACGCCGACGTTCACCTGCGCGAGCACCTTCCCGGCGACCCCGCGCCCCTCGCCGATCGCCGCGTGCGCGTCGACGAGGGCGCGGGCGAGCCGCTTGGAGTCGTCGTCCGGGATGAACTCGGTGGCGGCCAGCATCCAGAGCAACCGCCAGGCGTCGTCCTCATCGGCGGGCAGCAGCTCGTCGTCGACGCCCATCAGCCAGCCGACGTAGCGCCAAAGATGCAGGATGTCGGCCTTCTCGCGGGCGGTGTAGCGGAGGCCGAGCAGCTGCGTGCCGAACAGATAGACGAGCGAGAAGAGGAGGAGAGTGCCCGCGGTCTGGACCTGGTTGACCGGCCGGTCCCACCGGTCGTAATCCCAGTCCGGCCTGCTGTTCATCGCACGCCGGACGTGCGCGTGCACCAGCCGGATCTTCAAGGCGGCTTGGTATCCCGTGCCATGCTTCTCGAGCGCCCCCGGAGTCGTGACGTCAATCCACCACGCCGCGGTCTCCACCAGCCGCCGCGGTGCCCGATGTTCGATCTCCCCGGTGCCGACCAGCGATTTCGTCGCCCGCGAGGCCAGGTAGCCGCCCATGAGCGACATGTCGCCGAGCGGGAAGAGCCCCAGCAGCCCAGCCCGGGTGATCGCCTTCGCGCCGCTGACGAGCCGCCGGTGATCGACCCAGTACGGGGTGGCTTCGACGTGCGCTCGGAAAGCTTCGATCTCCGGCGGTCCTTGTTTCCCGGCCAGCGCCTGGTCGACGAGGTCCCGGTTGTGGGGTTCCCGGTGCAGCCACTCGACGACCGCGTCCGCCAAGGCGTCCTCCTGCTGCGCGAAGCTCCGGAGCCGCTTGATCTGGCCCTCGTCGGCGGTGGCGCCCCGCGTCCGGGCCGCCAGCCGAAACCCGCCCTGCCGGAACATCTCGGGAGACATCTCGGGGTCGTCCATCGCGCACCTCCGCACCGTGGTTCGACAACAAGTGTTGTCACTTTGCTGGCGGAGCGTCAAGGCATGCCCCCGCTGGACGTGGGGGTGCCGTGGTTGTGTATGCTGGCGGAGTACTGCGGATGTAGTTCAATGGTAGAACATCAGCTTCCCAAGCTGAATACGCGGGTTCGATTCCCGTCATCCGCTCTCTTGGCTGTTTTAGCAGCTCGGTAGGGGCGCTTTCCGGAATGGGAAGCGCCCCTACTGGCATTCTGCGGACCTTTCCAACAGCATCACTCGATCGCCCAGCACCACCACTCTTGCCCGAAAGTACCGGCAGGAACTCCAGTTGGCGATCGAGCTGCAGCACCCGAAGTATGAGTTTGTCTCCCTGAATGAGGCAAGTTTGCCTTTGGTGTCCTTCTTGTTCCAAAGGAGGGTGGGCGCTGGCGCATCGCCGACGTGGCTGGATTCGCCCCGGGACGGCTGGAACTATGAACTACCCCGAAGATGTCTCGGTTGCCAGTTCATTGCCATTAGTCACTCCTCAACATGGCCGACTAACGGCAGTCGACGACTGAGGTGCTAGCAGACGAGGCGCGGGGCACGACGGTTCGAGGACCTATCGGCGAACTGCCCGTTCAAGCAACCGACATCGCACTCCTGCCGAACTTGGCTCTATCGGACCAAGGCCCTGTCGACGCCAAGTCATGGGATCAGCACTGCCCGATCTCGGATGCGGTCCCACACGTCCACCGGAATGTCAGCCATCACGAACAGTTCGTCTACGTTGGCGAACGGCACGCCCCGACGGTCACGAACCGCAACGACAGTGGCAGCCACGTCGGATGAAACCCCGCACAGCCCGGCGATGACCTCAGCCGGCGCGCTGTTGAGATCGACCAAGCCGCCGTCATCGTAAGAGCGGGCCAGGTCGGGCCGACCGACGCACAGCTCGCGTGCAAGCAGCGGATCGGCTGCCGCCAAGCTCCTGGCTTCGTCCCGTCGGGCACGTGCCACCAGTACTGCGTTAATGGCCGGGTCGGCACTAAGCTGCTGGCTTGGTTCCTCGACCGGCATACCCCCGTACACCATGCGCCGCAGCGGCGTCAGCGCGATGCAACCGCCAATGATGATTCCCGCCGCGAGCAAACCGCCGATGGTGCTGATCGGGCTGTCGGTTACCTGGCCTTGGCTGTTCTGGGGGGTCAAGGCCAGGAGCACGTAAACCAGCAAGTCGAGGCCACCGAAGATCAGGGCGAGTCGCCGCGCTTTGGCCGTCTTCAAGCGGATAGCCGCGTGCAGGAACGGTAACCACGCGAACGTACCCGCCGTCCCAACCAACACGACGTAGTACCACGAGCCCGCAACCCAACGTTTCCCAGGAGCGCGGACAGAAACCGGCTGGCCATTCTGCGGCTCCGCCTCCGCAACAGCCGCTTTGCGAGCGGCCTGCCTGGACGCGACTGCTTCTCGGCGCCCCGGCTTCCGCCGGGCGGGTGCCGGCCCGCCGTTGCCAGTCGTGTAGCCGAGGCCCGTTCCCGGCAGGTTCACCGTCGTCTGGACCCCGCCACGCGCACGTTTGGTCATCCGCACGCCCTTGCCTCCGACTGAGTAGCCGACGCCGCTCTTTGAGACGTTCATGCGCACGCCCGGGGCCAGCTTGAACGACTTCCGGTACCGAAACCCCACCCTGGCCTCCCAGATCTGCTCATCCTGAAGTCGATCAAATGAGGCTCCCGTTACACCCGGCGTCGATTTTCACTCGCACGGCCGGTCCGACCAGTCCCGGGCTGCGTCGAGCTCGGCATGACGCCGCAGCCAGTCCGGCGCAAATGCTCGGCATCTCCGGGACTCGGTACCACCTGCGCTCCGCGTACACAGGACGGTCTGTGCCACCGTAAGTCCATGGCATCCGACCCGATCGGCGAGCTCGCCACCGACATCGACGCGCTGCTAGCTCTCTTCGAGCGCGTCGACGAGCAGCACTGGGCACGCTGGGCCAGGGCCGTGCGGACGGATATCGCGAACGGCGATGCACACTGCCTCTCCCGGATTTTGGGCGTCTACGGCGGCCCGGGCAGCTTCAACGACCTGGTCATCCATCCCATGAACGGGCACGCGGTCAACCCCGACGACGTCGCGAACGCCAACCAGCAACTCGACAGCCTCCGGACGCGGATTCACCAAACCGCCTGCGACTTCCAACATCAGCTGCGCGGGTGAGATGCCTCCGGCGAGCACGGCGCTGCCCTGGACCAGGCACCGCTTCGGAGGTCAGGGGGAAGGCACCGAAGAGATCGCCTCAGCCCCGGGGTCGCTAGGGGTAATTCCCGGCAACTTGCCCCGGTCCACAGGGGGCCTGGCGCATACCCGGGCAGCAGGTCAGAGGCACTTTTCAGGCCCTAACGACTGGTTCCCGAGCTGAATACGCGGGTTCGATTCCCGTCATCCGCTCTCTTGGCTGTTTTTAGCAGCTCGGTAGGGGCGCTTTCCGGAATGGGAAGCGCCCCTACTGCTTTTCTGCGGTGCCATTCGGCAGCTCTATTTCCGTTCCCGGGGGAGCCGAGCGCCGAGCAGTTCGCCCGCGGTCAGACCGGGGTAGGCCGACCACTGCGGGAAAGCAGCCCACTGGCCGGTCAGAGCGAGGATCGCGGCCAGGGCTCCGTAGGCGAGTACCAGGTAGAGAAGCAGCCACAGGAGCAACTGGGGAGCGGACCGGATCGAGCACCTCGGAGGCCGGGTGCCTTGGCCAGGTCGGCACGCAACCACTGAAGCAGCCGCGATCGGCGTTGCGCCATTCATTGAGTATGCCACGGGAATCGGAAGGGGGTGTCCACTATGGACGCTATCTGGTTGCACACCCCCGCGGATGGGCGTCGGCTTGTCCAGCGGCGCGGCCTGGCTCGGTGCTTCTCGACACTATCGGCGATCAGCACCGACGCGGTCTATCGCGCCTCGCTCATCGCGTCTTCCTTCGGTGCCGATGAACTTGCCCTCCGGTGGAACCAGAACAAGCCGCACAGCAATGCCAGCCATGCCACTCCGACGATCAGTGCCAGGCGGGTGTCCTCGGCGAACGCCATCACCACGAAGATGAACACCATGAACACCATCGTCAGAACCTGGCCCACCGGCCAAAACGGCACCGGGAACTCACGACCAGCCAGATCCGAGGCAGACAACTGACGTCGAGAGCGGTAGTGCGTAAGCAGGATCATGAACCAGACCCACACCGTCGCGAAGGTGCCTACCGACGCGATCAGCAGGAAAGCGCTGTCCGGCAGCAGATAGTTCAGCACCACAGCAAGACTCAGAGCGGCAGCGACCACCAGAACGGTCATCCACGGAATCCCATTGCGCGTAACCCGGGCCATCACCGCAGGAGCTTGGCCGCGGCGAGCCAGGCCGTAGATCATTCGTCCGGCGCCGAAGATGTCGCTGTTGATCGCGGACAACGCGGCGGTCACCACGACGATGTTCAAAACCGTTGCGGCGGAGTGCAATCCAAGACCGGCGAAGATTTGGACGAAGGGGCTTCCCGAAGTGCTGATCGTGTTCCACGGGTTCAGCATCATGATGATCGCCAGGGTCGCCACGTAGAAAAGCAGAACGCGAACCGGGACCGTGTTGACCGCCTTGGGCATGGCGGTGCGCGGGTCTTCGGACTCGGCCGCGGTGAGGCCCAAAATCTCGGTACCGCCGAAGGCGAACATCACCAGGGCGAACGATCCCAGGAAACCGCCGATGCCGTTGGGGAACCAGCCGCCGTGGGACCACAGGTTGGATACCCCACCGGAAGAGCTGCCGGTGCCGAAGAGAAGGATTGCCGCTCCGCCGAGGATCATCGCGACGATGGCTACTACCTTGACCAGCGTGAACCAGAATTCCAGTTCACCGTAAACCCGTACGCTGACCAGGTTCGCGGCTGCGATAACGAGGATCGTCAGCACTACCCAGATCCACCGTGGCACATCGGGGAACCAGAATCCCATATACACAGCCAAAGCCGTGACATCGGCGACGCAGACGATCACCATCTCGAACGCGTAGGTCCAGCCGGTCAGGAAGCCTGCCAGGGGACCAAGGTGCTTCCGCGCGTATTCGCCGAACGAACCGGGCGCGGGATCGTTGACGGCCATCTCGCCCAAAGCGCGCAGGACGAAGAAAATCGCCGCACCGCCGATGAGATACGCGAGCAACACCGACGGGCCGGCTTTGGCGATCGTGTCCGAGGAGCCGTAGAACAATCCGGTGCCGATCGCCGAACCCAAGGCGATGAACCGGATGTGCCTGCCGTTCAACCGGCGGCTCAAACCATCCCCGGACTTCGTCGTCATCGACGGCACCTCCCGAAATCGGCGGCCCGCCGCGCATCGGCGCGCGAGCGGGTCGGCACAGTAGAACCGATCCGCCCTCGGCCGCCCAACCGACGACGACGGGAAAGCGTCTGCGATTTCAGACGGTCCACAAAGGACGTCAGCCTTCCACCAGTTCCCACGGCGCGCCCGGCTCGGCGCGGTCGAACACCTGGCCCGGCGCGGCGAGCAAGGCCGGCACGACGTCCGGGTACAGCTGCACGACGTGTTCCAGCTCCAGGCCTTCCACCTCGAAGTCCTCCGCTTCCGGGACCTCGAAGCCGACGAACAGCCACGTCCCGTCCTGCTCCCGGACGACCTGGCGGACCGCGCGCGCCGGAGCGTCGGCGGTCGTTCCGATTTCGGTCAGGCCGGTGCTCAGCTGGACTTCTTCCAGCGGCGACCCGGGATGCGTCCAGGCGGCGATCCGGGCGTCGCGGTGGGCGAGGTCCTCGTCCACGTCATCGGAATCCGACACCGAGCTGAGCAGCCAGGCGAGACGCTCCGCATCCCAGTCCGCGGCCATCCCGGCGGGCACGTCGGCCAGCGCGACCAGGTGCGGCAACAGGGCCACCGCCTCGCGCAGGGGCATCGCGCCGAACAGCTGGCGGTTGACCTCCATGTCCTCTTCGAACTCGGCGCCGTCGCTGATGAACCAGTCGTCGTCATCGTCGAGGACGACGAAGGCCAGTTTCTCCGGATGCTCGACCAGTTCGTGCGCGATGATCACCGGGGATTCCGGGTCCTGTCGCAGCGGCCAGTGTTCGGACATGCTCACTCCCCGTCGTCGATTACCTGCAACCACTCGGCATCCGGTGCCTCGCGGAAGAACACCTCGCCCGGTTCCGCGTCCAGGAGTTCGACCACGTCCGGGTACAGCTCCGCCACGTGCCCGAGCTCCAGCGTGTCGACCTCGACCTCGGTCTCCTCGTCCGGATCGGCGACCTCGAACCCGACGAACATCCACGTGCCGTCCTCTTCCCGGCTGACGTACCGCACGCCGCGCGCCGGAGCGTCCGAAGCAGTGCTGATTTCCATCAACCCGAGGCTGAGGTTCACCTCGTCCATCGGCGACCCGGCATGCGGCCAAGCGGCGATCCGGGCCTCCCGGTACGCGCGTGCTTCCTCGTCATCGCTGGGGACCAGCGGCGAAATCAGCACCCACGTCGAGCCGTCAGTGTCCCAGTCCGCGCCCATCCCGGCGGGCAGCTTCGCCAGCGCGGTCAACTGCGGCACCAGTTCGACCACGTCGTGCAGGCACATCGAGGCGAACTGCTCCTCGTCCAGCTCCGGGTCCTCGCCGAACTCCGACCCGTCGCTGACGAACCAGCCTTCTTCGTCGTCGAGCAGCACGTGATCCAGCCGCTCCGGATGCTCGATCAGACCCCGCGCGACGAGCACCGCCGCGTGCGGTTCCTGCCGCATGAGCCATTCCTCGGACATGCCCGCTCCCCACCTCGCGTACGGCTGCGGGCCCATCCCACCAGACCCGCTCGCTCAGGTGCACAGCGCGTCTCCGCCAGGAAATTCCACGTACGTTGGATTAGGCTTGACGCATGGTGCTGCCTGAACGTCTCGCCCGGTTCAACCGCGTGGTCACCAACCGGGTCACGAAACCCTTCGCCGACAAACTGCCCGGATTCGGGGTGATCGTGCACCGCGGCCGCAAGTCCGGCCGCGAGTTCCGCACCCCGCTCAACATCTTCCGCACCGACGACGGGTTCGTCGTCGCGCTCACCTACGGACCGGACGCCGACTGGGTCCGCAACGTCCGCGCCGCGGGCGAGGCCGAGGTGCTCACCCGCGGTCATAAATACCGCGTGCGGGACCCGGAACTCGTGCATGATGAATCGCGCCGGCCGATGCCGCCGGGGGTGCGGCAGTTCCTCGGGCTGGTCGGCGTCACGGATTTCCTTGTGCTGAAACGAGAATAAGGGGCGCGATGCTCACGGGGAAGCTGGTGCGGCTGCGGGCGATCGAACCGTCGGACGCGGAATCGATCTACCGGTGGATCCACGATCCGGAGGTCGGCCGGTACATGACCAGCGACCATCCGCGCTCGCTCGCGCAACTGCGCAAGTGGGGCGAAGAGCGCCCGGTGAACAAGTACGAAAACGTCGTGCTCGGGATCGAGTCGATCGAAGCGGGCAAGCTGATCGGCGTCGTCGACCTGCGCGACGCCCGCCCAGAGATCGGCCGCGCCGAGCTGGACATCTACATCGGCGAGACCGATCACTGGGACGGCGGGTACGGCACCGAGGCGTTGAAACTCATGTGCCGCTACGGATTCAACGTCATGCGGCTGCACCTGATCGCGCTCTGGGTGGTCGCCGAGAACGAGCGCGCCCGGCACGTCTACCGCAAGGTCGGGTTCGTGGAGGACGGCAGGCACCGCGAATGCCATCGCGGGCCGGACGGCCAGTACCACGACATGTACCTGATGAGCCTCCTCGAGCCGGAGCTGAACGACTGAGCTAGCCCTTGACCTTCCGCTTGCCGTACATGCCGGCGGCGATGCTCACGCCGATCGCGGCCAGCACGACCTGGGTGATGATCTCCAGCCAGTCGATGCCCTTGGTGTTGGCGTAGCCGAGCCCGCGTGCGATCGCGGAGCCGACGAACGCGGCGATGATGCCCACGATGATCGTCAGCCAGATCGGGATCGGTTGCTTCCCAGGTGCGACCAGCTTGCCGAGCAGGCCGAGGATCAGGCCGATCACGATCGCGCTGATAATGCCGGAAACCGCCATGGCGACACTCCTTCTGCCGAGAGGACCGGGCTCGACCGGTTTAGCCCGGAACCCGGGGGGCCAAACCCGGCTTACCGCCCGACTGGGGTAACCGCCACTGGAAGTACGGAAAATGCCCCGGTCCGGGGTGCGGACCGGGGCATTTTTTCCAGCGAGTGCGATCAGAACGCGGCTTCGTCCACGTCCATCAGCGCGTTGTCCGCGGCCTCCACGATGGCGCGGCGCGAGGTCAGCTCCGGCAGCACGGTCTTCGCGAAGAACGACGCCACCGCCAGCTTGCCCTCGTAGAACGGCTTGTCCTTGGCCGACGCGCCGTTGTCGAGCTTCTCCAGCGCGACCTCGGCAGCCTGCAGCAGCTTCCAGCCGACCAGCAGGTCGCCGACCGACATCAGCAGCCGCACGGTGTGCTGGCCGACCTTGTTGATGTTCTGCGGGTCTTCCTGCGACGAGGTCAGGTAGCCGATCAGCGAGCCCAGCATGCCCTGGGTGTCCTCGAGCGCCTGCTTGAGCAGCGCGCGCTCGTTCTTGAGCCGGCCGTTGCCCGCCTCGGACTCGATGAACTTGGTGATCTCGCCCGCGACGAACGCGAGGGCCTGACCCTTGTCCCGGACGATCTTGCGGAAGAAGAAGTCCAGCGACTGGATCGCCGTGGTGCCCTCGTACAGCGAGTCGATCTTCGCGTCGCGGATGTACTGCTCGATCGGGTAGTCCTGCAGGAAGCCGGAACCGCCGAGCGTCTGCAGCGACTGCACGAGCTGCTCGGTGGCGCGCTCGGAGCCGACGCCCTTGACGATCGGCAGCAGCAGGTCGTTGACCGCGTGCGCCAGCTTCAGCGAAGCTTCGTCGCCCTCGCCGGTCCACAGCTGGTCCTGGAAAGACGCGGTGTAGAGGTAGATCGCGCGCAGGCCCTCGGCGTACGCCTTCTGCAGCATCAGCGAGCGACGCACGTCGGGGTGGTGCGTGATCGTGACGCGCGGCGCGGTCTTGTTCAGCATGTTCGGCAGGTCAGCGCCCTGCACGCGCTCCTTGGCGTACTCCAGCGCGTTCAGGTAGCCGGTGGACAGCGTGGCGATCGCCTTGGTGCCGACCATCATCCGGGCGTACTCGATGACCTGGAACATCTGCGCGATGCCGTCGTGCACCTCGCCGAGCAGCCACCCCTTGGCCGGGGTGCCGTGCTGGCCGAAGGTCAGCTCGCACGTGGTGGACACCTTGATGCCCATCTTGTGCTCGATGTTGGTGACGAAGGCGCCGTTGCGCTCGCCCAGCTCGCCGGTCTTCGAGTCGAAGTGGAACTTCGGGACGAGGAACAGCGACAGGCCCTTGGTGCCCGGCTTGGTCTCGATGCCGGGACCCTCGGGACGGGCCAGCACCAGGTGCATGATGTTCTCGACCATGTCGTTCTCGGCCGACGTGATGAACCGCTTCACGCCGTCGATGTGCCAGGAGCCGTCCTCCTGCTTGACCGCCTTGGTGCGGCCCGCGCCGACGTCCGAACCGGCGTCCGGCTCAGTGAGCACCATGGTGGCTCCCCAGCCGCGGTCGATCATCAGCTGAGCCCAGTGCTTCTGCTCTTCGGTGCCGTTCTTGTCCACGATCATGGCGAAGTTCGGACCCGCCAGGTACATGAACAGCGGAGCGTTCGCGCCGAGGATCAGCTCGGCCGCGGCCCACTGCACCGTCGGGGGCAGACCGAAGCCGCCCAGCTCGTTGGTGAGGCCCAGCCGCCACCATTCGCCGTCGACGAGCGCTTGGTAGCTCTTCTTGAACGAATCGGGGATCGTCACGCTGAACGTCTTGGGGTCGTACACCGGCGGGTTGCGGTCCGCGTCGGCGTAGGACTCGGCGAGCGGGCCGGTGGCGAGGTTGTTCAGCTCCGACAGCACGCCGCGGGCGGTCTCCTCGTCCGACTCGGCGAGCACGCCCTTGCCGAGCCGTTCCTGCACGCCGAGTACCTCGAAGAGGTTGAACTCCAGGTCTCGGACGTTGCTCTTGTAGTGGCCCATGTCGTCACTCCGTGTCGTGTTCGGCTTTCCGGCCGGGCACCAGTTCCCTTACTCGCCGGTAACATCAGGATATTACCTACGAGTAACCAGAGCAAGCGAATCCGCCCTTCCAGGGGTGGCAATTCGCTCGGAATGACAGGACAACCAGGGGATCAGGCTCACCGGGTGCTGCGCGCCACGGCCTCCTGCACCGCCGGCGGACCAGCGCTGTCGTCGAGCTGCGGGACCAGGATGCCGCTGCGGAACGCGATGGTCACCGCGTGTGTCCGGTCGCGGGCGGAAAGCTTGCGCAGAATGCTCTTCACGTGGGTCCGCACGGTTTCCACGGACAGGAAGAGCAGTTTCGCGATCCCGGAGTTCTCCAGCCCTTCGGCGACGAGCTGCAAAACCTGGTACTCGCGGCGTGAAAGCGGCATGGCGCCCTTGGGCTGCACGAGGTGCCCGTCGACCGGTGCGGCTCTTGGCGACGGTTCGCGTTTGGGCCGCGCGGTGAGCGCGGACAGCGCCGGGTCGATGTAGCGCCGGTCGTTGTGCGCGCGCCGGACTGCCTCGGCGAGCCGCCGGGAATCGACCGCGCGCGGAACGATGGCGTGCGCGCCCGCGCCGATGGCCGCGGCGAGGTACTGCTGGGTGCGATTGGTGTCGCGCACGAGCGTGACCAGCACGAGTGCCGGGTCGCCCGCGTTGAGCAGCTTCGCGAGGTGGCAGTTGGGGTCGAGCGCGGAGTCGAGGATCACGACGTCCGGGCGGACCTGCTCGCACAACTGCATCGCCGCGTGGTGGCTCGCCGCCTGGCCGGACCAGTGCAGGCCCAGCGTGCGGTGCACCATCGCCGCGATGCCCTCGCGGAAAATCGGGATCGGGTCGACGACCGCGACCCCCAGGCTTCGACCGCCGGCTGGCTGACCGGCCGACATGGGCGTTCGGTGGGGCTCGATGCCACGCATCTCGGGCCTCCGTCCTCGATGGTCGCTCCCGGTGACCGGCACGCCCCCTCGGCGTGCCCGCCGGTCCCCCCTGCCGGAACCGGCCGGGAACGACACCTTGTCCCTGGTTCGACTCCGCCGAGAGCAGCTTGTGACGCGGTTTCCCCCTCATGGCCGTAACGGCTGGTCGCAGCAAACTCTGAGTAGAAAATCGGCCTCGAAATGCGGGGGAACGGCGCAGCGAGGGTCCGCCCGCTCGGGTTAGCTCTACTGAGGGTTTAACTGCTCGGGTGAATCTCCGGTGACCGCCCGTGCGCGCAGCCGACCGAACTCCTCGGCGAGCGTTTTCGGGGTCCAATGAGCGTTCAAACCGCTGGGATTGGGCAGAAGCCAGACCCGAGTCGTCCCGATTGTCCGGTCCTGCGGCCCGACCGCGGCGCGGCGGTCGCCGAACGCGACGCGGTAGGCGGTGATTCCGACCACTGCCAGCCAGCGCGGGCGGTACTTCTCGACCTTCTTGGCCAGGATCTGGCCGCCCTCGCGGAGTTCGTCGTCGGTCAGTTCGTCGGCGCGGGCGGTGGTCCGGGCTACGACGTTGGTGATGCCGAGGCCGAGGTCGAGGAGTTCGTCCTGTTCGCTCGGGTCCAGCAGCCGCGGGGTGAAACCGCTGGCGTAGAGGGCGGGCCAGAAGCGGTTGCCGGGACGAGCGAAGTGCAGGCCGAGCGCGCCGGAGTAGAGGCCGGGGTTGATCCCGCAGAACAGCACGTTCAGGTTGGGGGCCAGGACGTCCGGGATGGTGGTCCCGTGCGCGGCGGCTTGTTCGGCCTTGGTGGGTTTCGCGGGCATGGGTCCAGTTTCCGGCACTCTGGGCGGCATGAGCGTGACGCCTGACGGCTGCCCGGTCGACCTCTATCTGGAGCTGCCCGCCGCCGGCGAGCCGGAGGTGATTCACGGTGCGATCCCGCCGGGCGCGGCGGTGCTCGAACTCGGCTGCGGGACCGGGCGTATGACGCATCCGCTGCTCGCGCTCGGACATTCGGTGGTCGCGGTTGATGAATCGGCGGAGACGCTCGCGCACGTTCGAGGCGCGGAGACCGTCTGCGCCCGGATCGACGAGCTTCAGCTGGACCGGCGGGGTCCCGCCGTCGGGGTCCGGGGCCCTCCTGGGGGTAGGG
>NZ_JACJHR010000080.1 GCF_014174495.1 Amycolatopsis echigonensis
CGGGTGAACCGGTCGTCGAAGAATCCCCGGTCGCCGAGGATCTCCGCCAGCGCCGCGAGGAGCGCCGAACCCGCTTCCGCTCGCACCGCCGCCCGCGGCCGCGGACCCGGCCCAAGCCACGGGTTCGGCGGGTTCCGGCGGAGCGTCCGAGAACGGCGGCCTGGTCCCGCTCGACCAGCCGATCAGCCTCGACGACCTCGTGGCGGGCAACCGGGCGGCCGGTCCGTTCCTCAGCCCGGCGACGCCGGCGTCGGAAGCCCCGGCGTGGCCGACCGCGGAGGATCTCGCCCCGCTCACTCGCGAGTCGTACGGCGACGGCGCGAGCATGGCGGAGACCGAATTCCCGCCGCTGGTGCTGCCGAAGCGGGAGCCGAAGTACGTCGCCCCGGAAGCGCCGAGGGAGCAGCCGCCCGCCGAGCCGGACGGTTCCGCCGCGCTCGAGGACGACGTGCCCACCCGGCGGCTGCCGATCTACCAGTCGGTGCTGTCGCGCTGGTTCAGCGAGGGCGAGGACAGCGACACCGGCACCGCCGGTTCCGCCGCGCCGGAGCCGGAAACCACCGAGGCCGCCGAGTCGGAGGAGACTCCGGCCGAGCAGCCGAGGGAACGGAGGGCCGAAGCCCTCGAATCGACGCCGCTCTACCCCGGTTCCGACGAACCGGAGGACGACAGCTGGCACAGCGTCTCCGACGAGGGCTGGCAGGCGGCGCAGTCGCTGCTCGAATCCAAGAACGAGGAGATCACGCCCGCCGGGCTGCCCAAGCGCGTGCCCAACGCGTACCTGGTCCCCGGCTCGATCGGCAACGCGCCGGAACCGGCGCAGCAGCAGAATTCGTTCACCGACGCGACCGCTGGAATGCCCGGAACGGGTGCGATCACCCGCTCGGCGGCGGCTGCCCGCAGCCGGATGGCAAGCTTCCAGCGTGGGTACAAGTCCGGCAGGCACGCGCTGAAGGAGCGGCCGCCGGAAGCCCGGCTCGACGACGACGGGGTTCGCGTCACCGGGGCCGGGTATGTGAGCGACAGCAGTGAGGAGCGAGAGTGACACGGGCGGGAGTGCAGCCGGGAGGCGGCTCGGTGCAGCCGAACGGCAGGCAGGCCGGTGGCAGCGCGGCGAGCAGCTTCGCGTGGCTGATCACGGACTTCGTCCACCGGGTGCCCGGTGCGGCGCACGCGGTGGTCGTCTCGGCCGACGGTCTGCTGCTCGCGTCTTCGCGCGGGCTGCCGAAGGACCGGGCGGACCAGCTGGCGGCTGTCGCCTCGGGGCTGACCAGCCTCGCGCGCGGTGCGGCGAAGGTGTTCGAGGGCGGCCCGGTCGCGCAGACCGTGGTCGAGATGGCGAACGGGTTTCTCTTCCTGATGTCGGTGTCCGACGGGTCGTGCCTCGCGGTGCTCGGCTCGCCGGAAAGCGACATCGGCTTGGTGGTGTACGAGATGACTCTGCTGGTCGAACGGGTCGGCCAGCAGCTGACACCGGAGATGCGGGCACAACTGCAGGGCGCTGCGGTCCGTCGCTAGGCGGACCTAGGACTACAGGAGTAAACCGTGGACGACGGGCGCTTGCGCGGCGACGGCCGGCTCGGTGACGAGCACACCGGCGGCTGGGGCGATCGGGAGCAGAGCCGGGAGGACTGGAAGTCCTTCCGGGACCGGGTCGACCGCGAATGGCGTTCGAGGGACGTCCAAGCCGCGGATTCCGATCCGGTGCGCGAACCGCCGAACTGGCTGACCGATTCCAACGCCGGGCAGCAGCCGGGCATCACCGCGGTGCCCGGGTACCGCGAGCGGCTGCTCGGCGGTCCCGGTTCGGAGCTGTTCGGCGGGGCGAGCGGGCCGCTGTACGACTCGGCCGAGTTCGCCGCGTTCAGCGCCGAGCGCGACGGGTCGCCGGGACCGTCTTCGAACGAGCTGGCCGCCGCGCTGCCGATGCAGGCGGCGGGCGAATACGTGGACGAGCCCGCCGAGGTGGAGACCTCGGGGCTGGTCCGGCCTTACTTCCGCACCCGGGGACGCACGAAACCGACCTACGACCTCGCGATCGAGGCCCTGGTGTCGACGAGCGAGCAGGGCCGGGTGCTCGACCGCGTCCGCGTGCCGGAGCACCGGTCGATCTGCGACCTGTGCCTCGACACCCGGTCGGTCGCCGAGGTGGCCGCGCTGCTGCGGCTGCCGCTCGGCGTGGTGCGGGTGCTGATTGGTGACGTGGCGGGCCTCGGCCTGGTGCTCGTGCACACGAGCAGCAGCACGAACGCGGGCGACCGCCCCAGTATCGAGTTCATGGAAAGGGTGCTCAGTGGGCTTCGGAGAATTTGACTCCGACGCGAACACACCGCATACGGGTCCGACCTCGTCGGCCAAGATCGTGGTCGCGGGTGGGTTCGGTTCGGGCAAGACGACTCTGGTCGGGGCGATCTCCGAGATCGACCCGCTGACCACCGAGGCCATGATGACCGAGGCGAGCGTGGGGCACGACGACGTGTCGGCCACGCCGAACAAGACGACCACCACGGTGGCCATGGACTTCGGCCGGATCTCGCTCGACTCCGACTTGGTGCTGTACGTGTTCGGCACACCGGGCCAGCACCGGTTCTGGTTCATGTGGGACGACCTCGCCGTCGGCGCGATCGGCGCGGTCGTGCTCGTGGACACGCGGCGGCTCGCGGACGCGTTCCCGTCCATCGACTTCTTCGAGAACCGGAAGCTGCCCTACGTCGTGGCGATCAACTGCTTCGACCGGCTGCTGCACCACCAGATCGAGGACGTGCGGCACGCGCTCACCATCTCGCCGTCGGTGCCGATCATGGCGTGCGACGCGCGGGAGCGGGAGTCGGCGAAGCAGGTGCTGATCTCCGTCGTGCAGCACGCGATCGCGCACGACACGGCTTTGCGGGCGGGTTAGTCCCGCCTCCGTCCACCCGCCGCCGTCTGCGAAGGAGGCGCCAGCCGACTCCCAGATTCCCGATCCACCCCGGCTCGGGTGCGGCCGTTGGAGTGAACTCCACGGGCTTCACCCGCTTCGGGGAGTGGTGCCTCCGAGCGGGGCGGGCTGAGTAGTCCTGTCCCCTCGCGGCCGAGGCCGGCAGCCCCCGATCGGGGCGTCGGACCGGCGGTGACCTGCACGGACATCCCGCTGCGCACCGTGGCCGCCGCCACCACCGAGTGACCCGCGAATGCGTGGTTGTGCATGCGTTCGCGCGGCGTTACATCCGGCAGACACGTACCGTGCCCGGGCACACGCTCGACACGACCGGGTGCGTGAATACGCTGGAACGACGACTTCACCGCGGCCGGGCGAGGATGTGGCCTGACAGTGGCGAACGGGCGTCCGGCAGCGTTCGAGGAGCTTGGAGGGGCAGTGACCGATTCCGACCGGCCAGCGGACCAGGGCACGTTCAGCTGGCTGATCTCGGATTTCGTGCGCCGGGTCCCGGGTGCGGCGCACGCGGTGCTGGTGTCGGCGGACGGGCTGATGCTCGCGCCCTCGGAGGGGTTGCCGCAGGAACGCGCCGAACAGCTCTCGGCGGTGGCGTCCGGGCTGATCAGCCTCACCCAGGGCGCCGCGCGGTGCTTCGAGGCGGGCGGCGTGAACCAGACCGTGGTCGAGATGGAGCGCGGGTACCTGTTCCTGATGTCGGTCTCCGACGGCTCCTGCCTGGCCGTGCTCGCCGCGCCGACGTGCGACATCGGAACGGTCGCGTACGAGATGACCCTGCTGGTCGAGCGGGTCGGCGAGCAGATCACGCCGGAACTGCGCGCCCAGCTGCAGGGCGGCGGGGTGCTGGGGTAGCCGATGAAGATCTCGGGTTTCGGAGACCAGGACACGGGCGCCTGGGACGCCCTCCACAAAGGCACGGAACGGGAGTCGTTCGACTCGCCGAGCCGGTACGAGCTGAGTTCGCTGACCCTGCGGTTGCCGCATCGGCAGCCTCGGTCGACGCCTCCGCCGTCTTCGCAGCCTTCTCCGCGTGCTGCTCGGCGTCCGGAGCCCGCGCCTCGCCCGGCTCCCGCGCCCGAGCCGCGCCCGGTGCAGCAGGCAGTCGCCCCGCGTCCGGTTGCCCCGCCTCCCGCTCCGGTTCAGGACGAGAGCTGGGACGACGGCTACGAATGGGTCGAGGACGGCGAATCCGGTTACTGGGAGGAGCCCCAGCAGAACCGGTGGGAAGAGCCGCGGCAGAACCACCGCTGGGAAGAGCCAGCGCCTCAGCCCAGCCGTTCCGCGGCACACGACCCGTACTCGTTCGACGAGTACGCCGGTTCGCCCGGCCCGGACGACCGGATGGTGCCGGAAGGCTCCGCGTACCAACCGCAGCACGTCGAACCAGCCCCCCGCAGCAGGCACGCGCTGGTCGAAGAGCCCGCAGCCGAGTACTCCGACCCGGGGCCCGCCTCCGGAGTGTCCGAATTGGACCGGTTCTGGTCCGGCGAGGAGCCCGCGCAGCCGGAACCGCCAGCCCAGCCGACGAAATCGCGCGTGCGGCCGTACGCCCGGACCCGCGGCCGGACCCACTCCGACCACAATCTCGCGCTGGAGGCCCTGGTCTCCACCAGCGACGAGGGCCGCCGCTACCGCGGGGTGCGCTCGATCGAGCACCGGCGGATCTGCGATCTGTGCCTGGAGACCCGGTCGGTCGCGGAGATCGCCGCGCATCTGCACCTGCCGCTCGGCGTGGTGAAGGTACTGGTGGGCGACATGGCCGACATCGGGCTCGTCATGCTGCACCAGACGGATCTGGTGCTGGGCGACCGCTCGTCGCGGGAGTTCATGGAGCGGGTCCTGCAGGGGCTGCGCAACCTCTGACGGCGGGCGCGTTCGCTTCCGGGGCGCGCTGCTTTGTCCTTGCCTCGTTCGGCTCCGCCCGTCTCGCGTCACCCTCACCGCGGCCGATCAGGTCAGGCACGCCTCGGCAGAAAGCATTGGGGGCTCCGTCCATGCCCGCCGCCACCCTCAATGGCGGCGTTCCCCATGCCGCGTTGGGCCGACCTCAGTCCTCGACCAACGCCGCGGAAGTGATGCGGTGCAACGGATACCGCTCGTGGTTCGCGCCTTCCAGCACTCCGCCGCCGACTCGCAGCGGGCGTACTACTCGTTGGCTCGCCGTGCCGCGGGAGTCGACGAAGCCGATCCATACCTCGCGTTGTTCGAGCGTCGCGCGGGACAGCAGGTCGAGCGTCGCTGTCGTGTCCGCACCGCTGCCGCCTGGCGCGCGCACTGTCGAACCGCGCCGCCGGGCCGACGCTTGGTCGCCTGCGCGGAGATTCGACACGATCCGGGTCGCCTGTTCGTCGGTCAGCACCGCTTGTTCGCCCGGCCGGGCGCGTGCCGCGCGGGTGCGGGCGGGCAGGCGTCGCCCGGTGGGGCGCAGGTCGACGACCCGGCCGTCCGGACCCTCCGCCGCGGGAGCGAAACCCGCGCCGCGCAAGGCTTCCAGGACCTCGGCTAGCGGCACCGAGCTGATCAGCACCGTCGGCGCGATCATTCGCAGGTCGTACTCCGCGGCCACCGGATTCGCGAGCACCTCGGCGAGCAGCGCCTCGTCGTCGCAGCGGAGGAAGGACCCCGCGGTACCGCCGCGCAGGCGGCCGTGGCGGCGGGCGACGTCGTCGATCAGGTACGTCAGGCCCTGCGGCACCGGGGTCGCCGACTTGTTGCGGAACATCGCGTGCAGTTCGTCAGCGGTCCGTCCGGTGTCGAGCGCGCGGCGCACGGACGGCTCAGTGACGCGGTAAACCGTTGCGTGGCCAGCGGATTCGACGTCCGCGACCGCGGCCATGTCCGCCGCCAGTTCCGGCTCCAGCGGACCCGGCGCGACGACCGTCAGGTCTGCCTGCACCAGCACGTGGTCGACCGGTGCGGGCAGCGCGTCGTGCATCGCCTCGACCGCGCCGGAGCGGTCGTCCTCCAGCAGCAGCCTCGCGGCGGTGGTGAGGGCGCCGAGGCCGACGAGGCCCAGCGCGGTCGCCTCGGCCATCGTCCAGCGGACGGTTTCGTCGCGAAGCCGACCACCTCGCCGCGGTGCGCGCCAGGCCAGCACGGCCACCAGCTCGTCGACGCTTTTCACGCCTGCGCCCGGATTCAGCTCAGCCAGTGCGGAAAGCAAGCGGTGTCGCGAAACCGGTGCGAGCGGCCGTCGCAACTCCTCGGACAACGGCGCGATCGGCTTGTCCTTCGCGTCCCGTCCACCGGCGAGACCGGGCAGCCGCGGCAGCTCCAGCCACGCTTGCGCGAGCGTCATCCACCGCTGCACCGACGGCGACGCGAGCCAGCTGTCGGTGAGCGTGGTGGGCACGTACTCCGGGGCGGTGTTTTCGCTGTCCGCGACGAGTCCCGCGCCGACGACCAGCTCCGCGAGCAGCGTCGCGCGGGTCTCGTCGACTTCGAGATCCTTGGCGACCTTTTTCAGCTCGCGTACTCCGAGCCCGCCCGCCTTGAGCACCGGCGGCGGCGAATCCGACCACATCCGCAGCAGAGATTCCGTCTGCCGCAGCAATTCCATCGCCTCGCCGGCGGCCGTCTTGTCCACAGTGTCCGTCCGATGTGGATGGACGGGCAGCTCCGGCTCGACCAGCGTGTCCGGCTCGAACGCGAGCCCGCCGCGCAGCAGCAGGCCGAGTTCGCGGGGCAGTTCGACGGTCTGGTCGTCCCGGCGCAGCAACAGGCCGCGCGCGAGAAGCTTCTGCACCGGCGTGGCCGCGTCGGACAACCCGACGTCGAAGCTCGCGTCACGGGTGCGGCCGATCGGCGGCCCAGCGGCCAACGCGGTGAGCACGGCCCGCTCGTCGTCGCCGACCTCCGCGAGCCGCGCGTCGAGGTCGGTGGCGGCCAGCGCGGGCGACGGCGCCCCGAGCCCGGCGGGGAACGGACCGAGCGCGTCGCGGGCCGCGGGCGGCACGCGCAGTTCGTCGTCGGTGCCCCAGACGAGAGCCCGGGCGCGCAGCCGGGCGAGCGGTTCGCTCACGTCCCGGCCGACCAGCGCGGTCACCGCGGACACCGGCACCGGCTCGACGTCGGCGCCGGCGACCAGCAGCGCGTCCATCACCGCGAGGGTGAACGTGTCGAGGTCCTCGCAGGCACGAGCGACCGACCCCGGCGTGCCCGCGCGGGTGGCGAGCACGGTCGTGTCGGACGGAGGAGGGGTGGACAGATCGCGACGCGTGCGCAGCAGTTCGGCGAGTGCGTCGTCGGACTCCGCACGCAGCCAGTCCGCCAGAGAGGTCGCGGGCATAGACACCCAGGATACCGGGCGGGTGCACGCGCACGAGCGGCGTTCGGGCAGACTGGGTGCAGTTTGCCGGACGAGGGCCTCGGAGGAAGCAGTGGCGAAGGGCGACAAGCAGAGCAAGGGCATCGACCCGACGTGGCCGGGCGAGCCGGGCGAGCACCCGGTCACCGAGCTGTCGTCGGACCGGCAGGGAGCGCTTTCGCCGTTCGGCGACCTGACCTTCCCGCTCGAGCAGGTGCCCTACGTGCACCCGGAGACCGAGATCAACCGCTGACCTGCGGACCGCGTTCGGGAGCGCCGTCGCGGCGGCGCCCCCGAGCCTGAAGTTACTGGTCAGTCACCCGGTTGGGGTCGGGTGGCGCGGGTCACCGGACTAGATTCGAGCCGTCCGAACCCACACCACCTGCGGGGAGTACGTGTCATGCCGGTTCCCGGTCCCGGGTATTCGATCACCGTCCGGGTCGAGGCCCCGGCTTCGTCCACGGCTGCGGGGGACCTCACCACCGCGGTCGGCCGCGTCGGCGGCGTGCTGACGGCGTTCGACGTCGTCGAATCGCACGCGGACTCGATCGTGGTCGACATCAGCGCCAACGCGCTGTCGGAAAACCACGCGCAGGACATCACGGCGGCACTCGATTCGCTGCCGGGCGTGCAGGTGCGCAAGGTCTCCGACCGGACGTTCCTGATCCACCTCGGCGGCAAGATCGAGGTCAGCCCCAAGGTCGCGCTCCGCAACCGTGACGACCTCTCCCGCGCGTACACGCCGGGCGTCGCCCGTGTGTGCCAGGCGATCGCCGCGAACCCCGAGGACGCGCGCCGGCTGACCATCAAGCGCAACACCGTCGCGGTGCTCACCGACGGCTCCGCCGTGCTCGGCCTCGGCAACATCGGCCCGGCCGCCGCGCTGCCCGTCATGGAGGGCAAGGCGGCGCTGTTCAAGAAGTTCGCTGACGTCGACGCGTGGCCGGTCTGCCTGGACACCCAGGACACCGAAGAGATCATCATGATCGCGAAGGCGCTCGCGCCGGTGTACGCGGGCATCAACCTCGAGGACATCGCCGCGCCGCGCTGCTTCGAGATCGAGAAGCGGCTGCGCGAGCAGCTGGACATCCCGGTCTTCCACGACGACCAGCACGGCACCGCGATCGTCGTGGTCGCCGCGCTGCGCAACGCGCTGCGCGTGGTCGGGAAGAACATCGAGGACTGCAAGATCGTGGTCAGCGGCGTCGGCGCGGCCGGGTCCGCGATCATCCGCCTGCTGCTGCGCAAGAACCCGGGCGACATCGTGGCCGCCGACATCGACGGCATCGTCTACCCCGAGCGCGGCAACCTCGACGACAACCTGACCTGGATCGCCGAGCACACGAACTCCGCCCGCAAGTCCGGCACCCTGCACGACGCACTGGTCGGCGCGGACGTCTTCATCGGCGTCTCGGCCCCGAACCTGTTCGGCGCGGAGCAGGTCGCCACGATGAACGACGACGCGGTCGTCTTCGCGCTGGCCAACCCGGACCCGGAGATCGACCCGCTGGAGGCGCAGAAGCACGCCGCGGTCGTCGCCACCGGCCGGAGCGACTTCCCGAACCAGATCAACAACGTCCTGGCGTTCCCGGGCGTCTTCCGCGGTCTGCTCGACGCCGCCGCGCACAACATCGACGACAACATGCTGCTGGCCGCCGCCGACGCGATCGCCGACGTGGTGGACAACGGCAAGCTCAACGCGTCGTTCATCGTGCCGAGCGTGTTCGACAGCGCGGTGGCCCCGGCGGTCGCGGAAGCGGTGCGCAACGCGGTGCGGGCGGAACGCGGGCAGTAGCCTCGCGGGCGTGAGTGAACTCAGCCACGTAGACGAGTCCGGGGCGGCCCGGATGGTCGACGTCTCGGACAAGACGGCGTCGAAGCGCACCGCTTTGGCCGGCGGGACGGTCCACACCACCGAAGAGGTGGTGGGCCTCCTGTCGGCCAACGGCCTGCCCAAGGGCGACGCGCTGGCGACCGCGCGGATCGCCGGGATCATGGGCGCCAAACGCGTGCCCGAGCTGATCCCGCTGTGCCACCAGATCGCGCTTTCCGGGGTCAAGGTGGAGTTCGAACTGGCCGGGACCGCCGTGCACATCAGCGCGACGGCCAAGACCACGGACGTCACCGGGGTCGAGATGGAGGCGCTCACCGCCGTCGCGGTCGCCGGGCTCACGCTGCACGACATGATCAAGGCCGTCGACCCGGCCGCGACGCTCGACAACGTGCGGCTCATCCGCAAGGACGGCGGCAAGACCGGGACCTGGGAGCGGCCATGACCGGGACAAAGACCGCCGACGGACTCTCTCCCTCGGAGGCGGCTATGAACACCGCGCGCGTGATCGTCGCGTCCAACCGCGCCGCACGAGGCGTCTACGAGGACAAGACCGGCCCGGTGCTCGTCGCCTGGCTGGCCGGCCGGGGCTACGACGTGCCGCCGCCGGTCGTCGTCGAGGACGGCGACCCGGTGGGCGTCGCGCTGCGTGCGGCGGTGGCCGACGGCGTCCAGGTGATCCTCACGACCGGCGGCACCGGCATCTCGCCGACCGACCGGACCCCGGACGTCACCCGCTCGGTGCTGGACTACGAGCTGCCCGGCGTCGCGGACGCGATCCGCGCGGCCGGGCTGCCGAAGGTGCCCACCGCGGTGCTGTCGCGCGGCGTGGCCGGGGTCGCGGGCCGGACCCTCGTGGTGAACCTCCCGGGGTCGAGCGGCGGCGTCAAGGACGGGCTGCGGGTCCTGGAGGACATTCTCGAGCACGCGGTGGACCAGCTGGCCGGTGGAGACCACCCGCGCGCGGCCGCGCCGCCTGGCCCCGCGGTCCGGATCCTGCGCGCCGAGGTGAGCGACCAGCTGCTGTCGGTCGAGGAACACGCGCGGCTGGTGGAGGACGACGCGGCGGGCGCCGTGGTCACGTTCTCCGGCGTGGTCCGCGACCACGACGGCGGCAAGGGCGTGCGCGATCTGACCTACGAAGGCCACCCCACGGCCCGGGACGTGCTCGCCGAGGTGGTCAACGACCTGGCCGCGCGCTGGAAGGGCGTGCGCGCGGTGGCGGTGAGCCATCGCGTCGGCGCGCTGACGATCGGCGACGTCGCGCTGGCCTGCGCGGTCGCCGCCGAGCACCGCGGCCAGGCGTTCACCGCGTGCGCGGAGCTGGTGGACGAGGTCAAGGCACGGCTTCCGGTGTGGAAGCACCAGCACTTCACCGACGGCACCGACGAATGGGTCAACTCGCCCTGACCCCCTCGTGAGTGTTCATCCCGGTTAGAACCGCGATGAGCACTCACGAGCCCGGACATGACGAAGGGCCCCACCGCCAGGGGATTTGACGCGGTGGGGCCCTTCGGCCGTTCTGTCACAGCAGCGGCTGCGCCGGAACCTGCCTCACGAGGAGGCGGGGATTCACTTGGTGGCGAGCTTCTGGCCGACCACGATGAAGTTCGCGTTCGACACGTACTGCTTGTTCAGCTCCTGCAGCTTCTGGTAGCCGCCCTGGATGTTGTGCTCCTTGGCGATCTTCGAGAGCGTGTCGCCCGCCTTGACGGTGTAGTCACCGTTCGGGTTGGAGTTCGCCACCGCGGCCACGGCCTGGGTGACCTCCTTCTTCGGGGCGATGCTCTTCGGGGTCGCCTTCTTGGTGCTCTTCGGGGTCGAGGTGTGCGCGGAGGCCGAGCTGCCGGCCTTCTTGCTGCACACCGGCCACGCGCCCGGGCCCTGGCCCTGCATCACGCGCTCGGCGACAGCGATCTGCTGCTCACGCGACGCGCCCTGCGGGCTGCCGGTGCCGCCGTAGGCCTTCCAGGTGCTCTGGGTGAACTGGAGGCCGCCGTAGAAGCCGTTGCCAGTGTTGGTGTTCCAGTTGCCGCCGCTCTCGCACTGCGCGATCGCGTCCCAGTTGGTCGCCGACGCGGGGGTCGCGGCGATCGCGAAGGGGGCGCCGACCGCGATACCCGCGACTGCGACACGGGCGATGGTGCGGGTGGCGGCGGACATCTTGCGGTGCTTGCCTCGGTAAGACATCTGAAAACTTCTCGCTTCCTGCGCCTACGAGCACAATGCTGCGGGTCGGGTTGGGAGCCCGTCCGCCCGTTGCCGGGCGGCTGACGCGGACGTCGCACGACGCGCCGTCTTCGTCCCCTCGTCTCTGTCCGGAAATGCTTTCGCTCGGGGTATGGGTCCGGGGATCCGTTGGACAGAGCTGGGCGCTACGGATTCCCGGTGTTGCGTGGTCGGTCGGGGCCAACCGAAAAGCGACGGTACGTAATTCGCGGCGTGATCGGAAATCATTCGGGGTGTGACCTACGTCACAGTAACGGCACGCAACCTGTCTCGATCCGCCTGTTTTCGCAGGTCAGAGCGTCGTTATCTGCCCGTTTTCTTGCCGAGATATTTCACGGATCGTGAGGCTTGGGTCACGTCGATAACGCGTCAAGGGACCATTCGCGGCAGATAAGGGCGGGCACTCTAAACCACTCGTCAACGGTCGGCCACTGACCGCCGAGTGGTTCTTTGAGCTGCGGAAATACGCCGTGAGCGAAACGCTTCGGAGAGTAGGGATAAAGCGTGTTGACCGCTCAGCGCGCCATTGCCGCCATTCGCCGTGGTACGGACCAATCGGCTGGAAACCGCCGCTCCGTCCGTCAGCGCGGCGCTCAGCCGCGTGAACGGCGGCTTGCCAGGCGGTCATCCGCCGGCGAACGGCGGAAGGACGTCCAGATGGGCCCCGTCACTGAGCGCGCGGCCGCGATCGCGGACCGCCATCTCGTTGACCAGGAAGCTCGCCGCGTCGAGAACGCGGGAAAGTTGCCCGGGGTGCAGCTCGCGCAGCACCTGGACGGCATCGGCCACCGTCGCGCCTGCCGCCAGCTCCACCTTCTCCTCCTCGGTGCCCGCCGCGGCCCGCGCCGAGGCGAAGTACCGGACGACGACCGTCACCGGGGAAGAGGACGCCGAGGGAGAGGTCATGGGCTCAACCGCCGATCGCGCTCATCGGCCGGATCGGCTGCGCGAAGCCGGCCTCGTTGATCTCGTGGCCCGCGAGCTTGCGCCACATCGTGGCCCGCCACGCGTCCGCCACCTCCTCATCGCGCGCGCCCGCGCGCACGAGGGAGCGCAGGTCCGTCTCGTCGTTCGAGAAGAGGCAGGAGCGGACCGCGCCGTCCGCGGTCAGCCGGGTGCGCTCGCAGGCGGAGCAGAACGGCCTGGTCACCGACGCGATCACGCCCACGTCGCCCGGTCCTCCGTCGACCAGCCAGCGCTCGGCGGGCGCGCCGCCGCGCGGGGCCGGGAACGGGGAGAGGGTGAAGGCCTCGCCGAGCATCGCGAGGATCTCCTCGGCGGTGATCATGTCGCGGCGGCTCCAGCCGTGCTGCGCGTCCAGCGGCATCTGTTCGATGAACCGCAGGTGGTAGCCCTCTTCGAGGCAGAACCGCAGCAGCGGCACCGCCTCGTGCTCGTTGTACCCGCGCATCAGCACGGAGTTGATCTTGACCGGCGACAGCCCGGCGTCGCGGGCGGCGGCGAGGCCGGCCAGCACGTGCGGCAGCCGGTCGCGGCGGGTCAGCTCGGCGAAGCGCTCGCGGTCGATGGTGTCCAGCGACACGTTGATCCGGTCGAGCCCGGCAGCGACCAGGCCGGGGGCGCGCTTGGCCAGCCCGATCCCGTTGGTGGTCATGGACACCCGGGGGCGAGGGTCGAGCGCGGTGATCCGCTCGACGATCTGCTCCAGTCCCGGGCGCAGCAGCGGTTCGCCGCCGGTCAGCCGGATGTCGGTGACGCCGAGCATCTCCACCGCGATCCGCATGAGCCGGACCAGCTCGTCGTCGGTGAGCACCTGCTCGGTCGGCATCCAGTCGAGGCCCTCGGCCGGCATGCAGTACGTGCAGCGCAGATTGCACCGGTCGGTGAGGGAGACCCGCAGGTCGGTCGCGACGCGGCCGAAGGAGTCGACAAGACCGGGGTGCTCGGGCCGGGGCGTGCCGGAAGGGCCTCGGTTGCCGGGGACACGAGGAAACCCGAGATGTACTGCTGTCATTAGGCTCAGGATAGCTTGCGACGTCGGAAAAGGCAGTCTTGCGAAAAACCTGGAAACCACCCTCGGTTCCGATGTGGAGGCACTCGGTGAGCACCGCTGAGACGAATAGTGAGCTGACTCACCTCGCCGCACTGGCGGCGCGGCTGCGCACGCATCTCGTCCTCCAGCATGCTCGCGACGCCGCCCTCGAGGGACTCTCGGCGACCGAGTTGCAAGCCCTCGAGCTCGCCGGGCACGCCGCGGATTCCCTTACCCCAGGCCGAATCGGGCAGCTCACCGGCTTGTCGACGGGTGCGGTGACCGGCGTGCTCGACCGGCTGGAGAAGGCCGGTCTGGTGCTCCGCGAACGCGACCGGACCGATCGCCGGAAGGTGCTCGTGACGATCACCGAGGCCGGTTCCGAACGGCTCGACGCGATCTCCGCGCGGGTCGCGCGGCGCCTTGCCGGGGTGCTCGGAGAGTTCACTTCCGCAGAACGGAAAGTCCTCGGGCGTTATCAGTTCGCAATGCTCGAAGCGTTACGCGAAAATGCGCGCCCCGCATAGCTTTTCCGCATCTGCGGGGATAATGTTCCGGCCATGCCGCAATTTCGGTTGTCCGAGGCCGCTCGGCTGCTCGGCGTCAGCGACGACACCGTCCGCCGGTGGGTTCGCGCGGGTCAGCTGGCCGCGACGGACGACGCCGCCGGCCGCAAGGTCGTCGACGGCGCTCAGCTCGCCGGGTTCGCGCGGGCGCAAGCCAGCGAGCCGGACGACCCGTCGGCGGTCGGCCGCTCCGCCCGCAACCGCTTCGTCGGGCTCGTCACCGAGGTCGTCGCCGACAAGGTGATGGCGCAGGTCGAACTGCAGTGCGGGGCGCACCGAGTGGTGTCACTGATGAGCACCGAGGCGGTCCGCGAACTCGGGCTGCGCCCGGGCGTGCTCGCGGTCGCCGTGGTCAAGGCGACCACCGTCGTGGTGGAAACCCCGGAAGGATCCAGATGAAGAAGCTCGCCCTCGCCGTCGCTGGAACCGCGGCGATCGCGTCGTTCGCCAGTGCCTGCAGCTCCGGCGATCAGCCCAGCTCCAACTCGGGCGCGGGTTCCGCGTCCGCACCCGCCCCGGCGGCCGGCGCGAGCGGCACGCTGACCGTGTACGCCGCGGCGTCGCTCACCGAATCGTTCAACGCGCTGGGCAAGCAGTTCGAGGCCGCGCACCCGGGCGTCAAGGTCACCTTCGACTACGAGGGCTCGTCCGCGCTCGTGCAGAAACTGGACAACGGGGCCAAAGCCGACGTGTTCGCCTCGGCGGACCAGAAGAACATGGACAAGGCCGTGCAGGACGGGGTCATCGACGGCCAGCCGACGGTGTTCGCCACCAACAAGCTCGCGATCGCCGTGGCCAAGGGGAACCCGAAGGGCATCAAGACCTTCGCCGATCTCACCAAGCCCGGTCTGAACGTGGTCGTGTGCGCGCAGCAGGTGCCGTGCGGTTCGGCCACGCAGAAGGTCGAGCAGAGCACCGGCAAGGCGCTCAAGCCGGTGAGCGAGGAGACGAACGTCAAGCAGGTGCTGGCCAAGGTCCAGTCGGGCGACGCCGACGCCGGCCTGGTGTACGTCACCGACGCGACGTCGGCGGCGGGCAAAGTGGACAAGGTCGACTTCCCGGAGTCCTCGGGCGCGGTGAACCAGTATCCGATCGCGGTCGTCAAGAACGCTCCGCAGGCGGCGCTGGCGAAGGAGTTCACCGACTTCATCCTCGGGGCGCGGGGCAAGGCCGAACTGGCCAAGATCGGCTTTGGTCCTGGCAAGTAAGGCGGGCGCGGCGGCCGAAACCCGGCCGCCGCACGCCCGGGTGCCGTTGCTCCTGTGGTTCCCCGCCGTGGCGGCGCTGGCGCTCGTGGTCCTGCCGGTCATCGGTCTCCTGGTGCGGTCCGATCTCACCCGGCTGCCGTCGCTGCTGGTCACGACTTCGTCGCTGAACGCGCTCCGGCTGTCGCTGGTGACCGCCGCACTGTCCACAGTGGCCTGTGTGGTGCTCGGCGTTCCGCTGGCGGTCGTGCTGGCCCGCTCCCGGGTGCCGGGCGTGCGGATGCTGCGTTCGATCGTGCTGCTGCCGCTCGTGCTGCCGCCCGTGGTCGGCGGCCTGGCTTTGCTGTACCTGTTGGGGCGCAAGGGTTTCCTCGGCGTACTGATCAACTGGCTGACCGGCGAGCAGGTTCCGTTCACGACGGCCGCGGTGGTCATCGCGCAGACGTTCGTGGCGATGCCCTTCCTCGTGGTCAGCCTGGAAGGTGCGCTGCGCGGCTCCGGCGACCGCTACGAGCAGGTCGCTTCGACGCTCGGCGCGCGTCCGTGGACGGTGTTCCGCCGGGTGACGCTGCCGTTGCTGCTGCCCGCGCTGGGGTCCGGTGTGGTGCTGAGCTTCGCCCGCGCGCTGGGCGAGTTCGGCGCGACCATCACGTTCGCGGGCAGTCTGGAAGGCGTGACCCGGACGCTGCCGCTCGAGGTCTACACACAGGCCGAAGTGGACATCGACAGCGCGGTCGCGCTCGCGCTGCTGCTGATCGTGGTCGCGATCCTCGTTATCGCGGTCGCGCGGCCGCGGTCGTGGGAAGGCGGTCTGCGTTGACGCTCTCCGCGCGGCTCGCGCTGACCCGCGGCGAGTTCTCGCTCGAGGTCGAGTTCACTGTGCCCGGCGGCACCGTGCTCGCGCTGCTCGGGCCCAATGGCTCCGGGAAGTCCACTGTGCTCGGCAGCCTCGCCGGTCTGCTGTCGGTGACCTCGGCAGACGTCACGCTCGCCGACCGGCGGCTGGCCGGCAACGGGGTCGACTTGCCGCCGCACGAACGGCGGATCGGTTTGCTCTCCCAGGACGCATTGCTGTTCCCGCATCTGTCCGCAATGGACAATGTCGCGTTCTCGCCGCGCTCGACCGGGACCAGCCGCGCGGAGGCGCGGGCGATCGCCTCGCGGTGGCTGGCCGAAGTGGACGCGGCGGAGTTCGCGAACCGGCGGCCGAGCCAGCTGTCCGGCGGGCAGCAGCAGCGGGTGGCGATCGCGCGAGCGCTGGCGTCCGCGCCGGATTTGCTGCTGCTGGACGAGCCGTTCGCCGCGCTCGACGTGGACTCGGCACCGGCGATCCGCGGTTTGCTGCGCCGAGTGCTGCGCGACGGCCCGACGACGGTGCTGGTCACGCACGACCCGCTGGACGCGTTGGCGTTGGCTGATCACGTCGCGGTGATGAACGGCGGCCGGATCGTCGAACGCGGTCCGACCCGGGAAGTGCTGGCCGCACCGCGGACGCCGTTCACCGCGCGGATCGCCGGGCTGAACCTGGTGTCCGGAGTGGCGGTGGAGGACGGATTGCGCACGCCGCCGGGGGAAGTGGTGACGGGTCTGCTGACGCCCGACACCGTGGTGGGCGAGGCGGCGGTCGCGGTGTTCGCGCCGAACGCTGTCGCGGTCTATCCGCACGATGGCGAGCACCACGGCAGCCCGCGCAACACCACCGACGCCGTCGTCGCGGCACTGGAACCGCACGGGCCGGTGATCCGCGTCCGCACCGAGGGCGGCGGCTGGGCACACGGCTTGACCGCCGACCTCACCCCGGCCGCCGTCGCCGAACTCGCACTGGAGCCCGGCTCGGCGGTGACGCTGTCGGTGAAGGCCGCGACCGTGGCGGTGCATCCGGCCGCAGCCTCCTGATCTGAGCGCCCCGCAGTGGCGTTGGTGGCGCTGGACGCACCGAATGCGGCATTGGGGCGAACCGTCGGCGATCGAGTAGCCGGGCCGGTCGAGCTCGCGGCCGGCCCGGCTGGTCGGCCCGTCGGCCACCGGTCCTCGCACGGCGACCAACGGGAATTTTCCTTCTATTTCGTTCGACCACGCAACTCGCAGTTGTTTGCCGCTGCGCGCTTCGATTGTCGGCCCCGGGAAAATGTCCGGCATAGGTCCACAAGGTGCTCGGCGGAAATGGCGAGTGCAGCCGTTGCCGCTTCGCCGCCAGTGGAATGGTGAACATGTCCTCACCCCACCACGGCGGCCGCAGCACTGGCGGAACCGGCAGCGGGTCAAGGAATTTCGTCAGCCCCCAGTTCGGCCCGGCGATCGGGTCCGCGACGGCCGGACGGTCGGCGATTTCTGCCATCAGGTTGTTCCCCCTTCAATGCGAGGGGCGGGAAGAATCGCGCAACGGCGAATACGCCGGTGTTTACGGAAAAGATTCCCCCGAACCCCCTCGGCGACCGGCGGCGCGACTCCCCTCGCGTTACCGGAAATTTCCACTGTAGTCGTTTTCGTCGTATGCCGCAGGCGTCTCGCGCGCGTGATAGGTTTTCGCGCATGAGCGAAGGCCGGTGGACATATCTCTCCGACATGGACGGTGTGCTGGTCAGGGAGGAACATCTCGTCCCGAGGGCGGACGAGTTCCTCGACGAACTGCGAAGCAACGAGATCGATTTCCTGGTGCTCACCAATAACTCGATCTACACCCCGCGCGACTTGCGCGCGCGGCTGTTGCGCACCGGATTGGACATCCCCGAGGAATCGATCTGGACCTCCGCGCTGGCGACCGCGAAGTTCCTCGCGTCGCAGCGGCCCAACGGCTCGGCGTTCGTGATCGGCGAGGCCGGGCTCACCACGGCGTTGCACGAGGTCGGCTACGTGCTGACCGAACGCGACCCGGACTACGTCGTGCTCGGCGAGACCCGCACGTACAGCTTCAGCGCGATCACGCGCGCGATCCGGCTGATCGAGGGCGGCGCGAAGTTCATCGCGACCAACCCGGACGCGACCGGCCCGAGCGTCGAGGGCTCGATGCCGGCCACCGGGTCCGTCGCGGCGCTGATCGAGCGGGCCACCGGCCGCTCGCCGTACTACGTCGGCAAGCCGAACCCGCTGATGATGCGGTCCGCGCTGCGCCGGCTGGGCGCGCATTCGGAGTCGACGCTCATGATCGGCGACCGGATGGACACCGACGTGCACTCCGGGATCGAGGCGGGACTGCAGACCATTCTGGTGCTCACCGGCATCTCGAACGAGGAGTCGGTGGAGAGCTATCCCTACCGGCCGACGAAGGTGATCGGCTCGGTCGCCGACCTGATCGGGCGAACGCTCGACCCGTTCGGCGAAGGCTGACCGCCCACCGCCCGGGAACAGGGCATATCGTCGAACAATGAGCGTCTATGTGGTGGGCGACGTCCACGGGCACCGGGACGCCCTGGTTGACGCGCTGCGCGCCGAGGGCCTGGTCGACAGCGACGGCAACTGGGCCGGCGCCGAAGACCGATTGTGGTTCCTCGGCGACTTCACCGACCGCGGCCCGGACGGCGTCGGGGTGATCGACCTCGTGCGCGGGCTGCAGGCGCAGGCGGCCGAGGCGGGCGGGTCGGTGCAGATGCTGCTCGGCAACCACGAGATCCTGCTGCTGGGGATGTACCACTTCGGCGACCGCCCGGTGCCGTCCGACTTCGGCCCGCGCAGTTTCGCGCGCAGCTGGGAGATCAACGGCGGCCTGCTGTCGGACCAGGACCGGCTCACCCCCGAGCACATCGAATGGCTCACCGCTCGCCCGCTGGTCGCGGTCGACGAGGACCACCTGCTGCTGCACTCGGACACCCTCGAGTACCTCGACTGGGGCGAGGACATCGACTCGATCAACGCCACCGCGCACGACATCCTGTCCGGCAGCAACATCGAGGACTGGTGGGACGTGTGGCGGCGGATGACCACCCGGTACGCCTTCCGCGGCCCGGACGGCGAGGAGAACGCCGATCGGCTGCTGGACGCGTTGGGCGGTTCGCGGATCGTGCACGGGCACAGCGTCATCGCCGACCAGTTGGGCATCCACCCGACGCAGATCGAGGGCCCGTATCTCTACGCCGGCGGGAAAGCACTGGGCATCGACGGCGGGCTGTTCGTCGGCGGGCCGTGCCTCGTGGTGAAGCTGCCCTTCGAGCCGGAGGATTAGCCGGCCGGGGCGTACCGCAGCTCGAGGATTCCGGACGGGAAGGCGGTGCTCTTCACCAGGCGCAGCCGCCGCGCTTCGTCCAGTTCGGGGAACAGCGCCGCGCCCTTGCCGGTGACGGCGGGGAGCACCCACAGGCGGTACTCGTCGACCACGCCGAGCTTGATCAGCGAGTGCAGGAGCGCGGTGCCGCCCGCGGCGACGAGGTCCTTGCCGGGCTCGGCCTTGAGCTTGGCGATCTCCTCCGCGAGGTCGCCGCTGGCGATCCGGGTCTCGGCCCAGTCGGTGGTGGTGAGCGTTCTGGAGAACACGATCTTGGGGATCGCGTTCATCGCCTTGGCCGACGGGTGGTCCGACGTGGGCCAGAAGCCCGCCATGGCCTCGTACGTGGTGCGGCCCATGAGGAAGGCCCCGGCGTCCCACAGCTGGTCGACGAAGTATTTCTCCTGCTCGGGGTCGTCGATCGACATCATGACGTCCCGGATGCCGTTGTCGGCGTCGGCGCTCTTGCCGTCGAGGGAGACGTAGAAACCGAGGATCAGCTTTCGCGTGGTTGTCATGCGCCCAGCGTGCTGCCGATGGTTTGAGTTGTCAAGACAAAATTATTTTTCGGTTGGACGTGCTGACACGCCCCGAGGCGCACCGGGCAGCCGGTGCACCTCGTGCGGATCAAGCGAAGGCGGACCTCACGCTTCGACGATCTCCTTGCCCAGCGGCATCAGCGAGATCGGGATCATCTTGAAGTTGGCCAGTCCCAGCGGGATGCCGATGATCGTCAGGCACTGCAAGGCCCCGGTGATCAGGTGGCCGATGCTGAGCCACAGTCCGGCGACCAGGAACCAGATCACGTTGCCGACGAACGAGCCGGCCCCGGCGTCGCGCCGGTCGATCACCGTCCGGCCGAAGGGCCACAGCGCGTAGTTCGCGATCCGGAACGACGCGATTCCGAACGGGATCGTGACGATCAGGACGCAGCAGACCACTCCGGCCAGCAGGTAGCCCAGCGCCATCCAGAAACCGGCAAGGACGAGCCAGATCACGTTGAGGATCAAGCGCATCAGACGTGCAACTCCCCGCTCACTACGGTGACGGCCTGGCCGCGCAGCAGCACGCGGTCGTCGCGGACTTCGGTGCGTACGGTTCCGCCTCGGGCGGAGACCTGCTGCCCGACGAGAGCGGATTTGCCCAGTTCCCGCGCCCAGTACGGAGCCAGAGAACAGTGCGCGGACCCGGTGACCGGATCCTCGTCGACGCCTACGCCAGGCCCGAAGAACCGGCTGACGAAGTCGTCGCCCGCCGCGGTGATGATGAGCCGTCCGGTCCAGGTGGCGCGGAGGGCGTCGAGGTCCGGCTCGGCGTTCCGGACCGCTTCGACGCTGTCGAGCACCGCGAAGAGGTTCTCGCGAGCCCGGCCGGCGAACTTCACGGGTGCCTTGAGAATGTGGGAGAGGTCTTCGCCGGTCTCGACGGGCGGGTCGGCCGGGAAGTCCATCTCGATCCAGCCGTCGGCCTTCGTGCAGGTCAGCTGGCCGCTGAGGGTGTCGTAAACCTGGTGTCCGCCAAGGACATGCGTAACCGCGATGGTGGCGTGCCCGCAGAGCGAGACCTCGTCGGTCGGGGTGAACCAGCGGAGCGATTTCGCGCCGTCGCCGGCGTTGACGACAAAAGCGGTCTCGGAGTGCTTCATCTCCGCCGCGACCTGCTGCATCCACGTCGCGTCCGCGGGTTGTTCGAGGACGACGACTCCAGCCGGGTTGCCGGCGAAGGCCTGGTCGGTGAAGGCGTCGACTAGGTGAAATCGCATGGAACCGATCTTGCCTTGCCGCGCGGGGCCGGGGCATCGGGGATTAGCCCTGAATTCTCAGCGCACGCCCTCGTCGATCGTCTCCAGCAGCCACTTCCGCAGATGTGCGCCCGTCGAAGGCGTGAAGTGGAGCCGGAATCCGCCGTCGGGCAACGGCTCCGAGAACGTCAGGTACCGGCCGCCGTCGGTGTCCACGAACGTCGCCGTCGAGACCGGCCGGAGCGTGCCTTGCCCTGGCCGCAGCGAAAGTTCGACGGTTCCGTGCCGGTGCAGCGGCCACTGCGAGTACCCCGCCAGCGCGTCGCGGTCCCGGCGCGAGGGCGCCGGAGGCTCGCCGTTGCGTTTCGCCGGCGGGGCTTGGGTGATCGCCACCGGGGAGACGGGCATCGCGGGATAAGGCGGGAACATGCTCAGCAGCAGATCGACCAGCCGTTCCGGCCGGACCTGGCGGAAGCGAAGGCCGTCGTCGACCTGTTCCGAGAACACGCCGAGGCCCTCGCCGATGCACGCGCGGTACAGCACGATCCCGGACGGCGGTTCGGCCGCGCGCACGATGATCAGCACGTCGGGCCTGGTCCAGGCGCGCAGGGTCGCTTCGACGTCCCGGTCGAGTTTCTCCGCGTCGGCGAGGCCGCGGCCGCGCAGAGCGTTCCACGCCTCGTCGGCCAGCCGGTTGTGCTCGGTCATCGTCGCGCCCGCGCTGCGGATCTCGAACGGATGCCACGACGCGGGCAGTCCGGTGCGCCGCACCGCCACGTCGGTCTCGGTCCAGCCCAGGGAGAATTCCTCCGGCAACGTCCCCGTCCCCTCGCGCACGAAACAACCCGCACCGAGGGTAGCGGAACGCGCACGACGATCAGCCGCTCGTGCGAGCGCACCCCACAAGGAGGGTGGCGGAAAGGTCCGAAATCGAGCTTAGACTCGGGCTCGTCGAAGAAGACCGCCACGGGAGGCACCGATGCCTGACGCGCCCGCACTGCCCAGTTACGCCTCCGGGACCTCCAGCGTCCCCCTGCTCGGCGACACGATCGGGGACAATTTCGACCGCACGGTGGCCGCGTTCGGCGACCGGGACGCGCTCGTCGACCGCGAGGCAGGCGCCCGCTGGACCTATCGCGAACTCGCCGCCGAGGTCGACACCCTCGCGCACGGGCTGCTGGCGTCGGGCATCGGCAAGGGCGACCGCGTCGGCATCTGGTCGCCGAACCGGGCGGAATGGACGTTCCTGCAGTACGCGACGGCGAAAATCGGCGCGATCCTGGTCAACATCAACCCGGCCTACCGTTCGCACGAACTGCAGTACGTGCTCAAGCAGGCCGGCATCCGGATGCTCGTGGCCGCGGACAAGTTCAAAACCTCCGACTACGCCGCGATGATCGAGGAGGTCCGGCCGAACTGTCCCGGACTGGAAGCGGTCGTGCTGCTCGGCACCTCCTCGTGGACCGACCTGATGGAATCCGGCCGCGGCGGCGACCCGGAGCGGCTGGCGAAGCAGCAGGCCGGGCTGTCCGCGGACGATCCGATCAACATCCAGTACACCTCGGGCACCACCGGCTTCCCCAAGGGCGCGACGCTCAGCCACCACAACATCCTCAACAACGGCTATTTCGTCGGCGAGCTGTGCAATTACACCGAGGAGGACCGGGTCTGCATCCCGGTGCCCTTCTACCACTGCTTCGGCATGGTGATGGGCAACCTCGCGTGCACCAGCCACGGTGCGTGCATGGTCATCCCGGCCCCGGCGTTCGACCCGAAGGCCACGCTCGCCGCGGTCGCCGCCGAACGCTGCACGTCGCTGTACGGCGTGCCGACGATGTTCATCGCCGAACTGAACCACCCGGAGTTCGTGACGTTCGACCTCGGCTCGCTGCGCACCGGCATCATGGCCGGTTCGCCGTGCCCGGTCGAGGTGATGAAGCAGGTCATCGACCGGATGGGGATGACTGAGGTGTCCATTTGCTACGGGATGACCGAGACGTCGCCGGTGTCCACGCAGACCCGCGCCGACGATTCGGTGGAGCGCCGGGTGTCCACCGTCGGCCGGGTCGGCCCGCATCTGGAGTCCAAAGTGGTCGATCCGGAAACCGGGCTGACCGTGCCGCGCGGAACTCCGGGCGAACTGTGCACGCGCGGCTATTCGGTGATGCTCGGTTATTGGGAGGAACCGGAAAAGACCGCCGAGGCGATCGACGCCGCGCGCTGGATGCACACCGGCGACCTCGCGATCATGGACGACGAGGGCTATCTCAACATCACCGGCCGGATCAAGGACATGGTGATCCGCGGCGGCGAGAACATCTACCCGCGCGAGATCGAGGAATTCCTCTACACGCACCCGGACGTGCTGGACGCCCAGGTGATCGGCGTGCCGGACGTGAAGTACGGCGAGGAACTGATGGCCTGGATCCGGATGCGCGAGGGCGCGGAACCGCTGACGACGGAGGCGGTGCGCGAGTTCTGCCAGGGGAAGCTGGCGCATTACAAGATTCCGCGTTACGTCCACGTGGTCGAGGAATTCCCGATGACGGTGACCGGGAAGGTGCGGAAGGTCGAGATTCGCGAGCAGTCGGTGACGTTGCTGGGATTGGAGCAGGCGGCCGCGCAGAAGCACGCGTGAGGGAGTTCGGCGGCCGTCCGATGTGGACGGTCGCCGGTCCGGATGCGCGTGGGGTGCGGAGCGGGCGGCGGTGTGCGGCGTCGAGATGTGCGAGCAGTCGGTGTCGTGACCGGGTCCGGCGGCCGTCCGATCTGGACGGCCGCCGATCCGGGTCAGGCGGAAGCGGCCGCGGCGGCTTCGGCGAGAGCCTTTTCGTCTTCCTCGCCGAACGTTTCCTCGAGCTGTTCAGGCGAGTAGTCGAGGTCGATCTGCTCGACCGGCGTGCCCCGCGCGGATTCGATCGCACCGAGGCGGCGCTGGGCGCGGTCGGCGGCGTATTGGACCAATTCCTCGGGGTCGTTGTCGAACGGGACTTCCTCGAATTGGTCCTGCACCCACTGGATCATGCCGAGCGCGTGTGGCAGCAGTTCGCCCATGCGTTGCTGGACGGCGTCCCACATCGCGTCGTCCGCGGCGACGTGCCTACGGCAGGTGAACGTGCCCCACGCCATGTGGCGGCGTTCGTCGTCGCCGATGCGGCGCACCAATTCCTGCATTCCCGGCAGGATCTGGTTCTGCGTGCAGATCAGCTGCCACGAGTAGTACCCGGTGAGCGCGAGGCTGCCTTCGATCACGTGGTTGTACGTCACGCTCGCACGGATCTGGTTGAGCGGACTGGGATCGTCCTCCAGCGCGCGCAGCGACTGCGGCAGTTCCTCGTAGAAAAGCTTGCGGTAGTGCGGGTTTTCCGCGACGTAGGAGTGCAGGTCGTCGTCCAGCCCGACGGCGTCCATCCAGCGCCGGAAGACCTCGACGTGCTTGGCTTCCTCGAAACAGAACTGCGTCAGGTACATCTCGTCGCCGAACCGGCCGGTGGCCGACATCGCGCGCATGAACGGTTGGATGTCCTCGGTCACCGCCTCCTCGCCCGCGATGAACTGCGCCACGAGGTAGGTGGTCGAGCGTTGCTGTTCCGGTGTCAGGCTTTCCCAGCCTTCGCGTTCCTTGCTGAAATCGAGGTCCGCCGGGTTCCAGAACTTCTTGTTGCCCTTGACGAACAGCCGCAACGGGAACGAGTCCCAGTTCAGCCCGCCCTTGCGCAGGGACGAGAATCCGCTGCGCAGCTCCGGAAGCGTCTCGGTCATGACTGGCCCTCTCGTTTCACTCCATTGTGGACGAATTGGTCGATGGCGGGGGCGAGCACCGCGAGGACCGACTCCGCGGCCTCGGACGCGGAATGCGTCGGCAGCACCAGGTGGCTGAGCGACAGCCGGACCACCGTTTCGGCGAGCAGAGCGGCGGATTCCGGGGTGAGCCGGGGCTCGAGTTCGAGGTACTGCCGCGCCGCGAGATCGGCCGCCGCGGTGAGGATCGGCTCGCCGCGCGAGGTCAGCAGCGGAAGCAGGTCCTCGCCGGCCTCGGTGCCGAGCGCGGCCGCGATCAGCCGGTTCTCCCTGGCGTGTTCGATGGTGTAGACGACCGCGCCGCGAATGCCCGTGAGCAAACTCTCGGCGTCCTCGAACCGGCAGCGGATGCCGTCGAGGAATTCCGCCGCGACGCGCAGCGCGACGGCCTGCGTGAGCGCCGCCTTGCTGCCGAACTCGTTGTAGACCGTCTGCCTGCTGACCCCGGCTTTCGCGGCTACATCGGCCATCCGGAGGCCCTGATGGCCGCGGTCGGGGAGCAGGTCCGCGGCCGCGTCCAGCAGTGCCTCGCGAAGCGTCGCTTTGGTCCGCTCGGTGAAGCTGGTCACACCGTCAGCTTGACACAGGATGAATCTGTGTCAAGAACCTTTACCTGGATGGTGCACGTGTACAGCAGCCGGCCGGAACTGTCGGTGCGGACAGCTACCGTGTGGGACGTGGGCATCACGGTGGGGTTCGACCTCGACATGACATTGATCGACCCGCGGCCGGGCATGGTCGCGGCGATGAACGCGCTGGGCGAGAAGTCCGGGCTGCCGTTCGACGGGGAGGCGTTCGCCTCGAACCTCGGGCCGCCGCTTGATCAGGCGCTGCGCGAGTTCGGCGCGCCGGAGGACCGGATTCCCGAGCTGATCTGGCAGTTCCGCGAGCTGTACCCGGAGCTGGTCGTGCCGAGCACGGTCGCGCTGCCCGGCGCGGCCGAGGCGCTGCGCGCGGTCCGGGCAGCTGGCGGCCGCACGCTCGTGGTCACCGGCAAGTACGCGCCCAACGCGCAGCTGCACCTCGACGCGCTGGGCCTGCGAGTCGACGCACTGGTGGGCGAGCTGTGGTCCACGCAGAAGGCCGCGGCCTTGCTCGAACACGAGGCGCGGGCATACGTCGGCGACCACCTGGGCGACGTCCGGGGTGCGCGAGCGGCCAACGCGCTGTCCGTGGCCGTGGCGACCGGGCCGTGCACCCGCGAGGAGCTGGCCGAAGAGGGCGCGGATGTCGTCTTCGACTCGCTGGTCGATTTCCCCGAGTGGTTTGCCCGGACGTTCGTGGAGACCGTGGTCTGATCCGGCGATAACCGCAGGTCAGCCGTGCTTTCCGGCGCGGGCTTCCTGGATCAGGGCGATCAGCCCGAGCAGCAGCCCGAGCGGGGTGATCACGCCGGCGGCCGCGCTGAGCCACACCGGCAGGTTCTCGAATCCGGCGGCGAACAACACGAACACCGTCGCCACGGCGAGCATGCCGATGGCGAACAGGCCGATGCCGAGCCGCATGAGGATCGGTTTGCCGGTCTGCTTCGCTGCCTTCTCCATGGGGGTGAGAGTAACGGGACTATCCGCTTCTCCCCAGCGGCTGTGGCGAGATACGCTTGTCTGACGCGCGCCTCGAGTTCGCTCGGGGCGCGTTCGTCGTGACCTGCACAGCAGAAGGACTGGTGAGGGAAGTGCCGACCGGCAAGGTCAAGTGGTACGACGCGGAGAAGGGGTTCGGCTTCGTCACGCAAGACGGCGGTGCGGACGTCTACATCCGCAAGGCCGCGCTGCCCCACGGCGTGGAGGGCCTGAAAGCCGGGCAGCGGCTCGAGTTCGGCGTGGCCGACGGCAGGCGCGGACCGCAGGCGCTCTCCGTCCGGCTGCTGGACCCGCCGCCGTCGGTCGCCGAGGCGCGCCGCCGTCCCGCGGAGGAGCTGCACGGCCTCATCGAGGACATGATCAAGTTGCTGGAGCTGAGGGTCCAGCCGGATCTGCGGCGCAACCGGTACCCGGATCGCAAGAACACCAAGCAGATCGCGGAGATCATGCGCGCCGTCGCGCGCGACCTCGACCCGTGATCGAGCGCGCCTGAACAACGGCGAAGGGCTCCGTGCGGAATCTCCCCGCGCGGAGCCCTTCTCTGTGGTGCCAAGAATCAAGCAGGCTGTACCTGCAGCGACCACAGCGCCGTCGTGACCGCTTCCGCGTCGTTCGGGTCGCCGGTCCGGCTGATCACCGATGCCTGCGCGATCTCGACCACCACGATCTGGTCGTCCTTCGCGGGCGGGGTCGCGGTGTAGGCGTAGCGGTCGCGGGAGGTGATGATGTCCTCCTTGAGCGGCTGGGGCTGGCCCTTGCCGTTCACGTACTGCACGGTGACCTTCCACGGCGTCTCGGCGATTTCCTTCGGCACCGAGATCTGCACCGACCGGCCCGGCCGCACCTTGAGCTTGCCGGTCGCGGCGGGGTTGGCCGCGCAGACGCCGGATTTGATGTCGCAGTTGCCGATTGGGGCGACGTTGACCGTGTGCCCGTCGGCGTAGAAAGTCACCTCGGCCGGACCCGGCGCGGAACAGCCGGCCACCGCGAAACCACCGGCCGCGAGCACGGCCACCACCCGGGAACGTCGCATGGCCCGAGATTACCGGCGGCCTCGCGCGGGCCCGGGAGCGGGGAAGCTGCCGGTCGGCTCTGGGCGCAAGGGACGGTTGCCGCCGAGTCCGGGCAGGAGCGAACCGCCGCGCTGCACCAGGAATGTCTGGGCCAGCCCGAGCGCCAGCAGGAGCGTCACGACCAGGAAGCCGATCCAGTACGTCGGCGGCAGCAGCAGCCCGACCGCACCGCCCATGCACCACGACAGCTGCAGCACCGTCTCCGAACGCCCGAACGCCGAGGCGCGCGACTGCTCCGGCAGGTCCTCCTGGATCACCGCGTCGAGGCTGATCTTCGCCAGCGCACTGGCCGTCGCGCCGATCAGGCCGACGATCGCCGCCGTGGCGAGGCCGGGCAGCAGTGTCGCGACCAACGTCGTCACGACACACGCCGCCACGCAGCCCACGATCACCTGGTCCGCCGAACCGAAGTGCAGCCGCGAACCCAGGGCGTTGCCGATGAACCCGCCGACGCCGGCCGCCGCGCCGATGATGCCGAGCAACAGCAGTTGCACGAACGGGCTGTGTCCGGCGTGCTCGGTCTGCGCCTTCACCGCGAAGGCGGCGAACATCATCAGGAACCCGGTCAGGACGCGCACGGAACCGTTGCCCCACAAGGCAACGACGATGTGCCGGCCCATCGGCTGGCGGCGCCGTTTCTGCTTCGGCTCCGGCCGTGCGGACAGCGACGTCGGGACCTCGCCCTCGGTCACCTCGACCCACGACGGGATCCGCATCGACTGCACGGCCGCGGCCACGCAGATTACGGCGGTGAACCACAACGCGCCGGAGGAGTTGCTGAGGCTGCTCACCCCGCTGGCCAGCGCACCGAACACGCCACCCGCGACCAGGCCGAACACGGTGATCCGCGCGTTGGTCTTCGACAGCGTGATCTCCGGCGGCACCACGCGCGGCGTGACCGCCGCCTTCAGCACGGTGAACGACTTCGACAGCACCATCATCCCGAGCGCCGCCGGGTACAGCAGCCAGTCGTCGAAATGCAGCGCCATCACCACGGCCATCAGGCCCTGCCCGATCGACGACACGCACATCGCGAGCCGGCGGCCGCGCTGGATCCGGTCCAGCGCCGGGCCGATCACCGGCGCGACGAGCGCGAACGGCGCGATCGTGATCAGGAGGTACAGCGCGACCTTGCCCTTGCTTTCGCCGCTGGTCGCGGCGAAGAAGAGCGTGTTGGCCAGCGCGACCGCCATCGCGGCGTCGCTGGCGTAGTTCAGCATCACCGCGTACATCAGCGAGGTGAGGCCGGACTTGTCCGCGCCGTCCGCCTTGGTGGCGCGCTGGAACGCGCCAATCGCCTGTCCGCTCAGCTGACGGCTGCGCAGCGCGGCGACCCGCGTGACAGTGAGCTTCTTCGGCAGCTTGGGGATCGACCCGGCACCGGGCGCGGCGGTGGTGCGCAGCTCGTCGTCCTGCTCCGGGACGACGCGTGGCTCGCCCGCGTAACCGCCGGTGTCGTAGTGCTCGTAACCGGCGGTGCCGGGACGGTCGTCGTACGGCCGCGGGTGGACTGGCTCAGTGCGGTGCTCGCGCGGAGGGTACGGCCGGGCGCCCCGCGGAGGCGGCGGACGGTGTCCCATCGGGGCGGCACCGGTGGGCGCCTCCTCGGCGTTCGGCGGGAACGGCGGCACGTCGTCGTAGAACGGGCTGCGTCCGGGATGCGCACGAGGCGGCTCGCGACGCGGATCGACGTGCTCGGTCCGCGGTTCGGCCGGGCGGCCGCGCGGCGGTTCGGCCGGGATGTGCTCCGGACGGGCCATCGGCGGCTCCGGCGCGTACTCCGGCGGATTCTGGCGAAGGCGCTGGTCAGCGGCGTGATCGACCCGGGTCGGCGGGGCCTCGCGCCACGGGCGGGCCTGCGCCGCGCCGGGCTCGGGCGTCCAGCGGCGTTTCTTCCGGCCGCGGCCTTTGCCCGACTGCCCGCCGAGGGGGCTGTCGGAACCGGAGCGCGAGCTGAAGAGGGCCACGGTTCAATCCTGCCTCATCGAGGTCCCGCGCCGCCCGCTCACGTGCCGGTTCGCTGATTTTCCGGGACGAACTTCACGCGGAACGACGACGGCCACAGCTTCCCGGTGAGGAGGAATTCGTCCGTGCCGGGGATGGCGGCGATGCCGTTCAGCACGTCCTCGCCGGGACGGGCCGGGGTGCGGAGCTTGCTGGCGTCGATCTTCGCGGTGATCCGTCCGGTGTTGGCGTCGATGCGCAGGATGGTGCCGGTCTGCCAGACGTTCGCGTAGACGGTGTCGCCGACGCACTCCAGTTCGTTCAGCTGGTCTTGGCCGACCTCGACGGAACCGGTGACCGCAAACGTTTGCGGATCACGGAAGGTGAGCGTCGACGACCCGTTGCTCATCACCAGCCGCCCGTTGGGCTGGTGACAGAGCCCCCATCCCTCGCCGTCGTAATGCACGCGCCGCAGCTCGGCGAGCGTCTGCGAGTCGCGCTCGATCGCGATTCCGTCGCGCCAGGTCAGCTGCCACAGCTTCGGCCCGAGCACCGTGATGCCCTCGGCGAACAGTGGCGACGGCAGCGTCACCTGTTTGGTCGGTGCGCCCCCGGCGGGGCCCGCGGTGAGCGCGGACTGGCCTTCGAGCCCGCGACTCTCGTACAGCGTCGTGCCGGAGTACTCGAGCCCTTCGGTGAAGGCCGTCGAGTCGTGCGGCAGCGTGCCGAGCACCTCAACGGTGAGCTGTTCGGGCTGGACGGGCGGCAGCGGTTGGGTGCCCGCGCACCCGCCGAGCACCGCGGCGGCTACCAGGGGCCAGACGATCCGGGTTCGCACGAGGAACAGCCTGGCACGGGCGGCGCGGATGCGTGCGGCACAATTGGGGGTATGACGCTGCTGTTGACCCTGGACGACGGCTCTCTCCACCGGAAGCTCGCGGACGCCGTGGCGATCGCGCGGGAGGCCGTGCTGGAGGTAGCCCCCGCTGACCAGGTCGGCGAGCACGTCGGAGTGGAGCGCGAGGACGCGGTTTCCGCGAGCCACCTTTTCGAGGCCACGGTGCCCGGATACCGCGGCTGGCGCTGGTCGGTCACCGTCGCGGTGGCCGGGCCGGACGAGCCGGTCACGGTGAGCGAGCTGGTGCTGCAGCCGGGCCCGGAGGCCTTGGTCGCGCCCGCCTGGGTGCCGTGGGAGCGGCGGGTGCGCGCCGGCGACCTCGGCGTCGGCGACCTGTTCCCCGCGGACAAGGACGATCCCCGCCTCTCGCCCGCGTACCTCCAGTCGGACGACCCGGCCGTCGAGGAAACGGCGATGGAGGTCGGCCTCGGCCGGGTCCACGTGCTTTCGCGCTACGGCAGGCTGGACGCGGCCGCCCGCTGGCACAGCGGCGAGTTCGGCCCGCGTTCGGACATGGCCCGCAGCGCGCCCGCGACCTGCGGGACCTGCGGTTTCTTCGTGCCGCTTGCCGGGTCGCTGCGCGGTTCGTTCGGCGCCTGCACGAACGACATCGCGCCCGCGGACGGGCATGTCGTGGACGTGGCTTACGGGTGCGGGGCGCATTCGGAGGTCCGGGTCGAAGTCACTTCCTCGGTCCCGGTCGCGGAACTGGTTTACGACGATTCGCTGATCGACTTCGCGCCGGCGCCAGAGGCAGCTCCTGAGCCGAGTGCGGTCGCGGACCCGGCGGTCGTGGAAGAGGCGGCGGCCGCGGCAGCGGAGGAGACCGCTGAGGTCGCGGTGGTGGAGCCGGAGGCGGCTGCGGAAGTGGCAGTCGAGGAGGCTGCTGCTGACGTGGCTCCGGACGCGGTTGCCGAGGAGCCTGCGGTCGAGGCCGAGGAGCCGGTGGAGAGCGCGGACGTCGTCGAGGCTTCGGCGGCGGGCACCGCTGCGGACGTGGTCGTCGAGGCAGTCGCGCCGGAAAGTGCTGAACCGACGGCGACCGAGGACGAGTCGTCCGCGGCTGCGACCGCCGAGCAGGAAGAAGCGTCCGGTCACGAGGACTCCGCGCAGCAGAGCGACTCCGACGGGAGCGATGTCCTCCGGTGAACGAAGTCGCCGGGGGAGCGGCTGATCCTTTCGGGACAGTCCGGTTGCGGGAAGCGGTTCTGAGCGCCTGGCGCGATTCGCCCACCCGCTTCACCGAGGACACCAACTCCGAACGCGACCTGCGCGTCGGCGCGTATCGCGACCGGTTGTTCGTCGAACTGGCGCAGAACGCCGCCGACGCCGCGCAACTCGCGGGCGAACCGGGGCGCATCCGAGTGTCCGTTGTGGACGGTGAACTGCGGTTCGCCAACACCGGCGCCCCGTTGGACACCCGAGGCGTCGAATCGCTGGCGTCCTTGCGGGCCTCGGCCAAGCAAGGAACGGTCGGCCGCTTCGGGGTCGGATTCGCGGCGGTGCTGACTGTCACCGACGAGCCTCGCGTGGTCTCCACCTCGGGCGGGGTCGCGTTTTCCGCGCAGCGCACCCGGGAGGAATCCGGCCGGGACGGCGACGTTCCGGTGCTGCGGCTGCCGTTTCCCATCACGGAACAGCCTGCTGACGGATTCGCCACCGAAGTGCGGTTGCCGCTGCGGGAATCCGGGCAGGGGCTGCTCGACGGCCTGGCGAACGAGATCGAAGACCTTCTGCTGGCCCTGCCGTGGCTCGCCGAGGCCGAAGTGGACGGTCGCAAGTGGACGCGAAGCGGCGAAGAGATCGTCGAGATCACTTCGCCGACCGGGCAACGGCGTTGGCTGAAGCACGGAGTCTGGGCGGTCCCAGTTGACGCCGACGGAGTGCCGCAGCCGCTCGAGGACGATCTGCTGCACGCGCCGACGCCCACCGACGAAGGATTGTCGCTCCCGGCTCGGTTGATTGCCGAAGTGCCGCTGGAGCCGTCTCGTCGCCGGGTGCTTCCTGGCGCGGAACTCACTCGCGCGCTGGAGAACGCGGCGAGTGAATACGTCGAGCTGGTGCGTGCGGTCAAGGCAGAGCACCGGCCAATCCTGGTGCCTGCCGCGGGTTTCCCGCAGTCCGCTGTGGACGCGCAGTTGAAAGACCTGGTGTACGCCGCGCTCGCGCAGGAACCCTGGCTGGCCACTGTGGACGGTCAGGAAGTCTCCGGGCAGCAGGCGCGGGTGCTCGACATCGACGGGCTGGCTCCGCTGCTGGCCGACGTCATTCCGGGTCTCGTGCGGGCAGACCCGCGGTTGCTCAAGCCGGTGTCCGCGCACCTTCTCGGCATCGGTGACGTCCTCGAAGTCCTGACCGGCATTGACCGCGAACCCGACTGGTGGCGGAAGCTGTACGCGGAGCTGGCGGTCGCGATCGAGAGTCACGCGCTCAGCGCGAATCAACTGGACGGGCTGCCGGTTCCGTTGTCGGACGGGCGGACGTTGCCGGGCGTCAAGGGCGCGCTGCTCGTCGACGGCAGCAGCGAACTGCGCGAGCTTCTATCCGATGTGGACGTTCCTGGTCTCCGGCTGGTGCACCCAGGCGCGGCGCACCAATTGCTGGAACTGTTGGGAGCCAAGCACGCTGACGCGCGTCAGCTGCTCGAAGCGGAACAGCTGCGGTACGCGGTGGAGCACAGCGTCGCCGACGTTCAGTCCGGTTTGGACGGAATGAACCTCGCCGGTGCGGTGCTCCGGCTCGTCACGGATTGCGGTGATCAGGCACCGGAGTGGATCGGTGCGTTGGCGCTGCCCGCGGAGGACGGCTGGCGGCGCGCGGACGAGCTGGTGCTGCCGACGTCGCCGTTGCTGGACGTGATCGACCCCGAGGTATTCGAACCCGACGGCGCGCTTTCCGTGCTGGACGAGGAATTCGCCGAGGACTGGCCGACCGAAACCCTCGTCGCCGCGAAGGTGCTCGATTCGTTCGCCGTCGTGCTGGACGAGGAACCGCACGAGCCCGACCACAACCTGCCGGACGAAGAGCAGTGGTGGGATTCGTTCGAGCAGCCGCCGACGACCGTCGTGTCGATCCGGGACCTCGACCTCGTCGCGGACGACGCCTGGCCGGACGCGCTCCGGCTGATCGCGTCCCGTCCGGAAACGTGGCAGGCGCTGCACAGCCCGGACGGCCACGCGGGCTGGTGGCTCGCGCGGTACGCCCTGCTGGCCGGGGAAGCCCCCGGCTCGTGGCGGCTCGCTTCGGCGACCGAGCTGGCCGGGCTGTACGACCCGGTGCCGGACCTGGACCTGAGCGACGATCTGCTCCGCGCGGTCGGCGTCCGGACCGGGCTGGAGCTGGAGACCGCGGAAGACGTCACCGATCTGCTCGAACGGCTCGGTGATCCGCAGCGGACGCCGACGCCGGGGCTGGTGGCCCGCGCACACGCGGCGTTGGTGGCCGCACCGGTAGACATCGCCGAGGTCGACGCGCCCGCACGAGTTCGCGCGGCGGACGGAAGCGTCGTCGAGGACGCCGTGGTGCTGGACGTGCCGTGGGTCGCGGCGGCCCTCGACCCGGCGAAGATCGTCGTCGCGCCGACCGAACCGGAGCGGCTGGCGGAACTCCTCGACGTCCCGGTCGCGAGCAGCCTCAAGGCCGAGCTCGACAGCACCGGCGAGTACGTCGCGTGGGCCGACCTGCCCGCCCTCGCGCTCGCTGCGGACCAACTCGGCATCGCAGTGCCGGACGGCGGCGTGCTGCTGCACGACCCGCTCACCGTGACCGTCGACGGCGAAACCGCTGAGGTGCCGTGGTGGTCCGACGACCGGCTGCACGCCGCGGACACGTCCGAAGGGCTGGCGCGCGCCTTCGCCTGGGCGAGCGACCACTGGGCCGAGCGCTACCGCATCACCGCGCTGCTGGAAGACCCCGCGCCGCGCACCCTGCTGAACTGACGTCCGCGAAGCCGGTCAAAACCGGCGAGAACCTCAGAGCCGCTGCGCCGACTTCGACCCGCGCCGAGCCGCCGCGCGCTGCCAGAAAATGATCCCGAACCCGATGAACCCGAGCGCGATCCCGGCGAGACACGTCTGCACCCACACGCCCCCGCTGGTGAAGAAAAGCACCACGAGCGCGACAAGCCAGAGCGCAGTACCTACGATCACCACCGGCGTCAGGTCGGTGAGCCGCTTCGGCAGGTCCGGCGTGTGCCGCAAGGCGGCCGGAGCGTCCGGGGCACTGGTCGGTTCGTCCACGACGCAGAGCTTACCCGGACGGAAACAGCGAGACAGGCGGGCAAATGGCGGAGCAGCGCGAACGGACCGGGTCCACTCTGGACCGCTTCTTCCGGATCAGCGAACGCGGGTCGAGCCCCGGACGGGAGATCCGCGGCGGCGTGGTCACGTTCGTGACGATGGCCTACATCGTGGTCCTCAACCCGTTGATCATCGGCAGTTTCGCGGCCAATACCCCGTCCGCGCACAAGGACGTGCTCGGCCACATCCTGCCGGTGCCGCAGGTCGCCGCGGTGACCGCGCTGGTCGCCGGCGTGCTGACGATCCTGATGGGCCTGGTCGCGAACTACCCGTTCGGCATCGCCACCGGCCTCGGCATCAACAGCCTGCTCTCCGTCACCATCGCGCCGCAGATGAGCTGGCCGGAGGCGATGGGCTTGGTGGTCATCGAGGGCGTGATCATCGTCCTGCTCGTGCTCACCGGGTTCCGCACCGCGGTGTTCCGCGCCGTGCCGCCCGCGCTGAAATCGGCGATCGCGGTCGGCATCGGGCTCTTCATCTGCCTGATCGGACTGGTCGACGCCGGGTTCGTGCGCCGGCTCCCGGACGACGCGCACACCACGGTGCCGGTCGGGCTCGGCATCGGCGGCTCCATCGCCTCGTGGCCGACCGCGGTGTTCGTCGTCGGGCTGCTGCTCACCGCGGTCCTCGTGGCCAAGCGGATCAAGGGCGCGATCCTGATCGGCGTGCTCGGCTCGACCGTGCTCGCGATCGTGGTCGAGGCGATCGTGAAGGCCGGGCCGTCGAACGGCACCGACCCGAAGGGCTGGAACCTCGGCTACCCGGCATTGCCGCAGAAGGTCGTCGGCCTGCCGGACCTGTCGCTGGTCGGCGACGTGTCCTTCGGCGCGTGGACCCGGCTTCCGATCATCACCGTGGTGCTGCTGGTCTTCACCCTCGTGCTCGCCGATTTCTTCGACGCCATGGGCACGATGACCGGCCTCGGCAAGGAAGCCGGACTGGTGGACAAGGACGGTCAGCTGCCGAACGTCGGCAAGGCGCTGTTCGTCGAAGGTCTCGCGGGCGCGGCCGGCGGGTTCGGCTCGGCCAGCTCGAACACGGTGTTCGTGGAATCCGCGTCCGGCATCGCGGAGGGCGCGCGGACCGGCCTGGCGAACATCGTGACCGGCCTGCTGTTCATCGCGGCGATGTTCCTGACCCCGCTGTACCAGGTCGTGCCGGTCGAGGCCGCCGCCCCGGCGCTCGTGGTGGTGGGCGCGCTGATGATGGCGCAGGTCCGCGACATCGACTTCACCGATTTCAAGATCGCGCTGCCCGCGTTCCTGACCATCGTGGTCATGCCGTTCACCTACTCGATCGCCAACGGCATCGGCGCCGGATTCGTGAGCTACGTCGTGATCCACGCAGTGACCGGCAACGCCAGGAAGGTGCACCCGCTGATGTGGGTGATCGCGGTGGCGTTCGTCGCCTACTTCGCCGTCGGGCCGATCCAGGCCGCGCTCAGCTGACCGGCGTAGACCGGCGGCGCAGGTCGTGAGGTATGCTAACTATATGTCCGGCGACCCGCACGAGCGTTCCTTGGCGAGCCGCTTGCGTCTCGCGGTGGTGCGGCTCAATCGCAGGCTCCGGGCACAGCGGGTGGCTGACGACGTGTCGCTCACGCAGATCGCGGCGTTGTCCACCCTGCACAAATGCGGTCCGCTGACCCCCGGTCAGCTCGCCGCGAAGGAAGGCGTCCAGCCGCCCTCGATGACGAGGGTCATCGCCGCGCTCGAGGAGATGGGGTTCGTCGAACGCAGGCCGCACCCGACCGACGGCCGTCAGGCCATCGTCGAGCTGTCCGACGACGGGCTCGCGTTCGTGCGCAAGGCCATCTCGGTGCGGGAGGCGTGGCTGGACCGGCAACTGGCCGAACTCGGCGAGGAAGAGCTCGAAGTGCTCTCCCGCGCCGCCGAGATCATCGACAGGATGGCGGGGAACTAGCACAGGTGACGACCACGGGTAGCGAAACAGCAGGATGTCCGGCCCAATCCACTGCTACCCGGGACACGGCACCGCCGCCGTCCAGTTCCGCCCCGCCCGGCCCCCGTTCCGCTCCGGCCGGGAAATCGTCTTCCGCACCGAAGACCAGCGACACCGCGGAAAGCACTGAAACCAAGACCAGGCGCACGATGTTTTCGTCGCTGCGCGTGCGGAACTACCGGCTGTTCTTCACCGGCCAGGTGATCTCGAACATCGGCACCTGGATGCAGCGCATCGCACAGGACTGGCTGGTGTTCACGCTGTCGGGCAACAACCCGGTGGCGCTCGGCGTCGCGGTCGCGCTGCAGTTCATCCCGACGCTGCTGTTGTCGCTGTGGGCGGGCGTGCTCGCCGACCGCGTCGACAAGCGCAAGCTGCTGATGATCATCCAGTCGGTGAACTGCCTGCAGGCCGTGCTGCTCGGCGTGCTCGACCTGACCGGCGTCGCCCAGCTGTGGCACGTCTACCTGCTGTGCGTGATGCTCGGGACGACCTCGGCGATCGAGGTGCCGACGCGGCAGTCGTTCGTCGCCGAGATGGTCGGCCGCGACCAGGTGGCGAACGCGGTCGCGCTGAACTCGTCGATTTTCAACATGGCCCGCATCGTCGGACCGGCCATCGCCGGATTCGCGATCACCTGGGTCGGCACCGGCTGGCTGTTCATCGCGAACGCGGTGAGCACGGTCGCGGTGATCACCGGGCTCGCGTTGATGAACCCGGCGAAGCTGTTCCGCGGCCCGGCGATCCCGCGCGCGAAGGGGCAGCTGGCGGAGGGCCTGCGCTACGTGCGCGGGCGGCCGGACCTGGTGACCGTGATGGTGCTGATGTTCTTCGTCAGCACGTTCGGCATCACCTACTTCACGTCGCTGCCGATCGTCGCCGCGAACGTCTTCCACACCCAAGCCGACGGGTACGGCCTGCTGTCGACGCTCGTCGCGGTCGGCACCTTCACCGGCGCGCTGGCGTCCGCGCGGCGCGGGGTCAAGAGCCGGCCCAGGGTGCGGCTGATGCTGGTGTCGGCGGGGCTGCTCGGGGTGTTCGAGTTCGGCACCGCGTTCATGCCGACCTACCTGGCGTTCGGGATCGGGCTGATCCCGCTCGGGTTCGCCACGATCACCTTCCTGAACACGGCGAACGCGCTGGTGCAGACGTCGGTGTCGCCGGAGATGCGTGGTCGCGTGATGGGCATCTACGTGCTGGTGCTGATCGGCGGGAACCCGATCGGCGGGCCGATGACCGGCTGGATGGCCGACGCGTTCGGCGGCCGGTCGCCGTTCTACATCGGCGGCGCGATTTCGGCGATCGCGGCGGTGGTGTGCGCGGTGGTGCTGATCCGGCGCGGCGGCGTCCGGTGGCCCCGACGGCTGGGCAACGGTCTGCGGATCCTGCCGCGGGAACGGGTCTGACCTGCGGGAATGGCTGGCGGGGCAGTGGAGACCCGGCGAAAGTCGTCACTCGCGCGGGTGAGACTGAGGTCTCCGGTGGGACAGCCTTGCTTCTACTGGTGAGGTTAGGCTAACCTCATACATGTCCGCTTCGTGGTGGGAGCGGCAGTCAGTTCGGGAACGGACAGAGCCCCGCACCCTGGGAACCCCGGGAGGCGGGGCTCTGTTCATGGTCGGGGCTGTTCCTCGTGAGGGCAAGGGCGTTCAGCGGGTGGATCGTGAGCGTTCACCGCGGCGAGAACCGCGGCGAACGCTCACGACGTGGTCAACGCGTCGCCGGAGGCACCGAGCGGATGCTCGCCCGGTCGCATCGGCAGACGGCGCAGCCGCAGGCCGAAGTACACGTGGTACGCCACTCGCACGGCCTCGTCGTTCGGCAGCAGCACTTCGTGCCGCACGCCGTCGACCGTCTCGATCAGCCGGTCTCCGGACAGCGTCACGCGGCCCTGGGCGGTCGGCCGGGAGCAGGTCAGCGTCTGCGTGAAGTGCGACTGCGGCGAAGTCGACTGCCACCACGCCATCGGCGCGAAGTCCGACAACTGCCGCGGGCGGCGCTCGAGGCGGTACTCGGGCTTGCCGTCGCGCAGGACGTCCACGTCGCCGTACGGGGCGTCCAGGAGGAGGTACTCGCCCTCCGCGTCGCACTGGGGTTCGACGGCGGACAGCGCCAGGGGTTGCCGGCTGAACCGGCCGAAACCGACGTCCACCAGATACTGCTCGTCGTCGAGCTGGACGAGGATGGCGGCGTGGTCCAGCGGCGGGCCGGGCACTCCGGAATCGTCGAAAACGCGGGCCGCGTGCAGCGTCGCGGCGAAGCCCAGCTCGCGCAGCAAGGCGGCGAAAAGACCGTTCAGCTCGTAACAGAAGCCGCCGCGGCGGTGGCGCACGAGCTTGTCGAAGAGTGCTTGTTCGGTGAGTTCGATGGGTTCCCCGAGGTGCACGCTCAGGTTCTCGAACGGGACGTGCATCAGGTGCCGCTCCTGCAGCACGCGCAGCGCGGTCAGGTCGGCCGCCGCGGGCACTGGGAGGTCCAGGCGGGCTAGGTAAGCGTCGACGTCCATGGGTTCCACTCTCACACCTCCAGTGCACTCCAGGTCAAGCGAAAAAACGGGGCCCGGCCGTTTCCCGGCCGGGCCCCGGGGGGCCGCGAGGGCCTCAGCTGAGCAGGAGGCCGTTGCCGCCGGCGACGGCGTTGTCGAAGCGCTTGCTGATCTCGGCCCAGTTGAAGATGTTCCACAGGGCGTTGACGTAGTCCGGCTTCACGTTCTTGTAGTCCAGGTAGAACGCGTGCTCCCACACGTCGACCAGCAGGATCGGCACGGTCGGCAGGATCAGGTTGTTGTGGTGGTCGCGCAGCTGCTGGGTGATCAGCGTCTTGCCGATCGGGTCCCACGACAGCGCGC
>NZ_JACJHR010000081.1 GCF_014174495.1 Amycolatopsis echigonensis
GCGGCAGCGGGACCGGGGGTGCCAGGCGGGCCCCCGCCGATCTCGACGCGCACTGTCAACTCAGGAAACCGTGACCGCGGTGAACTTGACCGGCTGCTTGGGCTCGCCGGTCGAACCGTCCTGGCCGATCGCGCCGATGCCGTTCTTCGCGATCTTGTCGAGGACCTTCAGGCCCTCGTCGGAGATGCTGCCGAAGATCGTGTACTGCGGCTGCAGCGGCGCGTTGCCGTAGACCATGAAGAACTGGCTGCCGCCGCTGTTCGGCTGGCCGGTGTTGGCCATCGCGAGGATGCCGCGGCCGTACTTCGCGGTGTCGATGAACTCGTCCGGCACGGTGAAGCCCGGGCCGCCGCGGCCGTCGGTCGTCACGTCGCCCTTCGCGTCCGGGTCGCCGCACTGCAGCATCTGCAGGTCGGTGACGCCGAGGCGGTGGCAGATCGTGTCGGTGTAGAAACCCTGCTTCGCGAGGCTCTCGAACGCCTGGACCGTGCACGGCGCGAGCGAACGGTCGAGCGTCATCGGGATGTCGCCCTGGGTGGTCTTCATCGTGATGTTCACGGTCCCGGACGAGGACACGTTCTTGCCGTCCGGCGCGGTCGCCTTCTTGCCCGACGGCGGCTTGCCGCTGGGGTCGGCCGGGTACGAGCACGTCGTCGGGTTCGGCAGCGCCTTGGGGCGCTTGGGGAGCGCGGTGCGCTCGGTGGGGATGTTCGTGACGCTCGGGACCGGCGGCGCGGAACTCGACGGCGGCGCCGCGGCCGGCTGGTCGCCGCTGCCGCCGCTGTTCACGATCCACACCACGAGACCGGCGACGATGAGGACGACACCGCCGACCACTCCAGCGCCCACGATCTTGCGTCGCTTCGCCTGTTCCGCCCGGCGCACGAGCTGCCGCTCGAGTTTGCGCTTTGCGGCTTCTCGGCGCTGCTGGTTGGTCGCCACCCGCCCTCCAGTTTCCGCTCGAAGTCACACGTCTGAGGTAGCGGCAGTGTATGGGCACAGCCTGTTAGGACTCCGTACAGGGGCGGCTAGTCTTCAGCGGGTCGTGATCAAGGCCGCTTCCGGGGAGGAGGGTTCGGTGCTCGTCGCCGGGTTCGCCGCGGGTCCGCTGCGCTCGAATTGCTATCTGCTGGCTCCCGCCGCGGGAGGTCCGTGTCTCGTCGTCGACCCGGGCGAGGGAGCCGCCGAGCCGCTGGCCGGCGCGCTGGCGGAACACGCTCTGACGCCGGTCGCGCTGCTCGCCACACACGGCCATCCGGACCACGTCGGCGCGGCCGCCGAGCTGTCGCGGGCGCACGGAGTGCCGCTGCGGCTGCATCCGGGCGACGCCGAGTGGTACGACGGGCCCTTCGAACCGCTCGCCGCGGGAGAGGTCGAGGCGGCCGGGCTGGCTGTCGGGGTGCTCCCGCTGCCCGGGCACACGCCGGGTTCGGTCGCGTTCACCGTGGAGACCGGCGAGGGTGGCAGGCTGGTGTTCACGGGGGACACGCTTTTCGCCGGATCGGTCGGGCGCACCGGCGGATCCGGCTCCGATCTGGAGAATTCGTTGCGCACACTGCTCACGCTCGCCGACGACACCGTCGTGCTGCCCGGCCACGGACCGGCGACGACCATCGGACGCGAGCGCGCCGCCAACCCCTTCGTGCCGGGAGCCGTGCAGTGACCGGGAAGCCGGCGGAGCGCCTGCCGCTGTTCGCCGACGAGCCGAAGCTGCGCCGCCGCCGCGCGTGGTCCGGCGTCTTCGGCGTGCTGATCCTGGCCGCGGCGTTCGGCGGGATCGCAGGGCTGATCGGCGGGCAGCTGACCGGGCTGATCGTGGCGGCGGTCGTCGCGCTGCCGCTGATCTACGTGGTGCTGTACGCGTACCGCCGCCGGATCTGGCTGGAGGGCACGACGCTGGTGGTGCGCACGTGGGGCGTCCGGCGGGTGGACCTGGTCGAGGCACCGCGGCTGGACGTGGTGATCAGCGACGTCCGCGGCACGCGGACGGTGGCGTTGCTCGTGAACGCGGGGCACCGGCGGCGGGCGGTGAAGCTCGACCTGGCAGTGTTTTCCGGAACGGGCGGCCGCGAGCTGGGGGCGCTGCAACTGCGCCGGCTGGCGGACGCGGTGCTGAACAACACCGAGGCGAACGGGCTGGTGTTCTCGGAGCTGCTGGTGGCGGAGCTGCGCGCGGAGGCTCGGGGCGACGCGGTGGCGGAGCGGCCGTTGTACCGGCTGGCTTCGGCGGCGCCTGCCGGGAAGTACCTGCAGCGGTTTCCGATGGAAGCGGTCAGCCGGTTCGTCGCGGCGCTGTAGTTTGGCGCCGGCTCCGCCGTCGCGGCGGGATCGCCTTCATTCCGCGATCCCGCGTTGTGGTCGAGTTCGAGCAGGTCCTCAGGCGGATTATTCGTGTCCGGCGGGTTCGCGGGTGTGTTCTTCCAGGCCGTCGACGCGAGCGCGGATGCGGTCGAGCTGGTCGGCCAGTTCGGGGAGTTCCTCGGCGACGTAGGCGAGAAGCCGTTCCACGTGACGGAGGGTCGCGCGGACTTCGTCGAGTGCGGTGGCGATCCGCGGGACTGTTTCGGCGGCTTCCAGCACCGACGCGAACAAGCGGCGGATCAGGTGCACGGTGACTCGGGGTCCGGCCAGGACGGCTGAGAACACAGCCCCTCCTCGGGTGCGGGGTCGCGGTCTTCGTACCTCATCCGCGACGCCCGCGCCCGACCGGGTCAGCCAGCGTGTGGCTAGTGTGATTCAGCGGGTTTGCTGGTGCTGATGAGGTGTTCTACCGGCTCCCGTGCGGCGATCAGGGCCGCCAGGACGGTGGTCACCGGCACCGCGGCGACGATGCCGACCGAACCGGCCAGCGTCCGGATGATTTCCGCGGCGATGTCCTCGCTTCCGAGCAGCGAGCCGAGGCCTACGCCGGAGATCGCGGAGTAGAGCATCACCGGCAGTGCGGCCCCGGCGTAGGCCATCACCAGCGTGTTCACCGCGGACCCGACGTGGTCGCGGCCGATCCGCAGGCCTGAGCTGTACAGCTCCCGCCAGCTGAGCGAGGGGTTCGCGCGCCGCAGTTCCCACACCGCGCTGGTCTGGGTGATCGTCACGTCGTCGAGCACGCCCAGCGCGCCGATCACGATGCCGGCCAGCAGCAGGCCGCGGGCGTCGATGCCGTGGCCGAGCGAGGCGATCAGCGTCGTGGTGCTGTCGTCGAGGCCGGTGAGCGACGCGGCGGCGGAGAAGATCGCCGACAGGATCCCGATCAGCGCGAGGCTGACCAACGTCCCCAATACGGCGACCGAGGTTCTCGCGGACAGCCCGTGCGTCAGATACAGCGCGAGGAACATGATCGCGCCCGCCCCGGCGATCGCCACCACCAGCGGGTTCTCCCCGGCGAGGATCGCGGGCAGCACGAACAGCACGATCACCACGAAACTCAGCACCAGCGCGACGAGCGCCGCCACCCCCTGCCAGCGGCCGAGCACGAGTACGGCTATCGCGAACAGCGCGGCGAGCAGCACGAGCGGGGTGCCGCGCTGGAAATCGACGAGCGTGAACGACTGCGGATCGAGCGGATTGCCGCCGTTGTAGGCGAGCACGACCTTGTCGCCCGCGGTGAATCGCGGCGTGCTCGGTTCGATCGGCACGGTCAGCCGCACCGGTTTCCCGGCCGCCGGGCCATCGGACATCTGCAGGTCGACGGTCAGGCACGGTTTCGCGTTCGGGTCCGGCTGCGAGCCGACCTGCACCTGGCCGGGTTGCAGGCAGGGACCGGACGTCGCGGTCGTGATCGCCGCTTGCACCGGAGTGCCTTGCGGCACCGCGCTTTTCGGCAGGGAGCTGCCCCACGGGTACAGGACGATCATGCCGACGACGGTGGCCAGGGCCAGCGGGGCGAGGAGCCAGATCAGCAGCTTGCGGACCCGTTGCGACGCGGGGGCGGCCGGACCGTGGCCGTGCCCGTGACCGTGGCCGTGTCCGGTGGCCGGCGGGGTTTCCTTGGCCGCGGCGGGTTGCGGAGTGTCCTTTTCGGACTGTGGCGGCCGGGCCGGGGGACGGCGGCGGGTGCCGGGCGGTGGAGTGTCGCCCGCGCGGCGGGGCAAGCGCAGTTCGCCGGAGTGCGAGCCGCGGGCGTCAGCGGAGCCCGGTTGCGCCGAGCGCGGGGCGCCGGGCTGAGCAGGCCGCGGCGCGGCGGCACGCGGACGCCGGGGTTCGCCGGACCGCTCGGGTCGCCGTCCCGGTTCGCCGGGGCGACCGGGAGTGCCGGAACGCTCAGCCGGTCGTCCGGGTTCGCCGGTCCGGTCGGCCGGTCGCGCGGGTTCGGCGCGGCGCGGGCGGCGCGGCCCGTCCGGCCGGGCGCGCGGCGGCGAGGCCGGAGAAACCGGCGGTGGCACGGCGGAGGACGGGGACGCGGGCTCGCCCGGCACGCGCGGCAGCGGGCCGGTGTCGTCGGGGTCCTGGTCTGGGTAGTCGTGCGGTGCCACGGCGGACATCCTGCCCTCCCGGCTCCCGGTTCACCCGTACCGGGTGGGGGAGGAAGCGGGCGTTTCGTTCAGGCGTGCGCAGAACGCAGGTGCACCCGGCGATAGGCCGAGGGCGGAGTGTCGAAATGGTCCAGAAACGCTTGCCGGAGCGTCTCGGTGGAGCCGAAACCGCAGCGTCGCGCGATCGCGGTGAGCGGGAGGTCGGTGCCGGACAGCAGGCGGGCGGCGTGTTCGGCGCGCACGGTCCGCACGTATTTCCCCGGCGTGGTGCCGAGGTGGGCGTCGAACAGCCGGGTCAGCTGGCGGGTGCTGATGCCGGCCTGTTTCGCGAGCGTGTGGGCGCCAAGGTCGTCGGCGAGGTGCTCGGCGACGTACGCGGTGAGGTCGCGGACCTGCCGGTGTTCCGGCGGCGGACCGGCGAGGAACATGCTCACCTGCGCCTGGTTGCCGGGCCGCTGCAGGTAGGTGACCAGGGACCGGGCGGCCTCGCGTGCGAGCGTCGGGCCGTGGTCCTCCTCGATGAACGCGAGGGTGAGGTCGAGCCCGCTGGTGACGCCCGCCGAGGTGTAGACGTCGCCGTGCCGCACGAAGAGCGGCACCGGATCGACGGTCACCGACGGGTATTGCTCGGCGAGCCGCGCCGCGTGCGCCCAGTGCGTGGTGGCACGTCGGCCGCTCAGCAGGCCAGCGGCGGCCAGCACCGTCGCCCCGGTGCAGACGGACGCCGTGCGCTTGCTGAGCTGCGACAACCGCCGCACGTGCGCGAGCAGCCGTTCGTCCTTGGCGGCGGCGTGGTGGCCTAGTCCGCCCGCGACGACGAAGGTGTCGAGCGGGCCGCGAACCTGGTCGATCCGGACGTGCGGGGCGAGCGTGAGCCCGGACTGGCACGCGAAGGGGAGCCCGTCGACGGTGGCGAGCCGGACCTCGTACGGCCGGGCCGCGCCGAGCCGGGTGGCGGCGTCGAAAACGTCGGACACGCAGGCGATGTCGAGCAGTTCCGCGTCGGGGTACCCGAGGATCACGACCTGCCGGGCGGTACTCGGCATGGCCGCACCGTAGCAGCTCGCCCGGCCGGATCAACCGGGTTCGCAGGATTTCGGACACGCGTGTCCCGGCCACCCCGCGGGCCCGGGAGGGTGGCGGCATGACCCGGAAAACCTTCGCGTTCGTCGTGTACCCCGGCCTGACGATCCTCGACCTGGTGGGCCCGCTGCAGGTCCTCACCTCCTTCGCGGCGGCCGATCCCTCGGTCCGCGTGGCGGTCGTGGGCGAGACTCTGGAAACCACGGAAACCGACACGCCGCTGCGGATCGCGCCGAGTCACACCTTCGACCAGGTTCCGGATCCGTCCTGGGTGCTGGTGCCCGGCGGCGGCGCTCCGACGCTGCGCGCGCTCGGCGACGAGAAGCTCATCGGCTACCTCCGCCAGGCGGCGACGTCCGCCGAGCTGATGACGTCCGTGTGCACCGGCTCGCTGCTGCTCGGCCAGGCCGGCCTGCTCGAAGGCCGCGAGGCGACCACGCACTGGACTTTCCTGGACGCTCTGCGGGCGTTCGGGGCCACGCCGGTCCGGCAGCGCTGGGCCGACAGCGGCCCGGTGATCACCGCCGCCGGGGTGTCGGCGGGCATCGACCTGGCCTTGCACCTGGTGGAGCGGATGAGCGGAACGGACGCCGCGCGGCTGGTCCAGTTCGGCATCGAATACGACCCGCGGCCGCCGCTCGGCCCGCTCGACTGGTCGCTCGCCCCGCACGAGGGGATGCGGCCGTTCGTCGACCGCACGGTCCGGGAAGGTCTCGCCGATCAGCCGGAGCTGCGCGAAAAACTGCTGGCCTCGCGGTGACATTCCGGTGAACTGCCCCACCCGGCTGAGGCAGGACGGGTTTGCCGGCGCCGTGCGGACGCGTACCGTTCCGCCAATGGGTGCTCGCGGGGCTGCCGGTCTCACCGTTTTCACCAGCCGGAGGGACGGCGACATCGTGCTGGTCACGGCTGCGGGCGAGATCGACATCGCGTCGGTGGGGCAGTTCCGCTCGGCGCTGTCGGCCGCCTCCGGAGCCGGCGGGAAACTGGTCGTGGACCTGTCGCGGGTCGGTTATGTCAGCTGTGCCGGGCTGCGCGCGCTCGAAGAGACGAGCCGTGTTCGGCCAGCGCTTTCGATCGTCGCGACCGGACCGCTCGTGCTGCGTGCGTTCGCGGTGGCCGGGATCAAGGCGCCGGTGCGCCGCGGCCTGCGCGAGGCGTGCGCCGCCGCGGGGGCGTGAATCCCGGCCCGGAATCTGGGTACCCGTGAGGTGGAACCGAGATCTGCTGAGGTGATCCGTGATGTCCACCAGCACGATGTCCGGCAAGACCGCGGTGTCCGGGGGTGCAGCGGGCCTCGCTGTGCTGGCCGGGCTGTACCTGATCGCCGCGCCGTGGCTGCTGCGCTTCGGCGGGGCCGCCGAACTCGCGGTGAGCAACACCGTCGCGGGGCTGGCGATCGTCGTCTTCGCCGCCATGCGGGCCCGCGATTCCGGCGTGCTGGCCTTGACCTGGGTGCTGCCGGTGCTCGGGCTGTGGGCCGCGGTGTCTCCGTTCTTGCTTCGCTACGGCGACGAGACAGTGCCGTCGGCCGGTGCCGTGACCGGCAACGTGATCGCCGGAGTCGTCGTGGCGGCCGGTGGCGCGGCGTTGCTGCTGCGCCGCCGCTGACGTTAGCTGAGCGCGTCGGCGAGCCAGCGGCTCCAGGTCGCGCTTTCGGCGGTTTCGTCGACGTCCGGCCGGAACAGGTGATGTCCGACCGCGACCGGCATGCCGAGCAGTGACCGTTCGTGGAACCGGTAGAGGGCGTCCTCGGTGCGGACTCCGGCGAAATTCGGGGTCGAGTAGTCGAGGACGCCCTCGATTACGTCGTCGCCGACACTGAATTGGACCGCTTGCCCGGCTGAGGGTTCAGCGGGCAGGCCGAGCGCCGCCAGCAGCTTCGGCCAGGCTTCCCGGCTCGCGGACGAGGCCGGGCCATCCGCGGTCACGTAGGTCGCGAAGCGGCCGGGGAAATGGGCCAGCACCTGGGCGAGCGTGTGCAGGTACATCTCCCAGCCGACCGCGAAGGACTCGTGGTACTCGTCGTCCCAGCCGTCCTGGACGAAACCCCGGTGCACGAACCGCAGCACGGACGTGCCGCCTTCGGCCGCTTCCACGAGAAACTCCATCGCGTCGAACGTGCCGTCCTCGGCCGGCTCGCCGCGATAGGCGAACCGGCGCGGCGGGTCCCACGCGGTGATCTCCGCCTCGGTGCGCATTTCGCCGAGGCGGAACCGGATCCGCTTGGCCTCGGCGTCGACCTCGTGGCGGCCCATGAACCACGAATCGATGCCGGGCCCGGTCGCGACCGCCTCCCACACGGCCTCCGGGTCCGCGGGCAGCTGAACCTCTTTGCGCACCTCGAACTCGCGGGGCATGGGCGGCGTCCTCCTCGTGGTCGGTGTCGTTCACCGTGCCATTGACAACAATACCTGTCAATGCGGTGGCGGTTCGCTCGATCGATGCCAGACTGCGAAGGGACTCTCACGAAGGGACGCAGGCGCATGGCGACGGTGGCCGACCAGTTGATCGACGTTCTGGTGCAATCCGGGGTGCACCGGATCTACGGGGTGGTGGGCGACAGCCTCAACCCGGTGGTGGACGCGGTGCGCCGCACCGGCGGTTCGGCACGGGGCGGGATCGACTGGGTGCACGTGCGCAACGAGGAGGCCGGCGCGTTCGCCGCCGCGGCCGAGGCGCAGCTCACCGGACGCCTCGCGGTGTGCGCGGGCAGCTGCGGGCCGGGCAATCTGCATCTGCTGCAAGGGGTTTACGACGCGCACCGCTCCGGGGCGCCGGTGCTCGCGATCGCCTCGCACATCCCCTCGACGCAGATCGGCACCGGGTTCTTCCAGGAGACGCATCCGCAGCACCTGTTCGCCGAATGCTCCCACTACTGCGAGATGGTGAGCTCACCCGAGCAGATGCCGCGGCTCGCGCGGATCGCGGTGCAGAACGCAGTCGGCCGGCGCGGGGCCGCGGTGCTGGTGCTGCCCGGCGACGTGTCGCACGAGCCCGCCGCGCACGCCACTGGCGAGTCCGCTTCGCTGGGCAGTCCGCCGGCGGTGGTGCCTGCTGAGGCTGACCTCGCTCGCCTCGCCGACCGGATCGACCGGGCGGAGAAGGTGATGATCATGGCCGGCGCGGGATGCCGGGACGCGCACGACGAGGTGCTCGCGCTCGCGGACGCGGTCGGGGCGCCCGTCGGGCATTCGTTGCGGGGCAAGGAGTTCGTGCAGTACTCGAACCCGTTCGACGTCGGGATGAGCGGGCTGCTCGGCTATGGGGCCTGCTACGAGGCGATGCATGAGGCGGATCTCGTGTTGTTGCTGGGCACGGACTTCCCGTACGACAACTTCCTGCCGCAGCGGAACACCGTGCAGGTGGACATCGACCCCGCCCGGATGGGGCGTCGGTCGGTCCTCGAATTCGGGGTGCAGGGGGATGTCGGGGCGACGATTCGCGCGGTGCTGCCCCGGCTGCGGGAGCGTACTGATCGGTCGTTCTTGCATGCCATGTTGCGCAAGCACGAGCGGGGACTGCAGCGGGTCGTCGACGCTTATACCAACGAGGTGTCCAAGCACATCCCGCTGCATCCGGAGTATGTCGCGGATGTGCTGGACGAGGAAGCCGCGGACGATGCGGTGTTCACTGTGGACACTGGGATGTGCAACGTCTGGGCCGCTCGGTACGTCACGCCTAACGGGCGGCGGCGGATCCTGGGGTCGTTTGTGCACGGCAGCATGGCCAATGCGTTGCCGCACGCGATCGGGGCGCAGGCTGCCGCGCCTGGGCGCCAGGTGGTGGCGATGTGCGGCGACGGCGGGCTCGCGATGTTGATGGGGGAGCTGCTGACGCTCAAGACGCATGCGTTGCCCGTCAAGGCGGTGGTGTTCAACAACTCTTCGCTGGGGATGGTGAAGCTCGAGATGCTCGTGGACGGGTTGCCGGAGTTCGGCACCGACCACGATCAGGTGGACTTCGCGGGCATCGCCCGGGCGGCCGGGTTGCATGCGCGGCGGGTGGAGAAGCCCGGGGAGGTCCGGGAGGGGATCCGGGACATTCTGGCGCACGACGGGCCGGCGGTGCTGGATGTGGTTACGGATCCTAATGCGTTGTCTATTCCGCCTAATATCACCGCGGCGCAGGTGAAGGGGTTTGCGTTGGCGGCCAGCAAGACGGTGTTGAGCGGGGGAGTGGGGAAGATGCTGGAATTGGCCAAGTCTAATTTGCGGAATATTCCTCGGATTTGAGGTGGGGCGTCGGGGTTCGGCTCGTCGCCTGGCGGCGACATTGCGCCTTGTCTGAGTTGGGGGCACCCCGAAGCCCAGTGTGCTGACGGTTCGGGGGTGCTTGTCAAGGCGGGAAAGATGCCTTGACAAGCACCCCCGAACCGCAGGGAAGGCTTCGTATCGGGGTGCGGGGGTGGTGTGGGTGCTTGGTGGGTTGGGTGCGTTGGTTGCGGTGGGATGGGAAGGGCCTCCGAGGAAGTGGTTCCTCGGAGGCCTGTTTGTGTGTGTGGGATGTGTTATTCGGTTTCTGCCATGGCTTCTGCGAATTGGGCTGCGTAGAGGCGGGAGTAGGCGCCGCCTGCGTTGATGAGCGTTTCGTGGTTGCCTTGTTCTACGATGTTGCCGTTTTCCATCACCAGGATGACGTCGGCGTCCCGGATGGTGGAGAGGCGGTGGGCGATCACGAAGCTCGTGCGGCCGGTGCGCAGCGAGTTCATGGCGTGCTGGATCAGCACTTCGGTGCGGGTGTCCACCGAGCTCGTGGCCTCGTCCAGGATCAGGATCGCGGGCTTGGCCAGGAAGGCTCGTGCGACGGTGATCAGCTGCTTTTCGCCGGTGCTGACGGTGCCGCCTTCGTCGTCCAGCACCGTGTCGTAGCCGTCTGGGAGGGTGCGCACGAAGCGGTCCACGTAGGTTGCCTTCGCGGCTTCGATGACCTGTTCGCGGGTGACGTTGTCCGCGCCGTACGCGATGTTTTCCGCGATCGTGCCGCCGAACAGCCAGGCGTCCTGCAGGACCATGCCGGTCTTCGAGCGCAGTTCTTCGCGGTCCATGGCCTTGATGTCGACGCCGTCCAGGGTGATCCGGCCGCCGTCGATCTCGTAGAACCGCATCAGGAGGTTGACCAGCGTGGTTTTGCCCGCGCCGGTCGGGCCCACGATCGCGACGGTGCTGCCGGGTTCGACCGACAGCGACAGGTCTTCGATGAGCGGCGTGTCCTTCAGGTAGCGGAACGACACGTGCTCGAATTCGACCTTGCCGCGCACGACCTCCGGGCGCCGCGGCTGCTCCGGCTCCGGTTCCTGCTCCTTCGCGTCCAGCAGCGCGAACACCCGCTCGGCCGAGGCGACGCCGGACTGCAGCAGGTTCGCCATGCTCGCGATCTGCGTGACCGGCTGGCTGAACTGGCGCGAGTACTGGATGAACGCCTGCACGTCGCCCAGGGTCAGGCTGCCGGACGCGACCCGCAGGGCGCCGACGACCGCGACCAGCACGTAGCTCAGGTTGCCGATGAACATCATTCCCGGCTGGATCGTGCCGGAGATGAACGACGCCTTGAAGCTCGCCTCGTACAGCGCCTCGTTCTGCTGCCGGAAGAGCTCCTCGGCCTCCTTGCGGCGGCCGAAGACGTGCACCAGCGAGTGGCCCGAGTACATCTCCTCGATGTGCGCGTTGAGCTTCCCGGTCGTCGACCACTGCCGGATGAACTGCGGCTGCGCGCGTTTGCCGATCTTGGCCGCGACGAACACCGACAGCGGCACCGTCAGCAGCACGATCGCGCCCAGCAGCGGCGAGATCACGAACATCATCACCAGCACGCCCAGCACGGTGAACAGCGAAGTGACGATCTGCGACAGCGTCTGCTGCAGCGACTGCGCCAGGTTGTCGATGTCGTTGGTGACCCGGCTCAGCACCTCGCCGCGCGGCTGGCGGTCGAAATAGCGCAGCGGCAGCCGCGCGAACTTCGCCTCGATGTCCTGGCGCAGCCGGAACACCGCGCCCTGCACGAGATTCGTGGTGAGCCGCGCCTGGATGACGCCCAGGAACGCCGCGAAGACGTACAGCGCCAGCACGATCATGAGCACCTGGCCGACCGCGGTGAAGTCGACGCCGTGGCCGGGCACCAGGTCGACGCGGGTGAACATGTCGGCCAGCGTGTTCTCGCCGCGGGCCCGCAGACCCTCGATCACCTGCTCCTTGGTCGCGCCCGCCGGCAGATGCCTGCTGGACACGCCGGCGAAGATCAGGTCGGTCGCCCGCGCCAGCACCTTCGGCCCGAGGACGGTCAGCGCCACGCCGATCGCGCCGAGCACCAGCACCCCGGTCAGCGCCGCCCGTTGCGGGCGCAGCAGCCGCAGCAGCCGGGCGAGCGAACCCTTGAAGTCGAGCGGTTTCTCCGCGGGCATCCCCGCGGACATCATCCGGCCGGGCCCCGCGACGGGTTGCGGCCGCGTCTTGTCGCGGGCGACGGCGGCCGGTTCGTCGGCGTCGTGCGCGACAGCGGTTTTCGTTTCCTCGCTCACGCCGCCTCCTGCTCAGTCAGCTGCGAAAGCACGATTTCCCGGTAGGTTTCGTTGGTGTCCATCAGCTCGTGGTGGGTTCCGGTGCCGACGACGCGGCCGTCGTCGAGCACGATGATCCGGTCCGCGCCGCGGATCGTGCTGACCCGCTGCGCGACGATGACGACGGTCGCGTCGCGGGTTTCGTCGGCGAGCGCGCGGCGCAGCGCGGCGTCGGTGGCGTAGTCGAGCGCGCTGAACGAATCGTCGAACAGGTAGATCTCCGGCCGGTGCACCAGCATCCGCGCGATCGCGATGCGCTGCCGCTGACCGCCGGAGACGTTCGTGCCGCCCTGGGCGATGGGGGAGTCGAGGCCCTGTTCCATCCGTTCGACGAAGTCCTTGCCCTGCGCGACTTCCAGCGCGTGCCACAGCTCTTCGTCCGTCGCGTCCGGATTGCCGTAGCGGAGGTTGCTGGCGACCGTCCCGGCGAACAGGTACGGCTTCTGCGGCACCATGCTGACCACCGACGAGAGCACTGCCGGGTCGAGCTGGCGGACGTCCACGCCGTCCACCCGGACCGAGCCCTTCGTGGCGTCCATCAGCCGCGGGATCAGGTTGAGCAGCGTCGTCTTCCCGCTGCCCGTGCTGCCGATGATCGCGGTGGTCTCCCCGGGCCGGGCGAACAGCGACACGTCCTGCAGCACCGGCTTTTCCGCGCCGGGGTACCGGAATTCGACGCCGGTGAGGTCGAGGCGCCCGCGCTCGGCTCCGGCCGGGAGCGGCTCGGCCGGCAGGCGCACGCTCGACTCGGTGTCGAGCACCTCGGTGATCCGCTCGGCGCTGACCTCCGCGCGCGGCACCATCATGAACATGAAGGTGGCCATCATGACCGCCATCAGGATCTGCAGCAGATAGGACAGGAACGCGGTGAGCGCGCCGATCTGCATGGCCCCGCTGTCGACCCGCTGCCCGCCGAACCACAGCACGGCGACGCTCGACACGTTCACCACCAGCATCACGGTGGGGAACATCAGCGCGATCAGCCTGCCGACCCGCAGCGACACCGTGAACAGCTCGTCGTTCGCGCGGCCGAAGCGCTCGCGCTCGTGCTGGTCGCGGACGAACGCGCGGATCACCCGGATGCCCATGATCTGCTCGCGCAGGACCTGGTTGATCCGGTCGAGGCGCACCTGCATGAGCCGGAACGCCGAGCGCAGCCGCATGACGATGAGGCCGATCGCGACGCCCAGCACCGGCACGATGACGACGAGCAGCGACGACAGGGGGACATCCTGCTGCAGCGCGAGCAGGATGCCGCCGACGCACATGATCGGCGCGGACACCATCAGCGTGAAGGTGAGCGAGGCGAGCAGCTGGATCTGCTGGACGTCGTTGGTGGTGCGGGTGATCAGCGACGGCGTGCCGAACTTGCCGATCTCGCGGGCGGAGAAATCCTGCACGCGGTGGAAGACTCCGGCGCGGAGGTCGCGGCCGACGGCCGAGGCGACGCGGGCGCCGTGGTAGACGGCCCCGATCGACCCGGCGATCTGGACCAGCGTGATCAGCAGCATCACGCCGCCGATCTTGATGATGTAGCCGGTGTCGCCCTTGACGAGGCCGCCGTCGATGATGTCGGCGTTGAGCGTGGGCAGGTACAGCGCGGCGATCGTCTGCACCAGTTGCAGTGCGACGACGAGCCACAGCGCGGCCCGGTACGGGCGCAGGTAGCTGCGCAACAAGGTGACCAGCACGGTCGGGCACTCCCCCAAAAAAAGTGAATGGCGTCGGTTCGGGTCTAGCGTGCCGCGCCGGACGCGGCCAGTGCGGGCATCCCCGCGGCTGCCTCCCGCAGGAGGCCGGTGAAGATCGATACGAACTCTTCGTCGTCGGAGTCCGAATTGAGCCAGGTTTCGAAGGCGATGCGCGAAGCGTTCTGCACAATGCCCGCCATCAGCCGGGCGTGCAACGGATTTGCGTGGTCGCCCGCTCGTTCGGCGATGGCGTCGGCCAGCACGCGCTCGACGGTCGCGTACGCGCGCAGCATCTCGCCGAACAGGCCGCCGTTCTTCATCATCGCGCGCACCCGCCGCACGTCCTCGCGGTTCGGGCGGTCCTCCTCGGCGAACCGCGTGAGCGAGGCGTTGACGACCGCGTCCCAGAGCGGCTCGTCGGCGGGCCTCGCCAGAAGCGCTTCGCGCACGCGTTCCTGCCGTTCGACGATGAACGCGCAGACAGCTTCCTCCTTGCTGGAAAAGTAGTTGTTGAAGGTGCGCGGGGACACGCCCACCTCGCTCGCGATGTCCTCCACCCGCAACTGGTCGAGGCCGCGCTCGAGCGCGATCCGCAGCGCGGCGTCGGCGAGCGCCCTTCGCGCGGCTCGCTTCTTGCGCTCGCGCAGGCCCAGGGGAGCGGTGGAAGTCACCGGATCGAGAATAGCAGCGAAAGTTGCGTGGTGCGAAAAATTATGCGGACCGCGAAAATTTTCGTTCTCGCAGAGGTGTGGGGCCGCGCGGGAGATCTGTGCCAGGATGAACACATGTTCGACGGACTGCGCACGATCGTGTATCCGGCCGAGGACCTGGCGGTGGCCAAGGAGTGGTGGACCCGGGTGCTCGGGGTGCCGCCGTACTTCGACGAACCGTTCTACGTCGGGTACAGCGTCCACGGCTACGAACTGGCGCTCGACCCGAACGGCCGCGCGGAGAACGGCGACGGGCCGGTGACGTACTGGGGCGTGCCGGACGTGGAAGCCGCGGTGGCGAAGCTGGTCGGGGAGGGCGCGGCCGAGCACGCGGCGGTGACCGACTTCGGCGGCGGGATCCGGACCGCGCTGGTGCGCGCACCGGACGGCAACCTGGTCGGCGTGATCGAGAATCCGCATTTCCCGGGCTCGCCGGCTTGAGAAGAGCGCTGGCCGCGGTCGTCGCGCTGGTGCTGCTCGGCGCCGGACTGGTCGCGGCCCAGCCGTCCGTGCCGACGCCGCCGACGTATCTTCTCGGCGCGCTGAATCTGCTGCGGACGCATTCGATCGACCGGGACCGGGTCGACTGGCCGCGTGCGGAGGCCGAGGCCTTGCGCGCCGCCGAGGGGGTTTCGACCTACTCCGGGACTTATCCGGCGATCCGGACCGTGCTCGCCGAACTGGGCAACCCGCACAGCGCACTGCTCACTCCCGCGCAAGCGCGGCCACTGTCGGCGGCGACGATCGAGGTGCCGTCGAGTTCCGTGTCGGACGGCATCGCGGTGCTGAAGATTCCCGGCTTTGTCTCCGATCCCGCGGGCGAACGGCGTTACGTCGCGGCTGGGGTGGCGGCGCTGCGGGCGGTCGAAGCGCAGGCCTCGTGCGGCTGGATCGTCGATCTTCGCGACGACACCGGCGGGAACATGTGGCCGATGCTGACGGTGCTGGCTCCGTTGCTGGGGGACGGGATCGCGGGTTCGTTCTCCGCACCCGGGGCGGCTCCGACCTTCTGGTCCGTCCGCGACGGGCGGGCCTGGTCCGGCGAGGTCCCGCGCACGGACGAGGTCAACCCGGTGCGGCTGAGCCGTCCGGCACCGCCGGTCGCGGTGCTGACCTCGCGGATCACCGCCAGTTCGGGCGAGGCGACGTTGATCGCCTTCCGCGGGCTCGGCCGGGCCGCGACGTTCGGCGGGGCCACCGCGGGATTCGCCACCGCCAATGACGTGTTCGCCCTGGCCGACGGCGCGAAACTCGTCGTCACCAGCGCGGTCGACGTCGACCGGGCCGGGCGGCGCTACGGCGCGTGGCCGATCGCGCCCGATCATCCGACACCGGATCCGGACACAGGAGCCGGGCAGTGGCTGCGCGGTCGCTGCGCGTAGGCCCCGGACCTGCGCGGACTGTCGGATTCGGACGATCGCGGCTACGGTGGTGACCGAGCGTGAATACGTACCGGCGAACTCGGCGGAGGTGCGCGGCATGCGGTCGATGTGGAAGGGCTCGGTGTCCTTCGGGCTGGTCAGCATCCCGATCCAGCTGTACGCGGCGACCGAGAACAAGAACGTGTCGCTGCGCCAGGTGCACGTCGCCGACGGCGGGCGGATCCAGTACAAGCGGTTCTGCTCGATCGACGGCGAGGAGGTGCCCTACTCCGACATCGCCAAGGGCTACGAGCTGCCCGACGGCGAGATGGTCGTGATCACCGACGCCGACCTCGCCGAACTGCCGCTGCCCACCCAGCGTTCGATCGACGTGCTCGAATTCGTGCCGCTGGAGTCGATCGACCCGATCCGGTTCGACCGCACCTACTACCTGGAACCGCAGAAGAACGCGGTCAAGCCGTATGTGGTGCTGCGCGACGCGCTGCAGAAGGCGAGCCACGTGGCGATCGCGAAGGTCGCGGTGCGCCAGCGGGAGAGCCTGGCACTGCTGCGCGTCGTGGACGACGTGCTCGTGATGACCACGATGCTGTGGGCCGACGAGGTCCGCGTCCCGGATTTCCCGTTCCTGCACGAGGATCCGCCGCAGGTCCGGCCGCAGGAGGTGACGATGGCGGGGTCGCTGATCGACTCGCTGTCCGAGCCGGTGTTCGAACCGGAAAAGTACTCCGACTCCTACCGCGAAGCGCTCGAGGCGATGATCGAGGCGAAGGCGGGCGGCGGCCAGACGGTCGGCGCGCCGAAACAGGGGGAGAAGGCCGAGGTCGTCGACCTGATGGCGGCGCTGGAAGCGAGCGTGTCGGCGGCGAAGAAAACGCGCGGGCCTGCCAAGGAGAAGAAGAAAGCCGCCGGCGACGGCACAACGGCGGCGAAGAAACCGGCCGCGCGGGCTCGGCGGCCGAAAAGCGCCTGAGCGGGGTTTTCGCCGGCGCCCGGTGCTCGGGCGGAGTGTTCCGCGGCGCGGAATAGTGAAATTTCACCGTTGCCGTCCGGAAAATGCCGTTCGTCACGCCGGGTGAGCGAGTGCGGCGTACTTCACCGGACCGTGGGGGCCGACACGCCGCCCGGTATTCTGCGGCGGCGAGATTTCCAGTGGTACCAAAGAGGAGTCCGGCCCCGGAGCACCTGGCGCCGGGGACTCGAATACCTGAGCGGAAGGCGGCTGAGCATGGAGTGCGCGTTCTGCACGAGCGGCATCGACCACTGTCACGGCACCCTGGTGGTCCACCCGGACCGCGGGTTCGCCGAGTGCACCGACCCGTCCTGCCTCGACCTGGACCGGGTCCGGCACGGCCTGATCATCGACTGTCACACCCTCGACGCCGGGTGCGCCTGCACCGGAGCGGAGAAATCCCTGCTGCGGCAGGCTTCCTGACCTGCGGCGGCGGCCGGGTCCGTCGCACCGCGCAGCCGGGGCATCTCTACCCGATCGGGTACCCGGCCGTGTACAAGCTGCTTGGCGATGTGCTAACACTACCGGGGGTCCTTCGGCTCTCCCTCCCCCTCGGAGCCGGAGGACCCCTTTTTCCCGGCAGTGCCGGTCCGCTCGGTCAGTAGCGGTAATGGTCCAGTTTGTACGGTCCGTCGACGTCCACGCCGAGATACTCGGCCTGTTCCTTGGTCAGCTTGGTCAGCCGGACGCCGAGCGCGTCGAGGTGCAGCCGCGCGACCTTCTCGTCGAGGTGCTTCGGCAGCCGGTACACGTCGTTCGCGTAGCCGCCCGGCTTGCCGAACAGTTCGATCTGCGCGAGCACCTGGTTCGCGAACGACGCGGACATCACGAACGACGGGTGCCCGGTCGCGTTGCCGAGGTTCATCAGCCTGCCCTCGGACAGCACGATGATCGCGTGCCCGTCCGGGAACCGCCACGTGTGCACCTGCGGTTTGACCTCGGTTTTGACGATGCCCGGGACCTTCGCGAGCCCCGCCATGTCGATCTCGTTGTCGAAGTGGCCGACGTTCGCGACGATCGCCTGGTGCTTCATCCGCCCCATCTGCTCGGCCGAGACGATGCCGAAATTGCCGGTGGTGGTGAGGAAAATGTCGGCGCGCTCCACGACGTCGTCGAGTTCCACCACGTCGAGCCCGTCCATCGCGGCCTGCAGCGCGCAGATCGGGTCGATCTCCGTCACCGCGACGCGCGCGCCCTGTCCGCGCAGCGCCTCGACCGCGCCCTTGCCGACGTCGCCGTACCCGCACACGACGGCGTACTTGCCGCCGATCATCACGTCGGTGCCCCGATTGAGGCCGTCCGGGAGCGAATGGCGGATTCCGTACCGGTTGTCGAACTTCGACTTCGTGACCGAGTCGTTGACGTTCATCGCCGGGAACAGCAGTTCGCCGGCGGCCGCGAGCTGGTACAGCCGGTTCACGCCCGCCGTGGTCTCCTCGGTGACCCCGCGGATCGCGCCGGCGATCCGGGTGAACCGCTGCGGATCCTCGGCCAGGCTGGCCGCCAGGGTGCGCAGCAGGATCCGGTAGTCCTCCGGATCGTCCTCGCGCGCGGCGGGCACCGCGCCCGCCTTCTCGAACTCGGCTCCCTTGTGGACGAGCAGGGTCGCGTCGCCGCCGTCGTCGAGGATCATGTTCGGCGGTTCGCCGCCGGGGAAACGGCACAGCTGGTCGGTGCACCACCAGTATTCGTCGAGGGTTTCGCCCTTCCACGCGAATACCGCGGCGCCCTCGGGACGCTCCGGGGTTCCGTCCGGGCCGACGACGACCGCCGCGGCCGCCTCGTCCTGGGTGGAGAAGATGTTGCAGGACACCCAGCGCACCTCGGCGCCGAGCGCGACGAGCGTTTCGATCAGCACCGCGGTCTGCACGGTCATGTGCAGCGAGCCCGCGATACGCGCGCCCTTGAGCGGCTGGGACTCCGCGAACTCGCGGCGCAGCGCCATCAGTCCGGGCATTTCGTGCTCGGCGAGGTCGAGCTGGATGCGTCCGGCCGCGGCGAGCGACAGGTCGGCGACCGCGAACTCGAGGGCGTCGACGGTACGCAGGGTAGGCGACATTGTCCGGTCCTTTCGGGGTTTTTCGGGCAGAATGGAGCACCGGCGTCTTGCTGGCGCTCACAAGGGGAGGCGCGCGCGGTGCTTGTCAGGCCAGAATGCCGGGCATGACCGAGCGCGCGTTGACTTTCGGGGCGGTGGCGCAGGCGTACGAGCGGTACCGCCCGGGATATCCCGCCGAACTAGCCGAGCGGGTGCTGGACTACGCGGGCACGCCGGTCGCCGACGCGCTCGAAATCGGGGCCGGGACAGGGAAAATGACCCGGGTGTTCGCGGGCCGGGGGATCGCGGTCACCGCGACCGATCCGGATCCGGCGATGCTCGCCGAACTGCGCAAGCACGTGCCCGCCGAGGTCGAGACGCGGCAAGGCGCGCTGGAGGACCTGCGGCCGGAGCGGCAGTACGGGCTGGTGTACTCGGCCGCGGCCCTGCACTGGACGGACCCGGCCGGGCGGTGGCCGCGGATCGCCGCGCTGCTCGCCCCCGGCGGGGTGTTCGCGTCGGTCGGCGGACCCGCCGAGCTGGCGGATCCCGTTGTGCGGCAAGCGGTCGAGGAGGCGCAGGCTCCGTTTCTGGACAGCGCGGAGATCCCGTCGCCGGACGGCACACCGCCGGAGAGCAAGCTGCGGTGGCCGGGCACGGAACTCGAGAAGTCCCAGCTGTTCGCCGATGTCCGGCAGTTCGTCGTCTCGGAGCGGCTGACGCTGCGCGCGGACGAGTACGTCGGTCTGCTGTCCACGGTCTCCGCGTACCTGATGCTGCCGATTTCGGTGCGGCAACAGGTTTTCCAGCGGATTCGGCAGGTGTTGCCGGACACGGTCGAGCTGGCCGCCGACCACACGGTGCACGTCGCGCGACGGCGCTGACCGGGCCGGAATCGTCAGTAACACGCGGCACCTCCTGAACCAGGAGGCGCCCTTCTCTCGAAGTCCCGCGGGCCGAGCGTGGCGGGAAACCCCGTCGCAGCGCCTCTCGGCCCGGAGCCGCACCCAGGCGGGTGCGTCGATTCCACCTTGGCAAGGCCGGTCCGCACCTGTCAAGCGCGCGGGAACTCCGCACGGACGCCGAGCAGTCGCACCGGCTTGCCGAAAGTGAAGCGGCCCAACAGGTCTTGCGCCGCCGCGGAGAGCACAGCCGGATCCGAGGACGGTGCGGGCAGCGTCACGCTGTGCGTGTGGGTCAGGAAGGGCGCGAACCGCACCTTGACCGCGACGCGGGCAGCGGGACGTCCCTCGTCAGCGACGTCCTGCGCGACGCGTTCGGCGAGAGTCGCGGTCTCTCGGGCGATGGCTTCCGGGTCGGTGAGGTCTTGCTGGAATGTTGTTTCCCTGCTTCGGGAACGCGCGACGTACGGGGTGGCGCTCACCTCGGCGTCGCCGATGCCGCCGGCCAGCAGTCGGTACCAGGGGCCGAGTTTCGGCCCGAACCGCGCGGCGAGCGCGTCGGGATCGGCGGCGGCGAGATCGAGAATGGTGGAGTATCCGGCCTCGGCGAGTTTCTTCGCGGTTTTCCGGCCGATTCCCCATAACGCGTCGGTGGGCCGTTCGGCCATGACGTCCCACCAGTTTTCCTGGGTGAGCCGGTAGATTCCGGCCGGTTTCGCGAAACCGGTGGCGAGTTTGGCGCGGAGTTTGTTGTCGCCGATTCCGACGGACGACGAGAGCCCGGTTTCTTCTTCGATTCCGCGCCGGATTTCCGCGGCGAGCGCTTCGGGATCGTCGGCGGTGGCGCCGAGGAACGCTTCGTCCCAGCCGAGCACCTCGACGACCGCCGGGAATTCCCGCAGCCGGGCCATCACGCGGTCGGAGACCTCCTGGTACGCCGGGGCGTCGACCGGGAGGAGGACGGCGTCCGGGCAGCGTTTGACGGCCAGCCGCAGCGGCATGCCGGAGTCGACGCCGAACTCGCGCGCCTCGTAGGACGCGGTGGCCACGACGGCGCGCTCGGCCGGATCGCCTTTCCCGCCGACGATCACCGGCCGCCCGCGCAGCTCCGGCCGCCGGGCGACCTCGACGGCCGCGATGAACTGGTCGAGGTCGACGTGCAGCACCCAGTCGGACACCGGACCAGTGTGCGGTGCGGGGGTCGGGCGGCGCATCCGGAGGCGGGCGGCGGGGTGTGCTGGCCGGGTCGCGGCCCGGACGGGGCTGGTGGTCGGGGAGCGCGGTGTAGTCCGGCGATGGTGGGTGGCGGGGGAAGGGGTGTCCGGTGGACGTCGGCGGTGGGCTAGAGGTGTGCTGGCCAGGCGGGCTGGGGGGTCGAGTTGTGTGTGCTCTGGTCCGGTGAGTTCAGTGCCTGCGGAAGCGGCGTTCCGGCCAGAGGGCATCCGCTTTGGCCATGAGCGGCCGTCACGGGCGGACGCGGACCAGCACCGCGGGGAGTCCGGCGGAGCGGATCAGCCGGTCACCGGCGGTCGCGGCAGCGGGCCAGGTGCGCGGCCACCCCGCCCGCCGCGGCGAACAGGGCGCAGACCGTCAGCGCCGGACTCGATCCGGCGATTCCCGCGACCAGGAGGCCGCACGCGGCGACGTCCAGCAGGATCGCGAACGCGGTGAGCAGCACGGCGGAGCGGGCCGGTTTGCCGCGGCGCAGGGCGGCCGCCAGTTCCGGGTCGCTGGTTTCGAACCAGCGCTCGATCTTGTCCAGCTCGACGCGTTCGTGATGACTGAGCATGGAGTTCTCCTTCGGCGGCCCGCGTGCCGTCATCGGGGAGATACCCGCCCTGTCCCCTGGTGAACCGCGTCACTTCGGATTCACCCGACTGTCCGAATCCGGGCGAATTCCGGCGGTTTCGGTCACGGTGCGCGGTCGGCCGGACCGTCCACAAAGGTCCGCAAAGGTCCGCAAAAGTCACGGAGCGCACGCGGGCTCCGGCCCGGCGTAGCCCTCTCGCGACGAATCGTCGATGCCGAGCTCGCAGGGGATCGACGGGTCCACGCGGTTGCCTTCGACGCGGGCGCCGGTGGAGTGGATCGCCAGGCCGATCGCGTGATCGGGCCCCGCGGCGAAGGCGTTGCCCGTGATGGTGGCCTGCTGGACGTCCTCGAACATCAGCGTCTGCGAAGCCACCAGCGTCTCGCAGAAGTTGTCCTTGATCAGGAAATCCGTCGTGTGGCCTTTTCCGTCGCCCTCGCCGTCGTTCGGGCCTTCGGCCATCAGGCACATGTTGTCGATTTTCTCGCAGCGGTTCCCTTCGATCCGGACGTGGTTGCTCGGCGGGCTGTCGCTGGAAAAGGTCTGCATGCAGTCGGCGTGCGCACCGTCGCGGTTCGACGTCCGGCTGATGGTGTTGTGCTCGATCGCGAGGTAATCGCCGAAGAAGCGGATGCCGTCGCCGTCTCCGCCTTGCGGGGCGGTGATTCTGGTGTTCCTCAGGGTCACGTGATTGCCGCGGATTTCCACGCCGGGCGCGGACGGTCTGTCGAGGGTGAATCCGTCGACGACGACCCAGTCGGCGTCGACGTCGATGCCGCGGACGGATTGCCCGCCGCCGGAGTACACGCGCGGCTGATCCGGGGTGCCGCCCGCGGTGAGGTGCAGCCGGGGCCCGGCGGCCTGTGCGGACGGGGCGAAGGCAACGGCCAGGACCGCGGTGACGGCGAGGGCGAGGGCGCGCATCGGTCTCCTTCTTTCGCTCGGTCGGGGGACGCGGCGAAGGTAGGTCCGGACGACGGGAGGGGTCCCGGGCCGCTTTCTGCGAACGGAGGCGATGCAGTATCGTTACTGCGAGTTACCTCACAGGGGTCGGACCACGCCGAGGGGAGCGTCGGTGCACGCGGACCAGCTCATCGCGGACCGGTACCGGCTGCTGGAACGCGTCGGCAGCGGCGGCATGGGCGTCGTCTGGCGGGCGCGCGACGACCGGCTCGACCGCGAGGTGGCGCTCAAGCAGGCCCGGCTGTCCGACGTGGTGAGCGGGCGGACGCTGCGCCGCGAGGCCCGGCTGGCGGCCGGGGTGCTGCACCCGAACGTGGTCACCTTCTTCGACGTCGCCGCCGAGGGCGACGAGCTGTGGCTGGTGATGGAGTACGTCCCGTCGCGCAGTCTCGCTGAAATCCTCGCCGCGGAAGGGCGGCTGCCCGCGCACACGGTCGCCGAGATCGGCGTGCAGATCGCGGCGGCGCTCGGCGCGGTGCACGAGCACGGCATCGTGCACCGCGACGTCAAGCCGGGCAACGTCCTGATCGCCTCGGACGGCCGCGCGAAGCTCACCGATTTCGGGATCTCCCGCTCGGTCCGCACGGACGAGACGGTGACGGATTCGCCGCTCATCGGAGGTACGCCGGACTACCTCGCCCCGGAGGTCGCGCAAGGGCATCCGCCCACCGCGGCGTCGGACGTTTTTTCCTTGGGGGCAACGCTTTTCGCCGCCGTCGAAGGTTCGCCGCCGTTCTCGGGCGGCAATGAGTACGCCACCATCCGCCGGGTCGCCGAGGGCGCGGTCCCGCGTGCGCGGCACGCGGACGGTCTCGCGCCGACGCTGGAACTGCTGATGCGGCGCGATCCCGCCGAACGGCCGACCGCGGTGTCGGCGGGGGAACTGCTGGCCGAGGGGATCGACGCGCTGCCGGTTGAGGTGCCGCGGCGGCGGCGCAACCGGCGCGGGCTGCTGATCGCCGGGGTGGCGGTCGCGGCGGTCGCCATCGTGGGCACCGCGTATTTCGTGACGCGCCCGGCGAAAACCACCGCCGCTCCGCCGACCGCGCCGGTTGCGCAGGCGAAACTCGGAATCGGTCCCGACCCGCGGGCCGCGGACCCGTGCCGGCTGGTCGATGCCGCTCCGCTGAGGCCGTTCGGCGACCCGGAAACGGTCCCGGACTACGGGAACTTCAACCGCTGTGACGCGGTCCTGCGGCGCGGCGACCTGCAGGCGGACGTCAAGGTGGAGCTGGAGAGCCCTCCTGTGGGCGGCGCCGCGCCGGAGGGCGCGCAGTCGAAATCCGGGCCGTTCACGGTGTTCGCCGCTCCGCCGACAGACCAGTGCGAGCGGCTGATCCAGCTGCAGGACCGGTTTCTGGTGCACGTGACGGTGTCCCAAGACAACGGATACCAGCTCAACCTCTGCCAGGCCGCTGACACCGCGGTCGGTTCGGCGACGAAAGCCATGGCGGCGGCCGGGGTTCCGGCGCGTGCGACGGCGTTCCCGGCGGGTTCCCTGGCGTACGCGGACGCGTGCTCGCTTCTCGACGCGGGCACGGTCGCTTCGGCGGCCGGAGTCGGCGCGCCGGTCCGGACGGAGCCCGGCTTCGGCGGCTGGCGGTGCGACTGGAACAGCCCGGCGGCCAGCCGCTCGGTGACCGTGTTGTTCGACCGGGATCAGCCGCCGGACGGCACGACCGGCCGGCTTGTGCGGGTCGGCGGCCACGACGCGTATCTCAAGACCGACGGCTTCGCCGAGGGAAGCTGCCAGGCGGTCCTCGTCTACCGTACCTACACCGACGCGCACGGGGACCCGCGGGTGGAACGGCTGCTGGTCGTGGTGAAAGGGGACGGGCCGCCCGACCGGCTCTGCGCGCCGGTGTCCGCCTTGGCCGGTTCGCTGGCCGGAAAGCTGCCGAAGACATGACCGCGTTCGCCGGCGGCACGCCGGAAGAGCTGGGCCCGGACCACGGCAGCCTCGCGCACGGCGTCCCGCCTTCCCCTCCGGGCACGATCTTCGCGCTCGCCGTCACCGGCGGCGTGCGGATGCCTCCGCGCGACGGCAGGCAGGTGCTGTTCGGGCGCAACCGCGACGACGTGCACGTGTGCGTCGGCGAGGACGACCGGAAGGTCAGCCGGAAACAGGGATTCCTGGTGCGCCGCCGCGATTCCTGGTGGATCCACAACACCGGGAGGCTGCCGATCCGGCTGCCCGGTTCGCGGCTGCTGTTCCCGGACGAGGAACCGGTGCCGCTGGCCGAGGGCTACACGGCGGCGTTCGTGCGCGGTTCGGCCGGGCGCGAGCATCTGCTCGAGGTGTACGTCGCGGGCGCGGACGGCCGCCGCCCGGATTCGCGGCCGCAGGACGTGACCGAACCGCCGCGGATGTGGCGGCTCACGCCGGACGAACGGCTCGTCCTCGTCTCGCTCGCGCAGCGGTATCTGCTGCAGGACAAGTATCCGCAGCCGCTCGCGTGGCGGCAGGTCGCGGAGCAGCTGTCGGAGCTGAAACCGGAGGCGCGCTGGAGCAGCAAGCGCGTCGAGCACCTCGTCGGCGCCGTGCGCGCCCGGCTGGCCCGCGCCGGGGTGGCCGGGCTGACCCGGGAAGAGGTCGGCGAACCGGTCGGGAACGCGCTCAACGACAACCTGATCAAGGAACTGCTGCTGTCGACGTCGCTGGTCCCGCCGGACCTGGCGCTGCTCGAGCCCGACGACGATCCGGGAGGGGTCCCGGCCTCTCCTGCTTGACTCGGGACGCGCGGCGGATCCGGCTCCGCGCCCCCGGCGGGCTTTCGCGGCCGCCCGGCCGGGGTCCGGCAGCGGCTCCGCGGGGGGGTCCGTGGCAGGGGAGGCGATGCGGACGCTGCCCGCGGGGCACCCGAGCCTGGCGCTCGGGTTCGCGTCTCCGCCGGGCACGCTGGCGGTGCTGGGACGCGCGGGGGGAGTCCTGGTGCCGCCGGCCGGGCGGGGTCCGGTCACGTTCGGGCGGAACACCGCCGAGGTGACGGTGCCGCTGGGCGAGGACGACCGCCGCGTCAGCCGCCGCCACGGAGCGGTGGAGCGGCACGCGGGCCGGTGGTGGGTGCGGGCCACCGGCAAGGTGCCGCTGCGGCTGCCGCGGTCCCGGCTGCTGTTCGCCGGAGCCGCGCCGGTTCCGCTGCCGCCCGGCTATCTCCCGGTGTACGCGCGCGGTTCGGGGGACCGCGAGCACGTGCTGGAGATCCGGATCGCCGACGGGACGCCGTCGCCGGTCCCTGCCGGGCGGCTGCGGCCGGACGAACGGTTCGTGCTCGCCATGGTGGCGCGGGGATTCCTGCGGCGCGAGGAACGGCCGCGTCCGGTGCCCGTTTCGCTGGCCGCGCATCGGTTGTCCGCGCTCGATCCGGAGGGCGGATGGACCGCGGAGGTCGTGGCGGGGGTGCTGGATTCGGTGCGGTTCCGGTTCCGGCCTGGGGCGCCGGACGACGATCTGGTGGCGGCGCTGGTATCGGCGGCGGTGCTCGTGCCGCCGGATCTGGCGTTGCTGTCGCCTGCGTTGCCGCCGGCGGGACAGGAGGGATGGATGCCGTCTACGTGGGGGAGTTAGGCGGTTCGGAACGGACGGAAGAAGTCGCGGAGTTCCCGCGCGTACAGCTCAGGCTCCTCGAACGGCGCGAAGTGCCCGCCGCGCTCCGGTTCGGTGATGCGGACGGTATTGGCCATCCGGTCGAGCCACGCGCGCGGCGCGCGGGCGAGGTCGGCCGGGAACAGCGAGAAACCGGACGGCACTTCGACCCGCCGGGCGTGCTGTTCCGGCGGGATCGCGGCGTTGGCCCGGTACATCCGCATGGCCGAGCCGATGGTGCCGGTGAGCCAGTAGATCGTGACGTTGGTGAGGATCTCGTCCTTCGTGAAGGCGCGTTCGACGTCGCCGCCGCAGTCGCTCCACGCACGGAGTTTCTCCACGATCCACGCGGCCAGCCCGGCGGGCGAATCGGTGAGGCCGACGGCGGCGGTCTGCGGTTTGGTGCGGTGCATCCCGGCATACGCGCCCTCGGCGGCGCCCCAGGCCGTGGCGTCCTGGAGCCAGCTGCGTTCCTCGGGCGTCAGATCGTCCGGGACGAACGCGGGCAGTCCGGCGTCCATCCGGTGCACGGCCACGACCCGGTCCGGGTGGTCGAGGGCGAGGAAACGGCTGACGCTGCTGCCGATGTCGCCGCCCGCCGCGGCGAAGCGGGCGTAGCCGAGGACCGTCATCAGTTCGGCCCACAGCCCGGCGACCGCGACGGAATCGGGTGCGGGACCGGTCGGGCGGTCGGAATACCCGTAGCCGGGCATGTCCGGGACGATGACGTCGAACGCGTCGGCCGGGTCGCCGCCGTGGGCGCCGGGGTCGGCGAGCAACGGGATGACTTTCGAGTACCGCCAGAACGAATCCGGCCAGCCGTGGGTCAGCACGAGCGGCAGCGCCGGACCGTTCGGCGCGACCGCGCGAGCGTGCACGAAGTGGATCCGCGACCCGCCGAGCCGGACCCGGTAGCGCGGCAGTCGCGCGAGCGCGGACTCCTGCTTCGTCCAGTCGAACTCGTCCGCCCAGTAGGCGATCAGTTCGCGCAGGTAACCGACGTCGGCGCCGAGCGCCCAGCCGTCTTCCGGCGCGTCCGGCCAGCGGGTGGCGCGCAGCCGGGCGCGCAGGTCGGCGAGCTGCGCGGGATCGGTTTCGGGGACGAACAATTCCGGGCGGTCGGCCATGCCCGCGAGCCTACGTGACCTTGGCCGCACTCCGTCGCCGCGGTTTTGTCGGCGGTTCTGGGTAGGGTCGGAATGGCCCGAGGGGAGAGGAGCAGCCCGATGACGACGGTTCCCGAAGTGCGCACCCGCGTGCGGATCCCGCTGCGGTTCGGCGAAGGTCCCGCGGTCGGTTCCGAGGCGGTCACGTTCGCCGGACTGTCCGACGGGCTCGAACATGTTGCCTTCGTGCTGGGAAAACCCGGTCCGGTGCCGTTGGTGCGGCTGCATTCGGAGTGCCTCACCGGCGACGTCTTCCACTCCGCGCGCTGCGATTGCGGACCGCAGCTGGCGGAGGCCGTCGCGCGGATTTCCGAGGTCGGCGGGTACGTGCTGTACCTGCGCCAGGAAGGTCGCGGAATCGGGCTGTACAACAAGCTCGACGCGTATGCGCTGCAGGATTCCGGACTGGACACCTATGCGGCGAATGCCGCGCTCGGCCTGCCTGAAGACGCGCGCGACTACACCGCCGCCGCGCAAATGCTCACCGTGCTCGGCGTCCAGCAGCTGGATCTGCTCACGAACAACCCGGACAAGGTGGCTCAGCTGGCGCGGCACGGCATCGACGTGCGCGAGCAGGTCCGCACCGGGGTTTTCGCGAACGAGAACAACGTCCGGTATCTGCGGGCGAAAGCCGAGCAGACTGGGCACACGCTCGCGTTGCCGTTCGAGGACTGGCCGGCTAGTTCGGCAGTGTGAGGGCGGAGACCCGGGTGAGGCCGGCGTCGCCCGGTCGCCAGTCCAGGGTGCGGACCGCTAAGTACCGGACTGGTCGGGTGAGGGCGACGGAAGCGGTGCGTTTCCGGTCGGGGCGGGCGGCTTCGGTGTAGGTGATGCCGTCAGTGCTGGTCTCGATGACGGTGGCGGGTACGCGTCCGGCCGTCCAGGAGAGTTCGACGGTCGCGACCTCCAGCGGCGCGCCGAGGTCTGTCACCATCCGGCCGCCCGGGCCGGGCTGCCACGCTGTCTCCGGGTCGTCGTCGACGGCGGCGTCCGGGCTGGTCATCCCGGGCGGCAGCGGTTCGGCCGGGAAAGTCGCGGCTCCGAGGGCGTGGTCGTTCAGCGGATAGGGCCGGGTTTCGGCGAAGACGACAGGCACGGTGTGGCCTGGTGGCAGCGTGACGGTGCGCGGACGGCCGCCCGTCGGCGTCACGGTTACGACCGCCGGGAGGAGTCCGGGCGGCGCGGTCAGATCGACCCGGCTGGCATCGTGCACTGCCGCGGTCAGGCCGGGCGGCACGGCACTGCCGGACTTGCCGCGCACGGTGAAGCGAGGCGGTTCGATCCGGCCTTCACCGGGGGCCAGCTCGAAGCTGAACAAGCTGCCGGACGTGGTGACTGTTTGCGTGCCTCGGTACAGCAGCAGCGCGGTGCGATCCTGGGGCAGGGAAGCAGTTCCGGTCGCGGCGGTGCCGGAAAGGTTTGCCAGCACGAGGAAATCGTCCGTGACACTCGCGTGGATGCCCGCGGCGGTGGCGCGAGCACGCTGGGTGAGCGTCGGCAGATCCGCGCGGCCGGCGTAGAGCTCGGCCGCGAACGGCGCGGGCGGACCGGCGGACAGCGTGACGTGGTCGTTCGTGACGGTGAGCGGATTCGGGCTGGTGACGACGATCCCGGCCCGGCCGTCGATGTCCAGCCAGCCGCCGGTGCTGTGCAGCGCGGGTGCCGGGTAGGTCGCGATCGAGGTCCAGGCGGCGCCGTCGGGCGAGGTTTCGATTCGGTACTTCCGTCCGGCGGCGGCCTCCCAGCTCAGGCGGACGCGATCGAACCGACGTGTCGCGCCGAGATCGACGGCCAGCCAGCTGTCCGCTCGCGGGCGGTCCGATGTGGACACTGCCCAGCGGGTGGCGGAATCGCCGTCGGTGGCGTACTTCGCCTCCTTGCCCGGCGTGGCCGAGGACGCGGACGCGGTTCCGGTCCGGGCGAGGTCGGGTCCGTCGCCGTCGTGGACTTCGAATGACCAGAGCGAGTAGCCGTACTGCGGATCCGGCTGCACGCCAAGCATCCGCACGTACCGCGCGGTCACCGCGGGGAAGGCCAGGTCGTCCGTGCGGTCGCCGGTTGAGCCGGATGGCGCCGAGAGCGTCACCGAACCCTCGGCGGTGGTGTAGGTGCGGTCGCCGTCGAGACCGGGAACGCCTGGCATAGTCAGGTTGTAGACGTTCAGCACGCCTTCGTCCGGCGCGACGCCAGTGCTGGCGTAGACCGCGGTGCCGGTGGGTAGCGTGGCGAGCGCGGCGTATCCGGTGTCGAACCGCAGGACGCCGACGGTGCCGTCGAATCCGTCGCGGATCTTGCGGTACGTCGTGGCGTGGCGTTCGCGAACCGCGATGTTCGTGGCGGGCAGCAGCATCGGGTTGGCGCCGCCGAGGACGAACAGCCAGTCGTCGTGGTTCGGCTGCCAGGCGAATTTCACGAAGCCGGGTTTGGTGACGGTCGCCGCCCACGCAGCGGGGGAGCGGTGGGCCAGCAGTCCCGGTCCGAAGCCGAAGTCGGCGGCGCGAGCGGCGTGGGCGTCGAATTCCTCCTTGCGCACCGCGCTGATCGGGCCTCCGTGCTCGGCGCGCCATTCGTGCAGCAGATAGCTGATGGCGAGTTCGGCGCGGGCTTCGGGTTCGTACTTCGGTTCGCCGGAGAACTTCGTGATCCGGTCGACCGGCGGGTATGCCTGGTACGGCTCCAGCCGCGCGGCCAGCTGCGCTTCCGCGCAGGCGGCGTGACGGTCGCCGAGCACCTGCGCGCGGAAGGCCAGCGGGATGACGTCCCGGCCGTAGAGGTGTTCGCGGTCGGCGACCATCGGCATCAGCGGTTCGCCCGCGTCGCTGGTCATCAGGAGCATGGTGCGCCACAGCAGTTCGCCGTTCGGCTGCGCGGTGAGCACCTCGGGCAGCGGGACGCCGGCGGTGAGGAAATGCATCGCGTTGCGGCCGGAGGTGCGCCAGAGTTCTTCCTGGTAGTGCGGGCCGAACGAGCCGTGGTTCTCGACGAGGAACGTGTCGTACAGGTTGGTCGCGGTGTTGTCGCTGATCGGTTTTCCGTCGACGAGCCGGGGATTCGCCAGATCCGCGGCGGGCAGGCCGCCTTCGTTGCGGCTCCAGGAACCGAAGGCGGCGCGCCATTCCGCGGCGCGCGGATCGTTCGGAGCCCAGGCGAGCGCGGGGGCGAGCGACTGCGCGTAGACGCCCATCTCCTCGAGCTTCGTGTCGCCGACGTAGCCGCCGCGCAGGCCGTTGGGCGTCCAGTCGCCGGAGGCCGGGTCGTTGCCGGTGCCGAGACTGGTCGTGTAGGCGGCCTGTTCGGTCGCGATGCGTTCGACGTTCCGCTGCGTCGCGGCGTCCAGCTCTGTCCACAAGAGACGCGCGGCGAGCTGGAAGTAGGACTGGAAAGTGGTGTCGAAGAACAGTGTCCGGCCCCATTCGGCGCCGCCGGTGAGCCGGTTGGAGGCGGCGAAGTGCTTGATGGTGGCGAGGGTGTGCGCGCGGAGGGTTTCGCGGTCGACCCCGGCGACGGCGGCGTCGTAACCGTCGCGGGTCAGCAGCAACGCGTTGCCGAGGACGACCGCGAAGGTGAAGTCGCGGGCGGGGTAGATCCCGGCGGCGGGGTCGAACTGTTGCTCGGCCCAGCGGGTGTGCCGGAGGAGGACTCGCAGGTAGGTCGCGGCGACGGGATCCGGCGCGGGCCGGGTCGCCGCTCGGGCGACCCCTGTTCCGGAGGCCAGGAGGACCGCGGCTCCCGCACCGGCGAGACCGAGCGCTTGCCGCCGGGTGAACCCGTCCATCCCGCGTCCTCCCGTGGTGACAACCTTGTCAGCGCGGATTCTGTGCGGCGGCTCGGCGGCGGGGCAACCCTCCCGGACGATTCCGTCCGGTTTCGGACAACGGCGGACCAAATTGTATAACGCCCTATACGTTTCGCCGGGGGAGCGCTGCTCCGGATCGCCTCCCCCCGCCGCGAACCGCCGGGACCGGCGTGTTGAGATGACAACGTGATCATCGGCTTCGGCGGCTTCCTGCTGCTCGTGTTGGCGGGGGTCGGAGCCGGACTGACCGGCGCGACCGCGGGCCTGGCGTCGCTGGTGTCGTACCCGGCGCTGCTCGCCGCCGGGCTTCCGCCGGTGATCGCGAACATGACCAACACGGTGGCGATGCTGGGCACGACAGCCGGAGCCGCGGTCGGCGCGCGTCCGGAACTGAAGGGCCAGGGCCGCCGGCTGCTGCCGTTGTGCCTGATCACCACGACGGGCGGGGCGTGCGGCGGGCTCGTGCTGCTGGTCAGTTCGCCGGACGCGTTCACCGTCGTCGTGCCGTGGCTGATCGGCGGCGCGTCGGTGGTGCTGATGGCCGGTCCGCGGCTGCGGCGGATGGCCGAGCACCAGGAACACCGCGGAATCGGCCCCCTCACCGGGATCGCCGCCTTCCTGGTCGGCGTGTACGGCGGGTACTTCGGGGCCGCGGCCGGGGTGCTGATGCTCGCGCTGCTGACGACGGTGTGGAGCCAGGCGCTGGCCCGCACGAACGCGGCGAAGAACATCGCCACCGGCACCGCGAATCTGATCGCCGCGCTGGTCTTCGCCTTCACCGGCAAGGTCTTCTGGCCCGCGGCGATCGCGGTGTGCCTGGGCTCAGTGGCGGGCTCGTGGCTGGGCTCGGTGCTGGTGCGCTACCTGCCTGCCACGCCGCTGCGGGTGGCGATCGGCTTGGGAGGGCTTTGCCTGGCGGTGGTTTTGGGATGGCAGGCTTACTCGGGCTGATCCTGGTCGCTGCCGTCGAGATGCGCTGGTCACCGAACGGAGTCAGCCGCCAGCCCGTGCGTCTCCCTCTTCCAGCAGTTTCGGCGTGGCAAACCTCTTCAGGCTGACGCGGGGCGGCACATGCGGGCATAGTCGGCGGGGTACCCGAGCAGGAGGACAGATGAGCATTGTCGGCACCCGGGTGGTGCGCGTCGAAGACGAGAAGCTGATCACCGCGGGCGGAACGTACGTCGACGACCTCAAGGAAGAAGCGCTGGCCGGCGCCGTGCACGCGGTCTTCGTGCGCAGCCCGATCGCGCACGCGCGGATCGTCGGCATCGACGTGGAGGAAGCACGCACCGCGCCGGGCGTGGTCGGCGTGTACACCGCGGCCGATCTCGATCTCGAACCGGGCAAGGCGGGGCCGGTCGCGGAGCCGTTCTTGGCGAAGGACGTCGTGCGGTACGTCGGCGAGCCGGTGGCGCTGGTGCTCGCGGAGGAGCGGTACCAGCTCGCCGACGCGGCCGAACTGGTCGATGTGGACTACGACCCGCTGGATGCGGTCGCGGACTTCGACACCGCGCTCGCCGACGAGACGCTGGTGTTTCCGGACCACGGCACCAACGTGGTCCACACGCACGGTGCGGAGGAGTTCGACGACTCCGTGTTCGAGGACTGCGAAGTCGTCGTCACCGAGGAGATCCTCAACCAGCGCGTGGCCCCGGCCCCGGTCGAGCCGCGCGGGGCGTCCGTCGCGTGGGGCGACGACGGCCGGGTCACGCTGTGGCTTTCCACGCAGAACGCGCAGATCGGCCGCAGCATCGTGGCCGGCGCGCTCGGTATCGGCGAGGACCTGGTGCGGGTGATCGCGCCGGACGTCGGCGGCGGGTTCGGCGCGAAGATCGGCGCGGATCCGGAAGCGGTGCTGCTCGCCTGGGCGGCGAAGCGCGCCGGGCGTGCGGTGCGATGGGCGGAGTCGCGCAGCGAGAATCTCACCGCGATGACGCACGGCCGCGCGCAGCGCAACACCGTGACCATCGGCGGCAAGCGCGACGGAACCGTGCTGGCGTACCGGCTCGACGTCCTCCAGGACGCCGGCGCGTACCCGCGTGCGCTGTTCCTGCCGACGCTCACCGAGCTGATGGCCCCGGGCGTCTACCGGTTCCCGGTGGTGCAGACGCGCAGCCGCGGCGTGGTCACCACGACCACGCCGATCGCCGCCTACCGCGGTGCAGGCCGTCCCGAGGCGACCGCGGCCGTCGAGCGCGCGATCGACCTGTTCGCCGCGGAAATCGGCATGGACCCGGCGGACGTCCGGCGGGTGAACTTCATCCGTCCGGAAGAATTCCCTTACCAGACGCCGACTGGCGGCTCCTACGACACCGGCGAGTACGCCGCGGCCCTCGACAAGGTGCTCGAGGCCGCGGGATACGCGCGGCTGCGCGAGGAACAGAAGAAGCGCCGCGAGGCCGGGGACCCGGTGGCGCTCGGGCTCGGCATCGCGGCCTACGTGGAGATCACCGGCGGCGACGCGGGCGGCGAGAGCGGCCGGGTCGACGTGCACCCGGACGGTTCGGTCACCGCGTGGACCGGCAGTTCCCCGCACGGGCAGGGGCTCGGGACGTCGCTCGCGATGCTGCTGTCGGACCAGCTGAGCGTGCCGATGGACAAGATCACCGTGCGGCACGGCGACACCGACGAGGTCCCGCGCGCGATCGGCACGTTCGGTTCGCGCTCGCTGCAGCTCGGCGGCTCGGCGATCCGGCGGGCGGCCGAGGAGGTCGTGGCACAGGCGCGCCAGGTCGCGGCGGACCTGCTCGAGGCCGCGCCGGACGACCTGGAGCTGGACGTGGAACGCGGCGTGTGGCAGGTCCGCGGCGCGCCGTCCAGCACGACGCTCGACTGGGCCCGCGTCGCCGCCGAGGCGGAGGGGTTCACCGCGGACGTCTGGTTCGGCGACGGCGCGCCGACGTTCCCGTTCGGCGCGCACCTCGCGGTCGTCGAGGTGGACACCGAAACCGGCAAGGTGCGGGTGCTCCGGCTGGTCGCGCTCGACGACGCCGGTCCGATCGTGAACCCGCTGACCTTCCGCGGCCAGCGGCACGGCGGGCTCGGCCAGGGCATCGCGCAGGCGCTGCTGGAGGTGATGAGCTACGACGCGGACGGCAACCCGACCACGGCGACGCTGGCCGACTACTCGTTCGTCACCGCGCCCGAGCTGCCCGATTTCGAACTGGTGGACATGGAAACGCCGACGACCCGGAACCTGCTGGGGGTCAAGGGGATCGGCGAGGCGGCGACCATCGGGTCGACGCCCGCGGTGCACAACGCGGTGGTGGACGCGCTCGCCCACCTCGGCGTGCGGCACCTGGACATGCCGACCACCCCGCTGCGGGTGTGGACGGCCCTGAACGACGCTAGGAAGGCGAACTGACGTGCGGGTCTCGATCGAGGTGAACGGGAAGACGATCGCCGGGGAGGTGCCCGACCGCACCCTGCTCGTGCACTACCTGCGGGACACCGCGGGCCTCACCGGCACGAACATCGGCTGCGACACCACGTCCTGCGGGGCGTGCACGGTGCTGCTCGACGGCGAATCGGTGAAATCCTGCACGGTGCTGGCCGCGCAGGCGGACGGGCACGAAGTGACCACTGTGGAGGGTCTGGCCTCCGGATCAGGCACAGAGGGCCTGCACCCGGTGCAGCGCGCGTTTCGCGAGCAGCACGGCCTGCAGTGCGGGTTCTGCACGCCCGGCATGATGATGGCGACGGTGTCGTTGCTGAAGGAAAACCCGAAGCCGACGCGCGACGAGGCCCGCGCCGCGCTGGAGGGCAACCTCTGCCGCTGCACCGGCTACCACAACATCGTGAGCGCCGTGATCGACGCGTCCGGGCAGGAGGTGGCGCAGTGATCCCGGCCGGATTCGCCTACCGGCGAGCGTCCACTGTGGACGAAGCGCTGGCCTTGCTCGCCGAGCACGGCGAGGACGCGAAGCTGCTCGCGGGCGGGCATTCGCTGCTGCCGCTGATGAAACTCCGGTTCGCCGCGCCGGAGGTCGTGGTGGACATCGCGCCGCTGCGGGAGCTGAAGTTCGTCCGGACCGAGGGCGACGAGGTGGTGATCGGGGCGCTGTCCCGGTACCACGACCTCGAACGCGACCCCGTCCTCGCCGAGCACGCGCCGCTGATCGCGCACGTGTCCGGTTCCGTCGGCGACCCGCAGGTGCGCCATCGCGGGACGATCGGCGGCTCGCTGGTGCACGCCGATTCGGCGGCCGATCTGCCCGCGGCCGTGCTCGCGGCGGACGGCACGCTCGTCGCGCGCGGACCGGACGGGGAGCGGCGGATCCCCGCCGCGGAGTTCTTCCTCGGTCCGTTCACGACGCCGCTGGAGCCGGACGAACTGCTCACCGAGATCCGGCTGCCGAGCCAGGCCGGGCTGGGCTGGGGCTTCGAGAAGTTCACCCGCCGCGCCATCGACTGGGCGATCGTCGGCGTCGCGGTGGTCGGACGCTCGGTCGGCCTGATCAACATGGGCGGCACGCCGCTGCGGGCGTCGGCCACCGAACGCGCGCTGGCCGACGGAGCCACCGCGGCGGAGGCGGCGAAACTGGCCGCGGAGGGCACTTCGCCCCCGGAAGAACCGCACGCCACGGCCGAGTACCGGCGTCACCTCGCCCGGGTCCTCACCGGACGCGCGCTGTCCGCGGCGGGCATCGCCTAGCTGTCCGTGAAGGACTCCTTGGGGGAATCAGATTCCCGCAAGGAGTCCTTCACGGGCTGTCCGGGACCGGAAAGCGACGGCCGATTTCCGCCAGCGGGGTGCGGGCGACGGTGGCCAGACTGAGCGGTGTGAACACGACTTTTCCTCCGCACACCGCGATCGAGCCCGGCATTCTCTACTTCGGCACCCCGGTGGTGCTGCTCTCGACGTCCAATGAGGACGGTTCGGCCAACCTGGCCCCGATGTCGTCGGCATTCTGGCTCGGCTGGCGCGCGATGCTCGGACTCGGCGCGCGGTCGAAGACCACGCTCAACCTGCTGCGCACGCGGGAATGCGTGCTGAACCTCCCGTCGTCGGCGATGGCCGCCGCGGTGGACCGGCTGGCGCTGACCACCGGCTCCGATCCGGTGCCGCCGCGCAAGCAGGAGCGCGGCTACTTCCACGTCGCGGACAAATTCGGCCGCGCGGGGCTCACGCCGGTCCCGTCGGAGACCATCGCGCCGCCCCGGGTCGCCGAATGCCCGGTCGCGATGGAAGCGGTGCTCGAGTCCGTGCACCCGTTCGCCGAGGACGACGAGGCGCAGCGCGGCGGGATCGTCGGGCTGGAAGTGCGCGTGCAGCGGGTGTTCGTGCACGACGACATCCGGATGCCGGGCGCCGACGACCGCATCGACCCGGACGCGTGGCGGCCGCTGATCATGAGCTTCCAGAAGCTGTACGGGCTCGGGCCGCAGGTGCACGAATCGACCCTGGCGCGCATCCCGGAGCGGATGTACCGCTCGCCGGACATCGAACGGGCGCGCGGCGTCTCCTGACGCCGTCCAGTCCACTGTGGAGCAACGAACCGGCGAAACGATGGCGAAGAACAGGAGAACAACTCGGTAAAACCGGGCAGGACAACGGGCCGCCGCGATCCGCGGCGGCCCGTTGTCGGCTTTCTCGCACCCGGGAATTTCCGCCGCCTCCGGGCCGCGCGTCAAGCGCCGCGCGCGGCGAAACCGCAGGTCGTGTCTCTTCGGACACGGCCCTCGGTACATTGGGGCAGCCGTCCCCGTGGTGATCACCCGCCCCTGCCGGGCTGATAGTCTTTCCCCGTTGCGAATCCCAGGCACGGCAAGGCAATTCGGCGTCGCTCGCCCGAGCGCCGAGGCGGCCGTGCCCGACCCGGCTGTGGGAAGGATGCCCTCGGGATGGCGGACAGGTTCGAGTTCGTTCTCGACGTCGTCGAAGCTTTGGTGATCGCGGAGGCGACGGGCGGGAACATCCGCCAGTTCCCGCTCCGGATCGGCTCCGTGCCCGCGGAACCGGACCGGTTCGTGCGGGTCGCGAAGATCGTGAACGACGCGATCGAGGAGCGCAGGCTCTCGGTCGGCGACGAGCTGAGCCCGTACGTGCGCACCGCCTTCGAGCTGCTCGCGAAGCCGCGGGTGTCGGTCGCGGTCAGCGGGATCGACGGCCTCGGCGCGGACATCGCGGTGGTCGCGCTCAGCGACGGCAGGCAGGCGCTCGGGATCACCCAGGACGCGAAGACCGACGAACTGCTGTTCTCGCTCTTCGACGACGAGGAGCTCGTCGAGGTGGTCGCCGGGGTGTTGCCCCGCGCCCGCCCGGCCAGCACCGGCGCGCACACCATCCGCCAGGCGGCCGAGCGTGAGGTGTCCGCGATGACCGCGCGCCGCCGGGCCGAGGAGGCCGAGGACGAGGAAGAGACCGACGCGTTCGGGATGATCGAGGTCAGCGGGCGCGTGCAGCCGCGCCGCCCGGACCCGCGGGTCTCCCGTGCCGCGCCCGGAGGGGTCGAGGTGCTCGAACGCGTCCTGGCGCAGCCCCGGCTCGGCGGCGGGCACATCGTCGCGAGCGGGTGGGGCCGGCACGGCGAACGGCGCGGGGGAGCCCCGATCGGCTGGCTCGACACCGCCGACGGCCGCTACCTGATCAAGTCGGCCGTCAGCGAGGCCGGCGACCTGACCGCCGAGTACCTGCCTGCCGGGCACCGCGATCTCGTCCGGGCCGTGCGGCAGGCGGTGTCCGAAGTCTACTGAGCATGTCCCCCGACCCGGCCACAGTTCACGAGGAGAACGAGGTCCCGATGACCGACGAGGCACCGATGGCGATGCAGGCGAGGCTGGCCCCCGTGGCCGCCACGAGGGACCTGCTGCCCGCGCGCCAGCTGAAGACGCTGGCCGAGCGCGGATCGTTCGCGGTGGACGACAGCACCGGCGACAAGATGATCGCCGCGCTCGAAGGCGTGGTCGACGCCCTGCAGGCGCGCTGGAACGCGTTGCAGAAGGTCGGCGAGGTCCCGGCGATGTCGAAGAGCCCGGCCGGGCAGTTCGTCAGCAGGCACATGGCCGAGACCGCGCGCGACGCGCAGGGCCTGCTCACCCAGCTGCAGGCGGCGCGCGACGAGTTCCCGACCTACGTCGAGGCGATCAAGCTCGCGAAGAAGAACTACAAGGAGCGGGAGCACAGCTCGCGGGAGACCTTCGAGCGCATCCACCGCACCGCCGGCGACCAGGGCTGAAGGGGAGACCAGTGGCCGACAAGAAGCAACCGACCGCCGAGTCCGTCTCCGATCCGAGCTCGACGGACTACGACCCGCACAGCGGGCTCTACAACCCGACGCTGGACCCGTCGTCGAAGTACTTCATCGGGCCGGTGCGCCCGGACGACGTGGCCTCGGGCGACCAGCTGCGCGAGGACGCGACGAACAAGGTCGACCTCATGTTCAACGGCTGGCTGTTCCCCAAGGTCCAGGGGAAGCTGCGCGACGAGCTGATCCAGAAGATGTACGAGCGGAACCTGACCGAGTCGAAGCAGCAGCTGGGCAAGGACCTGGAGATGCGCGACCCGGGCGCGGCCCCGCACACCGACTGGAAGAACGCGACGCACGAGCAGATGGTCGACGTCATCACCTCGGACGCGGACCCGGCCGCGGTCGCCGAGTCGTCGGAGGAGTGGGTGCGCATCGGCAACGAGCTGGCGGCGCACCAGAAGAACCTCGGCGACGCGATCAACGCGAGCACCTCGAACTGGAAGGGCGCCGGCGGCGACGCGGCGCGCGTGCACCTCGCCAACGTCGGCAAGTGGCTCGGCACCACCGCGCAGGGAGCGACGCTCACCGGGCGCCAGCAGGAGGTCCACTCGCAGGCGCTCAACGAGACGCAGAAGGCGATGAACGCCAACCCGCCGGTGAAGTTTTCGCCGCAGGAGGCGAACAAAGTCCTGATGACGATCAAGGACCCGGCCGTGTACGCCGTGGCTTACGCCGCGGACATGAAGACCTACAACGAC
>NZ_JACJHR010000082.1 GCF_014174495.1 Amycolatopsis echigonensis
CGCCCCTCTCCCGATCACCACGACTTCCGCACGCCCACACCCCCCCCAGCGCCGGAATATTCCAACGCCCCAACGATTCCCCACCCTCTACACGAGACACAACCAAAGGTCTAAACCTGCTAAACCAAGCAAGCCACAAGCCGCAAGCCGCAGACGCCCCGAACCGGACCGCTTACCTTTCCAGCCCTTGCCCCCTGGGCACCTCCCAGCTCCGCAGCGCACCCGATTTTCAAGCACTCGGAAGGTGGAGCGCCGCACCTGGGTTCCCGAACGAGCCGAGCTCGCCCAGCGAGCAATGGCCACCCCACGACAAGGCGAGGATCCAACGGGAAGCACCCCACCCGGGGGTCCAGGGGGCTTGCCCCCTGGCGGGGGTCTGGGGGTTCGACCCCCAGAGCAACAACGAAAGAGACCCGCCTTCGCGCTTTGTGCGAAGACGGGTCTCCCATCTCTGTAGCGGGGACAGGATTTGAACCTGCGACCTCTGGGTTATGAGCCCAGCGAGCTACCGAGCTGCTCCACCCCGCGTCGTAAGACCTACCTTACGCCCTGGTTTCCGGCGGGCGCAAAGCAGGTGCCTATTACGTAACCGACGTCACCCGCCGGGCTGGGAGGTCGGCCCGCCGCTGGCGGGCGGGGTGGCCGGTTTGGCGGAGTTGTATTCCTTGGTGGCGGCGTCGAGCGCTTGGAGTGCCGCGCCTTGGTCGGCGAAGTTGCCGGATTGCTGTGCCGCTTTGAGTTTGGCGAGCGCGGCTTGGATGTCGGCGACCGCTTTGTCCATGGCCGGGTTGCTGCCGCCGGTGCTGGGCGGCGGTGCGGCGGTGCTGGACGTCGGCGGGGTCGTGGTGGTGCCGGTGTCGCCTTCCTTCGGGGTGGTGGCCGCCGCGCCGGTGCCCTTGCCGAAGACCTGGTCGAGTGCCTCGTTGAGGGTGGACGCGAAGCCGATCTTGGCTCCGTAGGAGACGAGCACGCGCGCCAGCTGCGGGTAGCTGAGCTGGTTGCGCTGGCGGATGTAGACGGGTTCGACGTACAGGAATCCGTCCGCGACGGGCAGCGTGATCAGGTTGCCGTAAATCGGGATGACGTTGGGGTTGTTCAGCAACGTCCGGTCTTGGGCGACGCGGGGGTCGCTCTGGAACCGGTTTTGCACCTGGACGGGTCCGTCGACCTGGTTCGCTCCGCTGGCCGGAGGCAGTTTCAGGACGCGGATGGTGCCGTAGTCCTGCGGATCCGCGGAAACGGACATCCAGGCGGAAAGGTATTGCCGCTGCAGACCGGTGAGCGCACTGGTCAGCTGGAACGTCGGCCTGCCTTCGCCCGCCGCGTTGGCGAGGACGTAGTACCCGGGCTGGTTGGCGACGTTCGAGCCGGCGGTGGTGGAACTGCCGTCCTCGGTCGGGTCCTGCGGGACGCTCCAGAACGCCTGCTGCGCGTAGAACTCCTGCGGGCTGTCGACGTGGTAGCGGGCGAGCAGTTCGCGCTGGACCTTGAACAGGTCCTCGGGGTAGCGGAAGTGCGAGCGCAGTTCCGGCGAAATCTCCGAGCTGGGCTTCACCATGCCCGGGAAGACGTTCTCCCACGCCTTGAGGACGGGTTCGTTGTCGTCGATCGAATACAGCGTGACGGTGCCGTCGAACGCGTCGACGGTCGCCTTCACCGAGTTGCGGATGTAGTTGATCGAGTTGTTCGCCTGTTTGGTGACGCCGTTGAGCGAGTCGTTGGTCGCTTCGCTGAGCTGCGTCTGCTGGGAGTACGGGTAATTGTCGAGCGTGGTGTAGCCGTCGACGATCCACTGGATGCGACCGTTGACCACCGCGGGATACGGGTCGCCGTCGAGGGTGAGCCAGGGGGCGACCTTCGCGACGCGGTCGCGCGGTTCGCGGTTGTACATGATCTTCGAGCCGTCGCCGATGGCGTCGGAGAAGAGGATCTTCGGTTCGCGGTATTCGGCGGCGAACATCAGCCGGTTGAACCAGTTGTCGAGCGAGACGCCGCCCTTGCCCTGGTAGAGGTAGCCGCGCTGGGCGTCGGTGTCGTACTCCCCGGGGGCCTTGCCCGGCGTGCCGCCGACGATCGCGTAGTCGGACTGGTTCGTCAGCTCGCCGTAGTAGATCCGCGGCTGGTCGACCTTGATGCCCGGCTGGCCGTTGATCGAGCCCGCGCCCGCCGGGGTGGTGGTGTCGCTCGTGGTGGCGATCGGGTAGCCGCCGTCGGAGTTGGAATCCTTCACCGCACGGTCGATCGTGTTCGCGGGCGCGGCCACGAATCCGTTGCCGTGCGTGTAGACCATGTGCTTGTTGATCCAGTTGTTCTGGTTGCCGGTCAGCCCGTCGGTCTTCATTTCCTTGGCGGCCACGATGTAGTCCTGCACCGTGCCGCCGATGTTGTAGCGGTCGATGTCCAGCTTGGACGGGAAGCCGTAGAAGTTCTCGCGGCCGACGCGCTGGGTGAACGTGTCGCTGAGGATGTTCGGGTCGAGCAGCCGGATGTTGGACACCGTGCCGGTGTCGGCCTTCACCGCGTCCGCGGTCGTTTCGGTCTTGCCCGGGTACTGCTCGTACTTCACGTTCGTGAGGCCGTACGCCGAGCGCGTCGCGTCCATGTTGCGCTGGATCGACGTCGCTTCCTTTTCGTTGGCGTTCGGCTTGACCGAGAACTGGTCGAGAATCGCCGGCCAGGCCACGCCGACGAGCACGCCGGAGAGGATCAGCAGGACCAGCGAAATCGCCGGCAGCTGCAGATTCCGCAGGAACGCGCCCGCGAAGAACGCGATCGCGCAGATCACCGAAATGCACAGCAGGATCAGCTTCGCCGGGAGCACCGCGTTGAGGTCGGTGTAGGTGGCGCCGTTGAACAGCGGCATGTTCCGGTCGGACAGCAGCAGGTTGTACCGGTCGAAGAAGTACTCGACCGCCTTCAGCAGCACGAAAAGCCCGACGGTGATGGCGAGCTGCGCGCGGGTCGGGCCGGCCAGCTGGCCGCCGCGTCCGGCGAGCCGGATGCCGCCGAAGATGTAGTGCGCGATCAGCGCGCCGAAGAACGAGATGACGACGGTGACGAACAGCCAGCCGAGCAGCCAGTTCACGAACGGCAGGGAGAAGGCGTAGAAGCCGAGGTCGATGCCGAACTCGGGATCCTTCTGGCCGAACGAGGTGCCGTTGAGGAACAGCTGGATCGTCTGCCAGTCCCCGGTCGCCGACGCGCCGGAGATGACGCCGGTGAGCACCGGGATGCCGATGCCGAACAGCCGGATCCGGCTGACGATCACCGAGCGGTAGCGCGACAGCGGATCGTCGCGGCCGGACACCGGCACGAACACCGGGCGCGTGCGGTAGGCGATCAGCAGGCTGACCGCCAGCGCCCCGCCGACCAGCAGGCCTACCGCGAGGAAGAGCACGATCCGGGTGACCAGCTCCGTGGTGAAGACCGAACGGGCCTGCAGTTCGCCGAACCACAGCCAGTCCACGTAGGTGTCGAGCAACCGGACGCCGGCCAGCAGGGCCAGCACGATCACCGCGGCGATGATGAGAAGGATCCGGCTGCGCCGGGACAGCTTCAGGCTCACCGGGGGCCGAGTCGCCACGGCAATGCTCCTGTCTTCGTGAACACGTTCTCCGGGGACGGCGGTGTCCCCCGTGACCTCTAACTCTACGGATGGTGCCGTGAGTTCCCGGGACCGCCCAAACCGGGCACGCGCGGCGCGTCGCGGGGACGCCTGACACGATGGTCGCCATGCCACCGAGTGAGCCGTCTGCCGCCCACCCTGTCGCCGGGCTGGCCCGGGAAGTCGAAGAGTTCGTCGCCGCCGCCGGCTGGAACCAGCCGCCGCAGTTGTTCGCACTGGTGCCGACCGCGGCGCTGCTGGACGAACAGCCCGAACTGGCCGGTCAGCTCGACCGGGCGAACCCGCTGACTCCGGTGGCCCAGGAAGCGCTGCCGGAAGGCGATCTCGCCGAATCGCTCGGCCGGATCGCGTGGCCGGAGATCGTGGTCGGGTGCGCCCTGGCGCAGGAGATCATCGTGCTGCCCCCGGACGTGGAGGCGGAACTGGAAGGCATCGCCGAGGCGGACGCCGAAAGCCTCCGCCGCGCCGCCGCGGACCACCCGCGCCGCACCGAGGCCCGTCTGGTGGCCGCGGTCCTGCGCGAGGGCGACGCGGCCTGCGTGATGCGGCTGCGCGGCGTCCAGCCGGGCGACGAGGACGAGACCGCGGTCGACGAGCTGGTGGAAAGCCCGGACCTCGCGCCGAATCTGGTGGAAGCGTTGAAGACGACCTTGCAGCCCTGATCAGCGGACCGGGGTGGCGGTCATTCCGCCGCTTCGGCAACCGGGCGCAAGCGGGGCTCCGGCGGCCGGTGCCCGTACCGGGCGATGTCGACCGCGCCCCCGTGCGGGTCGACGAAGTGATCGGACCACGATCGGCCGGTGCGGTGCGGACGGCTCCCTTGGAGGCCGAGGTACGCGGACACGAGGCGCGGCCCGGCTCGCCGCACCGCAGCGGGCGGCTCGGGCAGCCGATGGACCTCGCGCAGCTGCCTGCCCATCAGGAGCAGCAGGCTCGGCGCGGCGAGGCGGCGCGCGGGTCCGGGAAACCAGCGCCGCCAGTCGAGGAACAGCTGGTCCACGAGGGCCCGGCCGCCTTCGGTGAAGCCGAGCCGCTGTTCGTAGGCCTCGATCCAGTCCAGGAACTCCTGGCGGCTTGGCGGGACTTCCAGCCCCATGTGCTCGCCGACGCCACGCCAGAAGTAGTAGTGCGCCAGGTCCTCGACCTCGGTGAACACCGACAGTCCCAGCTCGCCGAGGATCCGGGCCGGTTCGAAGATCAGCGACCCGAGCGTGAACAGCTTGTCCTCGCCGGTGATCCCGAACCGGGCGTGGATCTCCTCCATCCGGTCGATCACCCGGCGGCCGGCTTCGCTGCTGTGCCCGTGCCGGATCATCTCGCCGAAGAAGACGAGCGTGTGGTCGTTGCGCCGTCGGACGTTCCGCATCATGTCGCCGGTGCCCGTGCGGTAGACGATCCGCGCGATCGACGGCGAGGCGACCTGGCGGGCGAACGCGACGGTGTACGCGCCGTGCACGAACATCGCGTCGCCGTACCGCACGCCGAGGCTGAGGTGGGTGATCGCCTCGTTGTCCCGTACCGGGTCGAGGGCGGCGATGGCGGCAGCGAGGCCGCGCCCGCCGGCGAGTCCGCTCATGAGCGCCTCCGGACTAAGTAAGAACGCCAGCGTTCCTGATTCTGCCGACTATCAACTAGGAACGCGCGTGTGTCAAGATGGTCCGGTGCCGGAAGCAGTCCGCCCCTACCGCGGCGTCAGTGCCGAAGACCGCCGCCGCCAGCGCCGAAGCCAACTCTTGGAGGCAGGCCTCGACGTGGTCGGCGAGGCCGGGGTCGCCGAAACGACGGTCGATCTCGTCTGCCGGCGCGCAGGCCTGTCGAAGCGCTACTTCTACGAGAGCTTCGCTGACCGCGAGGCGCTGTTGACAGCGGTGCTGACCGGGGTTTTCGAGGACATCCGAGCAGCGTTGGAGACAGCCTTGGCGGACGCCCCCTCATCCGCGGAGGAGCGGATGACGCGGCTGGTCACCGCCACCGTGGAGGCCATCGCCACCGACCCCCGCGTGAGCCGGTTGTGGGTGGAAGCGAACCACCAGCCGGTCTTGGAACAACGCCGCAGCGAGGCCTACGCCGAGTTCGCCGACCTTCTCGTCAGCATCCTGCTCCCCGGGCGCGAGGACGATCCGGATGCTCGAACGGCCTTCGTGCTCGTGGTCGCGGGGACTACCGAAGTGCTGCGTCGCTGGCTCGCCGCCGGCTCCCCCGGCACCACGGCAGGCATCGTCGACGTCCTGCGGCGAGTCGGCCTCGCGGTCACCGGCGAGTTCGGCTGACCGCCGCTCCGGTCAGCAGTGCGCGGTCGGGCGACCGGCCTTCAGGTTGTCCAGCTGCTGGAGCGCGTCGTCCAGGTTCGACACCTTGATGAGGTTGAGCCCTTCCGGCGCGGCCGACTTCGCCTCGGCGCAGTTGTGCTCGGGGACGAGGAAGTCGGTCGCGCCCGCTTCCTTCGCGCCGACGACCTTGAACGAGATCCCGCCGATCGGCCCGACCTGGCCGGTTTCGCTGATCTCGCCGGTGCCCGCAATGTGCCTGCCGCCCGCCAGGTCGCTGCCCGGTTTCCCGGGCGGGGTGAGCCGGTCGATGATCGCGAGGGTGAACATCAGCCCGGCCGACGGGCCGCCGACGTCCTGCAGCGAGATGTCGACCGAGAACGGCGCCACCGCGCGGTCGACGGCGGTCAGCCCGAGGAAGCCCTGGGTGCGGTCGTCGCGCTGGGCGAGGGTGACCGGCACGGTGCGTTCCGGCTGGCCGAGGTGCTGGAAGGTGACCTGGACGGTGTCGCCCGGCTTGGTGTTGGCGATCGAGGCGGCGACCTCGCTCGCCTCGCGCACCTGCTTGCCGTTGACCGCGACGAGCTTGTCGCCGGGGGCGAGGATGTGGTCGGCCGGGCTGCCGGACACGATCTGCTTCGCGACGACCTGCACCGGGTAGCCGAGGTGGCGCAGCGCGGCGACCTGCGCGTTGCTCTGCGAGTTCTGCAGCTGCTGGATGTTCTCCTGCTTGACCTGCTCGTTCGTCTCGCCGGGCTTGTAGTACTCCTCGCGCGGCGCGAGCGCGTAGCGTCCGCTGGCCCAGAGGCCGAGCGCGGTGAAGAGGTTGATGCCGTCGTTGAGCGAGACGGTCGTCATCCGCAGCTCGCCGTGGGTCCCGTAGGTCTGCTGTCCCTTGACCTGGATCACCGGGTTGCCCGCGGCGTCGCGGCCGAGGGTGTCGTAGGTGGGCCCGGGGCTGATCGCGACATACGGCACCTGGACCAGGAAGCCGGCCACGACGAACACCAGGAACAGCACGCCGCTGACCAGCATCGTCCATCCGCGGCGGGTCATCCGCCGGTCGCTGCGGGCAGGCGCGCGCGACGGTTCGGCGCGGCGGGACTGGTTCGCGGTGTCCTCGTCCGGTTTTGTCACGAGCGACAGCGTACGGTGACGCTGTTCGCTTCCCGGTGAAGGCCACGGTTGACGCGCTGAGCCGGGTGCTACCCGCGTACGGTGGAACCTATGAGCAATCCCCCGTTCGGCTTCGGACCGCCCGATCCCGACAAGCGAGGCGACAACGACCCCTCGAACCCGGGCCAGCCCGGCGGTGCCGAGGCGTTCAACCAGCTCGGGCAGATGCTGAGCCAGCTGGGCCAGATGCTCAGCCAGGCGGGCTCGTCGAGCGGGCCGGTCAACTACGACCTGGCGAAACAGATCGCACTCCAGAACTTGAGCGGGCGGGACGACGCCAAGATCGGCTTCACGTCCGAAACCGGCGGCGACTCCGCCACCGCCGTGCGCGACGCCGCGCACCTGGCGGAACTGTGGCTCGACGCGGCGACGATCCTCCCCGCGGGCGCGACCTCCACCGTGTCGTGGTCGGCGCGCACCTGGGTCGAGAAGACGCTGCCGACCTGGCAGCGGCTGTGCGATCCGGTGGCGCAGCAGGTGTCCGGCGCGTGGATGCAGGCGCTGCCCGAAGAGGCCAAGCAGGCGGCGGGGCCGCTGCTGTCGATGATGGGCCAGATGGGCGGGATGGCGTTCGGCTCCCAGCTCGGCAACGCACTGGCTCAGCTCGCGCAGGAAGTGCTCACGTCAACCGAGGTCGGCCTGCCGCTCGGCCCGGCCGCGACGTCGGCGCTGCTGCCGGCGAACATCGAGAAGTTCACCGAGGGCCTGGAGCTGCCCGCCAGCGAGGTGCTCGTGTTCCTGGCCGCGCGCGAGGCCGCGCACCAGCGGTTGTTCGCGCACGTGCCGTGGCTGCGGCAGCGTCTGCTGGCGACGGTCGAGGAGTTCGCCCACGGGATCACCGTCGACACCTCCGCGCTGGAGTCCCTGGCCGGAAGCATCGACCCGGCGAACCCGGCGAGCATCGAGGAAGCGATGTCGTCGGGCCTGCTGGAGCCGCAGACCACGCCGGAGCAGCAGGCTGCCCTGAAGCGCCTGGAAACCCTGCTGGCCCTGGTGGAGGGCTGGGTGGACGTAGTGGTGGCCGAGGCCATAGGCGACCGTCTCCCGGGTGCCGACGCCCTGCGCGAAACGCTGCGCCGCCGCCGCGCGACCGGCGGCCCGGCCGAGCAGACCTTCGCGACCCTGGTGGGCCTCGAACTGCGCCCGCGCCGGATGCGTGCCGCGTCGTCCCTGTGGAAGCTCGTCGGAGACCGCCACGGCCTCGAAAAGCGCGACGGCCTCTGGTCCCACCCCGACCTCATGCCGACGGCCGAGGACCTCGACGAGCCCCTGGACTTCGCCGACCGGCTGTCCGAGCCCGCAGCTCTCGACGCCGACCTGGATCCGATGGCGGAGCTGGAACGCACGGAGAAGGCCGAGCGCGAGGCCCGCGAAGCCAAGCCGGACGCCGAGGGCGGCGCGGGTTCCGACGCCGACAGCAAGGGCGGCGAGACCCCGACGGACGAAGACCCGAAGGACGAGGGCAAGAAGGACGAGGGGAACTCGCCCTCCTGACGCAGCCTGGTCTTCCTGAGGCCGTTCGGTCGCCTCACGACCTGACTGCACTGCCGTTCAAGCCCTCCGCGCGGACCGTCTCACCTGGTTGAGACGGTCCGCGCGGCGTTTGTGCCGCCAGCACTCCGCTCGCACCCAACATCGAAGGCTCTACCCTCGCGCCGCACGCAACGCCGGAGGCTCTGCCCTCACGAGCTTCGTCACCTGCGTCGATCTGCCTCCCCAGCCACCTCGCCTCGCCCGGTTCCTCCGCACCGTCAGTCCGTCTCCGCCTTCCGCAGGCCCTCCCCTCGCCGGTGCCGCCGCACCGCCCAACCGCCGACTCCCGCGACCCTCCCCTCGCCGCCGATCCGCCACCGCCTTCCGGCAGGCCCTCTCAGCGGCGAAGGACCAGCTCAGCCCTCCATCGCCGCTCGCGCGAAGCCAACCAGCCCAGCGGCACCTCGAGACTCCCCCGCTGGCCGTCCACCCCGCCCCCCCAAGCCGCACCGACCAGCCGCTCAGTCCTCCTCCGAAATCCCCCATCCGGCCGCCGCCGAAAGGCCCTCCAGATACCCCATCGCCCGTTCCGTCTTCGGATACCGGTTGACCAGCGCCCAGAACGCCGCGTCGTGGCCCGGCTCCCTCAGGTGCGCCAGCTCATGGACCAGCACGTAGTCCAGCACCCACTGCGGCACCCGCTGGAGCCGCTCGCTCACCCGGATGGTGGCGTCCACCGGGGTGCACGACGCCCACCTGGTGCGCATCGGCTGCACCCACCGCACGCTGGCCGGCAACGCTTTCCCGTCCAGGTATTTCGCCCCGAGCACCGCGCAGCGCGCCAGCAACGCCGCGTCCGACGCCCTGGGCGGCGCTGTCTTCCGTCCTCCCGGGCGCAGCAGCCTGCGCTCCATCTCCGCGACCCAGTGTTTCTCTTCCTCGCGGGTCATCCGTGCCGGGATCTGGACGACCAGGGTGTCGTCATTCCAGTACGCGGTGACCGTCCGGTGCCTGCGCTGGCTGCGCCGCACCTCGACCTTGTGTTGAGAAGTGTCCGAGGGGGCCTTCTCGCCCCTGCCTCTCAGGGAGGGCATCCGTGCTTCGACCACTCGACAACGGTAAGGCTCAGCACCGACAACTTGGAGCGCCGAAAGGTCACAGCCCTGACTTGTCCACAACTAGATTTCCCTGTGGACAACTCAGCTTCTCACCCGCGAGTGGCATCGCGGGGCTGCCAAGCTGGCCGTATGACCCTGTCCAGTGTTCCGCCGCCGGACGTGCTCCTCCCGGCGTATCCGACCTTGCTTCCGGGCATCCACGTGCTCGAACGCGACGGCGACGAGATCCAGTTCGGCCTCGACCCCCGGCACGGCATCATCGCGGGCGGCCTGCCCGCGGCGATCGTCGACAGCGTTCGCAGGCTCGACGGAAGGCGCGGGCTTGAGGACGTCTTGCTCGCTGTAGGCGAACACCGGGACCAGTTCCAGCTGCTGCTGAAACAGCTGGCCGCACTCGGCCTGGTCACCGAAGCGGCGAAGAAGAACGTGAAACGCGTCGAGACCGGCTTGTGGTCGCTCCGGGCGCGGCACTACCAGCCAGCGCTCGTGGACCGTCGCTGGCAAAGCCTCATCGCGGTTCACGGCAGCGGACGGATCGCCGTCGCGGTTGCCGCACTGCTCGCGACGTCCGGAGTCGGGCACCTCGACATCCGCGCGTCCGGCACGGTCACCGAAGCCGATCTCGGTTCCGGGTTCACGCCGGCTGAGCTGGGTCAACCCCGGCAACGCGCGATCCGGACCGTGGTCGCCCGGGTCGCGCCCGACGTCACCACCGCCCGCAACCAACGCCGCCTGCCCGACCTTGTGCTGCTCACCGACACGCTCGTCCCGCCGCCGGAGGAGGTAGCCGAGCTGGTCGACTCGGCGACCTCGCACCTGCCGGTCCGGGTGTGCGAGGGCACGGGAATCGTCGGGCCGCTCGTGGTGCCGGGCCGCAGCGCGTGCCTCCGCTGCTGTGACCTGCATCGGACCGACGCGGACCTGTCGTGGCCGAGGATCGCGACGCAGCTGGTAGGCCGGATTCCGCGAGCTGATCTCGGTGCGGTGCACGCGTGCGCCTCGCTCGCCGTCGCGCAGGCGATGCGGCTGCTCTCTCCGAGTGAAACCCCGCCACCGGCCTGGAACGCCACACTCGAGATCGACAACTTCGACGGAAAGCTGCATCGCCGGAGCTGGGAGCCGCACCCGGACTGCGGCTGCGGAGCGCCCGTTCCCGTCGAGGAAGGTCCCGCACCGGCGGCGGAGACTTCCGAGGAGGTGCTGCAGGAGACGTAGGACACACCTCGGTGCCGTCAGCAAGCTGCGGTTGTCGTGCTTACCAAGGCAGAATCGCAGAGTGACCGACTTTCGCGACCGCACCGGAGACCGCGACTCCGCCATGCCTCGCCGCGGCGCAGCCCGTACCGCGAAGCTGGCGAGCCTTCCGCTCGGCATCGCCGGACGAGCGATGGGTGGCTGGGGCAAGCGACTGGCGGGGCAGAGCGCTGAGCAGGTGAGCGCGACGCTCTCGGCCAAGGCCGCCGAGCAGCTGTTCGAGGTGCTGGGCACGCTCAAGGGCGGCGCGATGAAGTTCGGGCAGGCGCTGAGCGTGTTCGAGGCCGCGGTGCCGGACGACATGGCGCAGCCGTACCGGGAAGCGCTCACGAAGCTGCAGTCGGCCGCTCCGCCGATGCCGGCTCGGCAGACCCACCGCGTGCTCGCCGAGCAGCTGGGCCGGTCCTGGGTCGGACGGTTCGCGCACTTCGACGACGAGCCGGCCGCCGCGGCGAGCATCGGCCAGGTGCACCGCGCGACGTGGCACGACGGTCGCGAGGTCGCGGTCAAGGTCCAGTACCCGGGCGCGGACGAGGCGCTGCGCAGCGACCTGCGCCAGTTGCAGCGGTTCAGCAGGCTGTTCCAGGCTTTCGTCCCCGGCACGGACGTGAAGCCGCTGCTCACGGAGCTAGCCGAGCGGATGGACGAGGAGCTCGACTACCTCGCCGAGGCCGACAACCAGCGCGCGTTCGCGAAGGCGTTCGAGGGCGATCCCGAGTTCCTGATCCCGCGTGTCGTGGCGAGCGCGCCGAAGGTCGTGGTCAGCGAGTGGGCCACTGGCACGCCGCTGGCCAAGATCATCTCGGACGGCGACGCGGCCACGCGCAACCTGTCCGGACGGCTGCTCGCGGAGTTCCACTATTCGTCGCCCGCGCGGGCGCATCTGCTGCACTCCGACCCGCACCCGGGCAACTTCATGCTCACCAGCGACGGCAGGCTGTGCGTGATCGACTTCGGCGGCGTCGCGAAGCTGCCGCACGGAATTCCGCGGCACCTGGGCGAAATCACGCGACTCGCCCTGGACGGCCACTCCGACGAACTGATGCGGCTGTTGCGCGAGAACCGTTTCGTGCGACCGGATTCGCCGCTGGAAGCGGACGAGGTGCTGGCCTATCTCGCGCCTTTCACCGAGCCGCTGGCCGAGCCGACGTTCCACTTCACGCGCCGCTGGATGCAACGACAAGCGGGGCGCGTCGGCGACTCGCGCGGCAACGACTTCCACGTCGGCCGCTCGCTGAACCTTCCACCGGAGTACCTGATGATCCACCGGGTCACCGCGGGCTCGACGGGCATCCTCTGCCAGCTCGACGCCGAGATCCCGGCGCGCGGCATCGTGGAACGCTGGCAGCCCGGGTTCGCCGCCTGAGTTATCCACAACGCATGCGGACAACGCGGAGTTGTCCACAGATTGCGCAAGGTGGTTTCGCGCAGTTGATCAAGGCGTCATTCTCGATCTATGACGACTACCACAAGCACTGACTCCCTTGCTTTCGGTGATCTCGTTTCCCACGGTGTACTTCACCGACGGCACCTGCGCGTCGCAGGAATTTCAGACCGAAGAGCCGCGCAGTTGTCCGGCCCGGGCGGACCGTGGCGACAGGTGTATTCCGGCGTGTATCTCGTGCACGACAAACCTCCGAGCCGTGAGGAACTCCTGCACGCAGCCGTTGCCCGGTACGGTCCCGGAACGGTCATCACCGGCACGGATGCGTTGTGCGCGCACGGAATCAGCCATCCGCGGACGCCGGAGATCCATCTTCTGGTGCCGCACAACCGAAGGCCGGCCAGCGAACCGCGCGTCATCACCTACCGCACTGCCCGGATGCCCCAAGCAATCCTGATCGACGGCCTGCCCTACACCAGCGCCGCTCGCGCCGCCCTCGACCTTGCCCGGAGGGAAAACGATCCGGACGAGATCGCGAGACTGGTGTCGCTGCCGCTGTATTGGGGCCTGGCGGACCGCGCCGAGCTGACGACCGAACTGAACATCGGAAACCAGCGCGGCTCAGCCGCCGTACGGACAGTCTTGCGCAACCTCGACGACCAGGAAACCTTCGCACACGGACAAGCACTCCGAGTCCTGCAACGAACACCACTGCCCACCCCGCAATGGAATGTCGCAGTCTGCGACCGCCGCGGCCGCCGGCTCGGCACTGCAGATGCCTGGTGGGACGAAATCGGCCTGGCGTGGCGCTACCGCACCGCAGCAGGCCCCGAAGACTTCAGCCATCTAGCCCTGGCCGCGACCGGCACCGTGCTGTTCCGGTGCACCCCACGACAACTCCGCGAATCACCGGCGGAGATGAGCACGGAACTCCTCAACGCCTACCGCCACGCGACGCGCACGCCCCGCCCGAAAGTGCGCGCCGTCTACAAGACAGGAAATGCCGCATGACTCAAACCTGACAGGTGACCACCGTCGTCCGCGCTGGCGAGCAGACGAGGGCAGGAGGGCACATGATCGGCCCTGGCCGACGAACCGCAGTGAGTGACGTCGTCGCATTGCGGGAACCCACTGCGGCTACCGGGCACCACTCCCGCAGGGGTCCTCTCCGGCTGGCCGTGAACGCTCAGGGCACCGCGGGAAGCGTTGCGGCAGGGCAGGTTCTGGGTCCGGTCAGTTGCTGGAGTGAGCGGTGTTGTCCAGCCAATGCTGGGCGTGACCAGCGTCGCCGTCGACGCTGACGTCGGTGGCGTCGCGATCGGTAAGGGAGAGTCGGCGGGTCAAGATCAGCAGCAGGGAGCGCGCCGGGCCGATTACCGTCACCTCGGCTTCTCGGGTTCTTGGCTGCCACGTCGCACCCTCGGGACGGCGTTCGACGGACCACGCCCCCATGCCGTCGGCGGTGTCGGTGGCCAGCCACTGAAGGGTCTGCCCGGTGCCCCGGATGGCCTGGGCGGACGCGGGTCGCTGCAGGTCCCATGTGGGCGAGGTGAGCATTGCGAAGTGGTTGGTGATGAGCGCGGCCGCGATGTCAGCGTCGATGTCGAGCGGTTGGTTCGCCGCCTTCGCGGCGTCAGCGCCGTGGACGACGGCCTCGTTGAGCATGCTGGTCATCCAAAACTGCGTCCCGGACCGTGCGTCGCCCGCGGCGTTGAAGACCGGCGAGTCGAGCGCGTCGTCGGAGCACGCGTTGGCAACGCGCTGCGCGGACTCCGACAGCCATGCCTGCCACTCGCGGGAGTCTGCGGGTGGCGTGGCCATCTCCGTGGGCAACTGCGTGGGGTCGGTGATGCGCCGCTCGATGATTTCCGAGACCCAGTGCTGCGTCTGGCCCACGTACGTGACCAGGTCGGTGACCGTCCATTTCGGAGCCGTCGGCACGACGGTGTCGGATCCAGCCGCGAGGGCGGACTCGGCCAGGCACCGAGTGTGGTCGACGATCGCGCGCCGGGTGCGGTTCGGGGCCAGGTCAGTCATGGGAGGTCCTTAGGTGTCTAGGCAGGTGGCGATCACGTGCCTTCGACTACGCGTCGAACGACGGTGCCAGGGATCGACGGGCCCCTGGCGCAATCTTTCGGTCTTCAACCTGGCCCCCAAGGGCCGGAACTTCCCACCGCAAGTCCGACGCACGGACGAAACTCCCAGCTACAGACCTGTCGACCGACGCCGCGGCACCGATCCAGTCACCAGTACTCGTCGGGCAGCTTGCCTTCGATGTCCCGGACGTGGTTGCGCGCGCAGTCCGGGCAGAGCCAGCGCTGTTCGCCGTTTTCCTTGGTGCTCACCCAGGCCAGGGCAGCGAGCGGATCGGTTTCGGCGGCGCGTGCTCGGCCGCACCGCGAGCACGTGGGTTCGGGCGCGGTCACGGTCGACGTCCGTAATGCACGGTGCGCGCGCCGAGCAGGAAGAGGTCGCGGCGTTTGCCGAGGTAGTGGGAGCTGACCGGGTCGAGCAGGGCAGCCAGGGTCGCGCGGTCTTCGTCCGAGAGATGGTCGGCGCCGTGGGTCGCGAGACGGGAAAGGTGGTGGTGCACATAGTCGGTGAGACCGTCCGAGCCAGGCGCGGGGTGGTCCACCAGCGCGCTGAACGAACTGACGTCGGCGAGCCCGGCGCGTTCGAGCGCGACTGTCCAGCCGTAAGGCATCGGCACGGCGCCGTCGATGCCCTCGCGCATTCCGACGAACCATTCAGCCTGCGCGGCCTGCAATCGGTCCTCTAGGCCAGGACGTCCGAGTCCGAGATCCCAAGGGAGGCAAGAGAAGGACAACCCACCTTCACTGAGCGCGACTACTCCGTCAGCCAGCGCGATTGCGGTAAGCGTGCCGATCGCAGCCTGCTGATCCGGAAGATGATGCACGACGCGCGATGCCCATACGAGATCCGCAGTCGGCAGCAAGTCGGGCAGGGAACCGTCGGCAAGGTCGGCGACGACCGCTCGGACCTCGACAGTCGGCGTGGTGCCCTCGGCTGCTGCGTGTTGGCCGCCCGATGGCCCAGGCGCACGACCGTTGCCGGTAAGCGTTGAGCCGCCCGACCGGTGGTCCTGCGCTGCGGCGCGTACGGCACGCTCGGCTTCATGGAGAAGTTCGGGGGTCGCGTCGACCAGGATGATCGTGCCGCCGCTCCGGGCGGCCAGGGCTTGGGCGAAGTGGGTGCTCATTCCGCCGGCTCCGCAGCCAAGGTCGATCACCGTGGGGTTGACCGGGAGTTTCTCGGCTAGGCGAGCCGCGATGGCGGCTTGGGCGGGAGCGTCGAGGGCGTCGGCTGCGCGGAGGAGAGCCAGCCGGTCAGCCCAGTCGATGTGGTCGTGCGTATGTCCGGACACGGGCTCATTGAACACCCGTCCGCGGTCCCCGGACGAGAACGAGCCTGGACGGTCCCCCGACGGACCTTCCAGGCTCGTCCCGGCGAAGTCATGATCGCCGCGGAACCGGTCGCTTGCCGTCCCCTTCGGCTAAGCGCCGTAGGCGGTGACTCGCGCCCATGCCCGCGAAATCGCTGCTGGTTTCTGGCTCCACGCCGCCCCAGCCGGTCGCGCCGCCCGAACTGATTGGCACCGCTCAGGTAATTGGCCGCTCACGCCGGTGGACCACCCAGATAGCTGACGGACAGGCCCCGCCGCGGTCGCTTGGCCACCCCCGCGGCGGACCGCCCGAACCGAGTAGGCCGCGTCCGACTGGTTGGCCGCGCAACTAGTTGGCCGCCGTCCGGTTGGGACGGCCGGACTGATTGGACAGCCCGGCCTCATCGGCCCTCCCAGACTGATGGGGCCGATTGGGCCGATCGGCGACACGAACTGGTTGGCTGCCCTCCCGGTTGCGACGTCCGTCCGGTTCGGATGCCCGTGCGGTTGGACGGGCCGGACCGATCGGCCTGCCCGGACCGATTGGGCCGGTCGGCACCCCGAACCGGTTGGCCGCCTGTGCCGGTCGGCCGCCTGAGCGGTTGCACAGGTGCACAGTTGCGCAGTTGAGCGGGCGGTCAGGCGGTCAGGCAATCAGGCCGAACGAATCAGGCCAACTGCCTGATCACCCGGCGCGCAACCGGGTGATCAGGCGGCAGAATCCGATCGAACCTGATCGATTTCGCGCAACCCGACCCGAACCGCAACCCAACCCGAACCGGGTGGCACGAATCGAGTCAGGACAACCGAAATCGGCGGCATCAACGTCCGGACAGCCGACGCCCGCCAGCCAGGACTGGAGGCAGTCCCGGTGGCAGGCACCGGCTCCCGGACGAAGCAGCCGGTCAGGCAAAGGGCCGAAACCTGGGCTTGCCTGACCAGACCACAACACCGCGTTAGTTGGGTGGTTGGTACCGCTCCGCTCGGCTGGCCGCCCAGCGGGCTACCCGCGACCAGCGGCGCGCGGCTCGTGCCCGGCGCCACGGGCGTTGGGCTTCCTGTTCGGTTATCAGGTCGCGTATTCGCGCTCGGGACAGTTCTTCGTGAAGCAACATCTTCGTGGTCTCCTGAGACTTGTTCTGCTTGGGCTTCGGCTGGACGCGGACCGGTTTTCCGGTGCGGGCCTCGAAATCGCGCGTGGTGATGAGGTCGACGGTCATGCGGCTGCGCTCCGGGCTGCTGCGGCGGGTTCGAGGGCGGCGTTCTTGCGCGGACGGCCGCGGGGCCGCTTGCGTGCGATCACCGCGCCGCGCTCGAAGATCTCTCCTCCCCAGACACCCCACGGCTCACGCCGGGCGAGTGCTCCCGCGAGGCAGGCCTCGCGGACCGGGCAGCCGGCGCAGAACGCCTTGGCCCGCTCGAGTTCCGCGGGCGATTCGGCGAACCAGAGGTCCGCGTCGCGCGAGCGGCAGGGGAGTTCCGGCTCGGCGACGCCGTCGAGCAGGTCGCCTATGTCGAACCCTTCGGCTAAGGGACCCTCGGCGAGGGCGATGGCGGATGACATTTCCGTGCTCCTTTGCGGTGCGGTGGTGGTGTGGCGGTGGGCGATCGAACTGGACAACTTGTTCCTTTGTGTTGTGCAGCCACAAAAACACGAAGGCCGCGGATCCGGTTACCGGTTCCGCGGCCTTCGTGAGCCTTGAGTCCTGACTAGGTCAGGAACTTCGCTCCCGTATCGACAACGGAACACGGAACTGCTTGACGGTCGGCAGATCGACATCAACCTGCGGGTACGCGGCAACGACGGCGGCGGTCGCGAGAGTGATGCCGGCCGGGGCCCCGTTGCGCTCAATACGACGCATGCCGTCACGGTGACGAGGCGTTCCGTCGATGTGCGCGAACGTGGACACACCGGTGCCCTGGCGCGGGGCGGCGACGGTCGTGCAGACAGGCAGACCGGTGCCAGGGTTCGTGTGCATCAGATTGCTGATCATTTCACCGGCACCGCCTTTCTTCTGTCGGACTGCGCCGCGCTAGGCGGCAACCGTCGTGTTCTTCCCCAGACCGGGCCCTCTCGCCCGGGTGCCTACGCAGGTTATGCGCCCCGGCGCAACCGGGGCAACTTATTTTCCCAAATCTCTGCCGAAAAGCTGAAGATCGCCCGAGAGCTGCAGGTTCGCCGCATCGATCACCGCGAAGACGCGGTCAAGATCGCATCGACGACCGGACCACGTCGAGCACTTCCGCGCCGAACCGCTCCAGCTTCGTCGCGCCGATCCCGGAGATCGACACCAGCGCGCCGTCGTCGGTCGGCCGTTGCTCGGCGATCGCCATCAGCGTCGCGTCGGTGAACACGACGAACGCCGGCACCTTCAACTCCCGCGAACGCTCCCCGCGCCACGTCTTCAGCTTCTCCAGCAGCTCCTCGTCCACTGTGGACGGGCACTTCCCGCACCGCCCCAGCTTGACCTCCATGGTCTGCACCAGCGGACCGCCGCACAGCCGGCAGCGGGCGACGTTCGACCCGGGCTTCGCCCCCTGCTGCGAACGGGCGATGCGCGCCGCCGGGTGGTCCTCCGGGATCAGCCCGTACAGGAACCGCGAACGCCGCCGGTTGCGTCGGCTGCCCGGCCCGCGGGACAGCGACCACGACAGCGACAGATGCTCCCGAGCCCGCGTGACGCCGACGTAGAACAGCCGTCGTTCCTCTTCGATCGCGGCGTCGTCGCCGTCCGCGTGCAAGATCGGCATGGTGCCCTCGGACAGGCCGACGAGAAACACCGCGTCCCACTCGAGCCCCTTCGCCGCGTGCAGCGACGCGAGCGTGACGCCTTCGACGGTCGGCGGGTGCTGCGCCGCCGCGCGCTGTTCGAGTTCCGCGACGAAGCGAGGCAGGTCCGCGTCTTCGACCGACGCCGCCAGTTCCTCGGCCAGCTCCACCAGCGCGAGCAGTGCGTCCCACCGTTCCTTCGCCGCTCCGCCCGACGGCGGCTGCTCGGTGAGGCCGACCCGCGCGAGGACCGAACGCACCGCCGTGACCAGCTCCAGCGAGGTGGGTTCCATCGACGCCGTGCGCAGCGCCGCCATCGCCTGCCGCACCTCGGTGCGCTGGAAGAACCGCTCGCCGCCGCGGACCAGGTACGGGATCCCGGCTTCGGTGAGCGCCTGCTCGTACGCCTCCGACTGCGCGTTCACCCGGAACAGCACCGCGATCTCGCTTGCGGGCACCTCCGCGTCGAGCAGCTCGCGGACCCGCCGCGCGACCGCGCTGGCTTCGGCGGCCTCGTCCTCGTACTCGGCGAATCGCGGCTCCGGACCGTCCGGGCGCTGCCCGACGAGCTTCAGCCGCGATCCGGCCGGACGTCCGCGCGCGGCGCCGATCACACGGTTCGCGAGCGCGACGACCTGCGGCGTGGACCGGTAGTCGCGTTCGAGGCGCACGACGGTCGCCTCCGGGAAGCGCCGCGTGAACTCCAGCAGCGACTTCGGCGAGGCACCGCCGAAGGAGTAAATGGTCTGGTTGGCGTCGCCGACGACGGTGAGGTCGTCGCGGCCGCCGAGCCACGCGTCGAGCAGCCGCTGCTGCAACGGCGTGACGTCCTGGTACTCGTCGACCACGAAGCAGCGGTACCGGTCGCGGAACTCGGCCGCGACCGCCTCGTGCTTCTCCAGAACCGCGGTGGTCTGCAGAAGCAGGTCGTCGAAGTCGAGAACCTGCGCGTTTGTCTTCAGCTCCTCGTACCAGCGGTAGACCTCGGCGACCTGCGCGACCGGCGCGGGAGTGTCGCGCTGCGTCCGCGCGGCGACCGACGGGTAGTCGTCCGGCGAGACGAGCGACGCCTTGCTCCATTCGATCTCGCTCGCCAGGTCACGCAGGACCTCGGTCTCGGTGCTCAGCCGGACGCGCTGGGCGGCTTGCGCGACGAGCCGGAACTTGTTGTCGATCAGGTCCCACGGCCGGTCGCCGACGACCCGCGGCCAGAAGTAGCGGAGCTGACGGCGCGCGGCGGCGTGGAAGGTCAGCGCCTGCGCCGCGTCGACTCCGAGACCGCGCAGCCGGGTGCGCATCTCCCCCGCGGCGCGCGTCGTGAAGGTGACGGCCAGTACCTGCCCGGGCGCGACGTGGCCCGATCGGACCAGGTGGGCGATGCGGTGCGTGATCGTGCGGGTCTTTCCGGTGCCCGCGCCGGCGAGGACGCACACCGGGCCGCGGGGGGCCGCCGCGGCGGCGCGCTGCTCGGGATCAAGCCCGTCGAGCAGGCTCGCGCGGCTCTGCCGGCTCTGGGGAGACGATGCGATGGCCACCCCGCGATCCTCGCAGAGGGGGCCGACGGATTCCCGGCCGGGCACGCGGCCGTATCCTGGTCATATGGCGGGCAAGCAGGACAAGGAAGCGGCCAAGCAGGCCAAGCGGGAAAAGCGCGCTGCGAGCAAGGCCCGGCGCGGCCAGCTGTTCGAGGCGTTCAAGATGCAGCGCCGCGAAGACCCGATGCTCATCCCCTGGATGGTCGGTTCGATCGTGGTGGTCGCCGGTTTGCTCTTCGGCATCGGCTTCATTTTCAACATTCAGTGGACGCTGCTGCCGCTGGGCATCGTGCTCGGCATCCTGCTCGCCGTGATCATCTTCGGCAGGCGCGTGCAGCGCACGGTCTACGGGAAGGCCGACGGCCAGCCCGGCGCGGCCGCCTGGGCGCTGGAGAACATGCGCGGCAAGTGGAAGGTCACGCCGACCGTCGCGGCGACGACCCAGCTCGACGCCGTGCACCGCGTGCTCGGCCACCCCGGCGTGATCCTCGTGGCCGAGGGTGCCCCGCACCGCGTGAAGAGCCTGCTCGCGCAGGAGAAGAAGCGCGTGTCGCGGCTGGTCGGCGACACCCCGATCTACGACGTGACGATCGGCCACGAAGAGAAGCAGGTTCCACTCAAGAAGCTGCAGTCGCACCTGGCGAAGCTGCCGCGCAACCTCAAGCCGGCCCAGGTCGACGCCCTCGAAGCGAAGCTGGCCGCCCTCGGCTCGCGCGGCGCGGCGATGCCGAAGGGCCCGATGCCCGCGGGCGCGAAGATGCGGAACGTGCAGCGCACCATCCGCCGTCGCTGACGCTTGCTTACCGAAGAACCCCCGGTCCGTTCGACCGGGGGTTCTTTGTTTCCGTCAGCGCATCCGGATGACGACAGTGTTGGTGGCGCGGTCGAGCCAGTTGCGGCCGTCGGCGTTGCGCACCAGCGGCGGGAGCAGCAGCGCGGTCAGCACCATCCGGACCAGGGCGCGCCACGGGCCGACCATCGCCGCCCCGTCGAGGCGGGCCACCCGGACGCCCACCGCCGCCATGCCGGGCGTGAAGCCGAAGAACGTGACCGGAATGACCGTAATGACCGCCCAGACCGCCCCGGCCCACAGGTTGAACGTCTGCATCGCGGCTGCGTTCTGCAGGTCATAGCGCACGAAGAGCGCCGTGATCAGGGAGGCGAGCACGAGGTCGAGGACGAGCGCGAGGAAGCGCGGACCGCCGCCCGCCACCGCGCCCACGCCGGATTCGGGCAGGCCCATCGACTCGCCGCGCCACTTCGGGGCCTCGCGCGGGGCCGCCGCGGTGGAGCCGTCGCCCGCGCCCGGCAGCCATTCACCCGTCCATCTCGCCACCCGTCCAGGGTATGCCGGTGGCGCGGACCACATCCGGCCTGGTCGACTGGGCAGTGACGGCGGCCCGTTAACACCCGCGAAACATTCGGGTGACGGTCGGGCAACACCGCGCTCTTAGCGTGAGCCGAAGAGAGTACAGCCGCCGGTAACGAACGAGAAGGAGTCACCGAGGGTGCCCACTACTCCAGACGACATTCAGCGCCTCATCGCCGATGAGAAGGTGGAGTCCATCGACGTCAGGTTCTGCGACCTGCCGGGCGTCATGCAGCACTTCACGGTGCCCGCGAAGGCGTTCGACCTGGAGGCGTACGAAGAGGGTCTCGCCTTCGACGGCTCCTCGGTGCGCGGCTTCCAGTCGATCCACGAGTCCGACATGCTGCTGCTGCCGGACCCCGAGACGGCGCGGATCGACCCGTTCCGCAAGGCGAAGACGCTCTCGCTGAACTTCTTCGTGCACGACCCGTTCACTCGCGAGGCCTACAGCCGCGACCCGCGCAACATCGCGCGCAAGGCCGAGCAGTACATCTCGGAGTACGGCGTCGCCGACAACGTCTACTTCGGCCCGGAGGCGGAGTTCTACATCTTCGACTCGGTCCGCTTCGAGGACGCCGAGCACCTGTCGTTCCACGAGATCGACTCGATCGAGGGCTGGTGGAACACCGGCGCCGACACCGAGGGCGGGAACCAGGGCTACAAGACCCGGTTCAAGGGCGGCTACTTCCCCGTCCCGCCGGTCGACCACTTCGCCGACCTGCGCGACGACATCGTCCGCCAGCTGACGAACTCCGGCTTCCAGATCGAGCGCGCGCACCACGAGGTGGGCACCGCCGGCCAGACGGAGATCAACTACAAGTTCAACACGCTGCTGCACGCTGCCGACGACCTGCAGCTGTTCAAGTACATCGTGAAGAACACCGTGTTCGCCGCGGGCAAGACCGCGACGTTCATGCCGAAGCCGCTCGCCGGCGACAACGGCTCGGGCATGCACTGCCACCAGTCGCTGTGGAAGGACGGCCAGCCGCTGTTCCACGACGAGTCCGGCTACGCGGGCCTGTCCGACACGGCGCGGCACTACATCGGCGGCCTGCTCAAGCACGCGCCGAGCCTGCTGGCCTTCACCAACCCGACGGTGAACTCGTACCACCGCCTGGTGCCGGGCTTCGAGGCCCCGGTTTCGCTCGTGTACTCGCAGCGCAACCGCTCCGCCTGCGTCCGCATCCCGATCACCGGCAACAACGCGAAGGCCAAGCGCGCCGAGTTCCGCTGCCCGGACTCCTCGGGCAACCCGTACCTGGCGTTCTCCGCGATGATGATGGCCGGGCTCGACGGCATCAAGAACAAGATCGAGCCGCCGGAGCCGATCGACAAGGACCTCTACGAGCTGCCGCCCGAGGAGGCCAAGAACGTCAAGCTGGTCCCGGGCGACCTGGGCACCGTGCTGGACACCCTGGAGCAGGACCACGACTACCTGCTCGAGGGCGGCGTCTTCACGCCCGACGTGATCGAGACGTGGATCCAGTACAAGCGCGAGAACGAAATCGACCCGCTGCGGCTTCGCCCGCACCCGTACGAGTTCTCGCTGTACTACGACGTGTGATCTGAACTCGCACTACGTGAATGGCCCGTCAGCATCTCGCTGGCGGGCCGTTCGCGTTTCTCAGCCGTGTGGGCCCGAGCCGCTGTGAACGCTGTGACGCATAGGGCTAGGACGCGGACGATCTCGCGGAGGAGATCACCGGGGTTCCGGGGGTGGGGCCGCTTCGGCGCGGATGATCGCCGAGTACAGCTTGGGGCCGACCTCGTGGGTACGGCGGACGTCCACGTTCACGAGACCCGCGGAGTGGAGCAAGGCGCGGTAATCGTCAGCGGTGAGTGCGCCGCCTAGGCATTCCTTGTCGGCGGCCGCGCGTTCCGCGTCGGTCAGGGTTTCCTCGGCGAGGAGGTCCGTCACGCCGAGGCGGCCGCCGGGACGCAGAACTCGCGCGATTCCCGCGAAGACAGCTGGTTTGTCCGGCGACAGGGCGATGACGCAGTTGGAGATCACCACGTCCACCGTGTTGTCCGGCAAGGGAATGGCCTCGATCGTGCCCTTGACGAACTCGACATTCGCGAGGCCCGCCTGCGCGGCGTGCCGACGGGCGAGGGCAAGCATTTCGTCGGTCATGTCGAGGCCGATGGCACGGCCGGCGGGTCCGACGCGCCGGGCGGAAAGCAGTACGTCCAGGCCGCCGCCGGAGCCGAGGTCGAGGACAGATTCGCCGGGGCGCAGGTCCGCGACGGCGAGCGGGTTTCCGCAGCCGAGACTGGTGGCCGCGACTGTTTCGGGGACGTCCTCCTCTGCGTAGTGCACTGCGCCGAGCCGGTCGGATTCGGACAGCAAGCCGGTGGCTTCTCCGGCCAACGCTCGCCGGGCCGCATTGGCGTAGCGTTCTCGGACCGCGTCCTGGTCAGGGCTCATCTGGGTACCTCGCAAGCGACGTCAGCAAAGGGGACGGCGGTGCGGCCCATGACGACGTCGGCCGCGCTCGGGAAGCAGGACAGACACCGCTCGTTGATCTGGTACAGCCGAGCGGTGCCGTGCGGTCGCACGAGGACGAACCGGGCTTCGGTGAGGATCTTCAAATGCGCCGAGACAGTTGATTGGCTCACGCTCACCTGCTCGACGATCTCGCCGACCGGCAGCGGGCGGCCCGCGGAGGCGATCAGGTGCAGGATCTGTACGCGCGTCGGGTCCGCGAGCGCGCGGAACCATCCGGCGTAGGTTTCCGCGGCAGCACGGTCCAGCACGACAGCCTCCTTCATCGTCTATCGACGATAGACGATGAAGGGGTCAGCTGACCAGGTCGGCGAGCAGGGCCTGGACCCTCCGGTCGATCTCGTCGCGAATGGGGCGGACCTGCTCGACCGGGAGGCCTGCCGGGTCGTCGAGCTGCCAGTCCAGGTAGCGCTTGCCGGGGAAGACCGGGCAAGCATCGCCGCAGCCCATGGTGATGACCACATCGGCCGAGTGCACGCCCTGAGTGGTGAGGGGCTTGGGAATTTCGCGCGACAGGTCGATGCCGAGTTCGGCCATGACCGCGACGACCGCGGGGTTGATCGTGTCGGCTGGCGCGGACCCGGCGGAGCGGACGAGCACCCGGCCGCATGCGTGATGGTGCAGCAGTCCGGCCGCCATCTGCGAGCGCCCGGCGTTGTGGACGCAGACGAAGAGCACCTCGGGGGTGGTCATGACGAAACCTCCGCGGTCGCGGACCGGCGCCGAAGCGCGAGAGACACGTAGACAAGTGCGACGAGGACCGGGACTTCGATGAGCGGCCCGACGACTCCGGCGAGCGCCTGCCCACTCGTGGCGCCGAAGGTGGCGATCGCGACGGCGATGGCGAGTTCGAAGTTGTTGCCCGCCGCGGTGAAGGCCAGCGTCGTGGTCCGTTCGTACGACAGGCCGATCGCCTTGCCGACCGCGTAGGAGCCGGCCCACATGAGTCCGAAGTAGACCAGCAGCGGCAGCGCGATCCGGGCGACGTCGAGCGGGCGGCTCGTGATCTGGTCGCCCTGCAGCGCGAACAGGACGACGATGGTGAACAGCAGTCCGTACAACGCGATCGGGCCGATCTTCGGCAGGAACCGGGATTCGTACCAGGTGCGTCCCTTCGCGCGTTCGCCCAGCCGCCGGGACAGGTAACCGGCGAGCGGCGGGATGCCCAGGAACACCAGCACGCTCTTGGCGATCTGCCCCGCGGAAACGCTCAGGTCCGCTTGCGGCAGGCTGAGCCAGCCGGGCAGCACGGCGAGGTAGAACCAGCCGAGGACGCCGAACATGACGACCTGGAACACCGAGTTCAGCGCGACCAGCACGGCGGCGGCCTCCCGGTCGCCGCAGGCCAGGTCGTTCCAGATGATCACCATCGCGATGCAGCGGGCGAGGCCGACGATGATCAACCCGGTCCGGTACTCCGGCAGATCGGGCAGCAGCAACCAGGCGAGCGCGAACATCAGCGCCGGGCCGATCAGCCAGTTCAGCACCAGCGACGGCCACAGCAGCCGCCGGTCGGCGGTCACGCTGCCGAGCCGGTCGTAGCGGACCTTCGCCAGCACCGGGTACATCATCACGAGCAGACCGAGCGCGATCGGCAGCGAGATCCCGTCGACCGAAACCGCGTTCAGCACCCCGGCCAGGCCGGGGATCGAGCGGCCGGCCAGAAGACCGAGCACCATCGCGGCAGCGATCCACACCGGAAGGAATCGGTCCAAAGTGGACAGTTTGCCGACTACGCCGGTTTCCGTCGTCACGCCAGCGTCTCCATCTCGCCCGGGACCAGCGTGGCCGAGAGCCGGGCCAGGAGCTCCGGACGGACGCGGTAGTACACCCAGGTGCCGCGCCGTTCCCCGGTGATCAAGCCGGATTCGCGCAGCACCTTCAGGTGGTGCGAGATCGTCGGGCCGGTGAGGTCGAACGCGTCGGTCAGGTCGCATACGCACGCTTCCCCGCCGGCGTGGGACGCGATCAGCGAGAGCAACCGCAGCCGCACCGGATCGGACAGCGCTTTGAACAGCTTCGACAGCTCCGCGGCCTGGTCCTCGTCCAGCGGTTCGCGCGTCAATGGGGTGCAGCACGCGCTGATCGTTGCCATCAAGAGCTGCTTCGACATGCGTCTATCTTGACAGACATCTAAGTAGACAGCAATCTAGGTCTGCCCCTGTTTCGATGTTCATCTATTCAAGGAGTACGGGATGTCCCGAGTTCAGCTCGCCCTGCGCGTGGGAGACCCCGCTGGTTCGATCGACTTCTACTCAAAGCTTTTCGGCGTCGAACCAGCCAAACTCCGGCCGGGATACGCCAACTTCGCCGTCGCCGAGCCCGCGCTCAAGCTCGTGCTCCTGGAGGGCGAGCCCGGGCAGGCGACCGTCCTGGACCACCTCGGCGTCGAGGTCGAGTCGACGGACGACGTCAACGAGGCCAGCAAGCGCCTCACCGGGGAGGGCTTGGAGACGCTGACCGAGGACAACACGACCTGTTGCTACGCCGTGCAGGACAAGGTGTGGGTGCACGGTCCGGGCCAGGAGCCGTGGGAGGTTTACACGGTCAAGGCGGATTCGCCGACTTACGGCTCCGACAGTGCCGCGCTCGCCTCGTGCTGCACGTCCGAGGAAGCCGCCAAGCCAGAAGGATGTTGCGCTTGATCTCGGTGGCTGCGGCTCAGAAGTTCGCCCGCCGCGCGCGGTCGAAAGCGAGCGCGCTGCCGAGTTCAGTCCGGCTGGCCGGGTGCAGGCAGTAGCGGCCGAGCAGGCGATAGGCGAAGGTGGCGTCGACGCCGAGGGTCTTGGCCGGGATCCGGCTCGGCGGGCAGCCGGTCCTGGCGCCACCAGCGGGTGAACTGCTTGCGCTGCCATTGCTGCTCGTTTTTCCCGGCCGCTACCCAAATCTCCGGCCCGTCGAGGAAGTACGGCTGGATCGACATGACCGCTGACCACGGCAGGAACGATTCGAAAGTCCGCCGCCCGCGAACTGCACGGCCGAATAGGGCAGACCGGTCGCGGGCCAGCCCTGCGCGCGCATTGTCGCCACCGCCGAGCCAGCCGGTTTCCGACGCAACCGGGCGTCCGCGCCTACCACGGCGAAAACGGCCAGCAATACGGTGAACCACGCCGCGCCAGTCCCCGCCACCCCTCTCCCCTGTCATACGAGTACGCACTGATCGCCGCCGCCATCAGGGCCAGTAGAACCAGAACGGCCATCGCGTTGCGATATCGGCCTGCCGGGCCGTACGCCCATGCCTCCGGAACCGTCAGCTCAGAAGATTGGGTCCCAGACATGTTTCACCCCGCAGCAGGCATGCGGGCGGAGTCGCCGTCGACCTTCGTCTCGGTCGCTCGCACCGCTCCGTCTGCCGAACCGCGCACGGTCGTCGAGCGTCACAAACAGCCGGGCTCGCCGCGAACCGCGCGGGACCGGTCGTCGATCCGGAGCGGAGACACCTCTTGCCACCAGGCATCCGGCACCGTTATGTTAATGAGAAATCACTTCTTCCGAGACTGTCGACACGGGGCGGCGAGCAGCCCCTGGCCGGTGATGGGATGGCAACGACGCCTACCAGAGAGGCAGACAAGTACATGGAGAATCTCAGCAGAAGGAAGGTGCTGACCCTCGGCGCGGCGTTGGGCATCGCGGGCATGGCGGGCACCACCGGCACTGCGTGGGCGTGGTCGAGCAAGGGGTCCATCGCCGGGAGCGGGACGGGGGCCGATCCGTTCCAGGTCTGGGACGACACCGCGGACGCGGTAGCCAAGGCGTTGCTGACCGAGGGCAAAGTGCCGGAGGTCAATACGGCCTGGGAAAGCTGGATCGACAACAACGCGCCGTTGCCCGCTGGCATGCCGGACTATCTGGTGGCGTATCTGCAGCAGGTCAACAAACTGCCGTCGTGGGCGGATCCGGCCAAGCTTGCCGCGTCGGAGAAGCTTTATACGCGGTTGAGCAGTTATCTTTTCGTCTCGGAGTCGCTCGGCAGCGGGATCATGAGCACCGTTATTCCGCGGGAGGCGCGGGCGGTTTACTGGTCAGCCGGCGGCGCGGACATGAAGCAGCGGGCGGCCAAGACGTTCACTTTTGGTTACGACCTGCACAACTCCAAGGCTTGGGCGCCGGACGGGCATTTCGTCGTTACGGCCAACAAGACCCGGCTGGTGCACGCGGTGGTGCGGAATTTGCTGCCGACGTCGGCGAAGTACCAGGCGGGCGCGGATCAGCCCAAGCCGATCAGCAACGGCGACATTCTGCGGACGTTCCATTCCGTGGCCACGTTCGCGCGCAGCAACATGCTCAAGTGGAACATCGCGTTGTCGACGGCGGAGCAGGACGCGGATCTGCATGCCTGGCAGGTCGCGCTGCATCTCCTTGGCGTGCAGGAGCAGTTCATTCCGAAGACGTGGGCGGACGCGGAAGCTCAGGCACAGCAGATGCTGTGGCCGGTGCTCGGGCCGACCGAGGAAGGGGTCAGCCTGGCGAAGACGTTGCTCGGATATATCGAAAATCCGACGCTCGGGCTCGATTCCGGATTCGTCAACGAGCTGGTCCGGTATCTGCTCAACGACCAGATGGGCGATTGGCTCGGGCTCCCCCGCGACTACGCGCAGGCGGCGTTGGTGCGGATCGAATGGCCCGCGTATGTGGCGTTCCGCGAGGGCGTCTCCAAGATCATGCCGGGCAGTTTCTATCTTTTCGACCAGTTCGTGCGCGGCATTTCGATGATGTACCTCAACAACGGCACCTCGCCGACGCAGACGCCGATCACGCTCCCCACGGCGAATCGGCCGGGTGCCTAAAGTCCCAGTGCGCTCAGCAAGAATGCGGTGACGGCGGCGCGGTGGTCGGGGGTGTCCTCCCACCGCAGCCGCCGGCCGGTTTCGACTACCGCGCCGAAGCCCGCGTGCACCAGCACGCGGGCCTGGTGCGCGTCGAGATCCGGCCGGGCCAGGCGGAGTTGTTCCTCCCATACGGCGATGTGCTCGCGTTGCGCGAGGATCAGCGGACGCTGCAACGACGCGGGCAGGCCGCCTAGTTCGGCGGCCGCGACGTTGGTCAAGGCGGTGTGTTCGAAGCTGTACGCCACGTAGGTTGCGGCCAGCACGGGCAAGGCTTGTGCGCCGGTGGTGCCATGCAGGTTTTGTTCCACAGCTTGCGACAGGAGTCCCGCGGCTTGCAGGCAGGCAGCCGCCAGGATTTCGGCTTTGTTGGGGAAATGGCGGTAGAGCGCCGACGGCACCAAGCCGACCGCCTCGGCGATGCGGGCGTTCGTGACCGTGGCGAATCCGTCGCGTTCGAACAACGGCACGGCGGCGGCGAGGATTTGCGCGCGGCGGGTTCGTGGCACCGGCTGAGCGGGAAGCTCTACCGACGGCGCGGCCGGGGTGGTCGTCGAGGTGGCGAGGCGCAGGGCGGATTCGGTCAGCAGATTCTCGGCGCGGTGGTGGGCGATCGACGTACGGTGCATGGTGATCGAGCCGATCGCGCCGAGTGCGGCTACGGCGCGGAGCTCCGCGTCCGGCGACGGCCGCACCACATCGGTCACACGCGCGACGACCTGGGCGAATTTCGCGCTCAGGACGCGACGGTCCGCTCGCTCGAGGTAACGCGCCTCCCAGCGGTAAAGGCCGCCGGACTCGCGGTGCGCGACCGTGACGCGGGCCAGCGGGCGGAGGACCTCGGCCGCGGGCGCGTCCGGCGGCACCGCGTCGAGCGCGGCGACCAGGCGGTCCGCCATCACGTTCGCGCACTCAGTGAACAGGGCGTATTTGTTCGGGAAATGCCGGTACAGCGCCGCCGCGGTGATCCCGACGGCGGCGGCGATCTCCTCCATCGACGCCGCGTGGTACCCGCGTTCGCTGAAGGCGCGGCCCGCTGCCTCGACGATGAGCTGCTTGCGGTTGCGCGGACGGGTGGCCGCAGCCGGTTCGGAGGTCACCGCGGACCCCGAGCACACGGAAGCGGACGTACGGCCATGCCGGCCAGTCAATCACGAGACGGGCGCGTCTTCACGCGGGCGGGAGGAGACGCGTCGCCAGCGCCTCGAGCCAAAGCGGCTTCCAAGTAGTTAGTGCACGCAGCGAATTGCCGGCCACGGCTACCGGCACCGCGGTGGCGACCAGTTCGGGTGCTCCGGGCATCGCTTCGGCTTTGGCAGACGCCACTTCCGTCACCATGGCCAGCAGCTCGTCCGGAACATCAGATCCCCATCCACACAGCGGATCTCCAGTCTGTCATCGCCCGGCACCCAGTTCGAGGTTGCACCGGATGCGTTCCGGGGCCGCCGAATCGCCGTTTTTCCCGTCTGGCCGACGGTCTTCGCCGCGAAATCAGCAACGCCGACGGATCTCCGCGCGCAAGCGATCAGCGCGCGCAGATTGCCGAGCACAGCCTTACGCTCGTCCCGGGGAACAGGAGCCCACCACGGTACGAGCGGTGTTCATCGTCGGGCTGACGGCAACTCCACGCGCGACGATCCTCTCGGCGATCCGCGGGGCAGGGACCGCCCAGCGGGACCAGCCGAGGCCGGTGACCTGCGCCGGAGCGCCGTTCGATGATAATGACCGGGTGACCGTGACGAGGATCCGCGAGTTCCGCACCCTGCGCGGGCTGACCGTGCGCCAGCTCGCCGACCAGGCGGGAGTGTCGACCGGGTTGATCAGCCAGGTCGAGCGGGGCGTCACCGACCCCAGCCTGGAGACCATGCGGCGGATCGCCGAGGTGCTCGACATCCCGCTGTTCAGCCTGTTCCAGGAGCCGGACGAGGAAACCGTCGCGGTGATCCGGCACGACGACCGGTATCGGATCTCCTCGCCGCACCACGCGATCACCTACACCCGCGCGTCGCCTGGCGGCGCGAAGCTCGAGGTGCTCGAAGGCGTGCTCGAACCCGGCGGGGTCTCGTCCGACGAACTGCGCTCGCATCCGTCCGAGGAATGCGTGGTGGTGATCGCCGGACGGCTGACCGTCCAGGTCGGCGAGCAGACGCACGTGCTCAAGACCGGCGACAGCTGCCATTTCGATTCGGCCATCCCGCACCGCTTCCGCAACGACGGCCGGACCGCTGCCCGGTTCCTCGTCAGCGTCACTCCGCCCAGTTACTGATACTTCCGGCGGAGGTGCCCGCCCCGAAATTGGTCTAGACTTTTCGCCTCGAACGCGGCGAAAAGGACGGACTGATGCGAGGGACGACGGCGCCCCCGGGAATGTGCTGCCGACCGGGCAAAACCGGGGAACTTCCGCTGCACCGGCTCGAGGTGCCCGCGCCCGGGGCGGTGCCGTTCGCGGTCGGTTCCTTCGACGCGGTGGGACCGTTGTCGAGGGCGGAATTCCCGCATCGGCACACGTTCCACGAAATCGTGCTCGTCACCGGAGGGACCGGCGCGCACGTCGTCGACCTGACGCGGTGGGAGCTGAGCCCGCCGCACCTCGGCGTCGTCACCCCGGGCCAGGTGCACCATTGGGAGGCGAGCGGGCTCACCGGATCGGTCGTGCTGTTCACCGACGACTTCCTCTTCGACCATCCGGCCGACCGCGAAACCCTGCGCAGGCTGCGTGAACGGCCGTGGCTGCGGCTGGACCGGGCCGAGCACGACCGCACCGCGCGGCTGATCGCCGAACTCGAGGAGGAATTCCGCCGCGGCGGCGAGGACGGCGAATCCGTGCTGCGCGCCCTGCTGCACGTGCTGATCGTGCGCGCCGGACGGCTGCCCGGAATTCCGTCCGCGCCGGCACCCGCCCGCGCCCGCGCGGTAGCGGCGGAATTCGCGCAGCAGGCGGAAAAATCCGAGCTGGGACTGTGGTCGGTGCGCGCGCACGCCGAACGGCTCGGCGTCACTCCCGGCTACCTCACCGAGGCCGTCAAAGCGGCGACCGGGCGCACCGCGGCGGAATTGGTGCGCGAGGCGCGAATCCAGGAGGCGAAACGGTTTCTGCTGCGGACGAATCTGTCCGTGCGGCAGGTGGCGAGCCGCGTCGGATTCGCCGACCTGGCCTACTTTTGCCGGTTCTTCCGGCGCGAAACCGGGTTGAGCCCCGGCGGATTCCGCCGCACCGGTGACGCCGCCCCGAAGATTCACCACGACTGCGGGACTCCGTCCATCGCCGCGGGCTGATCTCCTCCCTACCGTCGAGGGGAATCCCGAGCCCCCACCGAGGAGCAGGCATGGACGAAGACAGGAAGTTCAGCCGCAAGACAGTGCTGAAGGCCGCGCTGGCCGCCGGAGTCGCCGCGCCGGTCGCCCTCGTCGGCGGTCCCGCGCTGGCTCGCACGAATTTCGCGGGCGGGCAGAAGGTCGAGCCGACCCCGTACTGCCACGACGGCGACGAACCGACGATCGACCAGACCGAGGGCCCCTACTTCAAACCGGACTCGCCCGAACGCAGCGTGCTCGTCGACGACAACACGCCGGGCCAGCGGCTCACCGTGAGCGGGTACGTCTTCGGCTTGTCCTGCCAGCCGATCGGCCGCGCGCTCCTGGACTTCTGGCAGGCGGACGTCAACGGGGCCTACGACAACGACGGGTTCAACCTCCGCGGCCACCAGTACACGAACGACCTCGGAGAGTTCAAGCTGACCACCATCGTGCCCGGCCTCTACCCCGGCCGGACGCGGCACATCCACGTCAAGGTGCAAGCCCCCGGGCAGCCGATCCTGACGACCCAGCTGTACTTCCCGGGCGAGCCGCGCAACAACACCGACACGATCTTCGACGCGCGGCTGCTGATGACCGTCCGCGACGCCCCGGACAACGCCAAGGAGGCCGCGTTCGACTTCGTGCTCAACGTCCAGCAGACGCCCACGGGAGGGCCGACGACCGGACCGCCGAGCGGCGGGACGTCCTGGACCGCGGGCAAGGCGTACCCCGCCGGTACGCGCGTCACGTTCAACGGGGTCAGCTACGTGTGCCTTCAGGGCCACACCGCCCAGCAGGGCTGGGAACCGCCCAACGCGCCGGCGTTGTGGCAGAAGGGCTGACCCTCTCCCCACGAGAACGGCGGGCTCCCCCGGGCCCGCCGTTCTCCGTTTTCCGAGAAGCCCGGGCCGGGCTGTCGAGTTACGGTCGACGCATTCGTCTTCCATTACGACGACGCCGGACCGGCCCTCGGAGGACATATGCTGTATCTGCTGGTGATCTACAACTGCGACCGTCCCGAACCCGGCGATCCGGCCTTCCCGGACGCCCTGGCCAGGGTGAACGCGTTCGCCGACGAATGCCGCCGGCGCGGGGTGTTCGTGTCCGGCCATCCGCTGCAGGGCGAGCACACCGCGACCACGGTCAGCGTCCGCGAGGGGAAGACGCTGATCACCGACGGGCCGTTCCTGGAGACCCACGAGCATCTCGGCGGCGTTTACGTCCTCGATTGCCGCGATCTCGACGAGGCCCTCGAACTCGCCGCGCTGTGCCCGATGGCCGAGGTCGGCACCATCGAGGTGCGCCCGGTCGCCGGCGTGCCCGGGCTGTCCCACCAGGCATGACGTCGCCGCTGCTGCGGGAGGTCTACCGCGAGCACCGGGCCCGGATGCTCGCGGCGCTGGTCCGCGTCCTCGGCGACTTCGAACTCGCCGAGGACGCGCTGCAGGACGCGTGCGCGCTCGCCCTGCGCAACTGGGGCGACGAGCCGCCGGACGATCCCATGGCGTGGCTGCTCACCTCCGCCCGCAACAGCGCGATCGACCGGCTCCGGCGCGCCCGCCGCGGCCAGGAGAAGCTCGCTCAGCTCGGCGAACAGCCGGAGGTCGCGGTGGAACCGTCCGAGGACAGCCTGCTCGCGATCGGCGACGAACGGCTCAGCCTCATCTTCACCTGCTGCCACCCCGCGCTCGCTGAGGAGGCGCGCGTCGCGTTGACGCTGCAGGCGGTGGCCGGGCTGACCGCGGCGCAGATCGCGCGGACATTCCTGGTGAGCGAGGCAACGCTGGCGCAGCGGCTGGTGCGGGCCAAACGCAAGATCCGCGACGCCCGGATCAGCCTCGCGGTCCCGGCCGATCATCTGCTTTCCGAGCGGCTGTCCGGGGTCTCGGCGGTGCTGTACTTGATCTTCACCCAAGGCTACACCGCGCCGGAACACCGCGAGCTGCAACAGGAAGCGATCCGGCTGGCGAAACTGGTCGCGACGCTCATGCCGGACGAACCCGAAGCGCTCGGCCTGGTTTCGCTGCTGCTCGTGCATGATTCGCGCACCGCTGCTCGTTACACGCCGGACGGCGACGTCGTGTTACTCGAAGACCAGGACCGAAGTCGTTGGGACCACAGCGAAATCACCGAAGCGATCGGCCTGCTGGACCGTGCGCTGCGCTTCGGGATGCCTGGGCCGTATCAACTGCAAGCCGCCATCGCCGTCCAACATGCGCAGGCCCGTTCCGCGGCGGACACCGACTGGACGGCGATCGCTGGGCTGTATCACCGGTTGTACGAAATGAATCCGTCGCCGGTGGTCGCGTTGAACCACGCTGTCGCGGTCGCCATGGCCACCAGTCCGGAGGAAGGACTGGCGCTCATCGACGGCATCGACGGGCTAGACCGGTATCACCTGATGCACGCCGCGCGCGCCGATCTGTTGCGCCGTCTCGGCCGTACCGCCGAGGCGATGGCCGCGTACCGGCGCGCCCACGAACTCGCTGTCAACCCAGCCGATCGGCGTTTTCTCGCCGGTCGCTTAGCCACCTTGGAGTCCTGATGAGACTGTCCATTCTCGACAACGGACATCGTCTGCGAGCCAAGCTGTTCCTGTCGATCACGTCGAAGCAGCCGCCGGACATCGTGAAGATGCTGCTGTACCGTCCCGGTTTTCTCACCCGGCCGCTGCTGGACCTCACCGCTCCGGCGATGCGCGGCCCGTCGTACTGGACGGCCGGGGAGCGCGAATTCCTCGCTATGTCAACGGCGTTGCTGCACGAGTGCCCGTTCTGCATCGACTCGCACGCCGAACTGACCCGGATCGCCGGACAAGGCGAGATCGATCCCTCACAGCCGGACGCGGCTCGGCCGGAGGTGCGCACCGTCCGAGCGTTCCTGGAGACCGTCACGCTGAACCCGGATCAGATCGTGCTGCCGGATCTTCCGCGTGCGGCGATTGATGAAGCGCTGCGGGTGAACCTGGTGTGGAACGTCGTGAACCGGCTCGCGAACTCGTTCGGTTTCGTGCTTCGCGAAGGACAACTGGAGAGCGGAACCCGGGCCCTGCACCGGTTCGGGTATCGGTTCCCCGGCTTCCTGCTCGCCGGTGGTCCGGCCGACAAGCATGAGGATCCGGTAGAGAACATGCGGTATTCGGTGTTCACCGCGCCCGCAGTGACCGACCAGGCGCTTCGCGTCGCGGCCGCGAGCGGCGACGGCCTGCCCGCTCCGTTGGAGCCGTTCGCGGCGAAGGTCCGCGACGCGTCCTATCGGCTCACTGACGCCGATTTCGCCGAGCTGACCACGAAATACCAGGAAGACGAGGTCTACGAGATCACTGTCGCCGCGGCCGTGGGCGCCGCGTTGCGCAGTTTCGATGCGGGACAGCGCGCACTTCTTGCCGCGTAACGCGAACCGGCGGCCAGGAGTACCCGGCCGCCGGTTGGTGTCCACTGTCCGCTCAGGGGCGGTAAAGCTCCTTGACGACGTCGATGTTGTCGTTCTTGTCGACGTGGATCTCGGCGTGCAGCGGGCTCGAGCCGTTCAGCGCCTCCATCAGGGCCTCCTCGGTGCACGGGTTCGTGCCGCGGCCCTGCGGGTCGAGCGCGACCTCGCCGCCCGGGCACAGTTCAGCGGCACCGAAGACCTGCGCGGTCTTGCTCACCGGAAGGCGGTAGGCAGTGGCGTCGCTGGGAACGAACTTGCCGTCGTCCGGGCCGCCGTTCTTCCAGGTGATCAACTGGAACTGAGCCATGTTGACCGAACGGTCGAAGCCGGTGAACTGCACGGTCTGCGTCGTGTTCGGGAAGCGGCGCGTCGGGGCGGCGGGCTGGCCGGTGCCGCCCTTGCCCGCGGTCGGCGCGGTCTTGATCATGAACTCGGCGCCGCCGTCCTTGCCGCAGTTCACCACGCCCTGGGCGAATTCCTCTTCCGCACCCAATGCGCAGTCCCAGTGCCCTTCAATACCGAGGACACGGTGACCGGGGCCTTCGCCCTGCGTCGGCGCCAATTCGTAGTACTTCGTCATGACATTGAACGCTTCGACGCATCCCGGAACGGACCCGCTCGCGCTTTCCACGGCGATCAGATCCATTTTCGGTCCATTGGCCGGGCCGACCTGTCCGCCGAGCTTGCTGCAGTTGACGTCACCGTCCGGAAGAGGAGAAGTGCCTGCCGCACCGGCCGAACCGCCCTGCGGGTTCTGCTTGACCGCTGCCGTGTCGGAAATGCTCTTCGCCGCGGAACCATTTCCGTCGACATTGTTTCCGCTGCACGCGGAAAGCAAAGCGGTCGCGGCGACCGCGCCGCCGACCATGACCAGCTTCATCGACTTCATCGCGGTGAATCCCATTGTGCTCTCCCCTGCGCCAGTGTCTTTGGTGAATCTCTACCCCCAAAGACGTGAAGCACCGAATGACGTTGCCCGGAAGTTCCGCGGAGAGCCATAGTTGCCCCAATGTCGCCCCCGCTTGGTCCGCGCGGGCACGACCCCGACCGGCCTCGCAACCCGTCGCGGTGCGGCCGGAGAGCTAGGCCGCGAGACCGAGCGCCGCCAGCCACACCCGAGTCAGCGTCGCCGCCGCGTCGTCCAGCGAGCTGTCGGCGACAAACGCCTGGTAGAAGACGCGTTCGGTCATCCAGACCAACGCAGTGGCGACCTCCGCCGCGGTTCCAGAGGGCAGTCCGGCGCGCTCGGCGACACCGGCCATGGTGTCGGCGAGCGCCACCACCGCGGAGCGCCAGGCCTGGTCGATCGCCGGAACCGACGGCGACAGTTCGACCGCCGTGCGCATCACCGTGCCGTGCTCGCGCCACATCCGGGCGGTCTGCGCGATCCCCTGCCGGACCGCGTCGCCGGGAGCGGCAGCGGCCGCGTCCACCGCGTCCACCTCGGTGCGCAGCCTGGTCACCGTCCGCTCGACCAGCGCGGCGAGCACCTCGTTCTTGGAGCCGAAGTAGAAGTAGAGCGCCCCCCGGGTGATCCCGGCTTCCTGCGCGATCGTCGCCACGGTCATGCCGTCCGCGCCCACGGAATCCAGCTGCTGCTCCGCCGCGTCGAGAATCGCGCGTTCGCGCAGGTCTCCCTTGGTCGGAGCCGTCCGGCGACGGGTGCGGGTGCCTCGCTCTTCCACCAGCACGTTCTATCACGACGACTATTTTCTACGCAGTGCAGATTTTTCTCGACGCGGTGTAGAGTTGGCTTCATGACCAAGCTCTTCCTGATCACCGGCGTCAGCTCTGGCCTCGGCCGAGCCTTCGCCGAGGCCGCGCTCCAGGCTGGCCACACTGTCGTCGGCACCGTCCGCAAGCAGGCCGACGCTGCGGAGTTCGAGCAGCTGAGGCCGGGCAAATCCCTCGCGCGCATCCTCGATGTCACCGACGACGACGCGGTGTTCCGGACGGTGGACGAGATCGAAGCCGAGGTGGGCCCGATCGACGTCGCCATCGCCAACGCCGGGTATGGCCACGAGGGCGTCTTCGAAGAGTCGACGATGGCGGAGCTGCGTGCGCAGTTCGAGGTGAACGTGTTCGGCGTCGTCGCGACGGTGAAGGCAGTGCTGCCGTACATGCGGCAGCGGCGAAGCGGGCACATTCTCGGCGTCACGTCGATGGCCGGGCTGATCACCGTGCCGGGCACGTCCTTTTACCAAGGCAGCAAGTTCGCCGTCGAAGGCATTCTCGAAACGGTCGGCAAGGAGGTCGCCCCGTTCGGCGTGCACGTCACCGCGATCGCGCCGGGATCGTTCCGCACCGACTGGGCGGGACGGTCGATGGTCCGCACCGACCGTTCCCTGCCGGACTACGACCAGGTGATGAACCCGGTCCGCGAACACCGCCTCGCGGCGAGCGGCAAACAGCTCGGCAACCCGCGGAAGGCCGCGGAAGCCGTGCTGCACATCCTCGACGTCCCGAACCCGCCCGCGCACCTGGTCCTGGGCTCCGACGCCCTCCGCCTCATCGCGAACGGCCGCGCGGCGGTCGACAAGGAGATCGAGGAATGGGCCGAGCTGAGCCGGTCCACCGACTTCCCGGACGGAGCCCAGTTGCCCGGCTGAGCCGCTGCCTGCGACGGTTTCCTCAGTCGCGCGGCGTGCGGCGAGTTCGCTGCAGTTGCTCGCGTAACGGCCGCTGCCGGGCCATCGGCAGAGGCGAGAACCCGATGCCGCAGTGGGTGCATCTGACGCACCCACTGCGGCATCGAGGTATGCGGACGGGAGCGGTTCAGCCGACGTAACCGGTGAAGGAATGCTGTGCCCGGCACCAGATCGAGATGCCGACAGCACCGGCCGCGCAGCACAGGTCGGGTGCCCCGAGTCCGCGTGGCCCGTCGAGCAACCCCAACGCACCACCCCGGCCAAGGGGGCGTCCGCGCC
>NZ_JACJHR010000083.1 GCF_014174495.1 Amycolatopsis echigonensis
TATGCGTTGCACGACCTTCATCTCGACACCGGCCGCGAGCGCGGGAGTCGCGGCGCAGGTCGTGCAGTCGGATCGGCGGCAGCCCGGGCTGTCGGGACAGGTCGTAGAAGACGTCCGTGACGTGCGCCGGGTGCAGTGGCGAGCCGTCCCATTGGGCGAAGGCGAGATCGTGCTCTTTCCACCGCTACCCGCGGCGTGCGCGGTCCGCGGCACGTGCGGCTGAATGTCAGCACAAACGCCGTGTTCTGATCGATCGCTACCGCGTTCACCGAGTCCATCCTCGGCTAGCTCTCCGGTCTCCCAGACCGGCTGCGTGATCTGGTTCGAGATCGAGACCCGATCTCCGCACGCCGCAACCCGATGCGCGCGACCAAACGGAACGACGGATACCGGAGATGGTTGACCGCGAGGTCGAGAAGGCGGCTCCGGGGCCCTTCAGGCACACTCGGCGAATTTCAGACTGCAGGGCGAGCCGTTTCCAGGAGCTGAGAAACAGCCTTGACCGATTGCCGAAACGGCTCGTCGCTGTCGGCCAGGCGGGCCAATGCGTACGCGCCCTGGCGAATGGCCAGAATAGTCACCGCGAGCGCTTGGACGTCGACGTCCGGGCGCAGCTCGCCCCGTTCGACGCCTTCGGCTAGCACCTCTTCCAGCCGCCCCTGAATCCAGCCGTACGTTTCGGCGATCGGGGCCATGAGTTCCGGGCTTCTCGCGACCTCTTCCTCCTGGACCAGCCTGCCCAGTCGGCACCCCCGCGTCACGACGCCGTCCGGAGCCAGGTACGCCTCGATCCTCTCGAGCAAGCCCTGCCGTCCGGCGAAGCGTTGCTCCACCTCGCGCTTGAGGTCCTCGCCCATTCCGAGTTCGGCCGCACGCGCGAGCTCGGCCTTGCCCCGGAAAAAGTGGTACATACTGCCCTGCCCGGCACCCGCGCGGCGTTGCACCTCGGCCGGGGTGGCGCCGGCGTAGCCGCGCTCCCAGAGCAGCTCTTGCATGCTTTGAACCAGCAGCTCCCCCTTGTTCCGCCGCTTGCCTTTCGCAGCGTCAACGCCCGGGCCGGTCTTCGCATCCACGCCAGCACACTACCACTTTGCACTTGCGGATACAGTGTACCTCTAAGTACATTGTACTTAGAGGTACGGGCGGTCGGGGGAGGGATCAGCAATGGGAACGGTCGAGCAGGCGCAAGCCGCCGCAGCGCCGAAGCACGCGCGAGGGGCCGCGTTCGCACTGTTTTCGGCGTGCCTGGGCTACTTCATGGTGTTGCTGGACGGCAGCGCCCTGAACATCGCGCTGCCGTCCATTCAGCACGACATCCACGGATCGCTGGCCACCCTTCAGTGGCTCGTGAACATCTATACGATCCCTTTGGCCTGCCTGTTGCTGTCCTCGGGCGTGCTCGCCGACCGTGCCGGTTCGCGTCGCGTATTCATGGTGGCGTTGACTGGATTCGTGCTGATGTCGCTCGCCTGCGCCCTCAGCGTGAATGTCGGGATGTTGATCGTGTGCCGGGCGCTGCAGGGAATCAGCGCGGCCGGGGTGCTGCCGACTACGCTGGCGATCATCGCCCGCAGCTATCCCGACCTGGCCGAACGCGCCAAGGCGATCACCGCGTGGGGTGCGACCGGCGGCATCGCCCTCGTGCTCGGGCCGATCGGCGGCGGATGGCTCACCCAATCGCTCGGGTGGCGCGCGATCTTCCTGGTCAACCTGCCAGTCGGCCTCCTCGCGTTGTGGCTTTCGTTCCGATACGCCAAGGAAACCGAGCGCCGCGACGCGGCCTCGTATGACTTGCTCGGCCAGGTGTGCGCGATCGCGGGCCTCGGCCTCGTCGTTGCCGCGCTGATCGAAGGCGGTGCCTTGGGCTGGGGAGACCCGGTCACTCTCGCACTCGGCGCAGCCGGTCTTCTCATGCTCGCCTTGTTCGCCTACGTCGAGAACAAAGTCGCGTCTCCGATGCTGCCGTTCGGCATGTTTCGCCGGCCCGCGTTCACGGCCGCAGTAGTGTCCGGCTTCGCATTTCAGTTCGGCACCTTCGGACTGCAGTTCATTGTCGCTATTTTCGTCGAAGAGGCGTGGGGATACTCGCCGGTGCAGGCTGGTTTCTTTCTGTTGCCCTTCGCCATCCTGCTGACTATCGGAACTTCTTTCCTCAACCGGCTGTGGAAAGCACGCGGGATGCGCTGGCTGCTCATCAACGGCTCCGCCGTAGCGACTCTCGGCACCCTTGCCTGCCTTGCCGCTTCAACCCCTTCGACTTGGCCCGCGCTGACGATCGGCTTCGCCTTCACCGGTCTCGGCGCCGGGATCCTCGCACCCAGCATCAACGGAGCCGCGCTGGCCGAAGTGGACGGTCAGTTCGCCGGGCTGGCCTCGGGGGTGCTCAACACGTTCCGCCAGATGGGTCTCGCCGTCGGGGTCGCTGTGCTAGGCGCGGTGCTGAGCACCGCCGGTTCGTCCGCCGGTCTGCACATTGACCTTGTCGTCGGCGTCGTGTGCTTCCTGGCCGTCATCGTCCTCGCCGCCCGGTACATCCGCCGCTGACTGTGCGCGTGGTTCCTGGGCCACTGTGCCAGCGAGGTTTAGGACGGTTCCCGCGGGTAACCAGGAACCGTGACGGGAAGGGGGTCGGCATGTGCCGTCTGTTTGGTCTGTCCGCTGCCCCGCGGCGCGTGCACGCCAGGTTCTGGCTGCTCGAAGCGCCCGACAGCCTCGCTGCCCAGAGCAGGCGGGAACCGGACGGGACTGGACTCGGCGTTTTCGACGCGGCAGGCTCGCCGGAGGTCTGGAAACAGCCCTTGGCCGCGTATGCGGACAAAAAGTTCGCTTGCGAGGCCAAGGAATGCGCGTCGACGACCTTTCTCGCACACATCCGCTACGCCTCGACCGGCGGCCTCGACCCGGCCAACACCCATCCCTTCCTCCAGCACGGCCGGCTGTTCGCCCACAACGGCGTCCTCGGCGATCTGCCCCGCCTGGAAGACCGGCTCGGCGAGTACCGTGACCTCGTCCAGGGCGACACCGACTCCGAACGGTTCTTCGCCCTCGTCACCCAGGAAATCGACGCCCACCACGGCGACGTGAGCGCTGGGATCACCGCCGCCGCGCGCTGGGCCGCGGCGAACCTGCCGGTGTTCGCGATCAACCTCGTCCTCACCACCGCGGACGAGCTCTGGGCCCTGCGCTACCCCGACACCCACGATCTTTACGTCCTCCAGCGCGGTGCCGGCGGCCCGCACGGCGACCGGCACCTGGAACACGCGAGCGCGGCGGGCCGGATCCGGGCCCGGTCCAGCGGTCTCGCCCGGCACCGGTCCGTCGTCGTCGCCAGCGAACGCATGGACGAAGACCCTGGCTGGCAGAACCTCCGGCCCGGTGAACTGCTGCACGTGGGCGCGGATTTGACCGCCACCCGCCGGATCGTGCTCGAACAGCCGCCGCGGCATGCGCTCACTCTCGACGACCTCGGTGCGCACGCCGCCGCGTCTCAGCAAGCCCAGTGATCCGGAAGCGAGGAGAAACCGAGTCCACGATGCCAGCTAACGGCGGGTCTGCAGTGCCTCGTCGGCGGCGACGATCTCCGGGTAGTACTGCCGGTGCCTGCGAGCGAGAGCCGCGCTCTGGTGGCGGCGCACAATTTTCCTTGTCTCGCGCAACAATACCTTCGCATGTCCCCGGATCAACCGAAACGGTACGGTATCCGTCATGACCCCCAGAACGGAACAGCTCGACGCACGCAATAAAAGCGATCGAACGTCTCAGTTGTCGGCGGCATAGCGCGATGCAGTTCAGTTTTCTGGAATCCGTAGCCCGGCGGCTCTGGAGCACGGCAGCGGCAGGAGTCGCGGTCGGGACCGCAGTCGGGTTCGCCGCTGGCCCGGCGCTGGGGGTACTGGCCGGGATCGCCGCGGCCGCGGCCGTGTTCGTCGTCTCCGGCTGGCTCGCGTTGTGGCCCATGGCGGCAGACCGGACCCGCCGATACGCGCGTCGCGAGGACCTTCGTCCGGCGGTTGAAGAAATGATCGTGGTCACCGCCGCGCTGTGCGGATTGGCCGGCATCGTGGTGTTGCTGGTCTCCGGACAGTCGGCCGGACCCGCGACCGCGGCCGTCGCGCTCGGCGGCGTGTTTTCCGTGTGGGCGGCTTTGCATCTCATGTACGCGACGCGTTACGCGGACCTGTACTACGCGGAATCGTCCGCCGGGATCGACTTCAATTCCGGCAATCCGCCCGCGTATCGCGATTTCTTCTACTTCAGCTACAACCTCGGCATGACTTACCAGGTGTCCGACACCAGCGTGTCCAGTTCGACGATCCGCGCCGTCGTGCTGCGGCACACGCTGCTGTCGTACGTGTTCGGCACGGTGATCCTGGCCGCCACGATCAATCTTGTCGCCGGAATCGTCACCCACTAAGGACCGAGCATGACCGCATCGCGGCCCAGCCAGGCGGGCGAGAGCCTGACGACCGTTCTCGTCGCGTTGAGTTCCAATGTGCTGATCGCGGCGGCGAAAACCGCGGTGGCGGCGGTCACCGGTTCGGCGGCGATGCTGGCCGAGGCGGCGCATTCCTGGGCGGACACCGGCAACGAGGTGTTCCTGCTCGTCGGCGAACGCAAGGCGGGCAAGAGCCCGGACGAGACCCATCCGCTCGGCTACGGCCGGGGCGGGTACGTGTGGTCGATGTTCGCCGCGTTCGGCCTTTTCACCGTCGGCGCGGCGGTCTCGGTCTGGCACGGGATCCAGTCGCTGCGCGCGCCGGAGGAAACGTCCTCGTACGCCTGGGCTTACGCGGTGCTGGGAATCTCCTTCGTACTCGAGGGAACCTCGTTCGCCCAGGCGCTGCGCCAGACCCGGCGCGGCGCGCTGACCCGCAAGCTCCGGCCCCTGCGGTACGTGCGCGTCACGTCCAACCCGGTGCTGCGGGCGGTGTTCGCCGAGGACCTTTCGGCGCTCATCGGACTGCTCATCGCCGGGTCGAGCATTCTGGCCCACCAGCTGACCGGCGACGCTCGCTGGGACGCGCTCGGCTCTATCCTGGTGGGAATCCTGCTCGGAGCGGTCGCGATTTTCCTCATCATGCGCAACATGGACTTCCTCACCGGGGAGAAGGTCACTCCATTGGCCCGCAATCGCGCGTTGCGGATCCTGCTGGAGCACGACGCGGTCGAGCGGGTCAGTTTCCTGCACATGGAATGGGTGGGCGCGGACAAGATTTTCCTGGTCGCCGCGGTCGACCTGACGGGCGACGCACCCGAATCCGCGGTGGCGGCCCGGCTGAACGAGGTGCAGGACGCGCTCAACGACCGCCCGGAAATCCAGCGGGCGGTGCTGACGCTGGCGCGTCCCGGCGATCCGACCGACCTGCGGCCCGCTCCGCTCCCCGAGTGGTATGTCGAGTGAGGTTCACGCCGGCGAAGGCAGCCAGGGCGGTTGCCAGGCCGGGTATCCGTCCACCAGCTCGTCCGCGGCGGAAGGCCCCCACGTTCCCGGTGCGTACGACCGGGCCGGACGCGGATAAGCCAGTGCCGGCCGCAGGATCCGCCAGCTCTCCTCCACCGCGTCCTGCCAGGCGAACAGCCGGTCGTCGCCGGACAGGGCGTCGGCGAGCAGGCGTTCGTAGGGCGAGCGCGGGGTGCCCAGGTCCCGTTCGAAGGTGGTGTCCAGGCGCACCGGCCGCCATTGCTCCGCACTGTCCAATCCGGACAGCCGGAGCCGGAACGCCGGGTCTGGAGAGATACGCAGCACCAGCTGGTTGGCCTCGACCCGCGCGGCGTCGGGCAGGAAGCGCAGCCGCGGCGTGTCTTCGAAGATCAGCCGGACCTCGGTGGCGCTCGCGGGAAGGCATTTGCCCGCGCGCAGGAAGATCGGCACCCCGGCCCAGCGCCAGTCGTCGATCGCCAGTTTCAGCGCGACGTACGTTTCGGTGTCCGACCCGGCGGCCACCCCGGGCACGCCCTGGTAGCCCTCGTATTGGCCCCGCACGCAGTCGCCCGGCTCGACGGCCGGGATCGCCCGGAACACTTCGAGTTTCTTCGCGCGCAGATCCGCCACGCTCGACCCGACCGGCGCGTCCATCGCCACCAGCGCCAGCAGTTGCAGCAGATGGTTTTGCACGACGTCGCGCAGCGCCCCGACCTGATCGTAGAACCGTCCGCGCCCGGCCACGTCCAGTTTCTCCGCCATCGTGATCTGGATGGCGGCCACGCTGTCGCGGTCCCACAGTCGGGCGAGCACGTGGTTGGCGAACCGCAGGTATTCGATCTCGGTGACCGGTTCCTTGCCGAGGAAGTGGTCGACCAGCAACAGCTGCCGCTCGTCCAGGACTGCGTCCAGGCGACGGCGTAGTTCCTGCGCGGAAGCCAGGTCGGTGCCGAAGGGCTTCTCCAGCGCTACGCGGGCGTCGGCCAGCAGGCCCGCGGCGGCCAGCCGCTCGACGACGGGGGCGAACAGCGACGGCGGCAACGCCAAGTAGTAGAGAGGGCGGCCGGTGGCGGCCAGACGTTCGCCGAGTCCCTCGTACAGCTCCGGATCAGTGGCGCCCCCGCTCAGGTAGGACAACCGCAGAGCCAGCCGGGCGAACACCGCCGGGTCGAAGTCGTTGACGGCCTTCTCGAGCGACCGGCGGGCCAATTCGGTGAACTCCGCCCGCGACAGGCGCGCGGTGGCGGCGCCGATGACGGGACAGCGCAATTCGCCGCGCTGCTCCAGCCAGTAGAGCGCGGGAAGGGTCATTTTCGCCGCGAGATCGCCGGTGATCCCGAAAATCACCAGGGCTCCGGCATTCCACCCCGCGGTCATAGAAGATCCGTCTCGTCCGGGGCGACCTCGCAGGTGCGTTCGCGGCCCAGCGGCGCGGACACCGAGGTGACCGTTCCGGTGCCGCAGCCGCGCCAGGCCACGGTGATGCCCTGCGGCTCGTCGCGGCTCGATCCGATCGGGCCGCGTGCGGCGGTTTCGGCGGGACCGACGTGGTACGTGCGGATGTCGTCCTGGTCGGTGCCGTCGACCCGGGTCACCTCGTAGGCGAAGATCGCGACGCGCTGTCCGGCGGCCGGGAAGTCCGGCGGCCACGGGTTGTCGAAAAGCCCGCCGCTCGGAGTGCCGAGGGTTTTCGCGGTGATCTGGGGTGTGTCAGTCATGGTCCATCCCTTTGAGAGTGTCGATGCGCAGCGCGTGCATCGCGGCGACGAGCTCGGCCACATCGCGAGGATCGGTGAGCGTCCGGTCGGTGAGTTCGCGGATCCGCCGCAGCCGGTAGCGGACGGTGTTGGCGTGGCAGTGCAGGGTCTGTCCGGCGCGTTCGGTGGAGCCGCCGTCGGCGAAGTACGTGTGGAGGGTTTTCAGGAGCAGGTCGCGTTCGTCGGCGGGCAGATCCAGCACCGGCCCGAAGACGTGGTCGCCGAGCCGCTGGCCTTCGTCGGGGTCGTTGGCGACGAGCGCGGCCAGCGGGCTGGGATCGAACGCGCGGACCTCGACGCGTTCCGGCGGAATCCCGGCCAGCGCGGTCCGCGCCAGGTGAAGCGCACGCGGGGTGTCGGCCAGCGACGGGTACAGCGGGCTGACCCCGGTGCGGGTCGACGCCACCTCGCCGAGCACGGTGAGCAGGGCGGGGTATTGCTCGTCGCGCACCGACACCAGACCGGCTTGCAGCGCTGGGGTGAGCTGCCACGCCGACACCATGCCGAGCTGTCCGAGCCGCCGTTCGACGCCGACCAGGCTCTCCTCGGCCAGCCCGCGGGTCTCGGCCGCGACGACGGCGAGTCTCCCGTCGGGAGGCAGCCCGAGCAGCCGTCCGGCCTCCCACGGCCCGGCTCCGGAGAGCCGCTGGCCGGTGAACAGTGCCTCGGCCAGCGCCGAGCGACGGCGTTGCTGCGCGGCGAGAAGCTCCGCGCTCGCCGCCCGGTACGCCTCGGTCACGCGGACCGCGTGCTCGTCGGTGACCTGCCAAAGCAGACTCGCCGCGTCGACCAGCGCCTCGGTGCGGCCGATCTCCCGCGCGTGCGCGGCCAGCAGATCCCACAGCATCGCGCAGCCGATCCGGTACACCTGCAGCACTTCCGGCAGCGGCGCGCCCTGGTGTGCGCGCCGGCTGCCGGTCTCCTGCGGCGCGCCCTGGTCCGGGTCTTCGCGCCCGTCGAGCGCGTCGACCAGGAACCGGATGTTGACCGCGATCGAACGGTGCAGGTCGGCGCGCGGCACGATCGTCTCGTCCCGGTAGAGGTCGATCCGCTCGCCCGCCGCCGCGCAGATGCCGTCGATCAGCCGCGGCAGCCGCGGACGGACCCAGCCGACGAGTTCGGCGATCCCGCCACTGGTCATCGGGCCGCCCGCGAGGCCGCGCCGCGGCTCATGCCGCCGCCTCGCGGTCCCGGCAGGTCACGGTGAGCACGCCGTCGTCCAAGCCGACCTCGACGACCGTGTTGTCGTGCGCTTCGCCGCCGAGCAGCGCGCGCCCGATCCGGGTCTCGACCTCGCGGGCGAGGAACCGCCGCAGCGGCCGCGCGCCGTACACCGGGTCGAAGCCCTGTTCCGCGATGAACCGCAGCGCTTTGTCGGACACTTCCAGGGTCATGTTCTGCTCGGCCAGCCGCTTGCGCAGCTCGCCCAGCATCAGCTCGACGACCCGTTCGATCTCCGGCAGCGTCAACGGTTTGAACAGCACGATGTCGTCGATGCGGTTGAGGAACTCCGGCCGGAAATGCCCGCGCAGCGCCGCCATCACCTCCTCGCGCGCGGACTCGGTGATCTCGCCCTCGTCGTTCACCCCCTCGATCAGGAAGTGCGCACCGATGTTGGACGTCATGATGATCACCGTGTTGCGGAAATCGACCGTGCGGCCCTGCGCATCGGTCAGCCGCCCGTCGTCGAGCACCTGCAGCAGCGTGTTGAACACGTCTGCGTGCGCCTTCTCGATCTCGTCGAACAGCACCACCGAATACGGCTTCCGCCGCACGGCTTCGGTCAGTTGCCCGCCCTCGTCGTAGCCGACATACCCGGGCGGCGCGCCGACCAGCCGCGACACCGTGTGCCGCTCCTAGTACTCGCTCATGTCTATCCGGACGATGTTGTCCTCGGTGTCGAACAAATCCGCCGCCAGCGCCTTCGCCAGCTCGGTCTTGCCGACCCCGGTCGGGCCCAGGAACAGGAACGACCCGATCGGCCGGCGCGGGTCCTTGATCCGCGACCGCGCCCGGATGATCGCGTCCGCGACCAGCCGCACCGCCTCGTCCTGCCCGATCACCCGCTCGTGCAGCAATTCGTCCAGGCGCAGCAGCTTCTCCCGCTCGCCCTCCTGCAGCCGGCTGACCGGGATCCCGGTCCAGCGCGACACGACCGCCGCGATCTCCTCCTCGGTCACGACCTCGCGCGGCAACCGGGTGCCCGCCTGCCGCGTCGCGAGCAGTTCCTCCTCGCCCTCCAGCCGGCGCTCCAGCTCGGGGAGCTTGCCGTGGCGCAGTTCGGCGGCCTTGTTCAGGTCGTAGGCCCGCTCGGCCGCGTCGGCGTCCCGGCTGACCTGCTCGATCTCCTCCCGCAGCGCCTGCACCTTGTGCAGCGCGGACCGTTCGGCCTCCCATTGGGTCCGCATCCCGCCGGCCTCGGCCCGCAGATCGACCAGCTCCCGGCGCAGCTCCTCCAGCCGGGACTTGCTCGCCGCGTCGGTTTCCTTCGCCAGCGCGGCTTCCTCGATCTCGGTGCGGGTCAGCCGCCGGCTCAGCTCGTCCAGTTCGGCGGGCATCGAATCGATCTCCGTGCGCAGCATCGCGCACGCCTCGTCCACCAGGTCGATCGCCTTGTCCGGCAGGAACCGGTCCGAAATGTAGCGATGGCTCAGCACCACCGCCGCGACCAGCGCGCTGTCCTGGATCTTCACACCGTGGAACACCTCGAGCCGCTCGCGCAGCCCGCGCAGGATCGAGATCGCGTCCTCGACCGACGGCTCGTCCACCAGGACCGGCTGGAACCGGCGCTCCAGCGCGGCGTCCTTCTCGATGTACTTGCGGTACTCGTCCGCCGTCGTCGCGCCGATCATGTGCAATTCGCCGCGTGCGAGCATGGGTTTGAGCATGTTGCCGGCATCCATCGCGCCCTCGGTCGCGCCCGCGCCCACGACGGTGTGCAGTTCGTCGACGAACAGCAGGATCCGGCCCTCGGCCGCGGTCACCTCGGTGAGCACGGCCTTCAACCGCTCCTCGAACTCGCCCCGGTACTTCGCGCCCGCCACCAGCGCGCCGAGGTCGAGCGAGAACACCGTCTTGCCTTTGAGCCCTTCCGGCACGTCGCCGCGGTCGATGCGCTGCGCGAGCCCCTCGACGATCGCGGTCTTGCCCACGCCCGGATCGCCGGTCAGCACCGGGTTGTTCTTCGTTTTGCGCGAAAGGATCTGGATCACCCGGCGGATCTCCGCGTCGCGCCCGATGACCGGGTCCAGCTTCCCCGCCGCCGCGTCCGCGACGAGATCGCGACCGTACTTTTCCAAAGCCTCGTAAGCCGATTCCGGCGTCGCCGACGTCACCCGCTGATTCCCCCGCACCTTCCGCAGCACCTCCAGGAACTTGTCCCGCGTCAGCCCCTGCGCTCGCAAAAGCCGTCCCGCCGCGCTGGAGCTGCCTTCCTCCAGCAGCGCCGCGACGAGGTGCTCGACGGACACGTAATCGTCTTTGAGCCGGCCCGCTTCGCGATCGGCCGCGTCGAGCACCCGGGCCAGGCGGGCGGTCACCCGGGTTTCGCCGGGCGCGACCCCGGGTCCGCTCACCTTGGGACGCCGGGCGAGTTCCGCTTCCAGGTCCTGCCGGAGGCGGGCCGGGTCCGCGCCCGCCTCGTCCAGCAGCCGGGACGCGAGCCCGTCGGGCTGGTCGAGCAACGCGAGCAGCAGGTGCTCGCCGTCGACCTCCGGCTGGCCGTACCGCAGCGCGGCGGTCTGCGCGTCGTGCAGTGCTTCCTGGGATTTCTGGGTGAGCCGGTTGGGATCCATGGTCAGTCTCCGCTGCGTCGGGATCGGGTACGGAGGTCCGCTTCGAGTTCCGCGATGCGGTCGAGCAGGTCGGCGACCAGGCCGACCGCGGCGTAGTTCAGCGAGAACCCGGCGCGCAGCCGCTGGATCCGGGCCGCCGCGGCCACCTGCGCCACCGGATACCACCAGTCGCCGCGCGCGTCCTCGACCGGTTCCAGCAGGCCCAGCACGGTGAACCGGCGGACCAGGTCCGGGTGCAGGCCGGTCGCGTGCGCGAACGTCGGCAGGTCCAGATGCGCCGCGGCGGGGCGGCGGCGCACGAGCGCGTAGGTCATCCCGGCCTCCTCGGGTTGTGGTCGGTCGCCGCGGCCAGTTCCTCGTAGAGCTTGCGCTGCTCGTCGGTGAGTTCCTTGGGGACGACGATCTTGACCGCGGCGTACAGATCGCCGGGCTTTCCCCGGGTGTTCGGAATGCCTCGCCCGCGCAGCCGCAGCTTCCGCCCGCTCGACGTTCCCGGCGCGATCTTCAGCTTCGCCTCGCCGCCGCCGGGGAGATCCATCGCGACGGTCGCGCCCAGCGCCGCTTCCGAGGGCAGCAACGGAAGATCCACCGTGACGTCCCGGCCGTCGACCTGATAACGCTTGTCCGGCACCAGATGCACCACCAGGTACAGGTCGCCGCGCGGCGCGCCTTCGCCGCTGCCGTAACCGCCTTGCCCGGCCAGCCGGATGCGTTTGCCGTTGCTCACTCCGGCGGGGATGTGCACGTCCACCGTGCGCGAACCTTCCGGACCGTCGAGGGTGAACGAACGCCGTCCGCCGTGGTAGGCCTCGCTCAGGCTGATCTCGATCCCGGCTTCCTGATCGGCACCCGGAATCGGGCCGCGCTGACGGCCGAATCCGCCGCCGAACATGCCGCCGAAGAGGTCCTCGAAGTCGACCCCTTCCGCGCTCCGGAAGCCGGAGAATCCTCCGGAGCCCGCCTTGGCCCGGGCGTAGGTCTCCGGGTCCATGTCCGGCGGAACCTGCCGGAAGTCCTTGCCGAACGCGTCGTAGCGCTTGCGCTTCTCCGGTTCGGACAGCACGTCGTATGCCTCGGAGACGGCTTTGAACTTCTCCTCCGCCCCCGGATCCTTGTTCACGTCCGGGTGGTACTTGCGGGCGAGTTTGCGATACGCCTTCTGGATCTCGTCCTGGCTCGCCGTCCGGGAGACGCCGAGCAGCTGGTAAAAGTCCTCGCTGTCGCTCATCAATCCGCCTTCGCGACCACGACCGCCGCGGGCCGCAGCTGGTTCTCGGCATCGCCGTACCCCGGGCGCACGACCTCGACCACCGTGCCCGGCTCGACGCCGGCCGCCGGAACGACCGACACCGCTTCGTGCAGCTGCGGATCGAACGGGGCCCCGTGGTCGTCCCGGTGCCGGGGGAAACCGAGGTTGGCCATCGCCTGGTCCGCCTGCGCGCGCACCGCTTCGACCCCGGAGACGACGGCTTTGGGGTCCGCCTCGGCGTGCCCGATGGCCAGGTCCAGATTGTCGAGCACGGTCAGCAGTTCCTTGGCCGCTCGTTTGCGTTCCTGGTGCCGCACCTGCAAGGTGTCGCGCACGGTGCGCTTGCGGAGGTTGTCCAGATCGGCCATCGCGGTGCGCCAGTTGTTCTCCAGCTCGGCGACCCGGGACTGGAGCCAGGCCACGTCGGGGATGTCTTCCGGTTCCGTCTCCTGCGTGTTCTCCATGGCGGTCAGGAGGTGGTGAATTCGGCGTCGACGACGTCGTCACCGTCGTCGTCGTTCCCCGCCGGACGCGCGCCCGGCGAGTCGCCGGCGGCGGACGCGACCGCGGACAGACCGTGGAACAGCTGCTGCAGTTCCGAGGTCGTCGAACGCAGCTTCTCCAGGCTCGGCTCGTCCTGCTTGAGGAGGTCGCGGGCATCCACGGCGAGGTTCTCCGCGCGGGCTTTTTCGTTGACCGGCACCGCGTCGCCGAGTTCGGCGATGCTTTTCTCCACCTGGTAGACGGCGCTGTCCAGAGTGTTGCGCGCGTCGACGATCTCGCGCAGCTTGGCGTCCTCGGCCCGGTGCGCCTCGGCGTCGGCGACCATGCGGTCCACCTCCGCGGAGTCCAGATTGGAGCTTTCGGAGATGGTGATGGTCTGCTCCCGGCCGGAATTGGTGTCCTTGGCCGAGACGTTGAGAATGCCGTTGGCGTCGATGTCGTAGGTGACCTCGATCTGCGGCACCCCGCGCGGGGCCGGCGGGATGTTCTCCAGCCGGAACCGGCCGAGCACCCGGTTGTCCGCGGCCTTCTCGCGCTCGCCCTGCAGCACGACGATGTCCGCCGCGGCCTGGTTGTCCTCCGCGGTGGAGAAGGTTTCCTTGCGCCGGGCCGGGATCGTGGTGTTGCGCTCGATGACCTTGGTCATCACGCCGCCCATCGTCTCGATGCCGAGCGAAAGCGGGGTGACGTCCAGCAGGAGGACGTCCTTGGCCTCGCCCTTGATGATGGCCGCCTGGATCGCCGCGCCGAGGGCGACGACCTCGTCCGGGTTGACCGTCATGTTCGGGTCTTTGCCGCCGGTCATCCGCCGCACCAGCGCCTGCACCGCCGGGATCCGCGTCGAACCGCCGACCAGGATGACCTCGTCGATGTCGTTCGCGGTCAGCTTCGCGTCGGCCAGCGCGCGCTCCACCGGCACCTTGCAGCGCTCGACGAGGTCCGCGGTGATCTGGTCGAACGTCGACCGCATCAGCGTCGTGTTCAGGTGTTTCGGCCCGGACGCGTCCGCGGTGATGAAGGGCAGGTTGATCGTGGTCTGGGCGACCGAGGACAGCTCTTCCTTCGCCTTGGACCCGGCCTCGAACAACCGCTGCAGCGCCTGCGGATCCGCGCGCAGGTCGATGCCGTTCTCGCGCTCGAACTGGTCCGCGAGATGGTCGACGACCCGGCGGTCGAAGTCGTCGCCGCCCAGATGCGTGTCGCCTGCGGTGGACCGGACCTCGACCACGCCGTCGCCGATGTCTAGCACGCTGACGTCGAACGTGCCGCCGCCGAGGTCGAACACCAGCACTGTCTCGTGCTGCTTCTTGTCCAGCCCGTAAGCCAGCGCCGCCGCGGTCGGCTCGTTGATGATCCGCAGCACCTCGAGCCCGGCGATGCGGCCCGCGTCCTTCGTCGCCTGCCGCTGCGCGTCGTTGAAGTAGGCCGGAACCGTGATGACGGCCTCGGTGACCTTCTCCCCCAGGAACTTCGACGCGTCGTCCACCAGCTTGCGCAGCACCAGCGCCGAAACCTCCTCCGGCGCGTATTTCTTGCCGTGCACGTCGAACCGCACCGCGTCGTCCGGCCCCGGCACGACGTCGTAGGAAACCGCGTCGATCTCGCTGGCCACCTCGTCGAACCGGCGGCCGATGAACCGCTTCGCCGACGAGATCGTGCCCTTCGGATTCATGATCGCCTGCCGCCGCGCGAGCTGCCCGACCAGCCGCTCGCCGGAATCGGTGTAGGCGACCACCGACGGGGTCGTCCGCGCGCCGTCCGCATTGGCGATCACCTCGGGCTGGCCGCCCTCCAGCACCGCGATGACCGAGTTGGTCGTCCCCAGGTCGATGCCCACCGCTTTGGCCACGACGCCGTTCCTTTCTCGGGCTATTCCCGGCCCGAAAACCTCCGGACCGGACGAGTTCGAGGTCTGGTGTACTGGAGCGGGAAAGGGCCGTCAAACCGGAATAATCTCCAGACATGCGTTTTCCTGCCCGCTTGCCGGGCGATTGTGGGAGGCGCCAAAGAATATTGTTGTGCGACACAATCGAGGGGTGATCGAATTGCTCGCGGCGGGTGCGTCAGCCGAGGCCGGCGGCGTCGTCTTCGGCTCCGGCCGCGCTGCCTGCGCCAAGCCGGAGCAGGCCGAGCGACGATCTCTCTGCCGCGCCTGTCGGTGCGGAAATTGCGCGATGCCCCGGCGAGCTGGCCGCCCCCGGCGAACCCCGGAAACGCCGAATGCGGTCACCGCCGGCTTCGGCAGTGACCGCATTCGTTGGTCAGATAAATACTTTCCGGGAACTAGATTCCCATGCTCGCGCCGAGACTGTCCAGCGCCTTGTTGACCATGCCCTGAGCGTTGGCGTTCAGAGTGGAGTTCGTCCCGTTCACGACCCAGTCCGAGCCGGAGAAGATCACCACGGTCACGCCGTTGTCCACGCCGCCGTCAGTGCCGCTGCTGTTGATGCCGAGCAGCGAAGCCGCCTTCACCGACGCCTCGCCCAATTCGCGCGAGTCGTTGTCCGAAGTATCCTGACCATTGGCCGTCTGCGTGTCGCCGAAGATCGCGCCGATGACCTTGCTCTTGTAGAACATTAACGCGAACTGCCGGCCGCTGATGCCGTGTTCCTTGTAGAAGAAATGCGGGCACGGGCTCTTCTTGTCGTAGCAGTCATCGCCGAGGACGTAGAACGGCACGTGGTGCGCGCCGAGATATTTTCCGTTGCTGTCCTTGAAAGTCGTCGTGCCCTGGTGATCGGGATCGGGGTCGGGGTCGCTGCCGTCGGTGTCGACGGCCAGCCCGGAACCGTAGGCGTAGACGCCCTTGGCGACCTGGTAGACGTTGACGTCCTTGGCCCGCGTCATGGTGTTGATGTGCGGTTTGGAGTTGACCTTGTTCGCGTCCGTGCTGTTCTTCTTCACGCCGGCCAGCACCTGCGCGGCCGTATAGGACTTGGCGGTGGCGGCGGCGGTTTCCGCGTGCGCGGAATCGACCGCGAGCGGCACGGCGAGCGCCAGAGCGGCGCCGACCACCGCGAAACGCCTACGGGAGGATGACATGACCGGGCGACCTCCAGCCTTCATTAGGAAAACTTCCTAACATATTGAACCATCCGTGACCGGCCGCTGTCACGAGGTGAACCGGAGAAAATCGGCGACGACGCCCTGGCGCTGGGCGTCTGCGCGAAGCGGCTCCCGCTGACCGGAACGACAGCCGCCTGAATGTCCACGAACACTCGGACAAAACAGGCAGATTCCGGGAGGGTTCGGCACGACATAAGGATCAAGCCGGAGAACACAGTGCCCGCCAGGACCAGATCGACTACCGACAGGAACGCCCGTAGCGAGCTACCTCGCAGCGTGTTCGCGGGATAGGAGGGGAGGAAGGCCGCAGGGACCCCAGTCCCGGTCACACCGGGGGCAGGTACGCCGCGCCGCGGGCCCGATCGAGGATCACCCGCAGCGGCAGCAGCGGATGGGCGGTGCTCTCGCTGGAGCGCGGGGCCGTCAACCGGGCAGAAGGACGAGCTTTCCGCGCACGCGACCCGATTCGCCGACCCGGTGCGCTTCCGCGACGTCGGCCAGCGGGAAGGTCTGTCCGACTGGCAGGGTGAACTTCCCGACTTCGATCAGCTCGCCGAGTTGAGCTAGCACGTACAACGCGTGTCCGCCGTCGCCGCGGCTGAACCGCACGCCGTACTGCTCGGCACCGGCGAAATCGGCGACGGTGAGGACGTGCTCCGGGCCGCCCGCGAGCTGAATCAGCTCCGGCAGAATCCCGCTTCCGGCGACGTCCAGCGCCCGGTCGACACCGTCGGGTGCGAGCGCACGGACGCGGTCTGACATCCCCGGTCCGTACGCAACAGGTTCCGCACCGAGCGAGCGCAGAAAGTCATGGGTGGCAAGGCTTCCCGTGCCGATCACCAGGGTGCCGCGAGCCACGGCGAGCTGAACCGCAGCACTGCCGACGCTGCCGGAAGCACCGTTGATGAGCAGAGTCGCGCCGCTTTCGACACCGAGCTGATCGAGCGCACGCGCAGCGGTCTCAGCCGCAGCGGGCAGTGCGGCTGCTGCGGCGAAGCTGAGCGACGGCGGGATGGGCGCGTAGCAGGACAGCACGGTCAATTCCGCTTGTGCGCCACCGGAAGCAGCGAACCCGAACACGCGGTCTCCGCGCAGGACATCCGTGACGCCCTCGCCGAGTTCGTCCACGACGCCCGCCGCTTCGTACCCCATGGTCTGCGGGAGTTCCTGGTCCATCAGGCCCTGGCGCTTCTTCCAGTCGCTGGCGTTGATTCCCGCGGCGCGCACGGAGATCCGGACCTCGCCGGGGCCCGGATGCGGATCCGGCACGTCGACGATTTCGAGGACTTCCGGCCCGCCGAAGCGGCTGAACCGGACCGATTTCACTGGGTGCTCCCTTCTCGGGGAGGGGCGAAGAGGCAGGCACGGGAAATCGGGACCCGCCAGAACTTGAACGAACATCGTTCTATCAACGAACAGTGTTCTTGTCAACGCGCGAAGCGCTCCGGCAGGGCGGAATGATGGATTTCGGCTGAGCACCGGGCGACAGGAACGCTGACCCGCAGCGGAGGATCGCTTATCGGCGGGCCAGACCGTCGAGCATCACCTCGAGGGTGAAGTCGAACCGGTCATGGCCCTCCCCGGCCGTCAGCTGGGCAGCATGACTCGCGGTGTACGGAAATTCCTCGGCGGGCAGCGACGCGAGCCGCCGCCGCATCTCGTCTCGGCCGACCACCCAGACGGCATCCTTTTCCGCCACCCGCCGACGCACGATCGACGTCTCGAGACAGTAGGCGGCCACGTAGAGCAGCAGCGAATCCACGCCCCAAGCCGCGGCCTGGGCCGGGACGCCGCCGTTCCGCAGGATGGCCAGCATTCCCTCGGTGAGCCGCGCGGTGTCGAGGTCGGTGGGCGCCACCGCGAACGCGGCGCCGGAGATCCCGGGGTAGGCCAGATACAGGTCGCGCAACTGGACGCACACCTCGCGAATCTGCGCACGCCATTTCGCCGCCTCCGGCTTCGGCACGACGATTTTCGCGCTCAACCGCGCGATGAGCAGCTCGTCGAGGTCGGTTTTGTTGACCACGTGCGCGTAAAGCGAGGCGGGGCCAGTGTTGAGGGCGTCGGCCACGCGGCGCATGGACAACGCCTCATACCCCTCGGCGGCGATGATCCCCAGCGCGGCGTCGACAACCTGCTCGACGGTGATCGGCACTGTGCGCCGCCGGGGTTTCGGGCTGGTTCCGGGTTTCGGCGGCTGATGCCGTGCCGCACGCCGTTCCTTGGGGTCCACGAGCCCACTTTATCCTGGCCGTTCGTTGACCGAACACTGTTCGCCCGGGCCTGTTGCATATACCGCCCACCGGTATAGGGTTCCGCCCTGGACCGCCTACAGAGGGCTGGGTGGAGGTGATCGCGGGGAAGCCGTGGACAGCAGACTGCGCCGCTACCGCCTGACCGAACCGGGAACCGCTCGGCTGGCCACCGAAGTCCAGCGACGGCAACACCACACCACTGTCGCCGAACAACGTCTTCAGCTGCGCGGCGCGGACAGACAAGCATCCCGGCGAGATCCGATGCCGCGACGACGCAGCTCGACTACCGCGAGACACCCGAGGCGGCCTTCGAGCGAACCAGAACTCGCCAATGTCGAACGTAAAGCTTGGGTGCCAGCGGATTCTTCGATTCCGCCCCGCCCAGCCAGCGTTCTGTGTTTAACTGACCGGCACGAAGCGATCGCGGGTCCCAGGGGGTACCGAGACCATGGCGCAGTGGGTCAGCATGCCGGTCGGCGGCGGCGACGCCATCCTTTTCGAGACCGATCCAGCCGACGGCGGGGGCCATGCCCCCAGCGGAAACGAGCAGGTCGGGCGTGGTCCGTCGATTGAGCGGGCGTCCGAGTCGGTCCAGGAAGCGCTCCAGCGCATCCGACCGGCCGCCGAGGCCGTGCTCGCCGAGTTCCGGGCGATGGAGCAGCAGCCGTCCAAGATCAGCCTGCAGTTCGGCATCAAGGTCACCGGCGAGGCGAACCTGGCGATCGCCAAAACCGCGGGCGAAGCGAATTTCACGGTCAGCATGGAGTGGACCGCGCCGTCGTCATGAGCGCTGATCCGCTCGCCGCAGCCGTCGTCCGGATCAGCGGGGCGGCGAAGACCGCCGGGGGCGGTTTCCTGGTCGCCCCGGGCCGGGTCGCCACGTGCGCGCACGTGGTGGCCGACGCGCTCGGCATCCGTCGAAACGCGCCCCGCCCCGACGGCACGGTGGAGGTCGAATTCCCGCTGCTGGCAACGAATTCGCGGATTACCGCGCGGGTGGTCGACTGGCAGCCGGAAAGCAGCGACGGGGTCGGCGACATCGCCGTGCTCCGCTTGGAAACGCCCGAACCGCCCGGAGCGGTGCCCGCGCCTTCGCGGATCACCGACGACGTCCGCGGGCACTCGATCCGCACGTTCGGGTTCCCGTTCGACCAGGATGCCGGGATCTGGGTCGAGGGCAAGCTTCTCGGCGCGCAGAGCACCGGCCGCATCCAGATCGAGACCGACGACCGGCAGTGGCGCATCGAACGCGGGTTCAGCGGCGCCCCGGTGTGGGACGACGACGCGGGCGGCGTGGTGGGCATGGTGGTCACCCGGGCCAACCGGCACGACACCACCGCGCACCTCATCCCCACCACCGCACTCGGCGACGCCTGGACCGTCTCAGCGGAAAACCCTTACCGCGGCCTGAAACCGCTCGAAGAACGCGACGCCCCGCTGCTGCACGGCCGAGACAGAGAACTGGCCGGACTGGCCGCGCAGGCGGCCCGCGAGGATCTGCTCGTCGTGGCCGGTCCGTCCGGCTCGGGCAAGTCGTCGCTGGTACGCGCCGGGCTGCTGCCCCGGCTCCGCGGCGAAGGCGCACGGGTGCACGACATCCGCCCGGACACCGCGATCGAACCGGTCGCCATGTTCGCCGCCGCGATCGGGCAGCCGGTCCAGGATCCGAGGGAAGCGGCGAACGCGCTGGTCGCGGACGGTCCCGCAGTGCTCTTCGTCGATCAGTTCGAGGAGCTCGTGGTCGCCGACCGCGACGGCGCGTGCCGGTTGCTCGAACTGCTCACCCGGATGATCGCGTCGCAACGACGGGAACCGGGCGAACCGGCTCCGCTGCGGGTCGTGCTCACGTTGCGCGCACGGTCCCTCGACTCGCTCCTCACGAGCGAGACCGCGGACCGGCTGAACCAGGCCGTCCGTTTCCTGCAGCCGATGTCGCGCGCCGAGTTGTCCGAGGCGATCACCGGGCCCGCCGCCGCGGTCGGCGGCCTGGCCTTCGAATCCGGCCTGGTATCGCGCATTCTCGACGACGCGACGGGACAGCCCGGCACTCTGCCGCTGGTTTCCCTGGTACTGGAAAGGCTTTGGCAGCAACGCTATGGCGGCTGGCTGACCCACGCGGCGTACGACAACCTCGGCCGGGTCGCCGGCGCGCTGGGCAAGGCGGCGAACGAAGCGATCGAAGCCCTGCGTCCGTTTGAAAAGCGCCCTGCGCGCAGACTGCTCGCCCAGCTCGCGAGACCGGACGGCGAGGCGGGATTCGCCCGGCGTTCGGTCCGGGTCTCCGACCTCAGCCCGGAACTGCACGGCATCGCGCACGAACTCGCCGCTCGCCGGCTCGTAGTGCTCGACGAGGACCAGCGCGTGGACCTCGTCCACCAGGCGTTGATCGACTACTGGCCCCAGCTTCAGAAGTGGCTCGCCGCGGACCGGGACTTCCTGGTCTGGCAAGCGGGTCTGCGGCAGGACATGGAACAGTGGGAACAGTCCGGCCGAGACCACGGAAGCCTGCTCCGAGGCGCGGCACTCGCCACCGCCCGACAATGGCTCACCGAGCGTGGCGCGGATATTACCGCGGCGCAGAAGGAATACGTCGAACGCAGCTACGCCACCGAGCGGCGGGGCATCCGACGCTGGCGCATCGTCACGGCGGTCGCGCTGGCTTTGGCTCTGGCGGCGAGCGCGCTCACCGTGGTGGTGCTGCGCAATCAGGAGACCATCAACGACAACCTGCACACCGCCAACGCCATCCTGCTGGCTCAGGAATCCTTGCGGGACGCCAATGGCCAGGATACGTCTGCCTTGCAGATGGCACAGGCGGCTTGGCGGGAGAATCCGCGCAGCAGTGAGGCGTATGGCGCGTTGCTGCAGCAAGAGCTGTATTGGCGGGGAATCGACCGGATCCTTCCTCCGCAGCACATCGCGCCGACGGATCGGATTTTGTCCACTGCGGACGGTCAGCGGGTAGTCGTCAAATCCGCTGACCCGACCACGCCGGTGCTGCTCTGGCAGGGGCTGGCCGGCCCCGAGCCCCGGTCGCGCGCACTCGCCGTCGACCCCACCTCTTTCCTGGAGCTGAGCCCGGACGGCCGCCTGCTCGCCGAGTCCGGGAACGCACCCGGCGTCAAGATCTGGGACCTGGACAGCCCGGCGCCCCCGGTCGTGCTCCGTGCCGACGACGCGACCGCGTTCGAATCCGTGTCGTTCAGCGCGAACGGCCGGTACCTGCTGGGCGTGCCCAACGAGGCCGCCCGGCCCCGGAACCTCCAGATCTGGGATCTCCAGAGCCGCCGCGGGACTGCGACACCGCTGGCGGCCACCCTGGCGACCGGCATGGTCGACACGGTGTACCCGACCGACGACGGACGTCAGGTGGTTCTGGTCGAGCAGCCGAGCGACCCCAATGCCAAGACCGAGGCAGCGGTGCGCGACAGCGCGTCCGGCGCGCTGGTCCGGTCGCTGGGCCGGGGCGTTCTCGTCGACCACGGCCGCGAGATCGCTGTCTGCGACGCCGGAACGGTCACTCTCGCGGACGCCTCCGGCAGTCGGTTGAGGCAGTTGGCGACCGGCATCGACTGCTCCGGCCTGGACACCGACGTCACCGGGCAGTTCGTGCTTCTGAACAAACCGGGGGCAGGACCGCTGGGAGCCGTGCACTGGCCGGACGGGAAGCGATACCTGTTCGCCGATCCGACGGTGACGGTGAACTGGGCGTCCGCGAACACCGTCGTGACCCCGCTCCTCCTCCCCGCGCCGGACGGCCGGTTGACCGCGCTGACCGTGCGGAACGGTTCGATGCAGCTCAGCACCGTGGCCACGACGGACACCCAGCCCGTCAACGCCGCCGACTGGAACCCTTACGCGCTGTCCCCCGACGGCCAGCGCTGGGTTGCCCGGTCCCCGACCGGAGAACTCGCGCTCCTGGACGCCCGGCAACAAATGCTGAAGCAGGTCTCCGTGCCGTCGCCGACCGCGCTTTCCTTTGACCCCAGCGGAAAACACCTTCTGTCGGTCAGCAACGGCATGCTGCGGATCTACCGGGCGGACGACCTCGTCCTCGAACACGAAGCGCCGCTGCCCGGCGGCCCGAACCCCAACGAGAACGGCACGATCGTCGTCGTGCCAGGCCAGAACGCGGTCGTCGTCTACGCGGGGACCGCGACGTTCTGGGACCCGGCCACCGCACAGCAGACCGCACCGCCGCTGCCGCTGCAGGACGAGGCCGCCAACGCCAAGGCGAGACCCGGTCACCCCGGCCAGATCTTCGTCTACGGAGCAAGAACGGCCGCGTTGTGGGATCTCCGGAGCCGGAAAGCGATCGAGACCTTCCATTCGGACTTCTATCCCGGCACTCCGGCCATCGATCCCAGCGGCTCCTTCGTGGCCATGGTCAACGGGGTGGTCAGCGGCGTGGTCCTCCTCGACCTGAACGAAAACCGGATGCTGCCGACGATGCCCGCGTCGATGAACATCCTGCACGGCATCGACGGCGACTACCTGTTCGGGGAAAGCACCCTGGACTTCCAGGTGTGGCACTGGCCGGACCACAAACTGGTGACCGACGTCAAACTCGGCGACCAATCCCTCACCCGCGCCGTGGCGGACGGGAAACTGATCCTCGACACGAGGCCGGGCCCCCAGCCGTCGGTCCCGCTCGACGGCACCGCCTGGATGCGGCATCTGTGCGGGCTCAACGACCGGGACTTTACTCCGGCCGAGAAAACCCGTCTGCCCGCGGGTGCGGACCAAACCCGTCCGTGCTCGTGACCGCCGCGGACAGGTGCCCTCGGGTCCGCCGGAAACGACCGGCGGGGAGGCCGTTGCGAAGATCGCAGACGGAGTGACCGCCCGCAGGTCCGAGGTCAGGCTTCCACCGCGACCTCCTCCACCGCCGAGCCGAGCCGCACCCATCTCGTCGCACCGATCGTGTGCAGGAACGGGAGGTCGTGGCTGACCACGATCAGCGCGCCCGCGTATGACTTCAGCGCCTGTGACAGCTGCCGGACACTGGCGAGGTCCAGGTTGTTCGTCGGTTCGTCCAGCAGCAGCAGTTGCGGTGCTGGTTCGGCCAGGAGCAGCGTCGCCAATGTCGCCCGGAAACGTTCGCCGCCGGAAAGGCTTCCGGCTGGCTGGTCGGCTCGGCTGCCGCGCAGCAAGAACCGGGCGAGGTGGGCGCGGATCTCGTTGTCCGACGCGGAGGGGGCCGCCCGCGCCATGTTCTGCGCCGCCGACACCGTGTCGTCCAGGAGGTCTAGCCGTTGCGGCAGCCAGCGCACCGGCACCGGGACCTGGACCGCTCCGGAGCGCGGCTCGATCGCCCCGGCGATCGTCTCCAGCAGCGTGGTCTTGCCGGAACCATTCGGACCGACCAGCGCGATCCGTTCCGGTCCGCGCAGCGCGAGGTTCACCGCGAGGCCGTTCCGAAGCTCCACATCGGACAGAGTGAGCACTTCTTTTCCGGACGGCACCGAGGTGTCCGGAAGATCGATCCGGATCTCGGCATCGGCGCGAACCGCTTCCTCCGCCTCCTTCACCCGGTCCTTCGCCTCCGCGACCTTGTCGAGGTGCAGCGTGCGATGCTTGCCCGCGGCGATTTCCGCGTCCTCCTGCCGTTTGCGCATCCGCACTTTCGGCTCGCGCTTGTTTTCCCACTGCTTCCGGCCGTACCGGGCCCGCCGGTCCAGTTTCGTCCGCGCCTCGACCAGCTCCCGCTTCTGCCGTTTCAGATCCGACTCCGCGGCCCGCAGCATCCGCGCGGCCGCTTCCTGCTGCACGGCCACCGCCGCCTCGTAATCCTCCAGATCGCCGCCGTAGAAGGTCACCTCCCCGGACCGGAGCTCTCCGATCCGGTCGACGTGGCGCAGCAGCTCACGGTCGTGGGATACCAGCACCAGCACTCCTTTCCACGCCCGGACCGCCTCGCCGACCAGCCGCCGGGCCCGCAGGTCCAGGTTGTTGGTCGGTTCGTCGAGCACGAGCACGTCCGGCTGCCGCAGAAACTGCGCGGCGAGGCCGAGCAGGGTCAGTTCGCCGCCGGACAGCTCTCCCGCCCGGGCGTCGAGGGCGACGTGCGCGAGGCCGAGCTGGTCGAGGGTCGCGCGGGTGCGTTCCTCGACGTCCCACTGCTCGCCGACGGTCGCGAAATGGCGTTCGTCGGCTTCCCCGCGTTCGATCGCGTCGAGTGCCGCTCGGACGTCGGCCAGGCCGAGCACCTGGTCGACGCGGCGTTCGGCGGCGAGGGCCAGGTTCTGCGGCAGGTAGCCGAGTTCGCCGGACACGCTGATCGAGCCGGACGCCGGGCGCAGTTCGCCGGCGATCAGGCGGAGAAGGGTGGATTTCCCGGACCCGTTCCGGCCGATCAAGCCGGTGCGGCCCTCGCCGATCGCCAGCGAGAACCGGTCGAAGACAACGTCGCCGTCCGGCCAGGCGAAGCTGAGGTCCGAGCACACAATGGACGAAGACACAGGCGTACCTCCCCGTTCGCGATGGACAAGAACGCGGAGACACCGCGCGGGCACACCCAGGTACGGGACGGATTGCCGTCATCCGAGGCCAGACGCGCGACGGGCGGAAGAAACCCGGGATCGCGGTGTCCATACACCTCAGAAGATCAAGGCACCTCTCCGATGAACGGCAGCAACTGACCGCAGCATACGCACCGAGCCGGGCGGCGCGCGACCGAATTAACCGCGGCGGGGCGCGGTTCCCGAAAGAAACCGCGCCCGTTGTCCGTCAGTTGCCGTGTTTCCCTGGTGCCGCGCTGCCGGTGTACTCGGCGAGGCCGGAGATGAGGTCCGCGATGTCCGGCACGTTCTCGAACCGGCTCCGGTGCACCTCGGCGATCTTGGCGCCGATCTCCGGGTCCGGGTCGTCGGTGATGTCGGACGACATGAACTCCCGCACCAGCGGAAGCCCGACCCGGTCCAGTTCCAAGTGCGCGGGATGGTTCAGGTACTCCGCGTACCCCTCGATGTCCTCGATCACCAATACGGCGCCCAGCTCGTACTTGCCGCCGAAATCGCCGCCGACGATCCGTGTCCTGACGGCCGGGATCGCGGCGAACAGCTCGTGCATTTTCGCGACGACAGCGGCCTTTTCTTCCGGCGTGACCTCAGGCTTGAGCGCGAACCGGATGCTGTGGTAGATCATCGGAATTGCCTTTCAGAAGGCCGCGAACGCGGCGGCGTAGTCGTGGGCGAAATCGGTGAGGTCACGGGCCGGGCGTCCGGTGAGGTCAGCGACCGAGTCGTGCACCTCGGCGGCCTCGCCCCGGGAATAGTGCGCGTAGTCCTCGACCAGGCCGCTGATCTGCCACGACGGGAGCAGCCCGGTCAGCGCGGCGGCGAACTGGTCGGCGGGCGCGTCGCGGAAGACGATCTCCCGTCCGGTGGCCGAGGAGAGTGCTTCGGCGATCTGGGCGTGGGTCACCGCGCGCGGGCCGGTGAGGGTATAGGTGCGGCCGGAGTGTCCGGTCGTGGTCAGTACGGCAGCGGCGGCGGCTGAGATGTCTCTGGTGTCGATCGCGCTGACGGGCGCGTCGCCGATGGGCGCGGCGAGGAAGCCTTGCGCGATGGTGGCGGAGAAGTTGAGCAGCGCCTGCAGGTAGAGGTTGGGGCGGAGCACGGTGTGGTCGAGCCCGAGCTTCTCGACGTGCGCCTCGACTTCGGCGTGCCAGCGCAGGAACCGCACCGGCGAATCGGCGCGGGCGGCGTACTGGGAGAGCAGCACGAGCCGGCCGACCCCGGCGTCGCGCGCCAGGTTCGCGAACTGGATCTGCAGCTCGGCGGCGTCCGGCGCGGACGGGCTGTTGAGGAAGACCGCGTCGACCCCCTTCAGTGCCACGGCGATCGAGGCCGGGTCCCGCAGGTCGGCGACCACGGTCTCCACCCCGTCGAGGGGACGGCCCCGCGTCATCGCGCGGACGGTGCTGCCGCGGGCTTGCAGAGCGGGAATCAGCGCGGACCCGACGGTTCCGGTCGCGCCGGTGACGAGCACAGTGTCCATTGTGGAACTTCCTTTCCTCGGCTGGCCTGCCCCACCATCGCCGGGAAGCCCGCTCGCTCGCGTCGGTGACAATCGCCTACTTCGCCTGCCTAGGGCTGTCCTAAGGTTCGGACCATGCCCACGACGTCCTCCCTCCTCGGCCGGCACGACGAGATCGAGCGCCTCCTCGCGCTGGTCCGGGCGGCGGAACGGGGCGTGGGCGGGGTGCTCGTCCTGCGCGGCGAGCCGGGCATCGGCAAGAGCGCGCTGCTGGACCAAGTCGAGCAGGCGGCGGACCGGTTCCAGCGCATCCGCGCGTCCGGTTCGGAGTTCGAGGGCGAGCTGCCGTTCGCCGCGCTGCACCAGCTGTGCGTTCCCGTGCTGACGCATCTCGACTCCCTCGCGACGCCCTACCGCGACTCCCTCCTGGTCGCGTTCGGCCTGGCAGAGGGCGCGCCGGACCCGTTCCGCGTCGGCCTCGCCGCCCTCGAACTGCTCGCCTCAGCCGCGGCGGAGCGTCCGCTGCTCTGCCTGATCGACGACGCGCACTGGCTGGACGCCGCCTCGGCGCGCGCGTTGACGTTCCTCGCCAGGCGCATCGCGGCCGAACCGATCGCGATGCTGTTCGCCGCCCGCGACCAGGAGCCGGTCCCCGGGCTCGACGAACTGCCCGGGCTGGCCATCCGCGGGCTGAGCGACGCGCACGCCCGCGACCTGCTGGCGCGGGAGAAGACCGGGACGCTGGACGAGCGGGTGCGCGATCGCCTGCTCGCCGAGGCGCGCGGCAATCCGCTGGCCCTGATCGAGCTGCCGAAAGCAGGCGGTTTCGCGCTGCCGACGCCGTCGCCGGTCGCGAGCCGGATCGAGCGGAGTTTCCTCTCTCGCATGGCGGACCTGCCCCCGGACGCGCGGGAACTGCTGGTTCTCGCCAGCGCCGACCCCACCGGCGACCCGGCCCTGCTCTGGGCGGCCGCCCGGCGGCTGAACCTCGACGTGTCCGCCGCGAGCGCCGCGGCGGAGGCGTCCGGGCTGATCCAGTTCGACACCCGCGCGCGGTTCTGTCATCCGCTCGCGCGCTCGGCCGCTTATCGCGCGGCTGAGCCACCACAGCGGCGGGCGGCCCATCGGGCGCTGGCCGACTCGACCGACCCCGACACGGCTGAAGACCGGCGCGCTTGGCACCGTGCGCAGGCCACCGCCGGGCCGGACGAGGAGGTCGCGGCGGAGCTGGAGACGTCGGCGTCCCGCGCGCAAGCCCGGGGCGGCGTAGCGGCCGCCGCCGCGTTCCTCGAACGGGCCGCCGCGCTGTCGCTCGGCCACGGCAAGAAGGTCGAGCGCACTCTCGCCGCCGCCCAAGCGACCCTCGCAGCCGGCCGTGCGGAAGCCGCAGCGGGCCTCCTGACCAGCATCGACACCTCGACGTTGGCGATCCCCCAACGCGCCTCCGCCGAACTCCTGCGCGGGCAGATCGCCTTCGTCCAGGGCGCGGACGGGGCGGTTCGCGGCGCGGAAATCATCCTGCGGGCCGCGCAGCAGCTCCCCGCCACCGATCGGGAACGGTCGCGCGAGTTCTTGGTCGCGGCGCTGGAGATGGGGCTCGTCGTCGGGAGGGCCGCGGGCGTGCTGGACCGGGTGCTCGCCGCGGCTCCCGCGGCCGGACCGCCGGACCTGCTCACCGCGCTCGTGCGCTTGACCGCCGAAGGGCACCGTGCCGGGATCCCGGCGATCCGGCAAGCCCTCGCCGGCGACGACTGGACCCGTACCCCCGCACTGGCCACCGTGCTCGCGGGCGAACTGTGGGATCTCGACCTGCACCGGACGATCGTCGACTGGCTGACGCGGACGGGACAGACGACCGGCTCGCCGATGACCGTCCGGCTCGGGCTGTCGCAGGCCGCGCTCTCCGCGGTGTTCGCCGGGAACTTCGGCCAGGCGATGGCCGCGATCGCCGAGGAAGAAGCCATCGCCGACGCCCTCGGCGACCCTCCGCAGCTCTATCCCCGGATGCACCTGGCGGCGATCCGCGGACGCCGGCAGGAGGTGTTCGACCTGTTCGCCGAGGCGACGAGTCGGCAGACCGGCCAGCTGACCGCGAACGCGCACTGGGCGATGGCCGTGCTGCACAACGGCCTCGGCGACTACCCCGCCGCCCTGGAGTCCGCGACGCACGCGGTCGCGAGCGGCGATCTCTTCCTCACCGGCATCGCGCTGCCCGAGCAAATCGAGGCCGCCGTGCGGTGCGGGGAGGACGCCGTCGCCCGGTCCGCGCTGGACGCGCTGGCCGAGCGCGCGGAACCGGCGGGCACCGACTTCGCGCTCGGCGTCGCGGCTGGGGCGCGGGCGATGGTCAACGACGCGGAGGATGACTACGTCGCGGCGCTCTCGTATCTCGCCGACAGCCCGCTTTCCGTGCAGACTGCGCGAGCGCACTTGCGGTACGGGGAATGGCTGCGCCGCGCGGGTCGTCGCCGAGACGCCCGTGCGCAGTTGCGTGCGGCGCATGAGCAGTTGTCGAACATCGGACTGGAAGCCTTCGCCCGACGGGCCGCCGACGAGCTGCGCGCGACCGGGGAAGTGGCGCGCAGCCGTTCGGCGCATACCTATGACCGGCTGACGATGCAAGAAATGCACATCGCGCGCGAGGTCGCTGCCGGGGCGACTTCCAAGGAGGTGGCTACCCGGTTGTTCCTCAGTCCGCGGACGGTGGATGCGCACCTGCGGAATATCTTTCGGAAACTCGGGATCACGTCACGGAGACAGCTCAGAGACATGCCTGATCTCCGGGATCCGAGTTAGGCGCCTCCCGCCGAGGGAGTTCTCCGCGACGAAGCGGCCCGAGCGGAAAGAAGCCCGCCGATCCCCGGAAGCAACGCCAGCAGCCACACCCGATGGCGGCCGTCCATGACCAGCACCGCGGCGAGCACCGTTGCCGTGTAAGCCAATCCGTGCACCGGACCCAGCACCTGGGAAACCTCCGGCTGATGCACAGTGATGAGGTTTCCCAGCATCAGCACCAGCGTCACCAGCTCCACCGCACCGATGATTTCCAGAATCCTTCGCGGGCTCACAATCCCACTCCCGTCGTCGAGCCGGGGCGGTAGATCATCAACACGACCACCGCCGCCCAAAGCAGGTTGAAGATGCCGGTCGGCATTGCCAGGCGAACCGGCGCCGGCCGGTCCGAACCGAGTGCATCGACAATGCGTTTCTGTCCCGGCAGAACCACTCCGACCAAAATTCCGGCGGCGGCGACCGTCAGCACCAGCGAGACGATCAGCCAGGCATTTCCCAGCACGCCGATCCGGGCGCCAGTCGCGAGGCCGAAGACCGGGACCAGCGCCCCGAGCACCGCGTAAACCCGAGTCGTGCGATGGAGAATCTGCACCGTCGCGGCCTTCTTCGGGTCGTCGGAGGCGAGCCGGGCCGCGCTCGGGAACATGCTCGCGGCGACGGCGACCGGGCCGATGGCGAGGATGGCGGCCAGTACGTGCACGGAAAGCAGGAAAGCGTTCACGCGGAGATCCGTTCACCGGTCACGCTCGTGCGCGGGAGCCGTCCGGCACGGGATTCGCCGGAGAGGGAATCGCCGTCGACTACGACGGAATAGTCGAGGTTGAGGCGCATCGGCCGGGTGATGCGCTGCCGCCAGCTAAACCGGTTTCCCTCGGCCTCGAGATCGGTAAGCGGAGTAGTTTCCCCGAATCCGCTCGCGCTGCCGCGGAGCACGCCGTCCGTTTCTTCGAAGGTATAAGTGGCTTCCATGGTGCCGATCGGGGTTTTCATCCGCAGCAGCCAGGTGCCGGCAATGGTGTTCATCTGTTTCCCTTCAGTGCGACGCTTTCCAGGTGGTGCCGCGCCGTTCGTATTCGAAAAGCTCTTCGACGGCGTGCGCGGTGTGCGAGCCGAAATCCCGCTCCAGCACGTACAGAGCCACATCGAGCCCGGAAGTAACGCCACCGCCGCTGATCAGGTCGCCGTCGTCCACGACGCGGGCACGGACGATGTGCACGCCGGTCGCGTCGAGCAGGTCGATGCCGAGCGCGTGCGTCGTCGCGGTGCGGCCTTCGAGCAATCCCGCCATCGCCAACGCGAGCGAACCCCCGCATACGGTCGCGATCGTGCAGTCCGGATTGTCGAACGCGCGACGCAGCAACGGCATGGCGTCGCTCGACGCGAAGTGCGACAGCAGGACCGGGATGGTTTCGACGCCCGCGTCGGGATCGCCGTCCACCGGGCCAGCGGCTCCGGGGACCAGGACGTAGCCGGGTGCATCCGGGTCCAACGCGGCGGTCGCGGTCAGAGTGAGCCCGGGATTGCCGGAGCCCACGACGCCGGGGCCGTCCGCGCTCACGAGTTCGACGGCGAGCTTGCCCCCGAGAAAGCCGCTTCCCGCCGTGAGCACCTCGAACGGCGCGACGACGTCGAGCGGGTCGAACCCGTCGAAGAGAACGAACTGGGCCCGAAGCATGAGTGGTTCCTTTCGCTGGACGCTTTCCTCCATCGAAAGGCATCCGCGATGATCTCCACAGTGGCTATCTGGACAGCTTCCACTCAGATCTGGCCACCGCACAGATGGCTTATTCTGCAGGGATGTACACCACAGCGGTGCTCGCCCTGCCGGACGCGATTGCCTTCGATCTGGCCACACCGATCGAGACCTTCGGCCGCGTGCGCCTCCCCGACGGCCGGCCGGGGTACCGGACGCTGGTGGCCGGTCCGGAGCACGAGGTCACCGCGGGCCCGTTGCGACTGGCGGTCGACGAGGGCCTCGACGCCCTCCAGCGCGTCGACCTCATCGTGGTGCCCGGGCGGAACAACCCGCTGGCGCCGACCCCGCCAGCCGTCCTGGACGCATTGCGCGCGGCCGCGGACCGCGGTACGCGCATCGCGTCGATCTGCGTCGGGGCGTTCACTCTCGCCGAAGCGGGATTGCTCGACGGCCGGGACGCGACCACGCATTGGCTCGCCGCCGACGAATTCGCCAGGAGATACCCGGCGGTCCGAGTGAATCCCGACCTGCTTTACACCGACAACGGGAAAATCCTCACGTCCGCCGGAGCGGTGGCCGGAATCGATCTGTGCCTGCACATTGTCCAGAACGATTACGGAAGCGTCGTCGCGGCCGATGCCGCCCGCCTCGCTGTCGCGCCCTTGCACCGGCCCGGCGGACAGGCGCAATACATCGTCCGCAACCGCGCGCCCCGCCGCCCGACCGCACTCGACCGGGTATTGCCGTGGATCGAGGAAAACGCGTACCGGGACCTCTCGCTCGCCGATCTCGCCGACGCGGCGGGACTGAGCGTGCGCACACTCACCAGGCGCTTCAAGGAAGAAACCGGGCAAAGTCCCATGCAATGGGTGGCCGGGGTGCGCATCCGGCAGGCGCAGGAACTGCTCGAAACCACCGACCACACCGTCGACCGGATCGCCGCGCAGACCGGATTTCCCACGACGAGCAACTTCCGTTCCCAGTTCGGCCACGTCGTCGGCGTCACGCCGGGCGCATACCGGAAGGTATTCCGGACGGAACCGAACCGGACAGCCGAGGAGTCCCGCTGATCGAAGACGTCGGTCTTCTTGCCGGAAACGGGCGACCGGATCCCGTGCCGCCGGGACGCGAGCGGAACCAGCACCCGGCGGCAGCACGGGACACCGCGGGGATGCCGGGTACTCCATCGTACGGCCGCCCGGACGAACCAGCGCCGCCGAATGCCGTCGCGCGCATTCCTTACTGGCATTCCACGAATATCCGGCAACCATTCTGAATATGGCAGTCCGCCGGACTGGTAGGATCGCGAGATAACCGCGGACAGGAAGGACCCGCGCGGTGCCTCGCGCTGCAGAGCCGGAAACGGCCGCCGAATCCGCCGGCGCCTACCGGAGCCGCTTCACCGGAGCGCTGGAGTCGCTGCTCGCGGAAAAACGCTTCCCTAAGATCACCATCGGCGACCTCGTCGGCCGGGCACACACCTCCCGCCGCAGCTTCTACGAGCATTTCACATCCAAAGAAGCGTGCCTGCTCGCCCTGCTCAAGGAAGCGGCGGAGAGCGGATCCGCGCAGGTCTCCGCCGCGGTCGACCGCAGCGCTCCCTGGCAAACGCAACTGCGCCAGCTCGTCACGGCGTGGATCGGCGTCGTCGATGCCCGGCCGGCCGTCATGCTGAGCTACCTCCGCGACGTGCCGCTGCTGGACACCCCGCTCGCCGCAAGCTTGAACCACGACGCGTATGTCAACGTCGTACGCACCGTCTCGGCTGGCACCGAATTTCGAAAATCGGGCGGAGCCGCATTGTCACGGGCTCGAGCGGTGATCCTGTGCGGAGGGCTGGAAAAGCTAGCCGAAGATGCGTTGCGGCACGGTGAGTCGGTGGACGCGCATCTGGAAGAAGCCGTGCAGGCTGCGATTCTTCTCGCCGGTTCGGGAGAGCTCACTTCACCGGAACTGATACCGCGCCCACCCGAGTCCGGTACGCCAGGGTGAGGACAGCCGCGCCCGCGATCACCGCCGTGGTGCCCAATGCGGTCAGCGGCCAGCCCAGTTGCTCGGCCGCCGTCGCGCCGAACGCGGTGCCGAGGCTTCCCCCAGCGAAATACACCACCATGTACGCGCTGTTGAACCGCGCGGGTGCGCTGGGCTCGATCGCCAGCACCGTGCTCTGGTTCGCGACTTGAGCACCGAAAAGCCCCGCGTCGAACAAAGCCAAGCAGAGCACGGTCGAAACGGTGCTCGGCAAGGCAATCGCAAGCATCGCGCTCGCCACGCCAGCAAGACCCAACCCGCAGAGGATGACCCGGCGCGCACCGACGCGATCAGTCCACGCGCCCGCGATCCGGGTGGCGAAAATGCCCACTATGCCAGCGAAAGCGTACAACCCGATGCGCTCAGCGGAATACGAAAAGGGCGGCTTCGACAGCGCCACCGCGATCCCGGACCACACCGCGCAGAACGCGAAGAACCAGAGCGCGCCCCGGACCGCCGCGAGCCGGAGCGCCGGATACTTCAGGTATAGCCCGGGAATCGAACGCAACGTGGCGAAGTAGCCGCGATTGTGCGCACCGGCCACCGGAGGAAGCACAAGCAGCACTGCGACCGCGACCGCAGCGCATCCGGCGGCGAAAACGCCCAGCATCGCGCGCCAACCGATCAGGTCGGCCAGCCAGCCGCCGACGACGCGGCCCGCGAGGATGCCCGCCGAGATGCCAGCGGTGACGATTCCCAGCGCGGTCGCCCGCCGGTTCGGGCTGGCCAGCCGGGCGGTCACCGAACTCAGCCCGGCCCCGACCGACGAGCACGCCCCGAGCACGCCGACCACCAGGCCGAGCACCCACACCTGGCCGGCGATCGCGTTCAGCCCCAACGCGATCGCGAGTGCGCCGAACTGCACGGAAAGGACGCATCGCGGCGGAAACTGATCGACGAGCGGCACCAGCAGCGCGAGTCCGCACAGGTAACCGACCGGCCCGCACGCGAGCGCGACGCCGACCGCGCCGAGCGAAGTGCCGAGAGCGCCGGATACCTCGGCGATCGCAGGCTGCAACGGGTAGATAGCCGCGGTGCCCAATGCGGCGGCAAGCGAGACGAACCAGATGATCGGGCCGCGAAGGAAGTCTGAATGCACCGGCCGAGCGTAAAAAGCGCGGAGCGGGAAACGCTGGCGAGAAACCGCCATCACCCTGGCTCCCGTGAAGGACCGGACAACGGCGCCGCGATTGTGGGATGATCGAGTTCCATGACGACACGATCACCGGTGGCCGCCGCGCCGCCGCGCTCGAGAGAGTTGCCGAGCCCACCCGGCCCGTCATGACCGGCGAGCGGGCGCGGCAGGTCGACATCGGCCGTCTTCCCGACGACGTCGTGGCCCTCGTCGACGCACTCGGGCCGGGCGAAAACCTGGTCCTCACCCGGGACGGCCTCCCGGTCGCGGCGATCTCCAGCGCTGGTCCCCGGCCCGGGCCGCCGCGAACGGACGACGCCGACGTCACCGTGGTCGCCACGGCGATGAAGCTGTCCGCCTCGGCCCGAAGGGCGCTCTCGGCCGAACTCGGCCCGGACTACGTCGTGCTGGACCCGCATTCGGCCCCCGCCACCGCCGACGTGCTGCTCGTGCCGCCGGTGAGCCCGCAGCTGATCGGGAATCTCCGGGCGAAGTTCCCGAAGGCCCGGGTCGTCCTCGCCGAGGTCGAGGACACGGAGCTCGGCATCAGCTACCACGGTCCGGTCCGGCGGCTGCTCGACGCCGGCGCGGAGACCTACCTGACCTCGGCGAACGTCCCGCATCTGGCGCGGCAGCTCGACCACACCGTCGCCCAGCGGCAGCAGCTCGGCCGAGGCGCCACCGCTCCGCTGGAGATCAGTCCGGGGACGTGACGAGCCGCGGAGGAGCCAACCCGAGCAGCTTCACCGGCAGCGCGCCCAGTCAGGTGGAAAGCCGTTTCAGCCCACGAAACTGTGCGGCTTCCCCGCCGCCCAGCCCGGGTTTCCGGTCCGCGCGAACGCCACCCAAGCCGCATGGACCTCCGCCGCCAGACCGGCCGGAGCGGGATCCGGGCCGAGCAGGCCGGTGTCGCCGTGCAGCCAGGGCTCGTCGGCGAGATCGAACACGAACGGCAGCTCGACGGTGTGCGCGGCGCCGAGCCGGCCGTCGAGGGCGGTCGAGCGGCAGCCGAACGAATAGCGGTAGGTGCCGCCGCCGGCGATCTCCGCGTGCGCCTGCGCCAACCGGGCGGTGCCCGCGCCGAACAGCCGCTCGCCCAGCTCGTCCGCGGTGTCGTCCGGTTTTCCTTGCGGCACCAGGTAAAGCCGCCCCTCCTCGGTGTTCGTGCCGAGCAGCAGGTCGACGTCGCACACCAGGCGGTCGGCCGGTTGCGCGGGCAGCACCAGGCTGAACGGGCTGAGCCCGGCCAGCGGATCCGGTGCGGTGCTGGTGTCCAGGTCAAGACCGGCCAGTGCGGGCAAGATCTCCAGGAGCCGCGCGTCCGGGATCTCCGCGAACGCCGTCGCGGTCGGAGCGACGCCCAAGGCCGCCGCGGCCGCCGACGTGACCCGTCGCGCCTGTTCCGGGGTGAACGCGCCCGTTCCGCTTCCGCTTTGGACGATCGCGCGGCGGAACAACCCCTTGGCCTCCGACGTCGCGAGCAGCGCACCGGTGAGCGTGCCGCCCGCGGACTGCCCGAAGACCGTCACGTTCGCCGGATCGCCCCCGAACGCGGCGATCGAATCGCGTACCCACCGGAGTGCGGCCAGGACGTCGAGCAACCCGCGATTGTCCGGAGCGCCCTCCAGCGCGAGGAAGCCGGGAATGCCGAGGCGGTAGTTCACCGTCACGAGGACGACGCCGTCTCGGGCGAAGGCCCTGCCGTCGTAGAGCGCGGCGCGCGTCGACCCGGTGACGAACCCGCCGCCGTGCACGAACACCATGACCGGGCGCTTGCCCGAGTCCGCGGCTGGAGTGCGGACGTCGACCGTCAGGTATTCGTCGCCGGGCACCCATCCCGGCCCGAAGTACGGGGTCAGGTCCAGCCGCCCGAAGTCCCGGACCGGCTGTGGCGCCGTCGGCGACGGCTGGGTCCCGTCCCGCGCCCCGGACCAGCCCGGATGCGGCGCGGGAGGAGCGAACCTGCCGGGACCGGCCGGGGCGGCCGCGTAGGGAATGGCCCAGTACAGTTCGCCCGCTTCGTCCGCACGGCCCCGGACGGCGCCCGCAGCGGTCTGGACGACTGGATTTTCCTTCTGACGCATGGGAAACCTTTCAGGAGATCCGGGAGAACCCGGCCCAGTTCTTGATCGCGAACCTCGCCCCGTCCCGTTCGACCTGCGCCGCGCCGGAGCCGGGGAAGTGCGCCGGGAACAGGAGCGCGTTGTCCTCGGCCGCCCGGCCGAGCAATGCGCGCCGGGTGGCCCTGGCCTCCGCCGGGTCCTCGCAGAAACAAGAGTTGGTCTCCGGTTCCACGATCTGCAGGGGCGTGTGCACCAAGTCGCCGACGAACAACGCCCGGTCGCCGCCGGAATCCAGGGTCAGCACCGACGAGCCGGGGGTGTGTCCGGGGGCGAGGTCGAGGCGCAGGTTCCGGTCGATCCGGTACGTCCCGTCCCAGAGCTCGACCTGTCCCGCCCGCCGCACCGGCGCGACGCTGTCCTCGAAGACGTTCTGGTTCCCGCGGCCGAGCACGGTCTCGTTTTCGTTGGCCGGGTCCCAGAATTCGAAGTCGCGCAACGGCATCAGGTACGTGGCGTTCGGGAAGGTCGGCACCCAGGTGCGGCCCTCCAAGCGGGTGTTCCAGCCGACGTGGTCGATATGCAAGTGGGTGTTGATGACGACATCAACGTCCTCGGGTGAGATACCAGCAGCGCCGAGGTGATCGAGGTAACCGGTGTCGAGGCGGCTCCACACCGGCGCATACGGCCGTTCCTTGTGGTTGCCGACACCGGTGTCGACGAGGATCGTGCGGCCCTCGCTGCGCAGCAGCCACGACTGGATCGCCGACTGGCATTCGCCGGTCTCCGGGTCCCAGAAATCGGGGGCCAGCCAGCCGCGGTGCTCGTCCCACGAGCCCGCCGGGCTGTCCGGGAAGAACTGGTCCGGGCTCATCTCGACCGAACCGGCGAACTCCTTGACGCGGGTGACCGTGACGTCGCCCAGAATGATCTCGTCCATGCGACCGAGCCTGGGCGAGCCCGCGCGGCCGGACCACTCCCGCGTTTTCCTACCCCGCGCAGGGTGTGGCAGCGATATCTCACGCGGCGGATAGTGGAATCCATGACCGCTGGCCCGCTGGGAGACTTCCTGCACGCGCGACGCGCCCGGCTGCGTCCTGAGGACGTCGGTCTGCGGGACATCGGCCCCCGCCGCCGGGTCGCCGGCCTCCGCCGGGAGGAGCTGGCGCACCTGGCCGGCGTCAGCGTCTCGTACTACACCCGGCTGGAGCAGGGGCTCTCCCGCGGCGCGTCCGCCGAGGTCCTCGACGCGATCGCCCGGGCCCTGCAGCTGGACGCCCACGAACGAGCCCACCTCGACCGCCTCGCCGACGCGGCCCGCCGCACGCCCCAGCCGCGCCGTCCACGCCCGGAGAAACTGGCCGACGAAACGCGCGACCTCCTCCGCGCAGTCGAGGGCGTCCCTGCGCTGGTGCTCGGCCGCAGGACGGACGTGTTGGCGTGGAACACCCTCGGGCACGCCTTGCTGGCCGGGCACCTGGACCTGGCCCAGCGTCCCAACCTGAGCCGGATGCTGTTTCTGGACCCGCACTGCCGCGAGCTGTACGCGGATTGGAAACGCAAAGCCCGCGCAGTGGTCGGCAACCTGCGCATCACCGTCGGGAAGCATCCGGACGACCCGCTGCTGGCCGAGCTGATCGGCGAGCTGACGATGAAGAGCCCGGAGTTCGTCTCGCTGTGGCAGGACCATCGGGTCGGTCCGTGCGACGCCGACGCGTACGAGCTGCGGCATCCGCTGGTCGGCCGGGTGACGGTGACGCAGCAGACGCTGTCGATGGCTCGGTCGCCGGAACAGGTGCTGATCGTGTGCACGACTCCGGCTGGGTCGGCTTCGGAGGAAGCGTTGACGTTGCTTCGGCAGCTCAGCGAACGGGACCCGCTCAGAACGGCAACTGCCGCCGCAACCGGTTCAGCCAGCGCTCCACCGTGTCCAGCGGCTGCCCAGGATCGTTAGCCGGCGCGGCCTGCGCGACCGCTTCCTGGACGTGCGAACCCACGGTCCCGGCGTACTGCGGCAGCGCGTACACCACCTGCCAATAACCCTCGCGCAGCTGCACGGAGTTGACCCGCACGTACCCGGCGGTGCCGCGGGCCAGATCGAAGCCGTACCGCCCCGCCGTCGGCACCGGATCGGCGGAGGTGACCACGACCACCGTCGGGCGGGCGTTCGCGACCACGTCGGTCGGGTCGGCTCCGTGCGCGATCGCGCGGTCGTTCAGGCCGATGTAGTCGATCGATTCCCACCCGCTGAAGTACGGGATGGCACCCGCGTCGGTCACCGCGAGGGTGCGGTTCGCGGCCGGGACTTCCGCCTTCGCGAGGCCCTTGCCGATCGCGACGTGCGCCCGCTGCAGGTCCGGTCCGTAGTTGGTGATCGCGCCGAGGTCCGGAGCCGTCGCGCCCGCCCACGCCGACCAGCCGACGGCGACCGCGCCCAGAACTGATCCGACCACGCGGCTGCCCAGCGTTCCGACCGCCAGCGCGGCACCCAAGCACAGCACCGGCACTGCGTGGTCCGCGAACCGGTCCAGGTAATCCATGGTGGGGCCGGAGACCGCGTACGTCACGTACGTGACCCCGACAGTCACG
>NZ_JACJHR010000084.1 GCF_014174495.1 Amycolatopsis echigonensis
CGACCCCGCTTCTGTGGAAGATGGACCGGCATTGGCGGGAGTTCCGCGAGGCGTACCCGTGGCTACGGCGCAAGCCCTCGGAAGTGGTCGCTGAGCGCGTCCGCTTCACGACGCAGCCATTGGAGAATCCCACTCCCGCTCGCGATCTGGTGGACATCATCGAGTTCACCGGCATCGATCAGCTGTTCATGTTCTCGTCGGATTACCCGCACCACGACACCGACGAGCCCGACTGGGTGCTCGGCCACCTTCCGCCGCGGCTGCGTGAGCGCATCATGGGCGCGAACGCGCTGGACTTCTACGGACTGAACCCCGGCCGTTCCGACCAGCAGTAACTGCGACGATGGGCATCCGCGGCATTGGCCGCGGATGCCCATCGTCGTGCGCGCTGGTTTGCTTCTTTCGGTTGCCTGCTGGGGCTTGGTGGTCCGCCGGACGCTGCGGCTGTCCGGCTCTCGCTAGTTTTCGCTGCCTCAGTGGAAGGCGGGAGCCGGGGCGGCGTCAAGGTGCATTGTTTTCCTCGAATAGTCACTCACCGTCGGTCCCGGCAAGATCAGTCGAGGTATCTGCCAGTCTTCTTGACAGTGGCATTCCAGATTGGCAAAGAGCGGCCGCAAAGGCCGCGCGTCGCGCGCGGGTGCGAGGCGGGCTGCCCTGGCTGTGAGCGTCGGGGAAGCGACGTCTATGGGACCTTGTCAAGAGGTCAGCTGGCTGTCTTGGACGCGTGCGAGATCTGGGATGGTTGCTGGAGGCGGCAGAGACGGACCAGACGTCCATTTACCCGGCTGCTGGGCAAGACCGGGCGCACGGCAGGCGGTTGACGTGCCGACATCGGCCTGGCCTGAGAGTGTTCATGCGAAGGGCGGCCACCGGATGGATTCCGGCGGCCGCCCTTCAAGATGCGCGAGGCTTACCCGTCAACTGCCGATGTAGGAAACCGAGATGAGCGGAGTGTTCTCGCGGTCGAGCGGACCCACTCCGGGGATGTCCATGAGGTCCTCGCCGAGCGCCTTTCGGACCAGCCGCACGAACCCCGGTGAACCGTAGGAGTACTCGCCTTTGATCTTGACCGGGTCTGTTTCGAACTTCGCCACAGTCAGGATCGAGTGCTTCCGGATGACTCCGTCATCCTCCTCGATGCCGAAGATCGACTCACCCCACAGGGTGTTCTCCCCGAAGCCGAACATCCGCCGCCCGCCGTTGAGCATCTTCGGGATGACGCCCTTGAACATGCGCAGGTACACCTCGCGTACCGCGTCCCGTCCGACCACTTGCAGGTCCATGCACGGCCACTCGAAAACCGGATCGTCGGCGACAGTGTCCATCGTCGTATCGATGTCGCCGCGGAACTCCGCCTCGGCATGCACGTTGAAGTGTGCGAGCATCTGCTCCGGTGTCAACGAGGTCATGGCAACTCTCCCATCGCGAAGTCTAGAGCTTGAAGTTAGAACGGTCGCTCGGTATTGTCAAACTGCTCGGACGTGCCAGAGCGAGAGGCCGGCGTGCTTCGGCGGCAGCGAGGCGCTTTCGGTGTGTCGCCGGGGATCGAATCCGGAACGTCGCGATTCGTTCGGTCCCCTGCCCGACGGCTGATGCCGTTGGCGCGCGCGGCCCTGGCGGCTGCGGGCAGGGTTCTACCTGAGGGTCTCGATTGGGAAGTTCGAACGCCGGGAATCGTTCCGCGGGATCCCGGTGCGCCAGGCAAGGCCCGGAACGCGGAACGGGAAAGGTGCGGCAAAGCGATGATGGAGCGGGTTCCTCCGGTCGAGGAAGCGTCCGACCGAACGGCCGAGGTTGTCGAGCAGGAAGCGCGGCGCCGGGTGCAACGCCGGCGGGTCCTTGTCTCGAGCATGCTGGGCAACGTTGTCGAGTACTACGATTTTGCGATCTACTCGACCGCCGCGAGCCTCGTCTTCGGCAAAGTGTTCTTTCCTGCGTCGAACCCGGTCGCGGGAACCTTGAGTTCTTTTGCCACGCTCGCTGTCGGATACTTCGCTCGACCGCTCGGCGGCATTCTGTTCGGTCATGTCGGTGACCGGGTGGGCCGGAAGACCGCGTTGCTGATCACGCTCATCGCGATGGCGGGTGCGACCTTGCTCATCGGAGCATTGCCCGGGTACGCGCAGATCGGCATTTGGGCACCGATTCTGTTGGTGGTGCTGCGGGTCATCCAAGGACTGGCGGTCGGCGGCGAGTGGGGCGGCTCCGTGGTCATGAACGTCGAGCATGCTAAGGCGGGGCAGCGCGGTCTGATGGGCAGCCTCACCCAGTCAGGCGGGGCTCTAGCGCTGCTTGTCTCGTTCGGGGCGTTCAATCTGCTCGAAGGGCTCGATGATCGCGCTTTTCTCGCTTGGGGTTGGCGAATTCCCTTCCTGGCCACTGTCGTGATGCTTGGCGTGGGGCTTTACCTGCGTTTCAAGGTGGAGGAAAGTCCCGTTCTGGAAAGCGCTCGTACCGCGGCGACACCGCAGCCGGCCAAGGCTCCGCTGTGGGACGCGGTGCGTGATCGGCCCGGTTCCCTGCTGATCGCAATTGGTCTCGGGCTTGGCCCCTTCGGGGCGTATGCTGTCCTCACTACCTTCTCGATCTCATACGGCACCGAGAAACTCGGCATCCACCGTGGGGTCATGATCGACGCGCTGATGATCTCCTCTGCGGGGCTGGCCCTCGGGATTCCGTTGTTTGCCGCACTTTCCGACCGCATTGGGCGAAAACCGATCTTCGTTGTCGCGATCACGCTGATGATCTGCAACTCCTTCGTCGTATTCCCGTTGTTCGAGACGCGGCGGACGCCCGTGATCATTCTTGCTTTCGTCGTGAGCGTCTCGGTCCTGCACGCTGCCAGCATTGGACTGCTGTCAGCGATTCTGCCGGAACTGTTCCCGACCAGGTACCGTTACACGGCGGTCTCGGTCGCCTACCAAGTCACTTCCGCTGTTAGCGGCGGCCTCACGCCGTTGCTCGCCACGGTGTTCGCGCGTCCAGGGGGACCGGGGATTACTGCGGTGTCCGTCATGCTCGCGGTGCTGTGCGCAGTCAGTGCCGGATGTTCCCTGACGCTCCGCGAGACCAGAAATGTCGATCTTGCCCATGCTTGAGCCGGTATCGCCACCGAAGAGTGGTTTTCGAGTTGGTTCGGCGCGGTATCACTTCCAGGAAAATTCAAGGAGGCAGAGAGATGTCTGAGGGTGACGTTGGCCCCGCCGGCTCCGGACAAGAGGAGCGGCTGGTGCCGCGCAGTCTGCGGTGTCCCTGCGGCGAATACATCCAAGCCTCGGACAGCAGTGCGCTGATCACTCGAGTCAGAGCACATCTCGCGGCGTCGCATCCCGGCCGGGAGTACTCCGACGACGAGATCCTGTTCATGGCCATCTGAACGCTTGCTGGCGGATCGGTCCTCGCTCACCGCGGTGAGATCGAAATACGATTGAGCCAAGTCGTTTCCGTAGCGGCCGGAATGTGCTTATAGTGCGCCGCACACTGACGATTCTTGAGATCAAATACTTCGAACGAACTTTCTAGACGCTAGTGATTTCCAGACTGCGTAACGAAACAACCAACTGCCGACGGCATGCGGAGGAATCGCGATGATCGCAAAACAGGATCCCGGGGCCGTCGCGTTGGTCACCGGCGGCACCGGAGGCGTCGGTGCCGCCGTCGTGCAACGCTTGGTGGAAGACGGCTATCGCGTACTCGCGGTGAGCCGCAGCGCCGAAGTCCGTGATGACGGTCCCGTCAGCTACCGCCCGATCGATGTCCGCGAACGGAAATCCGTCGACGCGGCGGTCGAGGCGGCATGCGGGCTCGGCCCGCTCCGCGCGGTCGTTACCTGTCATGGGGTCGTGTTCAAAACCCCGCCTGAGACGATGAGTGAAGAGGACCTTGTGACGACGCTCGACATCAACCTGGCCGGCACTGCGCGCGTCTGCCGGGCGGCGGCGTCCCGGATCCGGGACCATGGCGCAATCGTCACCGTGAGCAGTGTGGGCGGTTCGCGTGGCTGGTCGTCGGACGGCATCGCCTACGGGGCGTCGAAGGCCGGTATCGAAGCGCTGACCCGCTACTACGCCGTCGCTTTGGCACCCCGATCGGTCCGGGTCAACGCCGTGGTTCCGGGTCCGCTCGAACATCCGATGGCGGGGACCGGCACCGAGGTTCGCGAGGCGCTCGGCGACTTCGACGCTGCGATCAAGGCCCTGATTCCGCTCGGCCGCCCCCTGAATTTGCGGGAGGTGGCCGACACCGTCGGGTTTCTGGCGTCGTCCCAGGCATCCGGTATCACCGGAGCCGCTGTGCCCGTCGAAGGCGGTTTGCTCGCCAAGTGAATTTGCCCGTTGCGCGTGAGTGAATCCGCCCAGACCGCCAACCCTGCCGCAGCTCGCGGTCGCCGACGTGGAATGGGTCCGGCGGCGGCTCATGGACCCCGCTGCTTGAGGAGATGCCGAATGAGCAAGCAAGACTTACCCGGGCTGGATTTAGGCCGGCTGCGCACCTACCTGGACGAACGGCTACCGGGCTTGGTCACGGGAGACCTGACTGGCGAGGTGGTGGAAGGTGGCCGGTCCAATCTGACTTACGTCGTCGGCGACGGTGTGTCCAGATGGGTCGTGCGCCGTCCGCCGCTCGGCCACGTGTTGCCTACCGCGCACGACATGGCGCGCGAGCACCGGGTGCTCACTGCGCTCCGAGGCACGCCGGTACCGGTGCCCTCGACGATCGCTCTATGCGAGGACATCGAGGTGACCGGTGCGCCGTTCTACGTGATGGCGTTCGTCGAGGGCAGGTCCTTTCGTGCAGCGGATGAGCTCACCGCATTGGGTGTGCCTCGCACCGTCCACATTGGAAACGAGTTGGTCGACACACTGGGCGCACTGCACGCGGTTGACCCGGAAGCAGTGGGACTGGCCGACTTTGGCCGGCCAGAGGGATACCTGGAGCGACAGGTGCGACGGTGGAAGAAGCAGCTCGACTCCTCACGCAGCCGTGACCTCGAAGGCATTGATCTCCTTCACGACGATCTGGCCGCGGCGCTGCCTGTTTCGGGCGCGCCGACGCTCGTGCACGGCGACTACCGGCTGGACAACGTACTTGTCGACGAGAATGACCGCGTCGTCGCGGTTCTAGACTGGGAGATGGCCACCCTTGGCGACCCCTTGACTGACGTCGCGCTGATGATCGCGTACGCCGAAGCGGGAAGGCTCGGCCTCGAGGTCGTCCCCGACGTCAGCGCCGCCCCTGGCTACCCGTGCGCGAATGACGTGGTCGCGCGCTACGCCCTGTCGAGTAAACGCGACACGTCGGCGCTGAACTGGTACGTCGGGTTCGCGTTCTTCAAGCTAGCGGTGATCCTTGAGGGGATCTTTTGTCGCTACAGCCAGGGCAAGACCGTCGGCCCGGGCTTTGAATCGGTCGGTTCCTCTGTGGAACCGCTCGTCCGGCTCGGCAACGACATCCTCAAAAGGTAGGGAACATCCCAGAACATCAAATCGATGCGCGTCCATTAAGGGCAGCCGAGCGATGGAGGAGAGTCTGGTGGACTTGCTCAAGGACAAGGTCGCGGTGGTCAGCGGTGCCGCGCGCGGACAGGGACGCAGTCATGCGATCCGGCTTGCCGAAGAAGGTGCCGACATCGTCGCGCTGGACCTCTGTTCGGATATCGCCTCGGTCCCGTATCCATTGGCAACCGGTGCGGATTTGGCGGAAACGACGGCACGGATCGAGAGGCTCGGCAGGCGAGTCGTCGCGATCGAGGCGGATGTCCGCGACCACGCCTCGGTGACCGCCGCCGTGGACCGTGGCGTGCAGGAGCTGGGCAGGCTCGACATCGTCGTCGCAAACGCGGGCATCGTGTCCTACGCCGTCGTCTCCGAGGTGAGCGTTGACATGTGGCAGGACATGATCGCCACCAACCTCACGGGAGTCTGGAACCTCTGCCAGGCGTCGACCCGGCATCTGGTCGACGGCGGGCGCGGTGGCGCGATGGTGCTGACCAGTTCGAGTGCGGCTCATGTCGGCGTCGCGCACCTGGCGCACTATTCTGCCGCTAAAGCCGGCGTGGTCGGACTGATGCAGTCTCTCGCCGTCGAGCTCGCGCCACACCGCATCAGGGTTAACACAGTGCACCCGACAGCAGTGAACACCCCGATGCTGCAGAACGAGGTCACCTATCGCCTGTTCGCCCCGGGGTTGACAGCGGCTGTCGACCCGGTGAGCCCGCCAGAAGAGGTCGCGGGACCGCTGCGTTCATTGAACTCCTTGCCGGTACCGTGGATCGAGGCATCGGACGTGAGCGAGGCCGTGCTGTACCTGGCTTCGGACCGTGGGCGGTACGTCACGGGCACCCAGCTCAGGGTCGATGCCGGCTCCGCCGTGCGCTAGGAAGATGACGAAGCTCCGGTCAACGGGTGTACTGCTTGGGAAGATCGGTTGCGGTGGCCCGCCGCGGGGCGGGTGCGGTCGCGTCGTGCTTTGTCGATGATGAGGTCGCTGTAGGCGTTAGCGACCTCGTATGCGGTTCGGGGTCAACGGGGACCTCTTACGATCGGGGTCGTACTGCAGCGGTCGCCTTTATGCAGGCCGGCCCGCGGAGGCTATACGTGTCCGCGTTGTGGTCGTGAGGCTTCGTCGGTACCTCAGGCTGGTTGTGCGGCTATCGATGGTGGCCTAAACTTAGAGCAGTCGTACGGTTTCAGATTCGATACTCGGTTTAGCGGAGGCGAGGCTCTGCCGCGGGCTGACCAGCGATCGATGTGAGCACCCGCACGCTGCGTGGACAGAGTGCAGCGCAGGTCGAGCATGCTCGGGACCTGAAGCAGGCGGGCGACCGGCCGCGAGACGATCGAGTCGGAGTCCGCCTCGCGGCCTTTCGTCGAGCGTTGGCGTGTCTCGTGTCCGAAAACGAGAAAGGGAAGCCAGGATGCGTGTTGTCGTTGCCACCGCTCACGGTGAGCCGGATGTGCTCGAGATCCGGGATCAGCCGGAGGTCTCGCCGGGGCCGGGGCAGGTGCTCGTCGATGTGCACGCGGCGGGGGTCAATTTCATGGACACGTACCTGCGTCGCGGGCTGTTCATGGTCATCCCTCCGCCGTTTGCGCTCGGCGTGGATGGCGCCGGTGTGGTGGCCGCCGTGGGGGAGGGCGTTGAGTGTCCGCGCGTGGGCGACCGCGTCGTATGGGAGCGGGTGATGGGCAGCTACGCCGATCAGGTGCTGATGGATGCCAAGCGTGCGCTTCCGGTTCCTGGCAACCTGCCGCTGGAGCAGGCAGCCGCCGGGCTGATGCAGGCGCTCACCGCACACCACCTGTGTCAGGACGCGATCAAGGTCGCCCCCGGCGAGACTGCCTTGGTGCACTCGGCTGCCAGCGGTGTTGGGCGAATGCTGACGCAGCTCATCACCGGCAGTGGAGGACGGGTGATCGGAACCGTCTCGCGAGCCGAAAAGGTACCGACAGCGAAGTCTGCAGGTGCGGAGGAGGTCCTGGTGCGGGGTGGGGGCCTGGACCTGGCTGCCGAGGTGCGCGCACGCACCGAGGGCCGCGGTGCCGACGTCGTGTTCGACGGCACCGGTGCGGACAGCTGCCTCGCTAGCATCGCGTCGACTGCGCGCGGGGGAACGTATGTGATGTTCGGGCAGGCAGGCGGCGCAGCACCCCCGCTCGACCTCTGGGAGCAACCGGACGGTGTGCGGTTGATGCGCAGCCGGGGAGACAATCCGAGCGAGACACCCGCGGAGGGTCGCGCCCGTGCGTCGAAGGTGCTGTCGCTTATCGCTGACGGGACGCTCGACGTTGTGATCGGCGCGCGCTATCCGCTGGATGGTGCCGTCCGTGCGCATCGCGACATCGAGTCACAGGCGACTATTGGCAAACTCTTGCTCATCCCGGGCGCGCGGTGACTCGCCGAACCGATTGACATAACCGAACGATCATTATAAGTTGTTCCGGTGTGTTCTTAGACGGGACCTTCGGGGCAGCGGCGAGAGATCGCGATGTCTGGACCGCCTGCCCGCGGTTCGACGATGCCGGTCCCGGAGCCCTGTCGCGAGAATGAACGGAGGCTCGTGTGAATGAGTCCAGCGCTTATGTTCAAGTAGCGACCATCGTCGCGAAAACGGGGGACGAGGACGCGGTGGGGCGTCTGCTCAGCGAATGCGTGGCGCCTTCTCGGGCGGAGGCGGGAGTGCTCAGATACGATCTTGCCCGTTCTGCCCGCGATCCCCGGCGGTTCGTCGTGTATGAGGTCTACCGGGACCGGGCGGCAAGGGACGCTCACCGGGACAGCGAGCATGTGCAGCGGCTCATCGTGGGCGATGTGCTCAAGCGAGCCGAAACGGTCGAGATCGCACCGTTCGTGCCGGTCTCCGAGTTGGTTTGAGCTGCAACGTTTCGAAGGAGCGGAAACATCCGCCGTCCCTGTCAGGGCGACGGTTGAGGCCAGAAACTATCTAGTCAACCCTCGTGCGGCGATGGAGAATCGCACCATCTTGAGGAGAGCGCTATGGGCAATGACGCCCTTGTCGACAAGATCGCCATCGAACAGCTCATTCATCGATACAACCGGTTGACCGACGAAGAGGATTTCGAGGGCTGGGCTTCGTGCTTTGCCCCGGACGGCGTTTTTCATGGTGCGTACGAGGATTTCCGGGCGCACGCCGATCTCGACAAGTTTGCCGAGCACGCACGTGCGCTGATCGCGAAAATGCCCAATCTGCGACATTTCGTGACCAACATCGAGTGCGAGGTCAACGGAGACACCGCGAGTGTGCAGTCGTATCTGCTCATGACCTCGACGTCGCCGAGCGGCGAGAGTTCGATCGTCATGGTCGGCAGGTCTGAAGACGAGCTGGTCAAGATCGACGGGAACTGGTTGTTCAGCAGCCGGACCACTCGTCTCGACGGAGCGGATGCGGCCGGAGACCGGTCTTGACCGGTCGCGGTTCGACTTGCGCGGCGCAGCCGGCGAGCTGCTCGGACTGGAGCGTTGAGATGCATCCCCCGCAATGGGCCATCTGATGTTCCTCGGCGGAGTCATATGTCCACGAGTGCTCGCACGTACGTCAACTTCGGGACGTCGTGGCGGCCTGCACGCTTCCCGACGCCAGGTCCGACATCACGTTGATTGCAGTTCCCGGACGCGGTCCCCACGAGCCGAAAACTGGCTGTGACACCGTTTCCCGGCCTGACAGAAGGGCCCTCACATGAATGAAGTCGCCAAGATCCGCCTGTACCAGGTCGACCAGAAGGTGCACCCCAAGGTTATTCTGGCCGCCTGTGCCGGGACGCTGATCGAGTTCTACGACTTCACGGTGTACGGCTACCTGGCCGTCACGATCGGCCGTTTGTTCTTCCCCGGCGGAGACACTGCGGCCGCGACCCTCTCGGCGCTGGCCGTGTTCGCCATCGCGTTCTTCATTCGGCCGATCGGCGGGCTGATTTTCGGGCACCTCGGGGATCGGCTCGGCCGTCGCAACGTCCTGTCGATCACCATTCTGTTGATGGGGACGGCCACAACCGTGATGGGTATCTTGCCCACTTACGCCAGCGTCGGAATCGGTGCGACAATTGCCGTCGTACTCCTGCGGCTTGTCCAGGGCGCGGCGGCCGGCGGCGAGTTGGGCGGTGCGCTGACTTATATCGCCGAGTCGGTACCGGCGCGCAAACGCGCGTTTCTCACGTCGTTCACTCAGATCGGTTCACACGGGTCGGCGGCGCTGGCTGCTGTGGTGGTCGCGGTCGTAACGTCGTCCGTCAGCCAGAAGCAGTTTCTGTCCTGGGGTTGGCGTATTCCGCTGCTGATCGCGCTCCCGATGGCCGCAGTCGGGCTTTTTATCCGTATGAGACTTGAGGACACTCCTGAGTTCCGCGCGATCCAGAGCGAGGGCCGCGTCGCTAGATCACCGATCATGCGAACCCTGTCGGAAGGCTACCCGGCACTGTTCAGGATTTGGGGTCTGGTCACACTGCAGGTGATGTCGGGCTATTTTTGTGTCACCTTCCTCTATATTTATTTTTCGCAGTTTCTCGGATTTTCGGCCAAGAGCGCGTACTGGGCCACCGCTATTATGGTGGCGATCGGGATCAGTACATTGCCGCTGTTCGGCCGGTTGAGCGATCGGTGGGGGCGGAAACCGTTGCTCCGGTCTGCCGCCGCGGGGTGGTTGGTGCTGGTGTATCCGGTGCTGATGCTGATGGGTACGGGCAGCTACGGATTGGCACTGCTCGGCGCGGTGATCCTGTTCACGCTGAACTGCGCCTATGCCTGCCCAGCATTCGCGGTGGTCACCGAACTGCTGCCCACTCGGTTCCGGTACACGGGTGCAGCTCTGGGGATCAACGTCCCGCTCGCGCTGTTCGGCGGTAGCGCGCCTTACCTGTCGGCTTGGTTGATCGAACACACCGGCAGCACCAGATCGCCAGCGTTCGTGATCGCCGCCGCGGCGCTGTTGTCGTTGTTCACCACCACGAAGCTCCCTGAAACTGCGGGCCGTGGTCTCCAAGCGTGAGCCACAAGCGTTGTTCTTGCGGGTACGTCAGTCGGTGCGGGGTGCGATCGCGTACGCGGTCCGCGAACGAATCCGCTGCTTAGAAGACACAGGTTATGCTGGTGGCTTGCCGGACAGTGCGGCCGCGTCGCGGGAGCGGATTCCGTCGAGGATGATCGCCACGATGCGGTCGCGCTGGACGTCTCCGGCGCGCAGGTTCAGGCAAGTAGTGGGCATGCTCGACGCTGCGCTCGCCAAAATGGAACGTCTCGCCAGGACAGGTCGTACCGAATGTCCCCGGTGGTCGGTGCCCGTTCGGTGACCTTCTTGATGAGACTTCGCAACCGGGAGCGGGCCTTGTTCACTGCGACCGACTCACTGTGCTCTGCCAATGTCTACTGACAATACTTTGTCAGCCGCCTGTGCCGAAGCGAGCGCGACTAGCAAATCGACGAATACTTTACCGGTCTCAGCGCGATCGAGCGCGGCTCGGGCCTGTTCTTCTAAACGGTCGAGTCCTTCCAGTTGGATGGTCTCGAGCAATACCTTCCGCGACGGGAAACGCCGGTAGAACGTGGCGGGCCCGACGCCTGCCCGTTTCACGATCTCGTTGGTCGAAACGTCGATCCCTTTGTCCGCGACGGCCGCTTTGGCCGCCGCGGACAGGCTTTCCGCGCTGCGCAGGGCATCCGTCCGCAGCGGACGGCGTCGTTCAGTCGTCATGACGCGGCAGCATATATCCGAATAACCGGAGAATTGCTCTCCGCTTAGTGGTAGGCTCGCGCTGTGAAAATGACGAAGCGCGAACGAGTGTGGTTGATTACTGGCGCGTCAGGCGGGCTCGGTTCCGCATTTGTGCGCTCGGCCTTGTCGGCGGGCGACCGCGTCGCGGCGATCAGTCGAGCGCAGCTCGATACCGCGGAACCGAACACTCGCTCGTGGGTGGCCGATGTCGCCGATGCGGACCAGATCCGACAGGTAGTGGACGAGGTGGTCGACGCATTCGGCCGCGTAGACATCGTCGTCAACAACGCTGGCTATGCCGAACCCGGCGCCTTCGAAGAGCTGCCGGATGCCGCGTTGCGCCGCCAGTTCGAGGTGAACTTCTTCGGTGCCGCGAACGTCGTGCGCGCCGTCCTGCCCCACCTGCGCGCCGCTCGAGCTGGTCACATTCTCCAGATCAGCTCGCTTGCCGGGCAAATCGGTGCCGCAGGCATGAGCGCCTACACCTCCAGCAAACATGCGTTAGAAGGATTGTCCGTGTCGTTGGCCGCCGAGCTCTCGCCGCTGGGAATCCATGTGACGATCGTCGAACCGGGTGCCACCGCGACCGGGTTTCGGCAACGCTGGGCGGAACGGCAACGGCCAGCGTCGGCTCTGGCGGACTACGACCATGTCGCGGCCGCGCTCGCGCATACCGGTGCGAGCTACCGACCGCCGTCCGAACCAGATCAGATAGCGCAGGCCGTGCTTGCCTTGGCCGGTCTGGAAAAACCACCTATCCGCATTGCAGTGGGTGCGGACGCAGTCGAGGGCATCGGCCGGGCTCGTCGACAGCAACTTGATGATCTAGAGACCTATCGTGGCTTCCCATCTTCCAGGTGAATTGAACTGACCCCTGTGCGACGGCCAGCTCAGGCGCTGCTGGATCAGTCGGCTTGCGCGAGGGCCCGGTTCGGAACTGCTTGGCGATGCCGTGGCTGGGGTTCTCAACGGCGTTACCGCCGGCCAGCGGGTAACCGGTGGCCGCCGGCGACGAACCCGGCAGCCACCAACCGTCAGTCAGGAATGACGTTCACGTCGTCGCTGGTGAGCCGAGCCGGATTGGCGCCTGGCGGGGGCGGGGAGCCAGTCCGGCTGCGCGGTAGCAGTCGTCGATGAGCTGCATCGTGTCGACCGCGTCGTCGAGGCCGTTTTTGAGCGGGGCGTCTTCCCTCAGGTGCGCGGCGAAGGCTTCGAGCTGGTACGTGTAGGACGACCGGAGCCCGACGTGTTCGACGCGGCACCCGGCGGCATCGGTGATGGTCACGCGGTCGTCCAGATGGGGTTGGACGAAGTTCGCGGCGACGGCTTCCCCGCGGGTGCCGACGATGCGGCAGGTGAATTTCCAGGCGGGGGCGGCCATGTGGCAGCGGGCCCGGCCGGTCGCGCCGTTGGGGAATTCGAGGTCGGCGTCGAGCCACTCGTCGACTCCGGGACGTCCGGCGCGTTCTCCGGCCCGTGCGCCGACCAGCGCGGGCGGGCCGCCTGCCCACGGTGCGAGGGCTCGGTGGGCGTGAAGGCTGTAGCACCCGAGGTCCATGACCGCTCCTCCGCCCAGTTCCAGGGACCAGCGCGGGTCGGTGTCGTCCGGTGCGGGCATGAACATGTCCGCCTCGACCGCGCGAAGTTCGCCCAGCGCTCCGGTTTCGAGCAGCTCGTGCAGCCGCCGGGTGACCGGGTGGTAGAGGTAGTGGAATCCCTCCATCACCCGGACGCCGGCTCCGGTTGCGGCGGCGCGCACGGCTGCGGCCTCCTCGGCGTTGCTGGCGAAGGGTTTTTCGGACAGTACATGCTTGCCTGCCTGGACGGCGGCGAGGTTCCACGGCCCGTGCCAGGCGTTGGGCAGCGGGTTGTAGACCACGTCGACCTCGGGGTCGGCGAGCACGTCGGCGTAGCTGTCCAGTACGCGTTCGACGTTGTGGTCGGCGGCGAACCGTTCCGCGCGGTCCCGGTCGCGGGCGGCGACGGCGACCAGCCGGTGCCCGGTCGCGGCGGCTGGCGCGGCGATGGCCTTTCCGGCGATGCGGGCCGCGCCGAGGATTCCGATCCTGAGGGCGGTCATGAGGTCCTCCCGGCCTGTGCGCGGGTGGCGATCAGGCAGTCTGCGGCGGTCTGGAATGCTTGGGAGAGCGCAGTTTCCGGGTCGAGTGCGCGGTGGTGGTGCGACATGATTTCCACGCCCCACGGTCCGGGGTAGCCGATGCGGCGCACGGCGTCGATGAACCCGGCGACGTCGAAGTCGCCCTGCCCGCACAGCATCCGGTTGTCGAAGGTGTCTTCGAGTCCGGTGCCGACCTGCTCACGGGCGCCGTCGTTGAGTTCGACTGCGAAAAGCTTGTCCGCCGGGACGAGGTCGGCCATGGTCGCGTAATCCATGCCGCTGCGGAAGATGTGCCAGATGTCGAGCAACAGCCCGGCCTGCGGATGGTCGACGTCGGTCACCAGTGCTACAGCGGGTTCCAGCGACGGCATGCTGGAGAAGGCGCAGGGTTCGAGCGCGATCCGGGTTCCGGCGGCGCGGGCGTCGTCGGCCAATGCCGCGAAGGACTCGCGCAGGGTGCCGGGATCGTAGGTGTCCCCGGCGGATCCGGCCGCGACCTTGATCTGGTCGATGTCCAGGACCCGGGCCGCGTCGAGCAGGTCCGCGCGGACCCGGTCGGAGGTCTCGCGCCGCGGCCCGGTCTCCCACCAGTAGTCGATGAGTTCCAGTTCGACGTGGTGCAGTCCGTGCGCGGATAGCAGTTCGGCGAGCCGGGGGAGGCCGATCTCGTCGCGGGCGGCGACGAGATCGGCGTGGTTGAGTCCCATTCCGGAGTATCCGGCCGAGGCGACGGCGGCGACCCGCCGTTCGATGCCGATCGGGCTGCGGTCGCCGGTGCGCAACGGCATCACGTCGCCGGCGGAGGTCCAGCACGTGGCCAGCAGTTCGGGGGTCACCGGTCCAGGCTCCGCAGGTACGCGACGGACGCCCGGACGTCCGCGGCCGGACCTTCGCCCTCGGGTTTCCCGGTCAGGATGGTGTCCTGTTCCATCGTGTACCAGCCCTGGTAGCCGTGGGATTCCAGGACGTCGACGATGGCGGCGATGTCGATGTCGCCGGCGCCGAGCGGGCGGTAGAGGCCGTTCCGGACGCCGTCGGTGTAGGCGATCTCGCCGGCTTTGACGCGGTCGGCGACGCTGAGGTCGACGTCCTTGAGGTGGGTGTGCGAGATGCGCTCCGGGACGGCTTTGGCGAGCTCGACCGGGTCGGTCCCGCCGATCAGCAGGTGCCCGGTGTCCAGGCAGAGCGGGACCGTGGAACCGGCGAGGACGCGGTCGACCTCCTCTCGGTTCTCCACCATGGTGCCGACGTGCGGGTGCAGTGCCGCGGCGACGCCCCGTTCGCGGGCACGGTCGGCGACGCGGTCGAGATTGGCGAACAGGGTCTGCCACGCGCGTTCGTCGAGTTCCGGGCGGGTGTCGTACCCGTCGAGGCCGCTGACCGCGGCGAGGACGATGGTGCCGGCGCCGGCCGCGACGAATCCGTCGAGTTCGCGGTCGACTTCGCGGAGCGGGTCGTGGTCGGCTTGGTGCAGGACGACCGGGACGAACCCGCCGACCGCCGAGAGCCCGAGCTCGCGCAGGGTTTCGGCCTTCGCGGCCGGGTCCCGGGGCAGGAATCCGTCCGGCCCGAATTCGGTGGCGACGAGCCCGATGTCTTTCATCTCGGGCAGCACCTGCTCGGGGGCGAGCTGGTAACCCCAGCCCGGTACTTCGCACACGCCCCAGGAAATCGGGGCTCCGGCGACGCGGTTCATGATCATCGTGCGGCTCCGTTCGCGAGCGGGGCTTCAGTCTCCGGACGCGGTCCGGCGGGGACGGTGACGCTGCGGCCGGTGGACACGCTCTCCAGCGCTGCTTCCGCGAGCACCAGCGCGGCGCGGCCGTCGGCGAAATCGGGGGAGGGCGGGCGGTTCTCGCGGACCGCGCGGACGAATTCGTCGAACTCGGCGAGATACGCCTCTCGATACCGCTCCACGAAGAACCGCAGATAGGGGTCGGCGGTTTCGGCACCGCGGGTTCCGTAGGCGCGGACGCTGGAAGCGGACTGGTTCGCGGCTTCGAGCATTCCGTTGTCGCCAAACGCTTCGACACGCTGGTCATAGCCGAAGGTGCAGCTGCGGCTGTTGGTGATCGTGCACAGTGCGCCGTTCGCCCCGCGCAGCAGCACCATTGCCTGGTGGGCGTCGCGTGCTTCGGCGATCACCGGGTTGCCGTCGTCGGAGGCGAAGGCGTGGACCTCGGTCACCTCGCCGAGGAAGAAGCGGGCGAGGTCGAAGTCGTGGATTGTCATGTCGCGGAAGATCCCGCCGGACGCCGCGAGGTACGCCGTCGGCGGCGGTTCCGGGTCGCGGCTGGTGATCCGCAGTGCGCGGAACGTCCCGATCTCGCCTGCGGCGACGCGTTGCCGCAGTTGGGTGAAGGTGGGGTCGAAGCGCCGGTTGAAGCCCATCATCACGAACGGCTGCAGCGCGGCGATGTCGTCCCAGCACCGATCGATGCGCGCGAGGTCGAGATCGATCGGTTTCTCGCACAGCACAGGCTTTCCGGCGGCCGCGGCGCGGCCGAGCAGGTCAACGTGCGTCGGGGTGGGGGAGGCGATCACGACCGCGTCGAGGGCGGGATCGGCGAAGACCTCGTCGGGTTCGGCGGTCACGCGGCCGCCGTGCCGCGCGGCGAGCGCTTCGGCGGCCGGCTGGACGGGATCGCAGATCCAGGCCAGTTCCGCGTCGGGGTGCGCGGCGATGGAGCGGGCGTGGACTTGGCCGATGCGGCCGCTGCCGAACAGTGCTACGCGGAGCACGTGTCACCTCCGTTGTTTTCGGGCAGTCCGCTGTGCCAGGACAGCTTCTGCACGTCGGATGTCGCGGCCAGGACGGCGGCGAGCAGGTCTTCGTCGATCGGGGTGGACTCCGCGGCGACGGCGGAGTCGAGGTGCTGGGGTTTGGTCGTGCCGACGACGGTGGTCGCCGCGCCGGAGCGCTGGATGGAGAACTGGTTGGCCAGGAACGCTACATCCGCGCCGCGCTGCTCGCAGACCGCCGCGGCGCGCCGGGCGGCGTCGACGATCGGCCGTCCGGCGGGGACGTCGATCCGCGAGCCGGCCGGGGTGAGCAGACCGAGCGCGACTGCTGCGGCGTTGATCAGTCCGACGCCGCGTTCCCGGCATAGCGGGGCCAACGTATCGGCGAGGCGGGTGTTGAGCAAAGTGTAGTGCGCGTAGGACAGCACGACGTCGAGGTCGGTTTCGGCCACCGCGCGGCAGAGAGTTTCCATGGGATAGCCGGTCATGCCGATATACCGGCATTTGCCTTCGTCCCGCAGCCGGACGAGCTCGGCGTAGGAGTCGGCGAAAATCCCTTCCAGCCCAACGAACTCGATGTCGTGCAGCTGGAGGATGTCGACGTGATCGGTCCGCAGCAGCTTCAGGCTGCGGTGCACGCTCGCGCGGATCCGGGCCGGGCTGAAGTCGAACTCGTCGGGTCCGTAGCGGCCGGCTTTGGTGCCGATCACCACCTCGTCGCGGTGCCCGCGCAGGGCGGCGCCGAGGCGGCGTTCGGCCAGGCCGGCGCCGTAGTAGGGGGAGGAGTCGAAGAAGGTGATCCCGGCGTCGAGCGCCTGGTGCACGGCGGCGTGGGCTTCGGATTCGTCCGCGGGGCCGAACATGTCGCCCAGCGGGGCGGTGCCGAAGGACACCGCGGAGACTTTCAGGTCGGTGTTCCCGAGGGGGTGGTAACGCATGCTTCCTCCGGGTGAGGTCGATAGCAGGAGGACGGCAAGGGTTTCTTGCGCAGAACCGAATTACCGGAGTCCACAAAGGACCGATGGAGAAGTTCGCGGATGTCGCCGGATGCCACGGCGTCCACAGTGGACGCGCAGGACACCGGTTCCGTGCCGATCGCCTCCGCTCGCTGGGTCATGCCGGCACCTCCCGGTACACCTCCGGGTTGGCGACGTGGTCGGCGCGGCCGCCGCCGAGCACCGCGGCCATCCCGGTGGCCATGTCCGCACAGGTGCGATGCCAGGCGCGCGCGGAGATCCCCATGATGTGCGGGGTCAACGCGACATCCGGGTGGTGGAACAGGGGATGGTCCACCGGGGGCTCGGGGTCGTAGACGTCGAGGCCGACGCCGCCGAGGCGCCCGTCCAGCAGCGCGGCGTGGACGGCGTCCAGATCCAGCAAGCCGCCGCGCGCGCAGTTGACGAGGATCGCCCCCGGTTTCACCTGGCTCAGTTCGGCTTCGCCGAGGAGATGGCGGGTTTCGGGCGTCAAGGGCGCGTGCAGGCTGAGCACGTCCGATCCGGTCAGCACCCGGGGGAGGTCGGCGACGGTCACGCCGTCGGCGTCCGCCGGCCGCAGGTAAGGGTCGTAGACGAGGACCGACGCGCCGAACGCGCGGGCGAGTTCGGCGACGCGACGCCCGATCCGGCCGTAGCCGACGAGCCCGACGACAGCTCCGTCGAGGTCGTTCGCCGTGAACGCGTTCCGCTGCGTCCAGCGGCCTTCGCGGACCAGCGTGGTGTAGCGCCCGATCCGTTTGAGCAGGTGCAGGGCCAACGTGAGCGCGCCTTCGGCGACCGCGCGGGTTCCGGCGGACGGGGTGACGACCACTGGCACTGATCGTGCGCTGGCCGCGTCGAGGTCGACCCGGTCGACGCCGATGCCGGTGCGGCCGATTACCCGCAGGTTCGGCGCCGAGTCGAGCAGTGCCTGGTCCACGGTGCTGGTGGCGCGGGCGATGAGCCCGACCGCGTCCGGCAGCAGCGCGCGCTGGTCGGCGTCCGACTCGGCGATGACGACTTCGCCGAAGGGACGGAGCCGTTCGGCCACCAGGTCGTCAACGGGGCCGAGGGCGACGATGACGGCTGGCATCAGGGCACCTCCTTGTCCGCACGCGGGGCGGCGGTCGACTTGCGCACGACGAGAGCCGGCCGGATGAGGTCGCGGCTGCCGGTTTCCGGTGCGGACCCGGCGTCTCCCCGCAGGCGGGCTTGGAGCCGGATCGCCGCCAGCTCTCCGATCTCGACGCTGCTGGGGTCCACAGAGGACAGTGACAGGTGGCTGACCGCCGCGAGCGGCGTGTTGTCGTAGCCGATGATGGAGAGATCCGCGGGCACCGCGAGCCCGGCGTCATCGGCGGCGGACAGCGCGCCGACCCCGGCCAGGTCGTTGAGCGCGATGATCGCGGTCGGCTGGTTCTGCCCGCGCAGCAGCGCCGATGCGGCGGCGTAGCCGGAGGTCTCGTCGTAGTCACACGGCTCGACCTGGATGAAGTGCGCGAGTCCGTGGGCGCGCATCGCGCCTTCGTACCCGCGTCGTCGGGCTTCGGCGACGCCGTCGGTTCCGCCGCCGATGTGGGCGATCCGCTTGTGGCCGAGGTTCAGCAGGTACTCGGTCGCGATGCGGGTGCCCTGCTCGTCGTCGTTGACCACGCTGTCGACGTAGGGCAGTTCGTAGCTGTGGCTGCTGGTCACCACCGAGGGAACGGTTTTCATCGCTTCGGCCAGGGCTTCGTCGTACGGGAGCGTCCCGATCACGCACAGGCCCTCGACACGCAGGTCGAGAAACGCTTCCGCGACACCGGGATCGACCTTGTGGTCGAGTTGCCCGCCGCCGATGAGCACGCGCAGGCCGTTGGCCTTCAGCGTCCGGCGGAGCCCGTCCAGGATGTCGACGTACCAGGGGTTGCGCAGGTCGGACACGACGACCCCGATGGTGCGGGTGTGTCCCTCGACGAGGCTTCGGGCCACGGTGTTGGGCCGGTACCCCAGTTGGCGGGCCGCGTCGAGCACCGCTTCCCGCCGTGCGTCGCTGACCTGGGGAGCTCCTCGCATGACCAGCGATACCAGCGATTTCGAGACCCCGGCGCGGCGTGCGACGTCGTTGATCGTCGGGCGGCGCGCCTCCTGGTCGCTCATCGCGGCGTTCCGGTCGCGACGGTGGCGGGCACCTTCAGCCAGCTTCCGCTCTCGGCGGAGCGGGCCATGGTGTCGACCACGTGCGAGGCGGCCAGCGCGTCCGCCACGCCCGGGGCGAGCTGTTCGCCGGTCTCGACCGAGCGCAGGAACAGCGCGGCTTCGACCACCTTCAGGTCGTCGTAGCTCATCGAGATCGCCGGTCCGGGCTGGAACCGGCGGTAGTCGCCGTGCTCGGGGCCGGCCAGTACGGTGCGGTACCCGTGGTCGGGGCCGGTGCGGCCGAGGCAGACCTCCAGCTCGTTCATGCGCTCGAAGTTCCACGCGACCGAGCCGTCGGTGCCGAAGATCTCGAACCCGATCTGGCAGCGCGGTCCGACCGTGACGCGGCTGGCTTCCACGGTGCCGACGGGTCCGTCGCCGAACCGCAGCAGCCCGGCGGCGTAGTCCTCGTTCTCGACCGGGCCGGTAGGCCCTCCTTCGACAACCGCGAAGTGCGTGCTGGGGCCGTCCCCGGGTAGCGGTCGTTCCGGGATCACGATCGAGGTGAGCGCGGACACTTCGGTGACCGGGCCCAGGAGGTACTGCAACAGGTCCACCGCGTGGGTCATGAGGTCGCCGAGCACGCCGAGGCCGGCCCGGTCGCGTTGGAAGCGCCAGGACAGCACGCCGCCCGGCTCGGCGGCGTAGTCGTTGAGGAACCGGCCCCGGACGTGGGTGATTCGGCCGATCGCGCCCGAGGCGATCAGATCGCGTGCGTGCGTGACCGAGGGCGCGTGCCGGTAGTTGAATCCGACCGCGGTGCGCACTCCGGCTTTGTCGGCGGCCGCGGCCACCGCGGCGGCGTCGTCGGTGGTCCGGCCGACCGGCTTCTCGATCCAGAAGTGCTTGCCGGCGGCGGCGACCGCGGACGCGATCTCGCGGTGCAGGTAGTTCGGCGCGGTGATGCTGATCGCTTGCACGTCGGGATGCGCGACGACGTCCCGCCAGTCCTCAGTGGCCTGGGCGTAGCCGAGCGCGTCGCGGGCGAAGTCGCGTTGTTCGGCCAAGACGTCGGCGGCGATGACCAAGCGCGGGCGCAGACCCAGCTCCGGGTAGTGGTAATTGACCCGGTCGTAGGACCTCGAATGGAGTTTGCCCATCCAGCCGACGCTGATCAGGCCCACCCCGAGTTCGGTGGTGCTCACGCGATCTCCTTTTCTCGCTTGGCCGTTCGGGCTTCCTCGACGGTGGTCTTGATCGCTGCTGCGGCGGCTCCGGCGAGGATGCTGGAGTCCGAACCTACGCCGACGAACGCGAAGCCGTCGGCGACATACCCGGCCGCGGCGGCAGGGCTGGCGGCGAGGGTGCCCGCGGCGATTCCGGCGGCCCGCGCCGCGTCGAGGACGTGCCGCATCGCGGCCAGGAAGTCGGGATGCCGGACCTGGCCGGGGATGCCCATGGCGTGGCTGAGGTCTCGGGGGCCGACGAACAACACGTCGACGCCGGGGACCGCGGCGATCGCGGCCGCGTTGGCGACGGCTTCCGGGCTTTCGATCTGGACGATGCCGAGGATTTCGTCGTTGGCGCGGTCCAGGGCCGCGTTGTCGAGCCCGAAGCCGCATGCCCGGTTGTAGGTAGCGACGCCGCGGTCGCCCTCCGGCGGGTAGCGCAGGTGCGCGATCGCCTCCGCGGCTTGGCCGGCGGTGTCGATGCGGGGGAACATGACGCCGCAGACGCCGAGGTCCAGGGCGCGCCCGGCGCGGATCCGGTCGGTGCTTTCCACGCGTACCAGCGCGCTGGCCCCGAGGGCTTCGGCGGCCAGTACCTGAGGCAGCAGCGCTTCTTCCCCGGCGCCGCCGTGTTCGAGGTCGATCAGCACCCAGTCGGCACCGGCCCGCGCACAGGCGTCGGCGGCCAGTGGCGAGCCGAGGTTGAGGAACGTTCCCAGCACTGGTCGCCCCGCGGCCATCTCGTCGAGCAACTGGTGCCGGGTCATGCGTACCACCTCTGGGCTTCTCGGGCGGACTCGTAAGCACGCCGTTTTTCTTGTACCGCCGGATCCTGGGACACTTCGGCCGGGGCGACGTCCCACCACACCCCGCCCGGAGGCAGGTTTTCCTGCGGGGCCGTCTCGGCCACGACGACGACCGGGCCGGCGTGGTCGCGGGCCTTGCGCAACGCGGCCCGGACCTCGTCCGGGGTCGCGGCGGTGAACGCGGTCGCGCCCAGGCCTCGCGCGATGGCGGCCAGGTCCAGGTCGACGTAGCCGCCGGCGAGCGCGCCCGGTTCGCCGGCGCGGCGGCGGAACTCGTTGCCGAAGTCGTTGCCGCTGGCCAGCATCTGCAGCCGCCGGATCACCTGGAAGCCGTGGTTCTCCGAGATCACCACGGTGATCTTCAGGCCTTCCTGCACCGCGGTCGCCAGTTCGGTGGGCTGCATGAGGAAGGTGCCGTCCCCGATGAACGCGAGCACCTCGCCGTCCGGATGGGCCAGCCGGACGCCGATGCTCGCCGGGAGTTCGTAACCCATGCAGGAGAAGCCGAACTCGAGGTGGCAGTGCCGGCCGTCAGTCGCGTCCCACACCTTCAGCAGGTCGCCGGGCGGGCCTCCGGCGGCTGCGACGACGGTGTCGCCGGAACGCGCTTCCTCTTGCAGGACACCGATCAGCTGCCCCTGCGTCATGGGGTCGCGCGGCGAACCGGACAACGCTTGCTGCCGCTGCGGCGCCCAGTCAGCGGCCAGTGCGCGGGCGCGCTCGGCCCATTCCGGCCGTGCGACGGCACCTGCATCGCGAGCGTGGTCGGCCAGTGCCCGAACGGCCAGCTTCGCGTCGGCCACGATCGCCGTGGCGCCTTGCTTGACCGCGTCCTGCTCGGTCACATTGATCGACGCGAACCGGACGTGCGGATTCGCGAACAGCGACTGCGAGCCGGTCGCGAAGTCGGTCAGCCGGGTCCCGACGTGCAGGACCAGGTCCGCTTCCGCAGCCAGGGTGTTGGACGCCGGGTTGCCTTCCAGCCCCAGTCCGCCCAGCTGCCACCACTCACGGGCCTGCACCGCGCCCTTGCCGCCGAAGGTTTCCACGACCGGCAGTCCGAATTCGCCGGCCAGTGCCTCGAGTTCGGCGGTGGCGCCGGAGTAGATCACCCCGCCGCCGGCGATGACCAGTGGCCGTCGCGCCTCGGCGAGCAGCCGTGCGACATCGGCGACCTCGTCCGGATTCGGGGTGCGACGGCGGATCGGCCAGTCCTTCTCCGCGAAGAACTCCTCGGGAAAATCGAAGGCCATCGACTGCACGTCCTGCGGCAGCGAGATGACTACCGCCCCGGTTTCGGCGGGGTTGGTCAGCACGCGCATCGCGGCCGGCAGTGCGGTCAGCAGTTGCTCGGGCCGGGTAATCCGGTCGAAGAACCGCGACACCGGACGGAACGCGTCGTTGACCGTGACCTCCGGCGCGCCGGGGGTCTCCAGTTGCTGCAGCACCACGCCTTGCCGGCGGGTGGCGTAGGTGTCGCTGGGGAACAGCAGCACCGGCAGCCGGTTGATCGTCGCCAGCGCGGCACCGGTGACCATGTTGGTCGAGCCGGGGCCGATCGACGCGGTCACAGCCAGGGTTGCGGTGCGCCGCATGGCCTTCGCGTAGCCGACGGCGAGGTGCACCATGGACTGCTCGTTGCGGCCTTGGTAATAGGTCAGCGAATCGGAATACTCGTCCAGGGCCTGCCCGAGCCCGGCCACGTTGCCGTGGCCGAAGATGCCGAGCATGCCCGGCACCAGGCGGCGGCGCTGTCCGTCGCTGACGCTGTACTGGTTGCCCAGGTACAGCACGACCGCTTGGGCCGCGGTGACACGTACGGTCCCCATCGTCTCTCTTCCTGTTCGAGCGGGTGGTGCGCTGCCGGGTCGCGTCACCCGTGCAGCACCACGGTTTTCTCCTCGGTCATCTCGGCGACCGCGGCGCGCGGTCCTTCCTTGCCGATCCCGCTGCCCTTGAATCCGCCGTAGGGCATGAGGTCGGCGCGCCACAGCGGCGACCAGTTGACGTGCACGTTGCCGGCCTCAGCGTCGCGGGCGAAGCGCACCGCGTTCGAGACATCGCGGGTGAAGATCCCCGCGCCGAGGCCGTATCGGGTGTTGTTGGCGATCGCCAACGCGTCGTCGACGGTGTCCGCGGTCGTCACGGCCACGGCCGGGCCGAAGAGTTCTTCTTGGCTGAACGCGGAGTCCGGATCGACGCCGGTCACGATCGCCGGCTGCACGAGCGCGCCGTCCCGTTCTCCGCCGTGCACGATCTTCGCGCCGTCGGCCGCGGCCTGCTGGATCGCGGCGTGCACCCGGTCGGCCTCGCCGACGCTGATCAGCGGCCCCATCGTGGTCGCGGCGTCGAACGGGTCGCCGGCGCGGATCGCGGCGACCTTCTCGGTCAGCGCGTCCACGAATTCCCCGGCGATCGACCGGTCGGTGACGACGCGCTGCACCGAAATGCACACCTGGCCCGCATTGCCGTAGCCGCCGATCGCGATCGACGTCGCGGCGAGCTCCAGGTCCGCGTCCGGGAGGACGACCACCGGGCAGCTCGCGCCCAGTTCCAGCGACAGCTTCTTCACCCCGGCGACGCGCGTGATGTGTTCCCCGACCGCCGTGCTGCCGGTGAAACTGATCTTGCGCACTCGCGGGTCCGCGCACAGGACGTCGCCCAATTCGCCGCCGGGTCCCGGCAGGACTGACAACGCCTCTGGCGGGAGACCGGCGTCCAGCAGGATCTCCGCGATCCGCAGGGCGGTCAGCGGCGTCGTTCGCGCCGGCTTCAGCACTACGGCATTGCCCGCGGCCAGCGCCGGGCCGATCTTGTGCAGGACGAGCAGCAGCGGGAAGTTGAACGGGGTGATCGCGACGACCACTCCGCACGGCTGGCGCAGCGTGAAGCCGAGCTTCGAGCGTCCGGCGCCTTTGTGCGCGTCCAGGGGCAGCGAGTCCCCGTAGAGCTGGGTGCCCTCGAATGCCGAGAGCCGCAGGATTTCCCCGGCTCGCGACGCCTCGCCGGTCGCTTCGGCCAGCGTCTTGCCCGACTCCGCGCTGATCGTGCGGGCGAGCAGTTCCACCCGCTCGTCGGCGAGCGCCGCGGCCTTCAGCAGAATCGCCTGCCGGTCGTAGGCGGTCGTTTCGCGCTGGATCCGCGCGCCGAGGACGGCGACGTCGAGCGCGCGCTGCGCGTCGGCAGCCGTGGCGACGGGAACGGAGTCGACTGCGGCGCCCGAGAACGGGTTGTGCACTTCTTCCTGGCTGGTCCCGGCGGTCCATTCGCCGGCGACGAACATCTTCACGAGGCACCTCGCTGACCGTTCCCGCCCGAGGTCATGGGGTTGGAACGTTCCAAAATTGCAGGCGGAAGGAGTGTCATGGGAATGTCCGATCTGGTCTTCGGGAACCGGGCGGAGTCCGTTGCGGGGAACCGCGGGGCGCGAAACGGCGGTGACGAGGTCGATGGCCCCGGGCGAGGGGCGAGTGGTCCTGGCGGCGACTTGGAACGCTCCAAGCGTGCGCTGGGTCACCTCGTCTGTCAACACCTCCGCCGAAAAAAGCCGGAAACACGGCTTTCACCTGCGAGTCTCCCGCGGAGGAGGCGAAGGCCGCTTGACAGCCAGGATCCCGAGAGGCACGATCTCGAACCCAGTTGCGGGGTTCACTCCGGGAAGCACCAAGAGGTGCCTGCCCGGCCGGGATGCAGTCAGCGCGTCCGCCGGTATCGGGCTCATGACGGGATTGGTTGCGGCACGTCCGCCGAACGCCCCTTGTCTCCGAGGGGCCGACCTTCAGGGATCCCGGTTTACATGCACATCATCGACCACTGGATCGACGGGTCCGCCACGTCCGCGCACTCGACCTGCACCGCGCCGGTGTACGACCCGGCCACCGGCCGTCCGCAAGCTTCCGTGCTGCTCGCCGAACCGTCCGATGTGGACATCGCGGTGTCCGCCGCGGCGAAGGCTTTCGAGTCCTGGGCCGAGTCCTCGCTGTCCCAGCGGACTCGGATCATGTTCGCGTTCCGCGATCTGCTCGTGCGGCACGAAGACGAGCTGGCCCGGATGATTTCCTCCGAACACGGCAAAGTCGTCGACGACGCTCGAGGCGAGATCGCCCGGGGCCGCGAAGTCGTGGAGTACGCCTGCGGGATCGCCGACGCGCTCAAAGGGAGCTTCTCCGACCAGGTCTCCCGGGACGTGGACGTGCACGGTTTCCGGCAGCCGCTCGGCGTGGTCGCGGGAATCACCCCCTTCAACTTCCCGATCATGGTCCCGATGTGGATGCACCCGATCGCGATCGCGACGGGCAACACCTTCGTGCTCAAGCCCAGCGAACGCGATCCCTCCGCGTCGCGGCTCGTCGCCGAGCTGTACGCGGAAGCCGGCCTGCCCGCCGGGGTGTTCAACGTCGTCAACGGGGACAAGGTCGCGGTCGACGCGCTCCTCGAGCACCCCGGCGTGGCCGCGGTGTCGTTCGTCGGGTCGACCCCGATCGCCAAGCACGTCCACGAACGGGCCACCGCGACCGGCAAGCGCGTGCAGGCGCTCGGGGGTGCGAAGAACCACGCGGTCGTGCTGCCGGACGCCGATCTCGACTACGCCGCCGATCACCTCACCGCGGCCGCGTTCGGTTCCGCCGGGCAGCGATGCATGGCGATCTCGGTCGCGGTCGCCGTCGGCGCCGCGGGAGACGACCTGGTCGAACTGCTCGAGCGCAAGGCGAAAGCGGTCCGCGTCGGGCCCGGTGGCGATGCCTCCAGCGACATGGGGCCCGTCGTCACCGATGCGGCCCGGGAGCGGGTGATCAACGCAGTGGCCCGCGGAGACGAACAGGGCGCGACGGTCGTCGTCGACGGTCGCGGCTGCACCGTCGCGGGACATGAGGACGGGTTTTTCGTCGGACCGTCGCTGTTGGACGGTGTCACCGCCGAGATGGACGTCTACCGCGAGGAGATCTTCGGCCCCGTCCTGGCGGTGGTGCGCGTCGAGACCGTGGACGAGGCGATCGCGCTGATCAACAGCAACCCGTACGGGAACGGCACCGCGATCTTCACCGGAAGCGGCGAGGCGGCGCGACGGTTCCAGCGCGCGGTCCGGATCGGCATGGTCGGGGTGAACGTGCCGATCCCGGTGCCGATGTCCTACTACTCGTTCGGCGGGTGGAAAGACTCCCTGATCGGCGACAGCCCCATTCACGGTCCCGAGGGTGTCCGGTTCTACACCCGCGCGAAAGTCGTCACGTCGCGATGGCCGCGCACCGAAGCGGCGTTCAGTTTCCCCACTTCCCTTTGATCCTCCATTCCCAGCACAAAGAGGTGTATCGAATGAAGCGAAATCGTGTTGCCGCGGTTGCGGTGGCCGTGTCGGCCTTACTTGCCGTTGCCGGCTGCAGCAGCAGCGGAGGAAAACAAGCCCAGCAGAACGCGTCCGGCGCTTCGGCGGGAACCGCGAACACGCCGCGGATGAAGATCGCGATGATCACTCACGCCGCCCCTGGCGACACCTTCTGGGACATCGTCCAGAAGGGCGCGAAGGAAGCCGCGGCCAAAGACAACGCCGACTTCGTGTATTCCAATGATCCGGACGGTGCCAAACAGGCGACGCTGATGCAGAACGCGATCGACCAGAAAGTCGACGGGATCGCGGTCGACCTGGCGCATCCCGACGCGATGGCCGGGGCGGTGGCCAAGGCGAAAGCCGCCGGAATCCCGGTGGTGGCCTTCAACTCCGGACTGGAGCAGTGGCAGAAGCTGGGCGCACTGGGATTCTTCGGGCAAGACGAATCGCTGGCGGGTCAGGCCTTCGGCAACCGGTTGAACACCGTCGGCGCCAAGCACGCGCTCTGTGTTGTCCAGGAACAGGGCTCGGTAGCCCTGGAGGCCCGCTGCGCCGGTCTCAAGCAGGCGTTCAAGGGCACAACCGAGAACCTGTACGTCAACGGTGCGGATCCCACTGCCGTGCAGTCGACCATTCAGGCCAAGCTGCAGCAGGACCACAGCATCGACTTCGTCGCCACGCTCGCCGCGCCGGTCGCGCAGCTCGCCGTCCAGTCGGTGGCGAGCGCGGGGAGTTCGGCCAAGATCGGCACCTTCGACACCAACAAGGCGCTCGTCAAGCTGGTCGAAGACGGCAAGGTGGAGTGGTCGGTCGACCAGCAGCCCTACCTCGAAGGCTATCTCTCCGTTGACGCGCTCTGGCTGTACAAGACGAACGGAAACATGAGCGGCGGCGGAAAGGCTGTGCTCACCGGCCCGTCTTTCATCGACAAGACCAACATCGCGGCCGTCGCGAAATTCGCCGAAAGCGGCACCCGGTAACGATCGCCAGGGGGATGCCCCTCGAAGGAGACTCCCATGAGCCAAACCCTCAGTCCCGCACAGCCCGCACCGCCTGCCCGGCGAGTGCAGGCCGCACCCCGTTCCGTGGTCCGGCGCGTGATCGCCCGCCCCGAACTGAGCTCCTTGCTCGGCGTGGTCGCGGTGTTCGTGCTCTTCTACGCGGTCGCGCCGCCGTTCCGGTCGCCCGCGGCATTGTCCACTGTGCTCTATTCGAGTTCGACGATCGGTATCGTCGCCGTCGCGGTCGCTCTGCTGATGATCGGCGGCGAGTTCGATCTCTCCGCCGGGGTGGCGGTGACCAGTTCGTCCTTGACCGGCGCGATGGTCGCGTTCCAGTTCTCCGTCAACGTCTGGGTCGGTGTCGCGGCGGCTCTCGTGCTGTCGCTGGGGATCGGCTTCCTCAACGGCTACCTGGTGATGCGAACGAAGCTGCCGAGCTTTCTGATCACCCTCGCGACGTTCCTGATGTTGCAGGGGCTCAACCTGGCGATCACCAAGCTGGTCAGCGGAAACGTCGCCACGGACTCCATCGCGGACATGGACGGTTTCGATTCGGCCAAAGCCTTCTTCGCGTCGGACATCCCGCTCGGCGGGGTCACGATCAAGGTCACGGTGCTGTGGTGGATCGTCTTCGTCGCGATCGCGACCTGGATCCTGTTGCGCACCAAGACGGGGAACTGGATCTTTGCCGTGGGCGGCCAGCAGGATTCCTCTCGCGCCGTCGGCGTCCCGGTGAAGCAGACCAAGATCGGGTTGTTCATGGCTGTGGGTTTCCTGGCGTGGTTCGGCGGCATGCACCAATTGTTCGCGTTCGACTCCGTGCAGTCCGGCACCGGCGTCGGACAGGAATTGCTGTTCATCGCGGCCGCGGTCATCGGCGGCTGCCTGCTGACCGGTGGCTACGGGTCCGCGATCGGCGCCGGGATCGGTGCGTTGATCTACGGCGCGACCACCCAGGGCATCGTGTACGCGGGCTGGAACCCGGACTGGGTGAAGTTTTTCGTCGGCGCGACTCTGCTGATCGCGACCCTGCTCAACATGTGGGTGCGGCTGCGCACCTCACGGAGGTGAACCCGCGATGACCGAGAAAGCTCCCGTCGTCGAATTGGTCGGCGTCGGCAAGAACTACGGCAACATTTCCGCGCTCCGCGGCGTCAGCATTTCGGTTCGCGACGCCGAGGTCACGTGCGTGCTCGGGGACAACGGCGCCGGCAAGTCCACCCTGATCAAGATCATCTCCGGCTTGCACGGGTACGACGAAGGCCAGTACCGAGTGGACGGTGCCGCGGTCCGGCTCGCGTCGCCGCGCGAAGCACTCGACAAGGGAATCGCGACGGTGTACCAGGATCTGGCGGTGGTGCCGCTGATGCCGGTGTGGCGCAATTTCTTCCTAGGCTCCGAACTGACGAAGGGTGCGTGGCCGTTTCGCCGGCTGGACGTCCCGCAGATGCGCCAGACCACTGTGGACGAACTCGCCAAGATGGGCATCGACCTGCCGGACGTGGACGCGCCGATCGGCAGCCTGTCCGGCGGCCAGCGCCAATGCGTGGCGATCGCGCGCGCGATCTACTTCGGCGCCAGGGTGCTCATCCTCGACGAACCGACCGCCGCGCTGGGCGTCAAGCAGTCCGGGGTCGTGCTCAAGTACGTCGCAGCCGCCCGCGACGCCGGGCTCGGGGTCATCCTCATCACCCACAACCCGCACCACGCGTTCATGGTGGGCAACCACTTCGTGGTGTTGCGCCAGGGCGAGGTGGAACTCAACGCCACCCGGGAAGAGCTGACCCTGGACGACCTCACCCACCACATGGCCGGCGGTGCCGAACTCGACTCCCTCAAGCACGAACTCAACCGCCTCCCGGCACCGGAGATGGGCGCTCTTCACGGGGCGGCGCCGACCGGCTGAGGAAGGGTTTTCGATTTGGTACGCACGACTCGGTCAGGCGCTGTGCCGCTCGCGCGGAGGGGCGCAGCGCCGGACCGAGTGCCGGGCCCGTGTCGTTCCGGCATGGGCGACGGGCGGGTAGGACGCGGGTCGGCCGGTGCAGGTGCCGTCGGGCTGGCCGGACAGGAGGCAACTGCGGATGGGTTTCCGCTGCTGTAGCGGCTCTTGTCGGCGTCGGTGAGGTAGGGGATCGTCGGGGTCCCTGGTGCGTCAGGGGAACGGGCGGTGCCGGATCGCTGTCGCCCCACGACTTGATCGTCGGCAATTCTCATGAAGCTCTCATTTTCTTCGGGGAGAATCGCGGCGGTACCGGCCGGAGGGAGCGAGGATGCATCTGGTCGTGGTCGACGACGAGGAGGCGGTGCGGGACTCGCTGTCCCGGACGCTGCGATTCGAGGGTTACAGTGTTTCGCTGGCGGCCAATGGCGCGGAAGGCATCGAGACTATTCGGGCGGAAAACCCGGACGGGGTCATTCTCGACGTGATGATGCCCGTTTTGGACGGTCTGGACAGCTGCCGCCTGTTGCGTGCCGAGGGCAATTTCGTGCCGATCCTGATGCTGACCGCGCGCAGCGGCGTGGCCGACCGGGTGACCGGGCTGGACGCGGGCGCGGACGACTATCTGGTCAAGCCGTTCGCGCTGAAGGAGTTGCTGTCCCGCGTGCGGGCGTTGCTGCGCAGGGTCGAGTACGACACTCCCCGGCCCGCCGCCGGGGCCGCGCTGGGTTTCGCGGATCTGGTCCTGGACCCGGCGACGCGGGAAGTCCGCCGGGGCGACCGGCCGGTCCGCCTGACCCGGACCGAGTTCGCGATGCTGGAGGCGTTCCTGCGCCACCCGCGGATCGTGCTGACCCGCGCGGCGATGTCCGAGCAGGTGTGGGGGTACGACTTCGGCTCCGGTTCGAACGGGCTGGACGTGTACGTCAGCTACTTGCGCCGCAAACTGGAAGAGGGCGGGGAGCCCCGGCTGCTGCATACCGTGCGCGGCGTCGGCTACGTGCTGCGGGACGAACCGTTGTGAAACGGCTTCGGTGGCGCGAGCGCTCGCTGCGGACCCGGCTGGCGGTGATGGTCGGGCTCGCGGTGGCGGTCGCGGTGGTGGTGACTTCTTCCGCTGCGTGGCTGCTGACCAGGGCGAACCTTTACCAGCAATTCGACGCGCAGCTGCAGACGTACGCGCACGTCGCGGCGAAGGCCGCGACTCCTGCGGACGCGCTGGCGACCCTGCACACCGTCCAGCGCGGAGATTCGGGAGCGGATCCAGGACACCGGGACGTCCTCGCCGTGCAATTCGTCACCGCGGACGGAGCGAGCGCGGGGACGGCGGGCGCCCCGGGCGGGTTCCCGCCCGGGGGCCGGGCGCGGCAGGTCGCGGCCGGAGCGGCGGCGCTGGGCGCTGACGTGGAGAAGATCGGCGGCGATCGTTACCGCGTCTGGAGCGTGCCCCGGCCGGGCGGGGGAGCGGTCTCGGTCGCGCGTAATTCCGAGGGGATCGAAAACACTCTCGCGGAGCTGGGCGCGTGGCTGACCTTGGCCGGGCTGATCGGGATCGCGGGCGCCGCGTTCGCCGGACGGGCGATCGCGAAGACCGCGCTGCGGCCGGTCGCGGAGCTGACCGACGCCGCGGAGGACGTCGCCCGCACTCAGGAACTCGCCGCGGGCATCCGGGTCGTGGGCAGCGACGAACTGGCGCGATTGGCGGTCTCGTTCAATGCGATGCTGACCGCGTTGCGCAGTTCCCGCGACGAGCAGCAGCGGCTGGTGCAGGACGCGGGCCACGAGCTGCGCACTCCCTTGACGAGTCTGCGCAACAACATCGAGCTGCTCATCCACGCCGAAGGGCAGGAGCGGGTGCTCCCGGCGGAGGACCGCACCCGGCTGCTGGCCGATCTCGACGTCCAGTCGGTCGAGCTGACGACGCTGGTCGGCGAGCTGGTCGAGCTGTCCACCGGGGAACGCGAACCCGAGCCGGTGGGGCGGGTCGACCTGGCCGATGTGCTCGCCTCGGCGGTGGAGCGGGTCCGGGCCCGGTACCCGGACGTGGAATTCGGAGTGGACCTGACCAGCGCCGAGGTGGACGGCCGCCCGGCGGCCCTGGAACGCGCGGTGCTGAACGTGCTCGACAACGCGGCGAAGTGGAGCCCGGCCGGGGGGAAGGTGACCGCCGAGGTCGTCCCGGCGGAGGGGGGTGCGCGGATCGTGGTGTCCGACGAGGGGCCCGGCATCGCTCCCGCGGATCTGCCGCACGTCTTCGAACGCTTCTACCGGGCGGAGACGGCCCGGGCTCAGCCGGGGTCCGGGCTCGGGCTCGCGATCGTCGAACAGGTGGTGGAGCAGCACCGGGGCACGGTCCGGGCCGGGACGGCCGACGGCGGCGGGGCGCGGTTCGAGCTGACCTTCCCGGCCTGAGCCGCCGCGCTGCTCGCCGGAGCCGTCGGGAGTGTGCTCGTCGGCGGGGAGGCGGCGTTGCGGTCGTTGCGGCGGATCGTGGTGTCCGCCGACGGGGCCTCGCTCCGGACTGGCGTTTCCGGCGGTTCTGGCCTGAGCCGTCGCGTTTCTTACCGGAACCCGGGAGTTTTCTCATCGGTCTTTAATCGGCCGTGGGCAGCGTGGGCGGAGTGAACCTGACCCTGCGCCCAGCCGCGCGAACGGATCTCCTCGTGCGGTGCGCGATCGGAACGGTGACCGCGGCGCAAGCCGTGATCAGCCTGCTGTCGCTGACCTTCACCCTCGAGGTGAACCCCATCCGGGACCCAGTCAGCGACTACGCCCTGCACCGCGCCTCGCGGGCCTGGTTCACGCTCGCGGTTCTCCTGGCCCTGGCCGGGGCAGGCGCGCTCGCCCTCGCCGCGCGGATCGTCGCGATGCCGGTCAGCACCGGTGCGGCGGTGCTTTTCGGATTGTGGGCGCTCGCGCTCGTGACGGTGCTCGTCTTCCGCGGCAACGCTAGTGCCGCCGAGTCCACTGTGCACGGAGAGGTGCACCGGGTCGCCGGAGCCGTGCTGTTCGGAACGTTGCCATCGGCTTCGGCGTCGCTGTCTCGTCAGCTGCTCGGGAGGCCGGGCTGGGCGCGGGCGTCGGTCCGCGTCCGTACTGGTGCCGTGATCGGGTTGATCACGGCGTTTCTGTTCGGAGTGGCGCAGTTCGTGCCGACGTTGCCGCAGGGGCTTCTGGAACGGATCGCGTTGCTTGCCGAGCTGGCCATCCTTGTCTCGGTGGCTCGCGCGATCCGGGGAGCGACGAGGTGATCGCGCTGGCCGTTGCGCTCGCGGTGGCCGCCGCGTGCTTGTTCGCCGCGGCGGTGCGCCTCCAGCACGGATCGGTGCGATCCGCACCGGACGGGGAGCGCGGGCTGACCGTCGCTGTGGTACGCAGCCGCGGCTGGCTGCTCGGCAGCGGCCTGGCGGCCGCGGGCAGCGCTCTGCATCTGACCGCGCTGTCTCTCGCTCCGGTGGCCATTGTGCAGCCGATCGGAGTGCTGAGCCTTGTCCTGACCGTGCTGGTCCGCAATCCGGGCGTCACCCGGCGAGCTGTCGTCGCGATGCTGCTGGTGTGCTGCGGAGTCGGCGGATTCGTCTTGTTGTCCGCGGCCGTCCCGGCCGCGTCGGCGCTGCCGGGTTTCGCCAGTGCCCAGCCGCCGGTTGCCGTGGCGGGCCTCCTGGCCGTGGCCGCCTGCGCCGTGCGGGGACGGTCGCGCTGCCTGGCACAGGCGACGGCGACGGCGGTGCTCTTCGGTCTCGGCTCCGCGACGATGCGGGCGGGGATCCTGCACCTCGTCACCGGTTCCGCGGGGTCCGGTCTGGGGCTCGCGGCCGAAGCGGGGACGCTCCTGCTGGCCGGCGGCTTCCTGCTGCACCGTGCTTACGCCAGCGGATCGGCCGCGACCGTCGTCGCCGTGACCACCTTGCTCGATCCGGTCACGGCCGTTCTGACCAGCGCGGCGTTCTTCGGCGAGCGGCCCGCGCTCTCGCCGGCCGCGGCGATCGCCCAAGCCGGGCTGGCCCTCGCGGCCGTGGCCGGCGTCCTCGTGCTGGCTTCGGAAAAACCGGGCCGGCCTGTCCTCAAGGAGCACCCCATGCCCACGCCCCGTCGCGGACTCCGCATCCTGCTCGGCGCGGACACCTTTCCGCCCGATGTCAACGGAGCCGCCCATTTCGCCGAGCGACTGGCCCGGGGACTGGCCGCACGCGGCCACGACGTCCACGTCCTTACCCCGGAACCTTTTCGCGCGCCGGGAACAGATGCGCAGTACGCCCGGCACCACGTGCGTTCCTTCCGGACCCCGTTCCACCCGACCTTCCGGTTCAGCACCCCGCGCGGCGCGCGCCGGGAAGCCGACCGCCTCCTGGACGACCTGCGCCCGGACGTGGTGCACGTTCAGTCGCATTTCGCGGTCGGCCGCGCGCTTCTCTCCGCGGCGAGCGAACGGGCGGTGCCGACGATCGCCACGAATCACTTCATGCCCGAGAACCTGCTCGGTTTCGTGCCCCTGCCCGCCGGCGCGACAGCGGCCTTGAGCCGCTGGGCGTGGAAGGACTTCGTCCGCGTGTTCCGGCAGGCCGACATCGTCACGACACCTACCCGTCGCGCCGCCCAACTGCTCGAAGAGTCCGGCTTCCCCGGCTCCGTCGACGTGGTGTCCTGCGGCATCGACATCGCGCATTACGAGCCCCGTCCGGGCGAAGACCGGACCGACGTCGGGATCCAGGTGCTGTTCGTCGGACGGCTGGACGCGGAAAAGAACGTCGACGACCTGATCCGCGCACTCCCGCACGTGCCGTCGGCGCGAGCCAACATCGTCGGCGACGGCTCGTGCAGGACGCACTTGGCAGCCCTCGCCCGGGAACTCGGCGTCGCCGACCGCGTCACGTTCCACGGAACCGTGTCCGACGCCAGTCTGGTGCACGCCTACCGCACGAACGACGTCTTCTGCATGCCAGGCACCGCGGAATTGCAGAGCCTCGCGACCATGGAAGCCATGGCCGCCGGACTGCCGGTGCTCGCGGCCGACGCCATGGCGCTCCCGCACCTCGTGCGCCCGGGTCGCAACGGGTACCTCTACCCGCCCGGTGCCGTCGACGCACTCGGCCTGCTGCTGGCCGAACTCGCCGGAAACGCGACGGCCCGGACCGAGATGGGACGGGCCAGCCAGGAGATCGTCGCCGAGCACGGGCTGGATCGGACCCTCGAAACATACGAAACCCTATACACCGCAGCTGTTTCGGCACGAACCCAGCGTCCGGAGCGAAAGGTACAGGTTCTCCGCGCTGGTTGAAGTGACCACGGCAGCCTGGCGCTGTTCGCCGTCGGCGTTGTTATCCGTCAGGCTTTCGCGACCAGGCGTGGACGGGTCGCGGACACGCGGTCAGCACCAGGCTGCGGGGAGGCAGCCGGGAGCCGGTTGGCCGAGCATCGGAAGTTGCGTCATCGGTTCCTCACCGAGCGGGCAGCAGCACGTTTGCCGTGCGGGCGCTGCGCTTCAGCGCCCGCACGCGCGGGGCGGTGGTGAGCTGATAGGTGACTGCGACGTTCGGGTAGATGACCAGCCAGTCGGCCAGTTCGGACACCACGAAACCGGTGAGATCGGCTGGGCGAGTGCGGTGCCAGGCGGTGTGCAGGAGGCGCAGGCCTGTCCCGGTCACGCGGGCGAGGTCGAAGGCGAGCGCCAGCGCGTCGCGGCACAGCTGACGGCAGCGCACCTCCAGCACTACCGGGCCCAGCGACGGTACCGACGAAAGCGAGCGTCCGGTCGGCACCACGTGTGAGGGCTCGCCACGGAACTCGAATGTCTGCAGCGAGTACGAGCAGCGAGGCGTCAAGTTCGGCGGCGCGGGCGAGCAGTTCGCCGACGCCGCCGGACTCGATGCCGGACACCCGCAGGTCGGGCCATTGCGCGGTCACCCGCTCAGCAGCGAGATCCACGCAGGCGTCCGGCACCAAAGGGACTCCCGTCGGAACGGGTTCCAGCATCACAGGCCACCAGGTCGTCGTGGCGACGACGAGATCGGAACCGCGTCGGACCGCTGCCGCAGCAGCCCACGCCAGGGCATGCTCGGCGGCGGAGGTGCCGTCGAACGCGACGACGATCGGCCCAGGCATGATCAGGCCCGTCCGCGGTCGAGCAGCAGTGCGCGCCGGGCGGAGCCGACGTGGTGGCGCATCGCCGCGGCCGCTGCTTCGGGGTTGCGGGTGATGATGGCCAGCAGGATGGCGCGGTGCTCGGCGAGGGAGCCCGCGCGCGGGTGCTGGGCCGAGATGTTGCGGTATTGGCGCATGACCAGGGGGTAGAGGAGCGTGTCGTACGTCCGTGCCAGGGTTGCTTGGTGCGCGGCGGCTTTGACTTGCTGGTGGAAGGTTCGGTTGCCTCTCGAGTAGGCGATCTGGTCGCCGGTGGCTTGTGCTGCTTCCATCCTTTCCAGGGTCGAGCGGAGTTCGGCGATTTCGCGGTCGGTGGCCCGTTCCGCGGCTTTGCCCGCCAGTGCTGCTTCCAGGGTTTCGCGTGCTTCGAGGATGTCGGCGGCTTCTGCGAGGGTGAAGCTGCGCGTGCGGACGCCTCGGTTGACTTCGCTGGTGACGTAGCCTTCCTGCGCCAGCCGCACCAGCACGGAGCGGATTGTGCCGCGGGATACGGTGAATCTCGTGGTCAGATCCGCTTCGGTCAGCCGGGTGTTCGGTTCGTAGCCGCCGGAGAGCAGGAGGGTGCGCAGCTCTTCGTAGACCTGGCTGTAGCGCGTGGTGCGGCTGTCGCTTTCGCTCACGGCCCTAGCCCGGCAGTCCTGGGTAGAGCCGCCGGGCGGTGCCGCCGAAGATCTCGTGTTGGTCCGCAGTCGGGACGTCGGCGAGGACCTCGCGGGCGAGGGCGACGAGTTCGGGCAGGGATTGTTCGGCTGCGGGGAGGTTCGAGCCCCAGGCGATGCGTTGTGCGCCGAACGAAGCCAATACGGGGTCGAGGAACGCGGTCGCTTCCTTTCCTGCGGCGTGCAGCGGTTCGAGGTTGCGGTGGGTCAGTTTCAGGTGCAGGCCGGGGTGCACGGCCAGTTTCGCGACGGTCGCACCGGCGTCGGCCAGGGAGGTCGCGATGTCGGGGTAGCCGAGGTGGTCCAGCAGCACCTGGACGGACGGGAACCGGTCCAGCAGGGCGTCCAGATGGGCGGTGGCCGGGCCGAGTCGCATCTGCAGGCAGACGGTCACACCGAGTTCGGCGGCTTTTTCCCAGAACGGGAAGCTTTCCGGGGCGGCGAACCATTCGCCTTGGGTGGGGACGGTGCTGCCGCTGGTGAACAGCCGTACGCCGGACAGGCCGCTGCTAGTGACGTTCGCGAGATGCTCGGCTGCGTCCGGGCGCAGCGGGTCCACGGTGCCGACGGCGAGGAACCGGTCGGGTCGCTGTGCGCGGCTGTCGAGGACGTAGGAGTTGTCGTAGCCGTACGCCGTGGTGGCCTGCACGAGCACGGCCTGCGCGATGCCTGCCTCGTCCATCCGG
>NZ_JACJHR010000085.1 GCF_014174495.1 Amycolatopsis echigonensis
AAGCCTGTGAACAGCTCCGGCGGACGTACACCGCAGTTGATGGCGTGGGCGGACCACGTTGACGCGCCGAAGGCCGTCCGGGGCGCGTCGACCGGCTTCACGATCCTCGTGCTCGGTGGTTTGTCGGCGCCCGTGGCCGCGGCGCTCATCCCGGTTGCCGGCCGGTACTGGCTTCCCCTGGTGGCGGTGATCGCGTTCGTGGTCGCAGCTTGCCGTGGTGGGGAAGCCCGTTCTCCGTGGTTGCACGGCCTGGTGGCGGCGACGTCGGCGTACCTGCTGGTGCTGCCGCTCGTCCTCCTCGGTGGTGGAGCGTCCCTCGGCCAGGTGCTGCTCACGCTCGCGACAGCGGTCCTCGTCGGTGCCGCGACCGGCTTCGTCAGCGGGCTTCGCGTCGCGAGGCGAGCTGCCGCGCGTGAAGTAGACCCCCAAATGGGGGTCCCCGGCACCCCCATCCCGGCGTGTTCGCCGCGCCACCCGTACGCACGTGCACTGGGTCGCGTTGTACCGGGTGAACCGTCCACATGCGCACGAAGGAGTCGCCGGTGAGCTCGCCATCGAGTGCCGTACCCGTCACCGGGACGAAGCGGTGGCCGCGCGCCCGCCGGGCAGCCGACCTGGTTGCCGCGCCGCTCGCGGATGCCGGTGAGATCGTCCGCTTCGGCGGGCAGGTGATCTGGTCCGCGGTCCGCCACCCCGTCGGCTACTGGGGCGAGGTGCGCGCCCAGGTCTTCGACGCCCTGCGGTTGTGCTGGTTTCCGCTGATCATCTCGAGCACCGCCTTCGGGCTGGGTGTCGTCGGCATCCAGGCCGGGAACCTGCTCGCCTTGCTGGGTGTGCCGGAACGCCTCGGTTCCCTCATGGTGGTCGGGAGCGTCCGCGAATTCGGCCCGTGGATCGACGCGATGATCGTCGCCGGCGTGGTCGGCACCGCGATGACCGCCGACCTAGGCGCGCGGCGCACCCGTGAAGAGATCGACGCCATGGAAGTCCTGGGCGTCGACCCGATCCGGACGCTGATCGTGCCGCGGGTGGTCGCAATGGTGATCGTCACCGCGCTGATGGACATGGTCTCGCTGGCGTGCGGCGTCGTCGGCGGTTACATCGGTGCCGTGCCTTTCCACGGCGCCGACGCGACGTCGTTCTTCTCGTTGTTCTTCGCGAACTCGACGACGACCGACATCTGGGCCACCGTGGCGAAGACCGCCCTGTTCGGCTTGATCATCGGCATCGTCTGCAGTTTCAAGGGCTACCGCGCGGCCGGCGGACCGGTCGGAGTCGGCCGCGCGGTGAACCAGGGCGTGGTCATCGCCTTCGCCTCGACCTGGATCTTCAATGCCGTGTTCACCGCGATCCTGCTCGGGCTCAACCCCGACATGCAGGCGTTCAAGTGAGGGCGTGAAATGACCACACTGTCGCCCCGCCCCGGCGGGAAGAAGCCGAGTTCGCCGAAGTCGCCGCGAAACGACGACGTCCAGGTCTCCCTGTCCACCGTGACCGGCAAGGTCAAGCAGGGTGTGACGACCGGTGGTGACATCCTCAAGTTCTCCGGGCGGACCGTGCGCTCGTTCGGGGACCTGCGGCACTACGTCCCGGAAATCCTGCACCAGGCAGGGATCCTGATCCTGTCCAGCGGGCTCATCATCTGGATGATGCAGTTCGTCATCGGGTACGAGTGCGGCCTCGAAGGAAAATACGTCCTCGACCAGATCGGCGCTCCGCTGTATTCCGGGGTGTTCAACGCCTGGTGTCTCCTGCGCGAGATGTCGCCCTACATGTACGGCTACATCTTCGCGGCGAAGGTCGGGTGCGGGCTGGTCGCCGAGATCGGCTCGATGCGCATCTCCGACGAGATCGACGCCCTGGAGGTCATGGGCGTCAAGTCTCGCAGCTACCTCGTCGGCACCCGGATCATCGCCGCCTGGATCGCGATCCCGTTCCTGTTCATCGTCGGGCTGGGGATCTCCTACATCGGCGGTTACCTCGTCACCGTCCAGTTCCTCGGCGGCGTCTCGCCAGGTGGCTACTCGTTCATCTTCTGGCTCTTCCAGAACCCACTGGACCTCCTGTTCGCACTCGTCAAGGTCATGCTCATGGCGACCGCGATCATCTTCGTGGGGTGCTACTACGGCTACAACGCGGGAGGCGGACCGGTCGGGGTCGGCCGCAACACCGCCAGATCGATGATGCTCAACATGGTCCTGGTCCACGTGATCGCGTTCCTGGCGACCCAGCTGCTCTGGGGCACCAACCTCAACGCCCCGATCGGCAACTGAGCGGATTTCCGCAGCATCAACGAAGGAGGACGGCGTGTCGGAACACCCGATGCGGTTGAAGAACCGGGCCGATGACGGCCGGCTGGCGGGAACGCTCACCGACGAGCAGACGACATTCCCGATGCGGGTGCGGAACCTCCGCAAGTCGTTCGGGGACTTCCAAGTCATGAAGGACATCTCCCTCGACTTCGCCGACAACGCGATCACCACCGTGCTCGGCCCGTCGGGCACCGGCAAGAGCGTGCTGATCAAGCATCTCGTCGGCCTGCTCGCTCCTGACGACGGCGAGGTGCTGGTCTTCGGCCGCAACATCTGGCAGATCAGCGAAAGCGAGCGGTACGAGATTCGCAAGAACTTCGGGGTCCTGTTCCAGGACGGTGCGCTGTTCGGGTCGATGAACCTGTACGACAACATCGCGTTCCCGCTGCGCAAGCACACGGACAAGTCCGAAGACGAGATCGAGGACATCGTCATGGCCCGGGCCAAGGAGGTCGGGCTGGAGGCGTCGATCGGCAAGTCGCCGTCGGAGATCTCCGGCGGCATGCGCAAACGCGCGGGCTTCGCCCGGGCGCTGGTGCTGAACCCGAAGATCGTGTTGTTCGACGAGCCCGACTCCGGCCTCGACCCGGTGCGCACGAGCCTGCTGTGCGACCTGATCCTCGACATGCACCGCGAGCACGGCGGGGCGTACCTGGTCGTCACCCACGACATCCGCAGCGCGAAGAAGGTCAGCGACTACGTCGGCATGATCTGGCGGGGCGAGGTCGTCCACTACAGCGAGGCCGAAGCGGCCTTCGCCAGCGACGATCCCTTCGTTCGCCAGTTCCTCGCGGGCGAGTCGGCCGGGCCACTGGGAATGGACTGATACCCGTGCTGAGAGGACTCATTTTCGGAGCCGTGGTCGTCGCGGCCGCGGCCGCCACCGCGTTCGCCACCGTGTCCACAACGGACTACAAAGTCAGCGTCGTGCTCGCGTCGGCGACCAACCTGCACGAAGGCGGCAGCGTCCAGGTTCGCGGCTTCGACGCCGGCACCGTCGAGTCGATCACCCCGGTCGACGGCCAGGCGAAGATCGTCATGGACCTGGACTCGGATCACGCCCCACTGCACGACGGCGCGGTGGTGACGGTGCGGTGGAGGTCCCTTGTGGGCGAACGGCACCTGACGATCACCGACGGCGCGCCCGGCAACGCCGAGATTCCGAGCGGCGGGATGCTCAAGGGCAACATGCCGCAGCCGATGGAGCTCGACCAGGTGCTCGCCGCGCTCGACGCGCCGACCCGGGAGTCGCTGAAGTCGCTCGTGAACAACCTCGACCAGACGGTCGGCGGGCACGAGCAGGACCTGAACAAGACGGTCAAGACCGCCGGGCCCGCCCTGCAGGCGCTCGGCGAGGTCCTCAAAGGACTCGGGACGGACGGCCCGGCGATCTCCGGTTTGGTGAGCCAGGTCGAGCAGATGGTGTCGACGCTGTCGGCGCACGACTCCGACGTCACGAACATCATCGATCAGCTGTCGAAGTTCAGCTCGGACGCCGTCGGCCAGCGCCAAGCGCTGAAGGACGCGCTCGCCAAGCTGCCCGGCACGCTCGACGCCGCGAACAAGACGCTCGGCGATGTTCCGGCCGCGGCTGCGAAAGCCAATCCGCTGCTCGACGACCTGAAGCCGGCCACGGAGAAGCTGCCGCAGGTCGCGGCGAACCTCAAGCCGGTGCTGACGGATCTGCGCCCGCTCGTCGCCCAGTTGCGTCCGACGCTGTCCGCGGCCGGGCAGCTGCTGCAGAACACCCCCGGTCTGCTCGACCGTGCGCATGCGGTCCTTCCCGGAGCCACGTCACTGGTCTCGGATCTCGGCCCGGCCGTCGACTTCCTCCGTCCGTACACACCGGAACTCGCGGGCTTGCTCGCCAACTGGAGCTCGGCCATGGCGAACTACGGCGGAGTCGGTCACTACGCCCGGGTGCAGGCGGAAGTCGGTGCCAGCAGCGTCAACATCAATCCCGGCATTCCGGTGCCCGGCTTCGGCGTCGACCAGAAGCCGGTACCCGGCTCGCTGGTCAATCAGCCGTGGACCGATGCCACCGGCGGAGGTGTCAAATGAACGCGCGTCCCCGGCACCGGTCGGTGCCCGGCCGTCGGCGGCCGCCGGTCGTCAGGCTCGCCGTCGTCGTCCTCGCCGTCGTCCTCGGTACGTCGGGCTGGGTCAGCATCGCCAAGGAGGCGGACCCGGACGGGCGCGTCGTCGTCGCCGAGTTCGCCAGCGCCAGCCCGCTGCTGGAAGGCAGCGACATCAAGGTGCACGGCGTCAAGGTCGGCACCATCTCCGCGATCCAGCTCGGCGCGGACAACCACGCCATGGTCTCGATGAAACTGGACGGCGCCGCTTTCCCGCTGCACCAGGACGCCACGGCGAAGATCCGCGCGGTCAGCCTGCTCGGCGAGCGCTACGTCGACCTCGATCGCGGCTCGGCGACGGTACCGGAGCTGCCGCGCGGCGCCCGGCTGCCGGTCGCGCAGACCGCGCAGAACACCGACCTCGACCAGGTGCTGTCCACGATCGACGAACCGACCGGGAACTCCCTCGCCGAGCTCATCGGCGCGCTGGGCGACGGCTTGGACGGCAACGGCCACAACGCCGACGCCGTCATCAAGGCACTCGGTCCGGCCATGCAGGACACCGACGGACTGGCCAAGGTGCTGCGTGGCCAGAACGATCTGCTCAACAGCCTGGTCACCAAGCTCGAGCCGGTCACCTCGGCGCTGGCCGCCGACAACGGGAAGACACTCGACCAGCTCGTCGACTCGGCCACCACGCTCAGCTCGGCCACCGCCAGCCGGCAGGCAGAGCTGGAGAAGACCCTGACCGCCTTGCCGGGCACGCTGAGCGACGCACGCGCGGTGCTCGGCGACCTCGCGGGCACAGCGCGGCAGACGACGCCGACGCTGCAGGCCCTCCGCCCGGTGACCGACAACCTCACCGCGATCAGCGGCGAGCTCGAGAAGTTCAGCGACGCGGCCGACCCGGCTCTCGCCAGCGCCGAACCGGTGCTGGACAAGGCCAAAGCCCTCCTCGACGCCGCGCGGCCGGTGACCGACCAGCTCCGGCAGGCCTCGCCCGGCATCAAGTCGGCGTCGGCCAGCTTGGAACCGATCGTCTCGAAGCTGACCGGCAACTTCGGGAACGTCCTGAACTTCCTGCGGTACTGGGCGTTGACGACCAACGGCTACGACGGCATCTCCCACTACTTCCGGGCGCACGTCACCTTCGACGCCAGCATCGCCGCCGGCAACTTGCTCGGCGCGGGCATTCCGCCGCTCAACCAGCCGCCTCCCGAGCAGGGGCAGGCACAACCGCAGAAGCCCGGGCCGCTGCCTCAAGGAGGCGCCGCGGGTGTGCTCGACGAAATCCTCGGCCTCCAAGGTGGGACGCCCACCGGCCTGCTCGCACCGCCGGGCGCGAGGGACGGCAGCGCCACCGGGCTGAACCAGCAACAGGAATCCGACGTACTCAGTTTCCTCCTGGGAGGCGGGCGATGAAGCTCGGACGCAAGCGTCCCCGGCCGGTCCTGATCGGCGGTCTCGTGGTGGTGCTCTTCGCGGCCGCTGTCTGGTTCGCCGTCAGCGCGCAACACGGTCTCCCGGGCAGCACCGCGACCACTGTGAAGGCGGCGTTCGCCGACGTCGGGTCGCTGCGCGTCGGTGACGAGGTGCGCATCGCGAGCGTCCGGGTCGGCCAGGTCGGCCGGATCGACCTCGTGAATGGGCAGGCGATTGCCGAACTCGACCTGAGTGGCGTGGACAAGGTCTACCGCAACGCCTCGGCGGCGGCCGCGGCCGTCGGCGCGAGGTCGGCGCTGGGGCTCAAGTACGTCGACCTCAAGCCCGGGACTCCCGACGCCGGGGAGATCCAGCCGGACCAGGTCATCCCGGCGGCCAAGACGACAGGCGCCCAGGACATCACCGACCTGCTGACCGTCCTCGACCAGCCCACCCGCGACGCGCTCGGCTCGACGCTGCGCGAGACCGGTGGCGGTCTGGCCGGTCACGGGGACGAACTCGGCGACGCTCTGAAGAACCTGCCCACCGAGCTGCCCGACCTCGGAACCGTGGCCAAGGCGCTCTCCGCCGACGGAGGCGCCGACACCACGCGTCTGCTGACCGCCTTGGACAAGTTCGCCGGGCGCTTCACCGGACGGCAGCAAGAGCTCACCACGTTGGTGGACAACCTGGACTCCACGCTGCGAGCCGCCGGGGTCGACCAGGCGAAGCCGCTCGCCGACTCCATCCGGAAAGCGCCGGACACACTGTCCGACGTCCGCGGTGCCCTGCAAGCCGTGAAGCAGCCGCTTGCGGACACGCGGTCGGCCATGACCAGCCTCCGACCGGGCGCGCAGGCACTCGGCGCGGCGACCCCGGACGTCCGCGGTGTGCTGCGGGAAGGCGTGTCCCCGCTCCAGAAGGTGCCCGGCGTCGCCGACCAGGCCAAGCCGGCCGTCGACGGCCTCACCGGGGTCATGACCGACGCGCAGCCGCTCGCACCGAGGCTGACCAGGACAGTCAACCTGGCAGCCGACCCGCTGGGCACTCTCGCGAACTATTCGACCGACATCGCGGACTTCTTCAGCTACGTCACCCGCGCGCTGAGCGACGGTGACGACGCCGGCCACTCGGCGCGGTTCTTCGTCATGCCGGGGACGGAAATGCTGACCGGTCTGATCCCGGGGCTCAAGGATCCGCTTACGCAGCGGGATCCGTACGCACCGCCGGGCCAGGCGATCAACGAAAACCGGGCACCGCTCGCCGGAACCGGACAGTGAGGGGCAGGACATGCGTTTGCGCGGCAAGCCGATGAGCCCGCTGAAGCTGGGCACGGCGCTGATCGTCGCCACGGTGGTGGCGGGAGTCCTGATCTTCGCGAAGGACCGCATCTCGATCGCGCTCAGCCCGACGTCGACGGTGAAGGTCCACCTGGCCGAGAACTACGGGATCACGCCGTACGCGACCCAGGTGAAGGTCGCCGGCATCAAGGTCGGCGACATCACCGCCGTGTCCCAGGAAGCCGGGGGTGTCGTCGTCACGGTGGAAGCCGATCCGGACCTGCCGGGCAAGCTGCGCAGCGCGCCCTCCGCGCGCGTGCGGCCCACGACCCTGCTCGGAGGCAACTACTTCCTCGACCTCGTGCCCGGTGGGACACCGGGGGAGTTCCGCGGTGACATCCCGAAGGAACGCACGACGGTCCCGGTCGAGATGGACAAGATCACCCGGACCCTGCAGCCGAACACGCTTGCGTCGCTCCAGCACGACCTCCGGAGCATGTCCGGGGTGCTGTCCGGGGACTCGAAGGACGAACTGCAGAACCTGCTCGCCGACGCGCCGGACACGCTCGAGCCGGCGAGTGGCGTGCTTCAAGCCGCGCGGGGCACGAACCCGGCTTCAGACCTCCCCAACCTGGTCGGCGGGCTGGAGAGCACGGCGCAGGTCCTCACCCAACAACAGGGACAGCTCGCCTCGACGATCGCGAACCTGAGCACGACCAGTTCGGTGCTGGGGGAGCGTTCTCGGGACGTGAGCCGGACCTTGGCGGGCCTGCCGGCGACGCTCGACTCGGCGAACACCGGGCTCAATCGCTTGGACACCTCGCTGAACAAGCTGAGGGACACGGCGGACCCGGTTCGCCCGGTTGCGCGGCAGCTGAACGAGACGATCGACCACCTCGACCCGGCGCTGGCCAAGGCTCGTCCGCTCGTCGGCAACTTGAACACGGTGCTGAACGACGCTCGCCCGCTTGTCGAGGATCTGAACCCGACGGCCACGCAGGCCGGCGCCGTCCTCGACGACGTGCGGGGCCCCGTGCTCGACCGGCTCAACGGGCCGATCAAGAACACCGTTCTCTCGCCCTATCACGGCACCGGCCACTATCAGAACAGCGGCTCAGACACGCCGTTCTACCAGGAGCTCGCCTACATGATCACCGGCATGGACCGGCTCGCCCAGGTCACCGACGCCAACGGCGCCACGATCGGGTTCGGCATCGGCGCGAGCGCCGGCTCGCTCGGCGGCTTGCCGATCAGCCTGGAGCAGCTCCTCGGGCACCTCACCGGCATCGGGCAGAAGGAGGATCGATGACGCCCCGGAAACCCGTTCGCGGGAGGCTGCGCCGCACGTGGCAGCGGATCAGGACCGAGCCTCAGCTCGGCCGCAACGTCTCGCTGCTGACCGCGTTGCTCGTCCTGGCCGCGGTCGCCGGTGGGATCGTCCTGTCGAACCAGGGATCCGGCCTGACCAGCTGGCCCTGGACCGACCGGTTCGTGTTCCACGCCGAGTTCGACGAAGCCCAGGGCGTCGCGGCCGGACAGGGACAGGAGGTCCGGATCGCCGGCGTCCCGGTCGGCGCGATCCAGGCCGCCCAGGTCGGCAAGGACGGCAAGGCCGATCTCGAGCTCGGCATCGACCGCGGCTACACCATCTACGACAACGCCGTTCTCGTCCTGCGGCCCAAGAGCCCGCTCAACGAGATGTACGTCGAGATCCAGCCCGGTGGCCCACCCGGTCACGCGGTCACCGAGGGGCAGACGCTGCCCTCGGGCAACACGCGGAGCCCGGTCACCATCGACCGCGTCACGCAGCACCTCGACGACAACACCCGGGCGGCTCTCGGCGCCCTGGTGAACGAGGCCGACGTCGCACTCGCCAACGCGCCCGAAAACCTGCCCGGCGGCCTGTCTTCGACGGATGCCGTGGTCAAGAACCTGCAGCCCGTCGTCACCGAGCTGAACGGACGCCGCGAGTCCCTCGCCAAGCTGGTCACCTCGCTGTCGGCCATCTCGCAGAGCATCGGCGGAAACGACCAGCGGCTGACCACGCTGGCGAACTCGCTGCAACAGACGCTGCAGGCCCTCGGGGACCAGCACACTCCGCTGAACTCGTCCTTGCAGCAGCTGCCGGACTTCTCCAAGCAGCTCAAGGACGCGACCGACGCCGTCCAGGAGCTCACGACCCGGCTCGACCCGACGCTGGACGACCTTCGCGGCGCGGCGGGCTCGTTGCCCGGCGCGCTGGCCAAGCTCAGCGACACCGCCGATCACATCGGTTCGGTGGCGGACAAGGCGAACCCGGTCGTGACAGCCGCCGGACCGGTCGTGAAGGACCTGCGCCCGGTGGTCGCGGACGTGAACCAGGCATTGCCGCACCTCAAGCAGGTCAGCGCGCGGCTGAGCCCGGTGACCGCGGCTCTCGTGCCGTACCTGTCCGACCTGCAGGCGTTCGTCTACAACACCGCTTCGGCGACCAGCGTCGTCGACGGCGACGGCGGGATGCTCCGGGGCATCGGCCAGGTCGGCCCGGACACCATTCCCCTTCTCAATTCCCTCGGCCGACCGGCGAAGTGAGCGGCGATGATCATCAGGCGTTCCCTAGTCCCGAAGCTGCAGCTCGTCGTCGTGCTGGCGTTCGCGTTGGCCTGTGCGCTGTTCTTCAGCTACCTCTGGACCGGTTCCGGCGGCCGGATCCCGCTCATCAGCAGTGACGGCTACCGGGCCTCGGTCACCTTGCCCCAGGTCTCGAACCTGGTGAAGAACTCCGACGTGATGGCCGCCGGCGTGCGCATCGGCGAGGTGGCCGACATCCACCTCGACGGCAACCAGGCGGCCGTGACGATGCAGCTCGACTCCGGACCGCGGCCGCTGCACGAGGGCGCCACGGTGACCGTGCGGTACAAGACGTTGCTCGAGGAGACCTTCCTCGAGGTCACGGACGGCAAGGGGCCGGCGCTGCCCGACGGGACGCAGCTCCCGCCGTCCGCGGCGAAGCCGGCTGTCGAGCTGAACGACGTGCTCAACAGCCTCGACCAGCCGACCCGTGAGGCGCTCGCCAGCTCGGTGCGTTCGCTGGGCGCGGCCACGCAGGACGGCCGGCAAAGCATCTCGGCGGCGCTCACCGGGCTCGGCGAGACCGCGCGTCAGGGCAAGAGCGCGTTGAGCGCACTGGCCGCGCAGTCCGACGACCTGCGCAAGCTGACCGGGGACGCGGCGACTCTGGTGGCCGCCCTCGACAGCCGGCAGGGGCAGATCGAGCAGCTCGTCGACCAGGCCGGGCAGCTCACCTCGGTCACCGCGGGAAGCAGCGAGGACCTCGAAAAGGTCATGCGGAAGCTGCCGGGCCTGCTCGACACCGCCCGGACGGCGAGTGCCGGGCTGACCAGCCTGTCCCAGTCGCTGGGGCCGGTCGCGGCGAACCTGAAGAAGGCGTCGCCGGACGTGGCGGCCGCGCTCGAACAGCTGCCCCAGACCGCGGCCGACCTGCGCGGGTTGCTCCCGTCGCTGAACGGGGTCTTGGACTCGGCGCCGGACACGCTCGCCCGGGTTCCCACCGTGTCCGACGACGCGCGCGCGTTGATCCCGCCGGTCGACGTCGCCCTCCGGGACGTCAACCCGATGCTCGCCTACCTCGGGCCGTACGACCGCGAGATCACCGGGTTCTTCGTCAACTTCGGGCAGGCGCTCAACACGCAGAACGGCGTGCTCAAGGTCATGTTGCTGGCCAACGACAAGAGCCTGCGCGGGCTGCCGATCACCGGCACGTTGCCGCTGTTCGACCGCAACAACCCGTACCCGGGCGCCGGTTCGCTCAACAACCCGGCGCCGTTCTCCGGCCAGTACCCGCGGGTGCAGCAAGAAGGGAAGTAGGTGAGGCGGATGCCGAGGGGTGACGGGAGGCTGCGGCGCACGGTGACCCGGGTGTGGTCCGCGATGGCGCGCGCGGGCCATCGCGGGTGGACCGAGGTCCGGCATCCCACCCGCCGATCGCTCGCGGCGGCCGCGCTCGCGCTCGTCGGCACCGCGTTCCTGCTGGGCGGCCTCGCGCAGCTGCGGGTGCAGACCAACCTCGAGTCGTTCCTGCCCGACGGCGACCCCGCACTCGCCCAGTACGACGACGTGGCGCGCTCGTTCGGCGGGGACCCCGTCGTGGTGCTGGTCCGGTCGAAGGCACCGGGCCAGCAGCTCGACACCGCGCACCTCTTGCCCCTGCTCGGTCTCGAAGGACAGCTCGCCAAGCTGCCCGACGTCGCGACGGTCTACGGACCGGGAACGACGCTGAACCAGATCGCCGGCCAGACCCAGCTCCTCCTCGCCGAGCTGTCCGGTCGCCGGGACGGGATCCGCGCGGAGGCGGTTGACACAGCCAAGAAGCGCGGCGAGTCCCAGGCGAAAGCCGACCAGGCGGGACAGGCGGCACTCGAGCAGTTCGACCTGAGGTACGGCAAGCTCCTCGTCCAGGCGCTGCCGTCCGGACTGCCGACGCTGCGCAACGCCGACTTCGTCAAGTCGGTCGTCTACGGAACCCAGGGCAACCCGAAGGCGCAGTGGCGCTTCATCGTGCCGACGAACGACTCGGTGGCGATCCTCGTGCGACCACGTCAAGGACTCGACGAGACGTCTACCCGGGTCCTGGTCCAGGGCGTCCGGGAGAAGGTCGACGGGGCGAAGCTCGACGCCGCCGAGGTTCGGGTCTCCGGCGTGCCCGTGATCGTCTCGTCGCTCGGCGACCAGGTGCGCGGCGAGATCCCCCTGCTCGGCGGGATCGCGGTCCTCGGCGTCTCCGCGTGTTTCTTCCTGGTCCCGTGGACTCGACGGCGTCGCCGGCTGCTGCCGGTCGTGACGACGCTGATCGCGATCGGGCTGACTCTCGCCGCGTTCGGCTGGCTCGACCGGCCGGTGTCGCTGGGGGTCGTGGCGTTCCTGTCCGTCCTGCTCGGGATCGGCAGCTACTACCCGACCTATTTCGCGCAACGCGCGAGCAGGCGCGTCGTGGTGGTGGTCGTAGCTGCGAGTGCCGCCAGTTTCGCCACGTTGACGCTGTCGCCGCTGCCGTTCGTCCGGGATCTCGGCTTCGCGATGGCGCTCGGCGTCCTGCTCTCGGCCGGCACCGGGTTCCTGCTGCTCGGCCGGGGAGAAGCGGCGTCGGCTCCGCGACCGGCGGTGGCCGATGCCGTCGCACAGCCTTCGCGGCGCGTCCGGTTCGCGGTGGCCGCGATCGCTCTCGTGGCCGCCGGCGTCGGCTGGGCCGCGCTGCCCCAGCTGAAGATCGAGGGAAGTCTCGACAACCTCGCGGCCGGACTGCCCGCGGTCGACGACGCTCGCGGTGTGGAAGCGGTCATGGGGTCGTCCGGCGAGCTGGACGTCGTCCTTCGCGGCGACAACGTGCTCAGCCCGGCGGCTGTCGCGTGGTCGCAACAGGCGCAGAACGTCGCGGTCGCCCGGCACGGAGACCAGATGCGCCCGGTGGTCTCTCCTCCCGGGCTGCTGCCCTTCCTCGGACCTTCGCCGACTGCAGAGCAGATCATCGCCGGCGTGCGGCTGCTCCCGCCGTACCTGGCGAGCGCGGTGTTCCGAGAGGACAACAAGGTCGCGCTGCTCAGCTACGGCGTGAAGCTCGAGGACGTCGGGCAGCTGCAGGCACTGCGCGACGATCTGCGCACCGTGCTGCCATCGCCGCCGCCGGGCTACACGGTCGAGGTGACCGGCCTGCCGATGGCCGCGGTGCGGGGCAACGAGCTGCTTTCGGGCGGCAGGGTCCTGAGCAACACGGCCGGGATCGCGGTCGCGGGGCTCGTCCTGCTGATCGGGCTGCGGCGCCGCGGCGACGCGGTGCGGGCGGCGCTGGCAGCGGTACTCGCCACCGGCGCGGGCCTGTGCCTGCTCTGGCTCGCCGGGATCGCGCTGAGCCCGATCACCGTCGCACTGGGATCGCTGACCGCGGCCGTCGGCTGCGAATTCACGGTCGTGCTTTCCCATGCGGTACGGGAGGGGAGTCGCCGTCTGCGCCGGTCGGTCCTGCTCGCCACCGCGACTTCGATGATCGGCTACCTGGTGCTGCTCGCGTCCGGGCTCGCCGCGATCCGCGAGTTCGGCGTCCTCCTGGCGGCGTCGGTCCTGCTCGCCCTGGCCTCGGCGTGGTGCGTCGTCTGGGCCACGAGCGGCCGGCCGCCTCGACCAAATCCCGGAGCCGAACCGGGAACGACCGAGTCCGACGCACCTCGCGAAACCATGGTTGGAGCTCACCGATGAGCACAGAAACGACGGAACGGAACGCCAAGCACGGCCCCAAGGCCGAGAGCGCCCGTGCCCGGCTGCGGTCGGCCCTGGCCGGTGACGAGCCGGCGACGGTTCCCGCGAAGGCGGAGGCTTCGACGGACGAACCGGTGTCGACCGAGGCGGACCAGGCGCGGGCCCGTCTGCGCGCCGCTCTCGGCCCGGCCGAGGAGAAAGCGGCTGAGACGTCCAGTACCGACGGTGCGGAGGACGCTCCCGCACGACGGCGCCGCCTGAGGCTTCCGCGGAGCAAGCGGATGCGGATCATCTCGGCCCTGGTGCTGGTCGTGCTGCTGCTGGGCACCGGAGGCTTCTTCGTGCTCAAGTCCGGGCGGTCGCTCCTCGGCCTGCAGTCCGGTGAAGGCGTGCTGTCCTTCCTGCCGACCTGGCTGCCGTCAGGCGTGGCCTTCGAGTACGGCGACCGACGGGTGTCCACGAGCGAGCTGGACAGCGAAGTCGACACGCTCCACGCCCTCTACGGGGTGCAGGTGCCGACAGACCAGGGCCAGCTGGGCAACTTCCGCAAGGACGCCGCGAAGGCGTATGCGGTCAGCTTGATCCTCGACCACGCCGCAGCGGACAACGGCATAGTCATCGCGGACAAGACCGCTCGCGACACGCTGTCGAAGTTCGTCGCCGAGAAGCTCGGCAACGGCCCCGACGCCTACAACAAGTTCGTGGCCGCCCTCGGCGAGCAGGGCACCACCGAGCAGGCCGTCGTCGACGAGCTCAAGCGCCGGCTCGCGCTGGCCCAGCTCTTCGACAAGCTCACCGCGGATGTCCCTGCCGTCAGCGACCAGGACGTGACCACGGCTTTCGAACAACGCAAGGCCACCCTCGGGACGCCGGAGAAGCGTGCTGTGTCGAACATCGTGGTCCAGTCGCAGGCGGACGCGAACAAGGTCGTCACGGCACTCCGCGGCGGTACGCCGTTCGCGGAGGAAGCGAAGCAGGTCAGCCTCGACGGCAGCACCCGCGACAAGGGCGGTGACCTGGGCACCGTGAGCAAGGACCAGCTCGACGCCGGCTACGGCGACGCGGCGTTCAAGGCGAAGCCGGGGGAGGTCTTCGGCCCGGTGCAGAACCAGTACGGCTGGAACGTCGGCCTGGTCGGCCAGGTCACGGCCGCGACCCCGGCTGACTTCGCCCAGGCGAAGGAGCCGCTCCGGCAGCAGCTGCTCACCGAACGCGCGCTGGACAAGTGGCGCACGTGGCTCGGCGGCCAGATCCGCGCGGCAGGGGTCCGGTACGCCGACGACTACCGGCCCGCCGACCCGGACGCCGCTCCGGGCAACGCACCGACGCAGGCGGGGATCCCGGCTTCCGGCGGCGGCAAGTGAGCGCGCTCGTGTTCCTGGCCATGGCCGCCGTGCTGGGCGCCGTCGGATGGTGGGGCAGGCGGCACGCGCCGGCGCTGGCCGGGTTCCACTACGACGAGCAGCACCGGCGGAAGAACGCACGGGTCATCCGCCGCGGCGGTGCCGTCTGCTGGGTCATGGCGGCCTTGTTCACGGCGTTCGCCGTGCTGACTTTCGTGACGTCGCTGCTCAGCTGAGCGGGCCGGCGTCCGAACGCGGTCGCGGGCTCGGACGCCACCCGTTCAGGTACCGGTGCGTGCGTGTGGTCAGGAAGGGCACGCTGCCCGCCGTGACCAGCACGAGCCCGGCGATGGTCGAGATCGGGTGGTGCCCGAGGGCGATCAGTAGCACCACCGCCACGCTGATGGGCGGGAGCAGGTAGGCCGCGCGCCGCCGTCCGGCGAGGAGCCGGGAGAGCAGGGCGATCGTCAGCACTGCCGCGGCCGCCACGATGAGCGGTACGCCGATCTCGAGCGCGCCGACTCCGGCGAAGTCCGGTCCGAACGCCTCGCCTGCCGCGGCGGAGCTATCGTCGTGTCCGGTGCTCAGCACGTCGCCGATCGCCGCGGCCAGCTCGACGATCCCGAGACAGAACCACGCCGCCGTGGCGAACAGGAGGGCGGGTGGAGCGGTTCTGCTTGCGGGCATGGGTGACTCCCGTCGCCGAGAAATTTACTGAACATTAGAATACGTCGGAGAGGTGGCTCTGAGAAGAGCGCACACGGTGGGAGGTACGCGGTGAAGGCGTTGGTGCAGAGGGAGCTCACGGGCCCGGATGGGCTCGTGTGGTCCGACATGGACGCACCGGAGGCCGAGGACCACGTTGTCTTGGACGTCCGTGCGGCCGGCATCTGCTACCCGGACCTTCTGCTGACGCAGGGCCGGTACCAGGCTGCCGCGCAGCCGCCGTTCGTGCCGGGCAGCGAAGTCGCCGGCGTGGTCGTGCGCGCTCCCGCAGGCAGCGAGTTCGCCGAAGGGCAGAACGTGCTCGCCGCGCCCGGCATCGGCGGGTATGCCGAGCGTCTGGCGGTCCCACCCGCGTTCGTTCTGCCGATGCCGCAGGGGCTCGACTTCGCCCAAGGCGCCGCGATACTGGCCAATCACCAGACTGTCCACTTCGCACTCACCCGCCGAGCCGGACTGCTGGCGGGAGAAAAGGTTTTGGTTCTGGGCTCGGCCGGCGGCATCGGCTCGGCCGCGATCCAGGTCGCGAAGGCACTCGGTGCGAGGGTGCTGGCCGGCGTCCGGCGGGACCACACCGAGGAGTTCCTGCGCGGGCTGGGCGCGGACGAGGTGGTTCCCCTGCGGGAAGGCTGGCTCGCCGAGGCGAAGGACCTGACCGCGGGCGCTGGCGTCGACATCGTCGTGGACCCGGTCGGCGGAGACGTCTTCGACGATGCTGTACGGGCGCTTTCGCCGGGAGGTCGGCTGCTCGTGCTGGGCTTCGCCGGTGGCGCGATCCCGACCGTGAAAGTCAACCGGTTGTTGCTGCGCAACGTCAGCGTGGTGGGTGCGGGCTGGGGCGAGTTCCTCCGGACGAATCCGGCGGCGTTGCGAGAAACCGCGGACGCGCTGGCCGAGCTGGTCGCGGGCGGGCTGCGCCCGCCGGTCACGGCGACCTATCCGCTGGAGCGAGGCGCTGAAGCGCTCCGGGACCTCGCGGCGGGCAAGATCGTCGGCAAGGCGGTACTGGTCAACGGTTGAGCGAAGTGGGAAGCGGGACCGGCCGTCGGGGGACGTGCGGCCGGCCCCGCCGTCTTCAGCCGGCCAGGTCGCGGCCGATGATCTCCTTCATGATCGCGGTCGTGCCGCCGTAGATCGTCTGGATCCGGGTGTCCAGGAACGCGCGGGCGACCGGGTACTCACTCATGTACCCGTACCCGCCGTGCAGCTGCAGACACTGGTCCACGACCCGCTTCTGCAGCTCGCTCACGTACCACTTGCCCTTGGCCGCGTCGACCGCCGTCAGCTTGCCCGCGTTGTACGCGACAACGGACTTGTCGACATAGGCCTGCACGATGTCGATCTCGGTGGCCAGTTCGGCGAGCTCGAACCGCACCGCCTGGAAGTCGCCGATCGGCTGGCCGAACGCCTTGCGCTCGAAGCAGTACCGGCGGGTTTCCTCGAAGATCGTCCGGCAGTTCGCGATCGCCTTGATGGACACGCCGAGGCGTTCCCGGGGGAGGTGGCTCATCAGGTGCTGCAGGCCCCGCCCCTCCGTGCCGAGGAGGTTCTCCCGGGGAACCCGGACATCCTCGAAGTACAGCTCCGCCGTGTCCTGGGCCGGCAAACCGATCTTGTCGAGCTTGCGGCCGCGCTCGAAGCCCGGCATCCCGCGCTCGACGACGAACAGGCTGTACCCCTTGGAACCCGCTTCGGGATCGGTTCGTGCGGCGACGACCACCAGGTCGGCCATGATCCCGCTGCTGATGAACGTTTTTTGGCCGTTGAGGATCCAATCGTCGCCGTCACGCCGGGCAGAGGTGCTCATCCCGCGGAGGTCGCTGCCCGCTCCGGGCTCGGTCATGGCGAGCGCGCCGATGAGCTCACCGGCGGCGAAGCCCGGCAGCCACCGCTGCTTCTGCTCGTCGGTGGTCAGGTCCAGCAGGTAGTGCAGGACGAGGTCGTCCTGCAGGGACACCGTGAGGGCGAAGGAGAGCGCGTGCACTTTGGCGATCTCTTCGGCGACGACGAACCGGAAGCGGTAGTCGTGCTCGTCGGCCCCGCCGTACTCCTCGGGGATCTGCAAGCCGTAGATCCCTTGCTTCGCCGCTTCGACGTACACGGATCGGTCGATCCAGCGCTCCTCCTCCCATCGGGCGTGGTTCGGCACCACTTCCCGTTCGAGGAACTCGCGTACGGTTTCCCGGTACTGCTCGTGGACGTCGTCGTAGAGGTCTCGATCCATCGGGTTCAGCCCAGTCGTTCGATGATGGTGACGTTCGCCTGCCCGCCGCCTTCGCACATCGTCTGCAGCCCGTAGCGGCCGCCGGTGCGCTCCAGCTCGTGCAGGAGGGTGATCATGATGCGTGCGCCGGATGCGCCGAGCGGGTGGCCGAGCGAGATCGCGCCGCCGTTGGTGTTGACCTTGGCGGGGTCCGCGCCGATGTGCTTCTGCCAGGCGAGCACCACGCTGGCGAAGGCTTCGTTGACCTCGAACAGGTCGATGTCGTCGACGCCCAGCCCGGTCTTCTCGAGCGCGCGCTGGGTGGCCGGGAGCGGAGCGGTCAGCAGGTTGACCGGATCTGAGCCGAGCACGGACAAGTGGTGGATGCGCGCGCGGGGGGTGAACCCGTGTCGCTTCACCGCAGCCTCGGACGCGATCAGCAGCGCCGCCGACGCGTCCGAAATCTGGCTGGAGACCGCCGCGGTGAGCCGGCCGCCCGGGACCAGGGTCTTGAGCTCCGCCATCTTCTCCAGGGTGGTGTCCCCGCGTGGCCCTTCGTCGTGCTTGACGTCCTCGAAGGGGGTGATCTCGGCGGCGAAACGCCCTTCCTCGCGGGCCTGGATGGCGCGCCGGTGGCTCTCGAGCGCGAACACCTCGAGATCTTCGCGGGAGAGGTCCCAGTCGCGGGCGATCATCTCCGCGGAGTTGAACTGCGAGATCTCCTGGTTGCCGTAGCGGGCTTCCCAGCCCTTGGATCCGGTCCACGGGTCGGTCGCGCCGAACGGCTCGCCGGCGGTGAACGAGCTGAGGATGGGGAACTGCGTCATCTTCTGCACGCCGCCGGCCAGCACGAGGTCCGACGTCCCGCTCATCACGGCCTGTGCGGCGAAGTGCACGGCCTGCTGGGACGAACCGCACTGGCGGTCGATGGTCACGCCGGGAACTGTTTCGGGAAGCCCGGCCGCGAGGGCGCAGGTGCGCGCGATGTCGCCGGCCTGGGATCCGATGGCGTCCAGGCAGCCGTACACGACGTCGTCGATCGCGGCGGGGTCGAAGTCGCCACGCTCGACGAGCGTCCGGATCACGTGGGCACCGAGGTCCGCGGGGTGCGTGTCCGCGAAGCCGCCCTTTCGTCGTCCGACGGGGGTCCGGACAGCGTCGACGATGTAGGCCTCGGGCATGGGTGTCTCCTTCGTTGGGACGTCCTCGGATACTCTAGAATTTAACATACATTCAAAACTAGGCGACCGGTTGAGACGCGGGATACCCCAAGCCGTTGCGTACCAAGCTCTGCGCGGTCGCCACGACGCCCGCCAGGCTCCCCTGCTCGGGGTTCCACCACTCCGGTGTCCAGTTCAGGGCGCCCATGATGAGCATCCGGGCCGCGCGCAGGTCCAAGTCGCCGCGGATCGCGCCCGTGCTCCGCGCCGCTTCCAGCAGTCCACGCCACAAGGAGATGTACTCGCCGCCTTCCTGTCGGAGCCGCCCACGGACATCGTCCGGCAACTGGCCCATGTTGCGCGTGACGGCCGTGGCGAAATCGGAGAGCTGGAGCTCCACCTGGAGGTGCGCCTGGACCGCCGCGCAGATCCGGTCCATCGGGTCGAGGTCCGGCGGCAGTGCGGCGAGTGCCGTCTCGACGTGGTCGCGCAGCCTGCTTTGGCCGACGGCCATGACCTCGGCGATGAGCGCTTCCCTCGAATCGAAGTAGTAGTAGACCGCCGGTGCGCGCAGCTGGGCGACTTCGGCGATGTCGGTCAGCCTGGTTTCGGAATATCCCTTGTGGCTTAGTACTTTTGCCGCCGCGGCGAGGATCCGCTCGCGGGTCGCCGATGACTTGGCGGGTTCGCTGTCCCGCTTCCGCTTGTGTCCGGCCATCACGGCATCGAGTACCCGCCGCTGACCGAGAACACCTGGCCGGTCACCTGACGGGCGGCGTGCTCGGAGGAAACCCAGGTGACGGCGTTGGCGATGTCTGTCGCTTCGGTGAGCCGCCGCAACGGCACGCCCTTCGTGAGTGCCTCGATCTGCTTTTCGTTGAAGACCGAGTCACGTCCGACTGCCCACAGGCTGGTGCTGCCAACGGCGTCCTCGCTCTCGGGCAGGACCAGGCCGGGGCACACGACGTTCGAGCGGATGCCGTGCCGGCCGTGCTCCTTGGCGACGGTGCGAGCCAGTGCGATGAGCCCGGCTTTGGTGGTGCCGTAGATCCCTTGCCGGATCTCGCCGAACGCGGCATCACTCGAGATGTACACGATCGCTCCGCGGCCGGCCTCACGCATGTGCGGGATGGCGGCCTGGGTGCAGCCGATCGCGGAGTAAAGGTTCACCTCGATCGTGCGCTGCCATTTAGCTCGGCTGGTGTCCTCGGCGATGAAGCCGGGCTCGCTCCAGCCCGCGTTGTTGACCAGCACGTCGATGCCGCCCCAGCGTTCGGCGAGCTGGTCCACTGCGCGTTCGCCGCCGCCGTCCTGGGCCAGGTCTTCGATGGCGATCTCGGCCGCCGTGGCACCCCGCTCGAGGGCCTCGGCGCTGACCTTGAGCGCCTGTGTCTCGTCTATGTCGCAAATCACGAGCCGGGCGCCCTCGGCCGCGAAACCGTGCACGATGCCGCGCCCGATGTTCGAAGCGCCTCCCGTCACGAGGACACGTGCCCCGTTCAGGCCCAGATCCATCTCGATCGCTCCTCACGTCCGCACGGGGTCCGGTTGACGGCCCGAGCGTATCTAATTTATGTTCAATTCGAAAAGTTGGCCAGTGGTCGGGAGCGTTCAATGAGGATCTTCAGCGACATCAGCGAGCTGGCCGCGGCGGCCGGCGAGGAGCTCGGTTCGAGCGACTGGCTGGTCGTGGACCAGGAACGGATCGACACCTTCGCCGAGGTGACCGGCGACCACCAGTGGATTCACGTCGATCCTGTCCGCGCGGCGGAGGGCCCGTTCGGCGGCACCATCGCCCACGGCCTGCTGACCCTGTCGCTGCTGCCGGTCTTCCAGCACCAGATCTACCGGGTCGACGGCGTCCGGATGGCGGTCAACTACGGCTTCAACAAGGTCAGGCTGCCGTCGCCGGTCCCGGTCGGGGCGAAGCTTCGGGCGACGTCGAAGCTCGCCGAGGTCACCGAGCTGGACGGCGCGGTGCAGGCGGTCGTCGCGACCACGATCGAGATCGAAGGTGCCGCAAAGCCGGCCTGCGTGATCGAATCGATCGTGCGGTACGTCGCGTGAGCGGGCTGGTCGAAGGCCGGACGGCGATCGTCACCGGCGCCGGTCAGGGCATCGGGCTGGCCATCGCCACCCTGCTGAGCGAACAAGGCGCCCGGGTCGCGCTGGTCGACCTCGACGCCGACCGCGTCAAACAGGCCGCAGCCGACCTGGGTGGCCCGGCGCTCGGCCTGGCCTGCGACGTCACCGACGAAGCCGCGGTGGATCGCGTGGTCCGCGAGACTGTCGAGGAGTTCGGGGGCCTGGACATCCACGTCAACAACGCCGGGATCACCCGTGACGCCTCGCTGAGGAAGATGCCGGTCGAGGACTTCGACGCGGTGATCAACGTCCATCTCCGCGGGACCTGGCTCGGCGTGCGGGCCGCTTCGGCGGTGATGCGAGACGCCGGCAGCGGCTCGATCGTCAACATCTCGTCGCTCTCGGGCAAGTCCGGCAACCCGGGGCAGACGAACTACAGTGCCGCCAAGGCGGGCATCGTGGGCCTGACGAAGGCGGCGGCCAAGGAGGTCGCCCACAAGAACGTCCGGGTCAACGCCGTCCAACCGGGCCTCATCCGGACCGCGATGACCGAGGCGATGCCGCCTGAGATCTTCGCCGAGCGCGAAGCCGCGATCCCGATGAAGCGAGCCGGCGAACCCCGCGAAGTGGCTGGTGCTGTGCTCTTCCTCGCCTCGGATCTGTCGAGCTACATGACGGGCGGAGTGCTCGAAGTGGGCGGCGGTCGGTTGATGTGAGCCTCGCTCCCGTGTCCGTCGGCCCGCTGCTGGTCAGCGAGCCGGTCGAGGGCGTCGTCGAGCTGATGCTGAACCGCCCCGAGCGGCTCAACGCGCTCGATCCCGACCTGCTGGGGCGGCTGGGCCGGGTGCTCGACACGGTTGCAGGCGACAGCGAGGTCCGCGCCGTGCTGCTGACCGGAGCCGGGCGGAGCTTCTGCGCCGGGTTCGACCTCGACGCGCTCGGCGAGACGTGGTCGGCGGGCTTGCCCGAGTTGCTCAGCGCCCAGGAGGGCTGGGCGGGCATTTGCCGGCGTCTGGTCGATCTGCCGGTCCCGGTCATCGCGGTGGTGACCGGTCCGGCAGTCGGTGCGGGAATGTCGCTGGCGCTCGCCGCCGACATGCGGGTCGTCACGGCGGGGGCGTCCTTCGCGGCGGCCTTCGTGCGGGTGGGCCTCGCCGGGGCCGACCTCGGCCTGTCGTGGACGTTGCCGCGCACCGTCGGCATGGGCGTGGCCGCCGAGATCATGCTGACCGGCCGGCACGTCGGCGGCGAAGAGGCGCAGCGCATCGGGCTGGCCAACCGCCTCTGTGCGGAGGACGCCGCGGTGCCGACGGCGTTGGAGCTGGCCGCGGCGGTGGCGGCCAACAGCCCGTTCGGCGTGCGGCTGACCAAGCAGGTACTCCACGCCGGAGTCGATGCCCCGTCGTTCGCTGCGGCCACCGAAATCGAGAACCGCAATCAGATCTTGGCGTCGCGCACCGAGGACATGGCCGAGGCCTACCAGGCGCTGCGCGAACGCCGGAAACCCACGTTCCGGAACAGGTGATGAGATGACGTCCGCGGAAGATAGGGTCGTCACGGCGACCAGGGACGGCGACGTTGGCTTGGTCGTGCTCGACCGGCCGGAAGCGATGAACGCGATCACGGTCGAGCTGGGCCGCCAGCTCGGTGCCGCATTCGCCCAGCTCGCCGGCGAGGTGCGGGTCATCCTCGTGCGCGGCGCGGGCGGGAACTTCTCGGTCGGCGGCGACTTCCACGAGGTCAAGCGCCTGAGTGCGGACGGCCCGGCTGCCCTGACGCCGCTGTTCGAGAACTTCGGGCAGGCGTGTGCCGCGATCGCCGGCCTGCCCGTCCCGGTCGTGGCCGCCGTGGAGGGCTACGCGATGGCCGGTGGCTTCGAGCTGATGCAGGCGTGCGACGTCGTCCTCGTCCGAGCCGACGCGAAGATCGCCGACAACCACGCGAACTTCGGCCAGGTGCCGGGTGGAGGCGGCTCGCAGCGGCTTCCACGGCTCGTGGGCCACCAGCGCGCGCTGGGGCACATCCTCAGCGGCGAACGCCTGTCGGGCGCGCAGGCCGAGGCATGGGGGCTGGCCTACCGGAGTTTTGCGCCCGAGGACTTCGAAGTCGGCGTCGCCGAGTTCGTCGCATCGGTCGCCAAGAAGGACCGTGACGTCCTGGTCAAGATCAAGCGCCTGGTCCGCGACGGCCTGCGAATGCCGCTCGACGAGGGACTCAAGTGGGAGATGGCCACGGTGGTCGAGCACATCGGCGGCGACGCTGCGGCGGCGGCCGGCATCGACGGATTCACCAGGAAGGAGCGAGCTTGACATGACGGACAAGCTGATCGACTCGGGGCCGGTCCTGCTCGACCTCGCCGACGACGGGGTGGCGCGGATCCGGCTCAATCGCCCGGAGGCGTCCAACGGGATGAATGTGGAGTTCCTGCGAGCACTCCACGAGGCCGTCCTCCACTGCCACGCGGAACCGCGGGTGCGAGTGCTCGTGATCTCGGGAGAAGGCCCGCATTTCTGTGCGGGTGGAGACGTGCGGACCTTCGCGAGCAAGGGCGAGGCACTTCCCGATTACCTGCGGGAGGCTACCGCTTGGCTGCAACTCGCCATCTCCGCGCTGAACCAGCTGAACGCGCCGGTCGTCGCCGCGGTGCACGGCTACGCGGCCGGCGGTGGCGGCTTCGGCCTGGTCTGTGCCGCCGACCTCGTCGTCGCGACCGAGTCGGCGAAATTCATGTCCGGTGCCGTTCGAGTCGGGATGGCGCCGGACGCCGGGGTTTCGGTGACCTTGACCCACCTGGTCGGCCTGCGGAAGGCCATGGAGATCTTGCTGACCAACCCGACCTTGACCGCCGCCGAGGCAGCGGAGATCGGGTTGCTCACCAAGGTCGTGCCGGACGACCGGCTGGAAGACGAAACCCTCAGCCTGGCCCGCTCGCTCGCCGAAGGCGCGCCGAGGGCGATCGCGGCGACGAAGCGGCTCGTCTGGAGCGGCGTCGGCGCGCCGTTGGAGACCCGGCTGCCGGAGGAGGCCCGCGTGGTCTCCGAGCTGTCCGGCACCGCCGACTCGCGTGAAGGCCTTGCCGCGGTGATGGAGCGCCGAGCTCCGCGGTTCACCGGGAAGTAGGCGGCCGGCATGGAACCTTGTGTGCTTTGCGAAGACCACGATGCGGTCCGGGTCGTCACCCTCAACCGGCCAGCCCGGCGCAACGCGATCGACCTGGAACTGCGGGTCGTACTCGCTGAGGTGCTCGAAGCCGCGATGGCCGATACGGGCGTGCGCGCGATCGTGCTGACCGGCTCGGGCGGCTCGTTCTGCTCCGGCGGCGACATCTCGACGATGCGCCGCCAGCCGCCGGAGGAAACGCGGCCGCGGGCCCAGGCCGCCCAGCGGGTGATCCGGGCGATCTGGAACGGCCCCAAGCCTGTCGTGGCCGCGGTCGAGGGGTATGCGTTCGGCGCGGGCACGGCACTGGCCATCGCCTGCGATCGCGTGGTGGCGGCCTCCGATGCCACATTCAGCACCACATTCACCGGCGTCGGCCTCGCAGGCGACATGGGCATCTTCGCCTCGCTGCCGGCCCGGGTCGGTCCGACCGTGGCCCGCCAGCTGATGCTCCTCCCGCGGCGGTTGCCGGCGGAGGACGCCCTGCGTCTGGGGCTGGCCGACACCGTGACCGAGCCGGGAACGGCTTTCGAGGGAGCCCTCGAAGACGCACGGCGGATCGCCGAGGGCCCGCCGCTGGCGCTCGCGGGGATCAAAGCGATGTTCGCCGCGTGGCCGGCCCCGCCCGCGGAAGTGCTCGAGCGCGAAGTCGAACTGCAAGCTTCCTTGTTCGACACGGCCGACTTCGCCGAAGGCATCGCGGCGTTCCGCGAGCGCCGACCAGCCGTGTTCAGCGGCGAGTAATCTACTGTGAAATAGAATCTGTGTCCAGATCTCCTGGTTCAACTTCAACCATAGAGTTTTTTTGAATCTGTATTAGGTAACGTGCTCGTGGGAGTCTACCGAGCGCCCGTGGCGGGACAACCAACGGAGGTTGGAGTCATGACGATCTCTCGATCGACCGAACCGGTGACGCGGTTCGTCGCGGACGGATTCTCGAGGTGGCCGTTGGACGACAGCGTTCCCTTGGTCGACCACACCGTCGGCGGCCTGCTCGAGCTGCGGGCTCGCGAGCGGGGTGACGCACCGGCGCTCGTCGGTACATCGCACGGTTCGGGCGAACTCCGGCGGTACACCTACATCGAGTTGCACACCGAAGCGTCCCGGGTGGCCCGCGCGCTTCTCGGTGCAGTGCGGCCCGGCGAATACGTCGCCATCTGGGCGCCGAACGTCGTCGAATGGCCGATCGTCCAGTACGGCGCGGCGCTGGCCGGCGTCACGCTCGTGGCGCTCAACCCCGTGCTACGCGCACACGAGTTGACCTACGCGCTGAACCACTCCGGCGCCGCTGCGCTGATCCACGCCGAGCGCAGCCGTGACTACCACCTCGCCGCCGTCGTGGGATCCGTGCAATCCGACTGCCCGGGGCTGCGCACGGTCGTCAACCTGTCCGAGTGGGACGACTGGCTCGGCGGGGCGGACCCCGAGGCCGCTCTTCCCGAAGTCGCCCCCGACTCACCGGGCATGCTGCAGTACACCTCGGGCACGACCGGTGTGCCGAAGGGCGTTCTGCTCCGGCACCGGTCCTTGGTCAACGTCGCGAAGCTCACGCTGGAGACCGCGGACGCCGAGCCCGGTGCGGTCGCCTACAACCCGCTGCCGATGTTCCACACGGCGGCTTGCGTGATCGGCACGCTCGGTCCGCTGTGGCTCGGCGGCTGCGTCTACCTCGCCGAGCGCTTCGACCCGGCGTCGGCGCTCGACACGATGCGCCGCGAAGGTGTCAACCTGCTGTTCTACGTGCCGACGGTTCTCAGGGCGATCATCGAGCTGGCGAGGACGCAGGACGATCCGCCGGCGCTCAGGACGGTGCTGGGAGGCGCGGCCAACGTGCCGCGCGTGATGATCGAAGCCGCCGAGCAGCTCTTCGGTGCTTCGGTGCACAACCTGTTCGGGCAGACCGAACTCGCCCCGGTGCTGACGATGACGCGCCGCGATGATTCGCACGACGACCTCGTGCACACGATCGGGCGCCCGTTGCCGCAGGTGGAGTGCAAGATCATCGATCCCGCGACCGGTGGGGTCCAGCCGCTCGGGGTGGCGGGGGAGATCTGTGCCAGGGGATACCAGCAGCTTGTGGAATACCTGCACGATCCGGAGGGAACGGCCCGGACGGTCGACGTGGACGGCTGGGTCCACACGGGCGACCTCGGCGCCATGGACGACCGCGGCATGATCACCCTGACCGGCCGGCTCAAGGACCTGATCATCCGCGGAGGAGAGAACATCGCCCCCGCCGAGATCGAGTCCTGCCTTGCCGAACACCCCGCCGTGATCGACGCTGTGGCGATCGGCCTGCCTGACGAAAAGTGGGGTGAGGCCGTCGGCGCCGTCATCCACTTGCGGGGAGCGGAAACGGTGGGCCTCCGCGACGAGCTCGAACGGCACTGCCGCGAGCGCCTGGCGTCGTTCAAGGTCCCGCAGCGCTGGTTCCTCGTCGACGCCCTGCCGGTCACTCCGACCGGGAAGGTCCGGAAGTTCAAGCTCCTGGACGCGGTGACCGCCGGTGAGCTGTCCCCGCTGAAGTGATCCACCCGGCAGTGGCCACGGTTGTCCGCGAGCCGACCGTCAGTTAATCTAATATTGATTAAGCAACGAGGAGGTGCGCATGGGCTCGGACATCGAGCAGCGGCGCTCCGTGCTCCGGTCCCGCTTCGAGACCTGGGTGCCCCGCACCCTGGACGGCTGGCTGGCGCACTGCGCCGACGAGTACGGCGAACGACCGTTCGTCATCACCGGCCAGCGCACCGTCGGCTACCGGGAAGTGGCGGCGTGGGCGGCCACGCTCGCCGACGGCCTGGCCGCATTGGGGGTGCGGCGAGGTGACCGGGTCGGCCTGCTGATGGCCAACCACCTGGAGTTCGTCCCGCTGAAGTTCGCGATCGCCGCGGCCGGGGCCGTGGCCATCCCGTTCAACTACCTGTACCGGCAGGAAGAGCTCGCCTACGTCCTCGCCCAGTCCGAGTGCTCGGTGCTGATCACGATGTCCGAGTTCGGCGGTCTCGACTACCCGGCGATGCTCGACGCGATCGCCCCGGGCTGGGAGCTGGGCGCGCCGGAACAGCTGCCGAGCCTGCGGCACGTCGTCGTGCTTCCCGGCGAGGGCTGGCACCGGGACGGGGTGCGCACGGTCGAAGGACTGGCCGAACTCGGTGCGGCAAATCCCGGGGCCGCGGACGACGCCTCCGCCAAGCCCGACGACGTCGGCGACATCCTGTACACGTCGGGGACCACGGGCGCGCCCAAGGGGGTGCTCGTGACTCATGACGCGGTGCAGCGCACGGCCTACGCGTCGGCGCTCACCCGGGCGTTCGAGGACGGCCGCCGCATCCTCTTCTCGCTGCCCTGCTACCACATGTTCGGCTACGTGGAAGGGCTGCTCGCCGCGATGGTCGTCGGCGGGGCGATCATCCCGCAGCCGGCGTTCGACCCGGTGCGCTACTTGGAAGGCATCGAGCGGCACCGGGCGACCGACATCCTGTGCGTGCCGACGATGACCGTGGCGCTTCTGGAACACCCCCGCCGCAAGGAGTTCGACCTCTCGTCGCTGAACGCGGTCCTCTCGGGAGCGGCGCCGGCGCCGGTGTGGCTCTGGGAACGCGTCCGGGACGAACTGGGTGCGACGGAGATCGTCACCGGCTACGGCATGACCGAGTGCGGCGGGGCGATGACCCTCAGCCTGCCGGAGGACGACCTGACCTACGCGTCGGTAACGGTCGGACGTCCCAAGCTGGCAGGTGCCGCCGGCGTCGAGGACGCGGACGCCATCACGCAGTACAAGACCATCGATCCTGAAACAGGTCACGACCTGCCACCTCACACCGAAGGCGAACTCGCGTCGCACGGGCCGACCCACATGCTCGGTTTCTGGCGCAAGCCCGACGAGACGGCAAAGGCGATCGCGGGCGGCTGGGTGCGTTCAGGCGACCTTGGCCGGGTCCGGGAAGACGGCTACCTCGAGCTGACCGGGCGGAGCAAGGAGCTGTACAAGAGCGGCGGCGAACTGGTCATGCCGAAGGAGATCGAAGAGCTGCTCAGCCGGCACGACGGGGTGAGCCAGGTCTACGCGATCGGGGTGCCCGACGAACGCTGGGGCGACGCGGGGTGCGTCTGCATCGTGCGGGCCCCGGAGGTCGAGATCACCGAGGACGTCGTCATCGCGCTCTGCAAGGAGAAGCTCGCCCGGTTCAAGGTACCCAAGCACGTGGTCTTCCTGGCGGCCGACGAGCTGCCGACCACGCCGACCGGGAAGGTCCAGAAGTTCCGCCTGGTCAAGCTGGCGCAGGAACGGCTGGCCGCGGCCGGCACCCGAGAGAACGAGACGGACAAAGTGGAGGCGACCCCATGACCGCGACGGTGCCGAACACGGCCGCACCGGACTCGCGACCCGACTACGCGTCGTTGATCCACCCCGACCGGGTACACGGATCCCTGTACACGGATCCCCGGATCTTCGCCGAGGAACTGGAGCGGATCTGGTACCGCTCGTGGGTCTACGTCGGTCATGTCAGCGAGGTTCCGCAGCCGAACGACTACGTCCGCAAGAACATCGGTCCGCAGGACATCGTCATGACGCGCGACCGCGCCGGCGATGTTCACCTGCTGCTGAACCGCTGCGCGCACCGCGCGAACCTCGTGTGCGAGGACGCCCACGGCAACTCCGGCTCGTTCCGGTGCCCGTACCACGGCTGGACGTACCGGAACACCGGCGAGCTGCTCGGCTACCCGTACAACAAGGGCTACGGCGGCAAGGGCAAGCTCGAACTCGGCATGGGCCGGGTGCCGCGGGTCGAGACCTACCAGGGCTTCGTGTTCGGCAGCTTCGCCGAGGACGGTCCGAGCCTGGCCGAGCATCTGGGTGCCGCCGCCGGCGAGCTGGACCGCCTCGCCCGGTTGTCGCCCGAAGGCGAGATCGAGCTGAACGCGGGCTGGCTCAAGCACCGCACGCGCGCGAACTGGAAGCTGCTGGCGGAGAACGAGACCGACGGCTACCACCCGCAGTTCGTCCACGGCTCGATCTTCAGCGTCACCGGGAGCCCGATCGGAGCGCTCTACAGCGACCAGTCCACGGCGGTGACGCGCAACCTCGGCAACGGGCACAGCGAGAACGACCTGCGCCCGGAGTTCCGGAAGTTCGGCGAACCGATGCGCTGGTTCGGCACGACCGAGGAACGCGTGCCGGACTACGTGGCGAAGATGCGTGAGAAGCACGGCGACGCGGCCGAGGAGATCCTCATCGAAGGCGCCCCGCACGTCATGATCTTTCCCAACTTGTTCATCGCCGAGATCCAGGTCTTCGTCATCCAGCCGCTGTCGGCCGACGAGTGCATCCAGCACTCGACCGCCGTGCAGCTGAAGGGCGCGCCGGAGCTGAACAAGCGCATGGTGTCCCAGTCCATCGGCTCGGTCGGGCCAGCCGGGATGCTGCTCGCGGACGACACCGAGATGTACGAGCGCAACCAGCGCGGAGTCGCGATGCTGCAGCCGGAATGGCTCGACCTACGCCGTGGATTGCACCGTGAGCAGGTCGACGAGCGCGGGCTGAAGATCGGTACGGCGACGGACGAGACCGGGATGCGCGGCTTCTGGTCGCACTACCGCACGCTGATGGAGGCGGACAAGTGACTGCGCCGACCACATTGGACATCCGGCAGGTCGAGCAGTTCCTCTACCGCGAGGGCCGCTACGCCGACGAGCATGACTACGACGCGTGGGAAGCGCTGTGGACCGACGACGCCCTGTATTGGGTGCCGGCCGGTGACGACGCCGTCGACCCGTCGACGCAGGTCTCGGTGATCTTCGACAACCGCAACCGGATCTCGACCCGGCTCAAGCAGCTGCGGACGGGCAAGCGGTATTCACAGTCACCGCCGTCTAACCTTCGCCGGGTCATATCCAACGTCGAGATCCTTGAAGAGGACGGCGGTGACACGGTCGTGGGCGCGAACTTCGTCCTGGTGGAGTCCCGGATCCGAGGCACGGAGATCTGGGCGGGCCGGACTACGTACCGGTTGCGGGTGATCGACGGCGAGATCCGCTTGGCCTACAAGAAGGTTCTCCTCGTCAACAGCGACCAGCCGATTCCGACGATGGCGTTCCTCATCTGAGGTCCGGGAAGGGAGACACCATGCCGGACGACGGCAAGGCAGGCGAGCTGCACGGCCCGGAGACCCTGGGGATTGTCGGCAGCGAATTCGCCGAGGTCGACGTGCGCGTGGACACCACCGCGAACGGGCCGCGCCTGCGCTTGGAGGACGTGCGGACCGGCCGGGTCCGCTTCCTCGACGCGCTGGAGCTGGAGACGATCGTGTGGCTGCCGGAGGGGCACCTGCAGCAGCTGCTCGACCCGTCGGCGGACCGGTGGCGCGAGAGCGCCCGGCCCTGATGCCGGAGACGATCACCGAGCCCGGGCTGCTGGACCTCAGCCGCTACATCCGCTCCGGCGACACCGTCGTGTGGGGCCAGGCTTGCGGCGAACCCCAGACCCTGACCGAGACGCTGCTGGCGCAACGCGCGTCCATCGGCCCGTTTCGGTGCTTCCTGGGCATCCCGGCGGCGAGGACGGTACGGCCCGAGCACGGCGACCACGTCCGCTTCGTCTCGTACTGCGGCAGTGGCGGCAACAAGAAGCTGTACGCCGATGGCGTGCTCGACGTCGTTCCGAGTCACTATTCGACGTTGCCGCACCTGCTGGCCGGCGGCTCGCTGCGTGCCGATGTCGTCCTGATCCAGGTCGCGCCTGCGGGCGCGGACGGCCGACACAGCCTCGGCCTGGCCGACGACTACGTGAGCGCGGCCATCCCCGGTGCCCGGGTGGTCATCGCGGAGGTCAACGACCAGGTACCGCGCACTCCGGGAGACTGGATGCCGAGGACGGCCGACTTCGACGTCGTCGTGCACACCTCGCGGGCGCCCGCGGAGATGCCGCCCCGGGCGATCACCGCGCAGACCCAGCGGATCGCCGAGCACGTTGCCGGGCTGATCGACGACGGTGCCACCCTGCAGTTCGGCATCGGCGCCCTGCCGGAGGCGGTGCTTTCGCAGCTGACCGACCGCACCGATCTCGGGGTGCACTCCGGGCTGCTCAACGACACGGCCGCCGAGCTGATGGCGGCCGGAGTCATCACCAACGCGCGCAAGAGCGTCGACCGGGGCCGCTCGGTCGCCGGCCTGCTGATGGGCACGCGGAGGCTCTTCCGGTTCGCGGACGGCAACCCGGCGATCCAGCTGCGCGGAACCCGGTACACCCATGACCCCTCGGTGCTCGCCGCACAGGACCGCCTGGTCGCGGTGAACTCGGCGGTCGAGGTCGACCTGACCGGGCAGGTCAACGCCGAAGTCGCCGGTGGGCAGTACGTCGGCGCGGTCGGCGGTGCCGTCGACTTTCTGCGCGGAGCCTCTCGGTCGCACGGCGGGAAGCCGATCGTCGCGCTGCCGGCGATGTCGGGCGGGACGAGCAAGATCGTCGCGCGGCTGTCCGGTCCGGTGAGCACCGCCCGATGCGACGCCGGGTTCATCGTGACCGAGTACGGGGTCGCGGACCTGCGCGGTCAGCCGCTGAAGGTCCGCCGGGAACGGATGCTCGCGGTCGCCCATCCCGAACAGCGGCCCGTGCTCGAGGCCGCGATCGACAACGCAGGAGTTCCGGTATGAGACGAGCTGCCCTGGTCACCCCGCTGCGCACCCCGGTCGGGACCTTCGGCGGCGGGCTGCGCCCGTTGCCCGCCGAAGAGCTCGCGGCCTTGGTGATCAAGGCGGTCGTCGAGCGGTCCGGCATCGACCCCGCGAGGATCGACGACGTCGCGTTCGCCCAGTCCTACGCCAACTCCGAAGCGCCGTGCATCGGCCGGTGGGCGGCGCTTCGAGCCGGGCTGCCGGTCGAGGTACCCGGCTTCCAGACCGATCGTCGCTGCGGTGGCGGGCTCCAGGCCGTCGTCACCGCGGCGATGATGGTGCAGACCGGGGCCGCCGACGTCGTGCTCGCCGGCGGCGTGGAAAGCATGAGCAACATCGAGTACTACTCGACGACCTCGCGATGGGGCAGCCGTGCGGGCACGGTGTCCCTGTACGACCGGCTCGACCGCGGGCGCGAACGATCTCAGCCGGAGGATCGCTTCGGGAAGATCAGCGGGATGATCGAAACCGCCGAAAACCTCGCGCGGCAGTACAGCATCACCCGCGACGAGGCCGACGAGTTCGCGGCGCGCAGCCACCAGCGTGCCGCCGCGGCCTGGGAGGCCGGCCGGTTCGACGACGAAGTGGTGGCCGTCGACGTTCCGCAGCGCCGCGGCGAGCCAGTCCGATTCGCTCGCGACGAGGGCGTTCGCCCGGACTCGACAGCTGAAACTCTCGGGCGCCTGCGGACGCTCATGCCGTCGGGCACCGTCACCGCCGGGAACTCCAGCCAGCAGAACGACGCGGCCGCCGCGTGCCTGGTCGTGGCCGAGGACAAGCTCGGCGAGCTGGGTCTCGAACCGTCCGGGTACCTGCGTGGGTGGGCCGCGGCCGGCTGCGAGCCCGCGACCATGGGCATCGGGCCCGTGCCCGCCGTGCGCAAGCTGTTCGACCGCACCGGTGTCTCCTTCGACGACCTGGATCTGATCGAGGTCAACGAGGCGTTCGCGTGCCAGGTGCTGGCGGTGCTCAAAGGCTGGGGCGTCAAGGAGGACGAGGTCGCGGACCGGCTCAACGTCAACGGGTCCGGGATCTCCCTCGGACACCCCATCGGCGCGACCGGCGTCCGGATCCTGACGACGATGCTCCACGAGCTGCGCCGCCGCGGTGGCGGCCTCGCCCTGGAATCGATGTGCATCGGCGGTGGCCAGGGCATGGCCGCCTTGATCGAAACGGCCTGACCGGCCGGGAAACGAGAGCGATGACCGGAATCCTCGGCTACGCGAGCTACCTGCCGCGATACCGGCTGCAGCGCACGGAACTGGGTGCCCTCCTGGGCACTCCGCCGGGAAAGGGCGCCCGGGTGGTCGCATCCTTCGACGAGGACAGCACCACCATGGCGGTCGCGGCGGGCGCCGCGGTGCTGCGCTCGGGTGGGCCGTCGCCGGCAAGTCTCTACTTCGCGACGACGTCGCCGGCCTACTTCGACAAGACGAACGCCACGGCCGTGCACGCCGGGTTGGGATTGCCCGCGAGCATCCTCGCCGCCGACGTCGCCGGCTCGGCACGGTCGGCGGTCGCGGCCTGGCGCGCGGCCGCGGCGAGTCGCGGACTCGCCGTGTTCGCCGATGTCCGGGTGGGCCGGCCCGGCTCGGCCGACGAGCGAGGAGGCGGCGACGGTGCCGCGGCCTTCCTGTTCGGCGACGGCGCGGACGCGATCGCCGAAGTCCTCGCCGAGCGGTCCTCGACCCTCGAGCTGCTGGACCGCTGGCGCCTGCCGGGGTCGCCGGCCGCCGAGCAGTGGGAGGAGAGGTTCGGACTCGAGGCCTATCTCCCGCTGGCGCGCGAGGTCGCCCAGGAGACGTTGAACGAGGCGGGGTTGGCCCAGGCGGACCACGTCGTCGTGGTCTCGCCGAACAGCGGTGTGGTCAAGCAAGGGCCGAAGGCCATCGCCGGCGCGATCTCGACCAGCACGTCCCCGATCGGCCACGCGGGCGCGGCCGATCTCGGCATCGGGCTCGCGGACGCGCTCGACCGCGCCGAGCCGGGCCAGTCGATCCTCGTCGTGTCCGTCGCCGACGGGTGCGACGCGATCCTCCTCCGGGCGACAGCCGCCCTTCCGCGAGCCCGGCAGGCCCGGCCGCTCCGGACCGAGCTGGAGCCCGGCATCGACGTCCCCTACGTGACCTATCTCAGCTGGCGGGGCCTGCTCGACCGCGAACCACCGCGACGGCCGGAGCCCGAGCGTCCCGCCGGACCGCCGTCGCGCCGCGCGGGGGAGTGGAAGTTCGCCTTCGCCGGCGCCCGCTGCCAGGCCTGCGGATTCACCCACCTGCCGCCGCAACGGGTCTGCAAGCAGTGCGGTCACACCGACGAGATAGAGCCGGTCGGCTTGGCCACCGACCGCGGAACGGTCGCGACCTACACGGTGGACAGGCTGGCTTTCTCGCCGTCCCCGCCGCTGATCGACGCGGTCGTCGACTTCGACGGAGGTGGCCGGTACACGCTCGAAGTCGCGGATGCCGTACCGGACGATCTCGCCGTCGGCACCCGGGTGGGGCTGACCTTCCGGAAGCTCTTCACCGCGGGGAACGTCCACAACTACTTCTGGAAGGCGCGCCTGGTCGACGAGGCGGTTTCGCCGGCGCGGGAAGCCGCAGTCACCGCTGGAGGACGGGCATGAGCAGCAACGGGATCCGGGACCGCGTCGCCATCGTCGGGATGGGATGCACGCGCTTCGGCGAGCACTGGTCGGCGTCGGCGGAGGACCTCCTGGTCGACGCCGCCCAGGAGGCCGTGTCCGCCGTCGACGGGCTGGAGCGCGACGACGTCGACGCCTACTGGCTGGGCACGCTGGGTTCGGGCCAGTCCGGGCTGACCTTGAGCAAGGCGCTTGCCCTGGACTACAAGCCGGTGACCCGGGTCGAGAACTACTGCGCGACGGGGTCGGAGGCCTTTCGCAACGCCTGCTACGCGGTGGCTTCCGGCGCCTACGACGTCGTCATGGCGGTCGGTGTCGAGAAGCTCAAGGACTCCGGCTTCTCCGGGCTGCTGCGATCCGACCCGCCGAGTGACGGCACCGCGGCCGAACTGAGTCTGACCGCTCCTGCCGCGTTCTCCCTCCTGGACCCGGCGTACTGCGCCCGCTACGGCGTCGACCCGGGTGACATGCGCGCCGCGATGACCCACGTCGCGTGGAAGAACCACGCCAACGGCGCCCTCAACCCGCGCGCGCAGTTCCGCGGCGGGGTGACGAAGGAGAAGGTCGAGAAGGCGCCCAAGGTGGCCGGCCGGCTGGGGGTTTTCGACTGCTCCGGGGTCTCCGACGGTGCCGCGGCGGCCGTGATCGTCCGGGCGGAGGACGCGTTGCGGTTCACCGACCGGCCGATCTACGTCAAGGGGCTGTCGCTGGCCGCCGGCCCCGCGATGGGGGCCTCGGACTCCGGCTACGACTACACCTCGTTCCCCGAGGTCGTCCGGAGCGCGCAGGACGCTTTCGCCCAGGCGGGCATCACCGATCCCCGGCACGAGATCTCCTTCGCCGAGGTCCACGACTGCTTCACGCCCACCGAACTGATCCTCATGGAAGACATGGGGTTCTCGGAGCGCGGCAGTGCTTGGAAGGACAGCTTGGACGGTGCTTTCCAGCTCGACGGGCGGCTCCCGGTCAACCCGGACGGGGGACTGAAGTCCTTCGGGCACCCGGTCGGGGCGAGCGGCCTGCGGATGCTCTACGAATGCTGGCTGCAGTTCCGCGGCGAAGCCGGTGAGCGGCAGTTGCCCGATCCGCGGCGGGCGTTGACGCACAACCTCGGCGGCAGGCCGGGGAGCTGCGTGTCCTTCGTCTCCGTCGTCGGCTCCGACCTGGGGTGACGCCCGCGGCGCGGTCGACGTCTTGACGGGGTGTCAGAATTTTATCTATATTAGATTCGAAACGAAGGGAGGCGCAGTGGAGCGCACCGATGCCGCCGCGACGACGGACCGCCGGAAGCTGGCCGCCTCGCTGTACGACGCGCTGGCGCGCGGCGACCGCGACCTGCTCTCGGAGCTGCTGCATCCGGACTTCGTCGGCCGCACGACTGCGGGACTGCCGATGGAGCTCGGCGGCACCTACCACGGCGCGGAGCAGATGCGCCGGGAGTTCTGGGGCGGGATCGCGCGGCACTTTGTCGCCCGCGCCGAGCCGGCGAGCTTCCACCCGCTGGACGACGACAGCCTGCTGGTCGTCGGGACCTACACCGGCAAGGCGAAGGCGAGCGGGGGCGTCCTGGACGCCGAGTTCCAGCACATCCTGAGCTTCGACGGCGACCGGATCAGCGGGCTGGTCCAGCTGACCGACAGCGAACGCTGGCACGAAGCCCTCGACGGCGGCAGGCCCGGCGACGACTTCCGCACCATCGAGTACTCCGTCGCCGACGGCATCGGCACCCTGCGCCTGAACCGGCCGCACGTGCGGAACGCGCTG